>JBAYIX010000031.1:0-2799 GCA_041665385.1 Minisyncoccota bacterium | reverse complement strand
AGACGTGATAGCCAAACTCTACGGCGGAGACCGGACACGGAAAGATAAATTGTTAAAGAAACAGAAGAAGGGGAAGGAGCGGATGAAGCGAGTGGGAAGTGTAGATATACCCCAGGACGCATTTTTTACCGTGCTAAAAAAGTAGCTTCGCAAGGCCTGGCCTTGCGAAGCTAAAAATTAGTTCCGCAGTCCCGTTTATTCATTCATTGAAGAGTTCAGGATATAGTGGTTAGGATAGCCGTTTGGCGGAGGACTAATGGTAATACTGCGGTTTGATTCCCATGGCATACAGCATCCTCTCCGAGCGTAAATTGAAGTTGCTTGTCCAAGGAAAAGCGCAGGAAAACGATTCATAAGTTGAAGCTGATTCCAAGACAGATTTTTTGTTTCCATTGGATTTGTATTAAGATATTCCTGTGCTATTTCAAATACCTGTGGTGTCGGTTGCGGAAAATTGCGCCGTGGATAGTGACGCTCATGTATTTCACGGATAAGATCTTTTGGTTGTTGAGTTCCAATTGTATATACAGGAATGCCAAGTGCTTCTGCGAGCGCAACCTCCATGTGACTATATTTACCTGCCTGATCGGGATTAAATGCCATAACATCTGCACCAAAAACATAAAACATCATGCCAATACCAATAAAGTCAACATGTGTATTAAACATATCTCTATCTATGGTTCCTAACCATGTTGGGATGTGACCTGCAGCAAGAGTAGCTTCTGAGTATGTATCACGCCAATCAGTGCGTGTAGTACCGGCAAAATGAACGACCAGATAAGGAGCTTGTCCTGCAGAGTATGCTCCTGGAGCATACATACCATCGGAATAGGTGAGGGAACTATTTATGGAATGTCCTCCATCAGGGTGATATCGGAGCTTTTTTGGGTCACGCGGTATTTGATCTCCATACTTTATCCTTAAAAATTGATAATAATCGTTTTCCGACGCGCAAATAGAAGGTCTCAGTGTATGGCCTTCTATGGATACTGTAGTGAACTCAATGTCTGCAAACGGATTAGCTTCTCTTCTTGCTGACCGTCCTCCTGCAAAACTATCTGGTGATTGTGTGGGTATTTCCGGTGACATAAGGGTTTATATTAAAAGTACATTTCCCCCGAGAGGCCTTGGGACTTCAAGTCTGAGTGTGTCACATAGATACAGGACGACTGCTAATATATCGCTTCGGACATTTGTTGCAGTTACCCGTTTGTCTTTAGGGCTTAATTCTGCATATGGGCGATCTATCCTGGTGTCAGTAGGCATAAATCCGCTGATGTCGGCGTTTACCTTTTGCCAGTTTTTATGAATATGCTGGCACATACGATCGAGAAGTTCTTGATCTTTTATCATGGTAAACAGAACCGAAAATACCTGCCAAACGTCATGTGTTTTAAAATATTTTTGAAGATCTTCCACGCTTTGGAAGTTTGGTATGGCCTCCGGATTGGCAACAGAGTGTCTTAGAGCAAGATCCTGTAGTCCGGATGCTATGCCTTCCAAATCACCGTGTGCGAGCATATGTTCTTTTATTAATTCAGGATGAGTAAATTCCTTTAAAGTTTTTATAAGCGGGTGGGCGTGAGGATGGTTTGGGTCAGCTTTTTTTGCGCTTTCTCGTCCGGATAGAAGCGCACTACCGCTCCATAAATCGTGAATGTAGTGGGCAACATCAGGAACTCTGACGAGACAAAAATTAAGGCATCCAATTGCTGCGCTTATAGATTCTTGGTCCCATGCTTTTGATTCTTCTATATTGAGGCCAGCATATAGTACTCGAGCACATTGGTTAGCATATGGATCAGCAATTGGAAATCCAGCCTGTTCTGCAGCATGTGAGCCTGCACAGAACGCAGCTATAGTTACCCGATCATTTCTGAGTTCTTCCTTTTGTGATCCCATAATAGTATTATAGGCTTTTATGCATTTGAATTCAAGATTGGGCTTTACAATAGGCCAGATAGAAGGTTTTCGATTGAGTTTTATTGGTTTTGTATGACCTGTTTGTTTTTTCCTCTCCACACCCCAGCTGCTGCAAGAACATAGAGAAACAGGTTCAGGAAGAGGACGAGGCTGAGGCTCTGTACGATAGCAGAGAGTATTCCTGTGACGCTTTTGGTTAATTCTTCTGTTATTCCAATTCGTACTCCTGTAAAATACAATGCTCCTCCGATCATTCCCAAAACGATTGCCAAGGGAATTACCCCTTTCATATCTTCTTTGGAGGCAAACATGGTGGTGGAGACAGCGAAGAGAAAGTAGAGAGTAGCGAGTAGATAGTAGAGTGAAAGAGAGGAAAAGAGGATGCCCTGGTTGTATGCACTGATTGTATTATTCCAAAGATTCGGAAGTATTGAGGAGAGGACAAACAGTGCGGTGAGCCCTACGAAAAATGGCGCAAGGCCGATGACACTCCGCCTGAATGGATCGGTTTGAACCAGTTCCACACTTCCTGTTTGGATTTGACTCCCTTCTATGGATTCCGGAGCAAGATTGAGCTTTCCCGTTTTGACGCCCAAAATTTCAGCAATAAAAAGATGTGCCAGTTCATGGATGACCGTGCCGGGAAAGAGGAGAACGATGAGGATGGGGAGGGCAATTTCCCTGTGGCGGAAGATCCGGAGAAACACGTGGTAGAGTGCGTTGGTGAGCTTTTTAGAGAGGAGAGAGAGTCCGAATATCTCGAAGATAAGGATGAGGAGAAGGTATCCCATGAGTTGAGTATAGCGCAGGAGAAGGGAAAAAAGAAAACCTACATTATCTCATATGCACGTGCATGCCAGATAATGTAGGTTT
>JBAYIX010000030.1:0-2956 GCA_041665385.1 Minisyncoccota bacterium | reverse complement strand
TTTTGTGCTGTGGGTCATTTGTTACTCTCAGATAACAACATTCCTCATCAACGTACTGTAGTTTGACTCGTGTTCATTCCACAATGAACACAAACTCTTCCAGCCAGGTTTTCCAACAACCTTCCAAAATTATTACGCGATGTCCCAGAACTTCAGTTATTAAGGGACTAGTACTATGGATTAAAGCTCTTCTTACGACTCAGGTAATAGGGTTGCTTGTTTGTGGGGTGGCTTGCTATTCGCATCTCTTTGGAAGATTTCAGCTATTGACTGAACAAATGACAAACACACTTGCAGTCACCCAGTCCGGTGAACCATAGTTCCAATGCATTCCCAATATGGCATACTGGGAACTTTTCTATTCCATGTTTTGAGTTTTATTTCTCCACTATGGATAAAGCATTATTGCTTCAGACAGGTCGGCTACCTGTCAAATACCGTCACGTGCTTGGGGGTCGCGTAACTCCCTGCACCAAACTAGATTCAAATAATTAAATACAGTTTGGTACAGAGAGAACATTTTTATTCAAAGAACTTATCTGTTTCGCTCTTTTGAGCTCATCAGTCGGAATCACATCCCGAGACAGAAGACAGATTCACGAACCGGGAGCTTCACGCTGTGAAGGCAAGTCTGTGGTGTCTGTCGATTTTTTTGGTTCTGGGAGTTGATCATCTCCCTGAGAATCCGAGAAATGCTTCTCGAGATTCTTGTTATTCACACTGCGTATCCTCATGGCCTTTATAACCGTACGCACTTCTCCGTTCTCCAGCACTTGGTCTTCGAGGTAAAAGACCGCAACCGCTCCATCTCCCACTTGGGCCTTTCCTTCAAGAAAGAAAGTGTGACCATTACGACCACGTAGACAGTTGTCGATAGAATCTATCGGCAAACCAATAGCAACCTTGCCATCAGCAGCGATATGCCGAATGACAGAGTGGGCGTAAACCGATTCAACCTTGCGGCTGATTGATTTCACCACTTTCGCTTCGGGAGCTGGAGAGCTCTGCGGTTCCGGACTTTCCGGCTTGCAGGCAACGATGGAGAAAATGAGTGTGAAGATTGCTGTCAACTTTGCGAGGACTGACAGCTTGTCCATGATGAATTTTTGGTTCATGTAATTTGTAAATAATTATTTACTGACAAACTACATGAACCAAAATTATGTAAAGAACTCCACTCTGCATTTGATGGGCTTGTGACCATTTCGCGCAATCGTTTTTTGCTGCGAAGCTGCATTAAAGTGTCGGAGGAGTAAGAAAATACTTCCACTCCGGCGGTTTAGTTAAAACCTGCTGAAACTAATCTCTCCAGACTAAAACTGGAAGGCATAGAGATCGCGGGGGTCTTTTTCATTCTTCCCCCGAGGAACCATGACCGACCAGCTCGCCCAAGACGAAGACTGGTTTTGAGATATCGCAATCTCCGCTTTCTCTTTCGAGACAAAAGCCGCGGTTGCATACCAACTGGCTCCGTTGGTGCTGACGATGACATACAGATCATCGGGCAAAGTCGCTTCGTTCGCGACATCTTTTACCTCAGCACTCTCCATCCAACCATTCTTCCCATGAAGACCTGATGGAGCAAGGCATCCCCCCCACCCTTCCTGCTGGTTTTCATACCAGCCGAAGATGACCATCCGAGGAGACGTGGGCTTACCATGTGACAAGTCAACCTTGTAATTACGGGGCAAAGTAACCTCAACAAAGATTGTTGTTTTCATATCTGCAAAGGCGGTGCGTTGTCGCCAGACGTGCTCTGTTTTTAAACGGTTGAGCAAACGTTGAATTGTAAAGAACTTTTCTGTTTCGCTCTTTTGAGCATACCTTTCGATATCTGCTTACGCAGTCATCAGGACAAGTACACACTTGTCGACAGAAGACGGATAGAACGTGCTATCCGTCAGCGATTAGTGCTCGTCACTCCCACGAATTGTTTGCCGCTGCCTCGTGGAGGCAGTTAGTTTTTAATTGTCCTTAATCATCCAGGACGGGATGGAGAACTCTCCCTTCAGCTTTTCCACCTGCTTCTTAGAAAGAGGTCTTATACCTTTGGAACTTTTTACGGCTTTCTTGGTGGTATTCCCTTTCTTGAAGCTTGGATTCTGAGGGATTTCTCCTGCGGGGAGTATTGCCATATTATTTACCTCCTTTTCTACTTTCATCGTTTAGTGCGATAACGGTTGTAAAACTTATCGACAGATGAGAATGAATAATTGAGGATGTGGACACAGAAGTAATTCTCCAAGGAGAATTCTTAAAAGAAAAAGCTTCTAAGGCTTTATCAATTTCTTCCTGATGTTTGTCGTGGGGGCTATGAACAACAATAATTTTCATAAAGGTATTTCTGTAAAGAACTTTTTCTGTTTCGTCTTTTTCACATACATGTGTGAGAGACTCATCAGCACGAATTACATTCGTGGACAGAAACATATGGTGTGAATCCAATTCCGATGCTTCGCGATGCGAAGGTGGAATGGACCATATGAATTTGTTTTGGAATCAGGAAGTTATTTCTCCCCTAAGAGTTGTGACTCATTTTTTCTTACTGAAAAGGTTCTTCACAAAGAACCAGATCACCCCACCGACGATGAGGAGCTGAAGCAATTGCTGTAGAAGAGGCCCGAAGGCTTTCCAAAAATTGTTCCAGCATGTCACCGTGAGGTATCGCACCGATTCTGGATCGACCACACCCCAGAGGATGAAGCCGATAACAGCGGTGACAATGACTCGTTGCGGTGACCCGAACAGGAAGCAGATAGTTGTATTTAGGTGGTTCATGCAAATTGTCAGTAAATATATTTCCGAACAATTTGCATGAACCACTCTTTTTTATAAAGAACTTTTCTGTTTCGCTCTTTTGAGCTCATCAGTCGAGATACACATCTCGAAACAGTGTGATATGGAGTGCTTTCAGAGAAATCTCACCTAGGAACTATCTCGCTTCTTTTGCTGATAG
>JBAYIX010000029.1:0-3042 GCA_041665385.1 Minisyncoccota bacterium | reverse complement strand
GTTCGACAGGTGTACCCGCATAAGCTACGGGAACGGGCAGGAAAAGAACATCACCTATGACAGCCGTGGCAAAGTCATCCGCATAGAAAATGCCGTAAGGAACACCGAAGACCTGTATTCCCATATCAGCAAAACCATTCAGAGCGTGGATTTTGTCTATGACCAGTTCGACAGGGTCACAAGCAAGACCTACACCAAGGCGACAGTACCCTTTAAGCAGTTCGCTTCCGAGAAGAAGGAGGAAAAGACCACCCATGAGTATTCATATACGAATTCCAGCAAACGCAAATCCCTTGTTGTGACTTTCGCAGACGGTTCAAAGAAGGTTAATGAATGGTCTTACGACAAGCTTGGCAGGCTGGAAAAGATCAAGGACAACGGGCAGGAAGTCGTCTACAAATACGATGAAAAATCCCGTCTCTCCGAGAAGGTCATCGCAGGTCTTTCGGAATTCTATCAATACGACTCTCAGGGGCGTTTGACAAGAAAAGCTCTGGGGAACCTCGAAAAACCGATTGCCGATTTAAAATACCTCTACTCCAAGGACGGCATGATTACCGCCCGTGAGGTTAACGGAAAACTCCAGAACTATGAATACGATCTCAAGAGCCAATTAGTAGGCGTGAAGGACAAGGACGGGAAATATGCTGAGCAATATGTCTATGACAAGGCAGGAAATATCCTTAAGAAAACCGTCAATGGAAAAGAGACTATTTTCTCATACGATGCGGCTAATCAGTTGGTTTCCTCTTCGCTTAAAACTGAAAACTTAACACTTGAAACTGATTATCAATACGATGGTGCGGGAAGGTTATCAAAGGAAGGCGAAAAATCATATTCCTACGGCTGGCTGGATAAAGTTCTGAAGGTTGAGGACAGCGAGAAAGTATCAACCTTTGAGTACTATGCGGACGGTCAGATTGCAGAACGCCACTCTAACGATGTCGAGGAGGATTTCGCCTGGGACGGTCTGGCGCTGATTGGCAGAAATGCAACAAGATACACGGTGGAGCCTCATGTCAATGGCGGTTCTCCCATCCTTGCCGACGGGAAGGTCATCCTCAATGACATTCTCGGCAGCTCTCTCGGCTCTGTAGAGAACGGTAAGTTCTCCGCAGTAGATCGCACGTCGTTCGGAGAATCCCTCTCATCGGTGTCTTCAATGTCCCACGATTTCTTCACTGGAAAACCTAATATTGAAGGATTGGGCTATGCTTTCTTATTCCGCAACTACCGCTCTGACCTCGGCAAGTGGCAGACCGCCGATCCTCTCGGCTATATAGATGGTTGGAATAATACAGCATATTGCAATAATCGTGTGACAAATTGCTTTGACTTTCTGGGGGGATGGACGGTTGAAGCTCACAATGCAATACTCGCAGGCCAATTTTCCAACATGTCTCCTGATGATATTGCAGCTATTCAAACTGGTTCCTCATATGTAGATAGATTTCCAGGTGGTCAAGGAAGTAGTACAGCTTACCAGCACTCGATGAGCGCTCCAGGTCAATCAGCTGCTGATGCAATTGAACTAAGAAATTCGTTTATATCGGAATCTTTAGCTCTTGCAAATCTCTTGATAGATTCTAACAGAAACAATGCCTTGGAGTATATGGGACAAGCATTGCATGCCATCCAAGACTCGTACTGTCCTTTACACGTAGACTCGAACGGCAACCCGATTGAATGGAGTCTTTCAGATATTCCAGGAGTATTTGGACATGTGTTTGGGGATGAAGACACCGAAGACCTTACCCAAGGAATTGTAGACCAAATTCAGCAGACAAGCGCCAATTACTTGATGAATTATTCCAATCTTGTTAACGCAATAACCCCAAGACCTGAATGAAATGAGGAGAAAAATGAAAATATCTTCATGGATTTTATTCTTAGCTTTTGCCTCTGTTGTTTTTGTAGCTTCCTGTTCTTCGATTGAGCCTATGAGTAAAGAGGAAGTGGAAATGAACCAAGAAATAAAAAAACTCAGGTATTCGTACGCTGAAGCTTTCAAGGACAAAGAAGCTGTTTTTGAGGGGATTAAGGTTTACAGGGAAAGTACTGTTGTAGGTAAGAAAAAACAAATTCATAGTATGTCATATTACTATATTGATACTTCTGGGAAAAAGATTAATCACGGCCTGACAAGATTTTATCGTGATAATGAAGTCATTATGGAAGGCATGTCTTCTAATGGTACGCCGAATCACTACATGATGTATAAAATCCCCAATAAAACATTACAAGTTATCTTTAAAGATGGGAAGCCAGAAACTGGAACATATCCAGTGGGGCTACATAACGGAGAGGTACTTGGGATAGATTTAAAAAACGGCATGCCGTTAAAAGCAACGCTGTATGCAGAAGATGGAACAGTAAAAGAAATCGTATTTGACGTATCGAAAAATGAAACCCGTAACAGTCAGCCATGGAATGGAGAATTCTTGTCTATGGGAACTAAGAAGATTGAGAAATACTCAGAGGGGAAGCTTGTTTCCACTACAGATTGCGAGAGCCTTGATTTAATTGAAGAAATACTCGGAACCTTCAAGAAAAACAAGCCAGCGGTAGATGTCTCTAAAATTCCCGACCCTCAAAAAACGGATAACAAATAATTACTTCTTGGGGTTTCCCAAAAGGAAAGTATTATTAGAACTTTCAACTCGTGTAGCCATGCATATTTCAGTTAATGATGGAAGGCTTTGGAAAGTATGGGATACCGTAACCTAAATTCTGATTATTACGCAGACCTTGCCCGGAAACGCTTCTGGCTTGTATATTTCGACAGAGTGATCAGCAAGACCTACACCAAGGCGACAATCCCCTTCAAGCAGTTCGCTTCCGAGAAGAAGGAGGAAAAGACCACCCACGAGTATTCATATACGAATTCCAGCAAACGCAAATCCCTTGTTGTGACTTTCGCAGACGGTTCAAGGAAGGTTAATGAATGGTCTTACGACAAGCTTGGCAGGCTGGAAAAGATCAAGGACAACGGGCAGGAAGTCGTCTACAAATACGATGAAAAATCCCGTCTCTCCGAGAAGG
>JBAYIX010000028.1:0-3799 GCA_041665385.1 Minisyncoccota bacterium | reverse complement strand
GAAGAGCTTGCAACTGTTGTGAGGAAGTTAAACAACCGAGAACGAAAACGCCTCGGATTCCTAAGTCCGAGGCAAGTGTTTTGGAAGAAGTGAGGGCTGTGCATTTAGAGTGCTAATTCACTGCAGGCCTAATCATAAGTCTATTTATGAATGTGTATAACTTGTATTGACTTTTAATATGAATCGTCTATACTATGTATGTCATTAGAAAACGCCAACTCGTGTGGCGTTTTCCTTTTGTCTAAATGTCCTTTTTGATCTTCAGTTTCCAGAGCCCTATATCTACATAGAATACCGAGTCCTTCTTTTCAGCTATAAGCTCGCGAAGTTTGGTGGAGAACCTGGATATTGAATATCGGGGAGCAACTTTCATTTTCTTGCTACTAGAAACTATATAGACTTTGACGCCTTTTTCTACAGCATTCCTGATCACATATTCGAAGTCTCCATCTCCGGAAAAGATCAGAAATTCAGCACCGGCTTTTGCCAGATTGGTAACATCTACTGAAAGTTCAGCATCACAGTTTGATTTCCAACGCACACCGCCTTCAGTTTTGTAGTCGATTTCATTCGCACATTTTGGGCAAGTGATCTTAACTACCTTATCGGGATTTTTGTATATCTTATATGGCTTTACATGCATCTCATAGCCTAGTTTTGTGAGAGCAAGGTATTCAGTTGCTTTATCATCGTTGCCTTGATCGACACCGGAATAGAAAAATATCTTTTCGCAATTCCACTGCTCCTTGAGATATTGATACAGCTTATGCCAATCTACAACGAAGCCAAGGATCTGGCTTGCAGTACCCTCGGTATTTTGTACATCAATGAAAGCGTACCTTGTTGGAGTTTTTAAGTTTGATTCCATATTAGGAATTATTATATCATGCGCGTGAATAAATTTTGCAATCGGTTCATTAGACGCTCTAAGCAGGAGGCGAGGATTTGACGAGGGTCTGGGGTCGGAGAGCCCAGTATTCGCGGTACCGAAATGTCCATTTTTTGATTACTCGTATAGTCACCTCGCAAGATCGTCCCGTGGGCAAGCACACCACTCGCCCCGGCCCAACTTTAAGTGTGATGAGCGGTTACTATTTCGCCACTCCTGCTTAGAACGTCTTATGAAAGAACAAAGCTACAGATACTTTTGCGCGTTCGCTAACATCTCATTCTTGTCGTAATTAAGATAGATCAGTGCCGAATACGGACTCACATGTCCAAGCATCATCTGGATGTCTTTGAGATCAGCTCCGCAAGCCTTCATTCTGTGAGCTTTGGCATGTCGGAACATGTGGGGATGTATGCGTTTGGTTATGCCAGCCTTGGCTGCTATTTCGCGTACCCAGCGTTCAATCGTCCGAGGCGTAAGGCGTTCTCGTCCGGGCTTATCGAGAGATAGGAATAGGCTTGGCTTTTGATTTATGCAGATGCGACTGCCAATCCAGCGGAGCAGGATATCGTGGTGAAATTCATTCGCCCATGCTATGACACGGATGCGTTTATTTTTCTTGGTCTCGATCGAAGTATAGTTTTCAGTAGATGACATCTGACTTACATCGAGTTCACATAATTCACTTACTCGAACACCGGTGTTGTAGAGCATATGCAGGACGGTAAGCTTCTGCAGATCGTAAAGCTCGTAAGGATTGAGGGTGGCACACATGGCCTTGAATTCATCATCTGTAACACCGACGCGAGGCTTTTGAGAATATTTTGGACCTTCGATCAGGAATGGGTTCACCGAACATTCTTGGATCGAGTTCAGATACCGAAAGAAGTTTTTGAGAATGCGACAGGAGTAAGCCACCGTCGGCGGGTTGTTCTTGGTGGCGAGGAACCGATGAAAATCCACAATATCAGTGTTCTTCATATTTTTCGTGTCCACATTTCGAAAATTCATCAGCCGGCGCAGATAGCTTTTGTATATGTCAGCTGCTCGCGGGCTTCTAATGACTTTCCAATCGAGATAATTTTGTATTGCTTGCTCTATGACCATTGTAGTTTTTTGATTATGGTTAATAATTTATGACTCTGTATCTTTTATAAGTGGTATGACCTGTCCATGAGTTGTAGGGAAGTATGCAGGAGGCTTCTAATTGGTATTCGATCTTTTCTGAATCGGAGAATTCAATATCAAGCGGTGGTTTTCTGATAGTTATTGGTTTCTTTAAGCCTCGCGAGGTGAAGTAGCATTTTTCGTTAAATAGTCGAGCATCTACTACACCCTTTTGGAGATATTTCGAGACATAAGCACCGATCGATTGAATATGTGCTATGGCGTTGATCTTGATAAAGCCGTGAGACCATATTGAAGCGAGCTCATCGTTGTCTATGTAGGGAAGATTGAAGAATACTGCGTGATAATGGACTGCCCCGCGCTTCTGAAATTCGACTACCGAGACGTATTTCAGAGCGTGACCTATGTGGTAATTAAGTCGCATCACGAATTTTCTCCACATCTCATTTGCTTCTTTCAATCCCGTAATATTTTCAGCGAACGTAAATGTCACGAATTTATCTCTACATCCCTCATATTGGCCGGAATTACAGGCTATAAGACGGCGTATATGCTTCCTAGCGCGTGAGATTGAGAATGGACGACGAATACCTAGATTTCGCTTACCGACACGCTTCTTTCGACGATTTCGTGACTTCAATTGACCGCCGAAGTGTATGTCCTTTTCGAACTCGTATACTTCTTTTACTGGACCGGAGATCACTGCTTTATATTTTGAGAAATCTACGCCCCAATTTGTTTTTCTTAATTCATCGAAAGCTCGACCGAGCTCATCGACGGAGGGAATCTGATTACCCATACATTTGTATTATTTTGTTTTCTGATTATGTGTGATAGAGGTCAAGTCTAGAAAACACACAATCTACTTATTGATTTTTATAGCCGATATCCGGGCCGCTAAAGCAGCCCAGATCTCGGCGACTCTTAGCACGTTTACTTCAAATGTTTCAGTTTTGATGGTTGTTGTACCTATCATATTTCCAATTTCACCTTTTATGCCGACAGTCTCTTTTGTGTTGTACATATTGAAGTATTTTGATTCACCCCAATATAGTCTTCTTGATAATCGTTTTTCTTCATTGACTGTTTCGTCACCGGCAAGATCATATTCATCGCGGGCAAAGAGAGTGATGAATGGAATCATAAATTTTTCGCAATGATAGAATACGTTGGTCATTCCTCGCATGACAGCATGTACGGAAGTTGGTCGTTGAGTGGTGTAGAAGATTGAACGATCGAATTTGCGTGTTTGAAGAATGTTTAGGCGTTGTGACATGGGCATTTTTGACATTTGATACGAATCGAACAGGACATATGCTTCATCTATGGCGACAATGCAATCTCGAAGTTTCCCGAACTCGTTATGCCAATTTTCATCTGTTGGCATCTTACGGAGGTTTGTAGCCGGATACTTGATGAATCTTTTCTTGAGGCCAATAGCGCCCCAGAATATAGCGAACGGATTTAACCTTTGATCATAACCATTCCAGTGAATGGTGAAATTTGTGTAGACCACATGTCCGTTATTCAAGAGCCGAAGAAGATCCCGAACCATGGCGTATGTTTTACCTTGACCTAGCCTACCGTAGTAGCAGTAAATGCCGTGCTCGATATCCATTCTTTTTGTGTAAAATTCTCTTTTGAAATGCAATTCATGTGACATTGAATTGTATGAAAAAACGTAACAAATTTCGGCATTTAACAGAAACCGATCGAGACCGACTTCACGCATTGCATTTGGAAGGTCATGCCCAAAAAGACATGGCAGAAGTGCTCGGGGTG
>JBAYIX010000027.1:0-4202 GCA_041665385.1 Minisyncoccota bacterium | reverse complement strand
ATTCAAAAATATAAAAGATAATTGGATTGATGACGCAGATGTACAAGACCCAAGCACTATATATTATGCGTTTAAACCAAAAGACTCTTTCCTAAATGAATTCCAACTAACAGAAATATGGAATAAAGCAAACAAAAAATCCGTCCCCCTCCTCCCCAAGACAAAAAAGTAAAATAATGTTATAATATATCTATGAGCTTCATATCAAAAGCTGACCAATTAACGAGTAGCGAAATAGACCTTGTATCAGGTCTCAATTCTCTTGCCGTATCAGGAGCAACGGAGGCAATACAAAAAACTGGAATAAACTCTTTTGCAAATATCAATTTTGGTTCAAGTGGTGGATTTACCGAACTGCCCGCTACTGGAACAGTGGACGGTTCAAATACCGTTTTCACTTTCACAGAAAAACCTACTTATATTGTTTTAGACCATGCTGTATACAAAGAAAATATGGGTTGGACTTGGAGTGTTGGTACTTTAACAGCTACTATGTCGCTTCCTCCTACGGACGATATTTATGGAATAATTGCTTAATATGAAAAAAATAATTTTAGGATTTCTTATCGCAATGACGTCTTCTGTCGCCCTTGCCATAAACACAACGATTCCACAAGCACAAAACGCTGGCGATATTCCTTATGGAAATTCAAATGGTACCTATTCTCCCTCCTCGTTGACGACACTAAATAATTCTTGGCTCACAACCAAAACAACAGATAATCTCACCGAAGGATTAACAAACTTCTATTTCACCAACGACCGTGTCGGTTCTGTTATTTATAGTTCTTCTACAATCCCAAAAACAAATCAAATAAACGCATGGACAGGACAGCAGAACTTTACCAATCTCACATCTTCAACCGCCACGACTTCAACCCTTGCCATAACAGGTTTGACCGGAATACCTTATAGTAACGGATTGACCAAACCCCTCTCTCTCGCCACCTCAGCAAACATTGACTCTCTCTATGGCTACACACCGATGGATAAGGCGACGACAACACTAGATGGAATGACGAGAATAAACACAACACTAGGAACGCCAGCAGGTGCTTTCCTTGCCGTAAACCCTTCGGGAACGATAATCTCTACCACCACACCGACAAGCGGAGGAACACCGGGGGGGAACAATAAAGAAATTCAGTTTAATGATAATGGGATTTTTGGGGGAAACAATAGAATTGTTTTTAATTCAAGCGACCCATTTTATTCAACTCCGGCGATAGATGTTGGAAACGGAACAGCAACAACTTCTTACATGAGTAGAGGGATGGTTTCTTCTGCACAAGGTTCCCCTTTATTTTTTATAATTGATTTCCTTTGGGTATCCGGCTTCGCGGATGGGCAGGGGTCTTTCATCAGTGGAGGAAATCAGACTGATTCCGCTAGCGGAATAACAATGGACACCTTCGGCGGAATGATATCCGTAACCGATGGTGCTTTTACTGTTTCAACCACCACCGCCACCTCAACCCTTCCGAAACTCACATCAACAAGCCTCAAAGTAGATACTCGTGTAAACTTCTGGGGAACGGTGTGGAACTCACTTGCGGAATTTGCCACATATATAAAATCTCTTTTTTCCGCAATGTATCCTTTGACCTATTTAGACGGAACATTCGGTCTTTCTTCCGATATGGCGACATCTTCCGAATACTTCCGATGGAGCGACAGAATGAGCATACCGCAAGCAACCTCAACAGATGAAACACAAAAATTCGGCTCGTGTCTTGAAAGTGGTGGAAAATCCGTAACAATAACCAAAGTAGATACACTTATAGCTTCCACAACCTCGGCAGATGCAACGAATGAAGGTATCACGTGGAATATCAATATCGGAAACACAACGTCAAGCACTTCTCCCATGACATTATTTACCGAAGGAAAAAACTCTCGCGGAACATCAACGGTACAGACCTTTACCCCGAACGGAACGGTAACCATACCTGCGGGATACTGTTATTGGTTTTCTCCTTCATCAGCCAGTACGACACAGATACAGCAATTCTATCTTAATTTGTGGGGTAACTTGAATTAAAATGTTGACAAAATTCACAAAGGTCGCAACCAATCTCAACGCCTCGGATAACGGGGGTGTTGTTTAGGGTATATGGCGGATATAGCTTTCGGTGCGGCAACATCTGGATATTCAAGTGGAGCTCAGGCATCTCTTACGATTGCTAGGAATGTAGCGGGAACGCATACCATTGGAATAGTATTTGCTTCTCACGACGGAAGTCAGACAATGAACATAAGCGGTATTACTTGGAATGGTCAGGCGATGACGAATGTCAACGATAAAGGTCTTACAGCTTCCAATTCCAATACCTCTCTTTGGTATATAATCAATCCCACCTCTGGAAATGTTATTATTTCGGTTTCTCCCAACAGACAACTATATGGTGTTGCAATGTATTATACCGAAGCCAAACAGTCTGCCCAACCAAACGCACAGAATTCTTCCAATTCCGACTCAACCGAGCCTTACACAATAGCCACAACGCCGACTGAGGACAACTCATGGATAGTTTTAGGGGCGAGAGGTGGAACACTTTTGCAAGCGGGAACAAATGTAACTTTTCGTTCTGAACCTTTTGATACAATAAAGATAGGTGACACTAACGCCGCGATTACCCCAGCGGGGGAAACCACTCAAACACTTAACGATGGTGGGGCGAATGGACAAACCGCATTATTGACTTTTGCCATTTCACCATATGTAGCAGGCTCCTCCTCTCAATCTCCCTCCCTCTCTCCCAGCGCAAGCCTCTCGCCTTCCGCTTCCGTCAGTCCTTCTCTCTCTCCCTCTTCTTCCGCTTCGCCCTCTCTCTCGCCAAGTACCAGCGTATCGCCGAGTCTTTCGCCTTCGGCTTCACTCAGTCCTTCCTCTTCGCAATCTCCGAGCTTATCGCCGAGCACATCAAAAAGCCCTTCTCTCTCGCCTTCAAGTTCTGAAAGCCCTTCACTATCACCGTCGGCAAGCCTAAGTCCAAGCTCTTCGGCTTCACCATCTTTAAGCCCCTCAACCTCTGAAAGCCCTTCGCTATCTCCAAGTTCTTCCGCAAGTCCAAGTCTTTCGCCATCGGCTTCTTTGTCTCCGTCAAGTTCGGAAAGTCCTTCGCTTTCTCCTTCTTCTTCTGAATCTCCATCACTCTCTCCCAGTTCATCGGTCAGTCCATCGTTATCTCCATCATCTTCGGAAAGCCCATCATTGAGTCCGTCAAGTTCCGTTTCTCCTTCACTTTCGCCAAGCGCAAGCCTGAGTCCTTCTTCCTCCGCTTCGCCTTCTTTATCGCCATCGGCTTCCGAATCGCCGAGCCTCTCGCCGTCCTCTTCCGCGAGCCCTTCACTCAGTCCTTCCGCAAGTTTGAGTCCTTCCAGTTCAAAATCTCCTTCGCTTTCTCCCTCAACTTCTCAATCGCCGTCGCTCTCACCAAGTACTTCGCAATCTCCGTCACTTTCACCGTCGGCAAGCTTGTCGCCGTCCTCTTCGGCGAGTCCTTCGCTTTCTCCGTCGGCTAGTCTTTCACCATCCAGCTCAGAATCCCCATCGCTTTCGCCAAGTTCATCTGCCAGTCCGTCCCTCTCTCCTTCCTTATCTTATACAAGACGTAAATTTATAAGACATTAAAACCATGAAAGAAACAATAAAAGAATTGGAAAGAAAATACGAAAGACTTGTGGAACGCTCACGGGAAAAGGGGAGACTTCAGGCTCTGATTGACGTATATGAGAATGATATCGCGGAAAAAAACGAACAAATGGACAATCTTAAAGCGGAAATAAGGAGTTTATTAAATAAAATAGAAAATAAATAGAACATGGAAAAGGTACAAGAACATATTAACGAGGACGTTCAAGAGGATATCGCAAAACTCTATGACCATGCAAAAATCGCAAATGAGGAAATGTGCGTTATAAAAGAAGAAATCAGCGAAATAAAAACTGATATGGTTTGGGTGAAAGATTTTCTCAAAAGTCAGGACTCTCGCCTGTGGTGGATATTGGCTACTATGGTTATTGGAATCCTTATTCAAATAGCGTTAAGTTTAGAATAAAAATATGAAACCAACAATTCCATTAGAATACGATACCGACCGCCCACTATTGGACGACATCCAAGAAATTGGAAACGTGATGTGCACCAGTTACGGAATATGTGATGTCGCGGAGGATTTCACCGGAAAAGAGTATGATAT
>JBAYIX010000026.1:0-4734 GCA_041665385.1 Minisyncoccota bacterium | reverse complement strand
CAAAGTAACATTCCATGTGTCTCTAGGTGGAGCTACCCAATAGCTAAAGTTTGCCACTCTAGGCAGTTTCTGTGTGGGGGCTTGCCCCTACACCCATATTTCTATTTCAGACTTTCTGCAGCACGAACTCTGAGCACAGCCAATGCGCGACCATTTTTCTTTAGAGCCATCTCTCTTTTGCGCGCATCATTATTGCTTGTATATGACTCATAATAGCGCAACTCAAATGGCCGCCTGCTCATAGTTGAAGACACTTTCCCATCATTGTGTTCTGAAAGCCTGCGTCGTAAATCATTCGTTGAACCAATATATAGCAGCTGGTCCTTTTTGCTCTTTAGAATATACACGTAGTGCATTTCTCCATTATATGATTTACGAATATAGAAATATAGGTGTGGGGGCTTGCATAATTTTTGAATCTATGCTACAGTTGACAAGTATTAAACACAGGGGACAGAGTCGAGTTTCGCGGGTGCAATACAGTAATCACAAACAAACAACACATGACAGGAACAATTAAAACCCTTACGGATCGTGGATTTGGTTTCATTTCTCGCGAAGGCGAGTCAAAGGACCTCTTCTTCCATTCAAAGGATTTGGTTGGCGTAACTTTCGAGGAGTTGAAGCAAGGAGACACTCTTAGCTTTGATATCGTCGATGGTGAGAAAGGCCCAGCAGCAGTAAACGTTTCTCGCGCCTAGCTATCAAATAAAAAACACGCATGGTCGAAAGACCATGCGTGTTTTTTTGTATAAGAATAAACTTGATATTTTAATATATCTATGGTATTATCAAGGGATGAAAAGAGATGCTGAACGAATAAAAGAAAGCGAGAAGCGAATATCCATTGCTGATTTTTTGGCTTCGTTTAACAAGAACATGCCAAAGGGTTTTCCTCTTGTCACTCCAGCACTACTTAAGAAATTCCAAACAGCACACGCAGCACTATTTAAAGACGGCAACACTACCTGGTCTCTCGACCAGCATCGCAAAAAACTCATAGACTGGTTGCCAAGAAACATCGAGCCGACGGACAAGTAGTTAGTACCTCTGCGCGCTGTCTGTTCGTAACTAAAGCAATATCGACATTGATCGCCCGAACATTTGAGGTACAAATGTTTTAGGGTACAATTGGTCTGTGAATATTTCCAAGACCACATTCCAAGACTATCTATTTTGTCCACGAAACATTTGGCTTAAACTACATAAGCCAGAACTTTTGCATGAGTTTGCCTTGTCAAACTTTGAGAAACACCTTGTCGAGCAAGGTAATGAGGTTGAACTTTGCGCCCACAATCTGTTTCCAAATGCCGTTGAGGTGGCTGAGAGAGATGAGCGTGGGGTGAAGAAAACAACTGAACTTATTGCCGCTAAAACACCGACAATTTTTCAAGCAACATTTATCATTGACGGGTTTATCGCACGTAACGACGCGTTATCTTGGGATAGCCACAGCAACAGCTGGAGTTTATATGAGGTTAAGGGCACCAATGATATCAACGAGAAAGAAAATGACCATAACCACCTTGATGATCTTGCCTTTCAGGCGGTGGTCCTCCGACGCGCGGGCATTCCTGTCGACAAATATTATTTGGTTCATTTAAATAGGGAATATGTACGATCGGGCGAACTCGACTATCAGGAGATGCTCGTCGCAGAGGATAAAACGGCCGATATCCTGTTACGACTCGAAGAAATCGAAATAAAAATGGAAACAGCAAAGTCGTATCTGCAAAATGAAAAGGAGCCTCGGCTTGACGACTGTAAGTGTATCTATCGAGGCCGAAGCGGACACTGCACGACCTTTAAATACTCGTACCCGGACGTACCCGAATATTCTGTGCATGATATTGCGCGCATTGGCTCAAGTAAAAAGAAACTCGAGGCACTCATTGAAAGAGGGATATACAATATTGAAAATATTCCAGAAGATGTCACTTTTTCAGAGATTCAAAATAACCAAATTGATGCACATCGAAGCGGCAAAACGCACGTAAAAATTGATAAACTACGCGAGGAGCTTGATGCGTTGTCCTATCCGCTTTATTTTTTTGATTATGAGACTTATGCGCCGGCAGTACCTCAATTTGATACATACAGACCTTATCAACGTATTCCTTTTCAGTTTTCCCTGCATATTTTGGAAAGGCCAGATGGAGACCTAATACACAAGGAGTACCTACACACGGAAATGAGCGACCCCACTCCAGAAGTCGCGAAAAGGCTAGAGGAGTGGATAGGTGCAAAGGGAACAGTAATTGCTTGGCACAAGTCCTTTGAAGCAGGAGTAAATAAAGAGATTGGTGAACGTTTACCTAAATATCGAGCGGTAATGGAGCACATCAATAATATGCTTTATGACCTTGAGGATGTCTTTAAAAAGCAACACTATGTGCATCCAAACTTTCACGGCAGCAGCTCAATAAAGAAGGTACAGCCTACCCTCGTTCCTGACCTATCATATAAAGATTTGGAAATTCACGAAGGGGGACAGGCCTCTAGCTCGTGGTGGACAATGGTATCTCCAGACACTACCCCTGAAGAGAGCGGGGAAATAGCAAAAAATCTATTGGAATATTGCGGTCGCGATACCTACGCTATGTATGTAGTCTGGAAGGAACTTCGTAAATTGTTATAGTAGTATCATATGAAAAAAAGCTTTGAATGGTACAAAAAGTTAAATAAGCCAACATGGGCACCACCTGCAAAACTTTTTGGGCCAGTGTGGACTGTTCTGTATATATTGATAGCTATTTCCTATGGGTATCTTGGGTACCAATATTTTGCAAAAGGGATGCCATTTATTCTTGTGTTGCCGTTCTTGCTGAACCTCATATTTAATTTTGCGTATACTCCAATTCAGTTTCACTATAGAAAACTTCGCCTTGCCACGTTAGATATTCTGCTAGTACTCTCGACCCTCGTATGGGCGCTTACTGCTATTTACCCATTTATACACTGGGTTGTTTGGATTAATATTCCCTATCTTGTCTGGGTTTGCTTTGCAGCAGTTTTGCAAATTGAAATCACAATACTCAACTGGGATTACCGTGACACAGAGGCAGGGCCGCGATATACTACCACCATGATAAAAGTTGGCGACAAGGCCCCGCTCGACCTAGGGATAGAGGACATGAACGGAAGACCCGTATCTCTTAAAGGTTTGCTTGGTTCGTGGGTAGTGCTGTATGCATACCCAAAAGATGGAACCCCAGGATGCGTTAAGGAGGCATGCGGTATCCGCGATATTTATGGTGAATTCAAAGATCTTGGTGTCACCGTAATTGGAATTAGTGCGGACTCGGCCTCATCCCATGTGAAGTTTTCTGAAAAATACAATTTACCATTCCCACTTTGGTCCGACCCAAAGCATGAGCTACTTACCGCACTAGGCGTATGGGGCAAGAAGAAATTTATGGGGAAGTCGTATATGGGAGTCAGCCGTACCACTTTTTTAATAAATAAAAACGGGGTTATCGCCCACATCTGGGAAAACGTTAACCCGCTTAACCATGCGGAGGACGTTCTCAATTTTGTGACCAAGCAAGTAAAAACTTCATCGGTATAATTTGTTGTGGTAATATAGAAATATTATGAGAAAATGGATTACTAGTTTCGGTTGGGCACGACATGGACTTTATACCGTATGGCAGGAGGAGGCTAATTTTCGTATCGACGTTTTTTTTGCGTTTGCGGTAGCTGCACTTGCCGTTTATTTTAAATTCACGCAAATTGAGTGGATCGTGGCTGTCGCGTGCATGACTATTGTTCTCACTGGAGAAATTGTAAATACTGTCATAGAGGATCTCTGCAACAAGATTGAGCCCCGCCAAGATCCAGCAATTGGCAAAATCAAAGACATGGCAGCAGGCTTTATTCTGCTCGCAGCAATAGGCGCCGGCATAATGGGCGTCCTGCTGTTCCTTCCTCACTTCTTGGCACTATTTTAGAGCCCTATGCTTTTTTTAAGAGTCGCAAGCTCTGCCCCTACTATTGACCGATAACCTCCTTCCTTTAGTTCTCCCAGTGTAACGTTCATAACTCTGACACGAGTAAGTTCCAAGACCTTGTAGCCCTCAGATGCACACATTCTACGAATCTGGTGTTTTTTTCCCTCAGTCAATGTAATACGGAAAAGCGTTTCTCCTGCACGTCGAGCAACAGCGGGTTTCGTTTTATATGTCTCAATCAAAATTCCACGCTCAATATGACGAATAAATGAATCCGTTATCGGCTTGTCTACCCTTACCAAATATTCTTTTTCATGAGCACGATCGGGTGAGAGAATTCTGTCAGTCAGGCGACCATCGTTTGTAAGAATGATGAGCCCTCGAGAATCTTTGTCGAGGCGACCAAGAGGGAAGAGCCCCCGCAACGCCGGCATTGCCATCTTTATACTCTCACCCTCTTTTTGTGCATCTGTGGAAACACCACGAGGTTTATAGTAAGCAACATATCGATGGCGGAGCTCGTCCTGATTTGCAACTTTGGGTGATACGACTATCACGTCCTTTGCATCAACCTTGTCACCAATTTTTGCTATATGGTCATTGATCTTAACGAGTCCCTTTGTAATAAGCTCGTCAGCCCCACGGCGCGTAGAAAAACCCTTGTGAGCGAGGTAGCGGTTAATTCGAACAGGGAAGACGAGTGGCTCTGATGTCCCGGATTGTTTAACGAGTTTCATTTTGGGTTCATTTCTCATAAATAGTGTCACTATTAGAGCATATTCTT
>JBAYIX010000025.1:0-5452 GCA_041665385.1 Minisyncoccota bacterium | reverse complement strand
GCTCAATATCCGTGTGTATGCAGATGTGCAAGGCAAAGAGACGGTTGCGCTTTGTACAGAAAATCTCGACCCAACTACTCCCCCACTCGTGCGTATTCATAGTGAGTGTATGACCGGTGATACGTTTGGAAGTTTACATTGTGATTGTGGTGAACAGCTTGAGCGCTCGCTTGAACAAATTGTTGAGCATGGGAACGGTGTCCTCATCTATCTCCGTCAAGAAGGGCGCGGCATTGGACTATTTGAAAAAATAAAAAGTTACCAGTTGCAGCACGCGGGCCACGACACGTTTGAGGCAAATATTTTGCTCGGCCACGAGCCCGACAAGCGAACGTATGAAAATGCAAAAATGGTGCTCGACGGACTTGGGGTTGAGCGCATTCGGCTCATCACCAACAGCCCATCGAAAGTGGCGGACATCTCAAACCTGGGTATCGAGGTCGTGGAGCGTGTTCCTCTCATTATTGCACCAAACAAGCACAACGAGCGGTATCTGGCCTCGAAACGTGACAAATTTAGGCACTTTTTGAATTAAATACTGCCACCTCCTTCCGCACCAACACATTGCATGGTATCGTATACCCGAATATGGAAACACCCATGAATATACTTGTTGTAGGAGGAGCCGGGTATATCGGCACTACATCTTCACAATACCTGATTGACAAAGGTCACAATGTCTTTGTTGTAGATAATCTTTCTACCGGCAAAGAGAGCGCCATCCCTGCGGGGGTCAAGTATATTATTTGCGACATGGCCGCACCAGAGGTGGAGCAGTTTGTAAACGAAAACAATATAGATGCGGTACTTTTGACCGCAGGCTATATCCAGGTTGGGGAATCAGTGCAGGACCCGCAGAAATACTATGAGAACAATATAGTAAAGACTATTGCCCTGCTCAGAACTCTCATGAAGTGCAACGTAAAGAAAGTTGTTTTTTCATCATCGTGTGCGGTAAATGGCGCACCTGAAACGATGCCGATACACGAGGGCACAAAAATTGCACCGATAAACCCCTATGGATACGCAAAGGCAGTAGTTGAACAAATTTTGGCCGACTATCACAAAGCATACGACCTGGACTACACAATTTTAAGATATTTTAATGCCAGCGGCGCCCATGCCGGGTACGGAGAAAATCATGACCCAGAGACGCATTTAATTCCTAATATTTTACGAACTATCCAGGGCCACCAACCACACCTGGAAATGTATGGCGACGATTATCCCACAAAAGACGGCACGGCTGTTCGAGACTATATACACGTACGTGATCTAGCCGAAGGGCACAGAATCGCCCTCACAACAAAGACGCCCTCCCACATCTATTGTTTGGGGACAGGTAATGGGTACTCACTTCGAGAAATTATTGACACATGTGAGAAAGTTACCGGAGAAAAGATTCCCGTGGTCGTACGCGCACGACGCGCCGGCGACCCTCCAGTTCTTCATGCTGATTCGTCATTGGCTCAAAGCGAGCTTGGCTGGACCGCGCAGCACTCGAGCATAGAAAACATAATACGCGACGCTTGGGAGCACCACCGAAAACAAGAGGAGATTTAGTAGCAAAATTATAAAATGAAGAAAACTATCCTCTTTAGCATCAGCTCGCTCGGTCTTGGCCATGCAACCAGAACGCTACCGCTCATTAGAGAGTATCTCCCCGACCACAATATTCATGTCCTGTGCACCGGTAATGCACTTTCATATTTAAAAGACGAGCTACGGGGTACCTCCGTATATTTTCACGACTTTCGTGATTACCCTCCACTAGAACGAGGGTCCGGCCTAATGTTCTACATATACTTGGTTATAGACAGCCTATACACACTCATTGTTATCAACCAGGAACACCGCTTTGTAACAAACCTCGCTGAAGGCATACAGCCGGAATTTATTATCTCTGATGGGAGATACGGATCGTACGTAAAGGGTATCCCCTCATTTATTATTTCGCATCAAATTAGTTTTGTTATGCCCCGAGGATTTGGGATATTCCAAAGACTCGGCGATTATGTAAACTATAAAACATTTAAACGTTTTAATGCAGTTCTTGTGCCAGACTATGGAGATACCGCCCACAACCTCGCCGGCAAAATGTCTCACCACCCGATGCTTCAAAAGCTTGAGCATTATTATGTTGGCATCCTGTCGTCATTGAAAAAAGAAGACGTTGAGGAGGATATACATATGCTATTTAGCACCGGTGGTTTCCTGTCTCCACACAAGCCATCATTCGTAGACTCACTTATCGAGCAAGCAAAGATTATTCCCGGCAAGAAAATATTTATCTTGGGAAAAGTGGGTGGCGACGACAACAGATCGCTCGGTGAATATGATATAGAAATCCTCTCTTCTGTTGCAGGGCATGAGCGACAAACAATCTTCAATCGAGCAAAAATGGTCGTCTCACGAAGCGGGTACACGACTATTATGGATCTAGTAGAACTAGAAAAGCCTGGCGTACTGATCCCAACCCCAGGGCAAACCGAACAAGAATATCTTGCGGAATATCTTGCAGACAATGAGAACTTTTTGGTTTCCCCGCATGAAACAGTTGGCGAAACGTACACAGGAAAAACATTGTACGCACCATTCTTACCACCATGGAAAACTGCTCGCTCTGTAGAGATAGTTCGAGAAATCATTGGGACGCACACAGACAATTTTTAAAATATGGTACATTCATTAATAAATTTTCTTACGCCAGCCATAGTATTTGTTAGCCAATTCAAGTATTTTTTGCTATTTCTTGGGGTGATTGTTGAGGGACCTTTTTTGATGATCGCTTCTGGTTTTTTGTTGCACAAAGGAGTTTTTGATTTTTTGCCGTTATTCGTCGCACTGGTCACCGGCGACCTTGTTGCGGATGTCGGCTGGTATTACCTTGGCTATTTCTTTATGGACCCAATCCTCAAAAAGCATGGCCATTTTTTAAGTGTTACTCCTGAAGTTCTGGAAAAGACGAAGGCCCTTTTTCACCGGTTTCATACAAAAATATTATTTATATCAAAAATAACAATTGGATTTGGTATGGCAATTGCTACGTTGATGCTCGCGGGTGCAACCCATATCCCTATCAAGAAATTTCTAGTTCTAAACCTTATAGGAGAAACAGTGCTTGTTGCAGCGCTGTTGGCGTTAGGATACTTCTTTGGTGGGATGTATGATTCAATTGTGGAAGGGTTCAAGACGATATTCCTCATTGGTGCGGTGGTGTTCTCATTGGTATTGGTCTGGGGTGTTTCGCATTATACAAAGCAAAAAATAACCCAATTATGATTTCCTTCATTATCCCGACGTTGAACGAAGAAAAAATCATCGAGAAGATTCTCCAAAACCTTTCTCAATATCACGGAGAAAAAGAGATCATCATTTCAGACGGACGAAGCACAGATAAAACAATCGAGATTGCCCGTAAATATACCGACCGGATTGTGATTCATGACGGCAAAACTCGTCAAACAATCGGTGGCGGTAGAAATGCAGGGGCCGCCATAGCTCGCGGCGAATATCTTGTGTTTCTCGACGCGGACCTCTTCGTAAATGACCCTGATGTTTTTTTCTCGAAGGCATTACGAATTTTTGAGCATAATATCAATTTGGTTGGTCTAACCGGCAGCATAAAAGTGCTACCCGAAATGGAAACACTGGCTGACCGAATAGTTTTCTGGGGAGTGGATGTGGTGCATTTCACATCAAATAATATTTTTAGAGTTGGTGCGGCTTCAGGAGAATTTCAGATGGTGCGCGCGTATGCCTTCCGAGAGATACATGGGTTTGACGAGCAACTTGCAGTTGCGGAGGACCAAGATTTTTTTAAGCGCCTTTCAAAAATTGGTCGAACGCGTTTTGTCAGGGAATTGCGCGTACACCACACGGGCCGGAGAGCTCATAAGATCGGCTGGATCAAGCTACTTGCCTCCTGGTGGATCAATGCTATTTATGTGCTCATTCTAAAGCGCTCAAAAAGCAAGGAATGGAAGGTCATTCGTTAATAGGAAAATAACCCGCACTATCTAAACCCGGACTCCACAACTGCACCAAAATATTGCATAATATCGTATACTCACAGTCAACGAAGAATGAAAACTCTAATTGCCAAGCACGGGACCCTGTGGTCAGACAAATTTTTTGTCATCTCCGCTATTGCTAGCCTGCTTTTCTTTGTCGGAAGCCTTTTTGTGAACTACAGTGCGATACTCTATTCCACAGCAAAAGCCGGAAACGCAACTACGGACATCCTGTTGCAAAATTTACCCCTCATAAATACAGACATCATCTTTAGCGAGGGCGCGATGCTGTTTGCGATCTTTATTGCCGTCCTACTCATCTTAGAGCCTAAAACCATCCCCTTCACACTCAAAAGCATCGCGCTTTTTATAATTATACGAGCAATTTTTGTAAGTATGACACACCTCGCTCCACCGCCGGACAGTATCTCTTCAGACTTTAGTAATATGCGCTATTTTAGCGCTGGCGCAGATTTATTTTTCTCCGGGCACACAGGCTTACCATTTATGCTGGCGTTGGTGTTCTGGGAGAATAAACCCTTGCGTATATTTTTCTTTATATCATCCTTCGTCGCAGCTACTGCGGTCATCCTTGGGCACTACCACTACACCATTGACGTTTTTTCTGCCTTTTTCATTGCATATGGTATTTACCATATCTCACTAAAGTTTTTTGCAAAAGACTACAAGATTTTTAAACACGGTCTGGAAACGAGCGCTATTATCTAATACAAGAGAGATATGCAGCTATGCCATCTCTCGGAGTGCAGCTATTCGTTCTTCTGTGGGTGGGTGCGTCATAAATAACTTGTGCATGAATGACATAGCCTTACCATCCTTCAGCGGATTTGAAATGTAGAGATGGGCGGTTGCGGTACTAACGCGTTGCAACCCTACGGGGTATGCGGAAATTTTCTCAAGCGCAGAAGCAAGCCCTTCCGGGTATCGAGTGAGAAGCGCACCTGAGGCATCAGCAAGAAATTCACGTTTTCGAGAAATTGCGAGCTGAATGAGTTGAGCAATTATTGGTGCAAGGATAGCAAGCAAAATACTGAGTATCATCATTATCGCTCCCCCGTTATCATCACGGTTACCCCGTCCTCCGCCCCAAAAAGTCATTCGCAGTGACATATCGGAAATAATAGCGATAAAACCAACGAGTACCACTACGGACGTGCTCAATAAGGTATCCCGGTTACCTATATGTGAAATCTCATGTGCAATGACCCCCTCAAGCTCAGTCTTGGTCATCATTTGAAGAAGCCCACTTGTTGCGACAACGGCTGCGTGCTCTTTGTTGCGACCCGTAGCGAATACATTTGGTGATGGGTCATCAATGACGTAAAGCTTTGGCATAGGAAGTCCGGCTGTGATGGAAAGATTCTCCACCGCGTTCCACAGGTCAAAGTATTGCTCGCGCGTCACCGGTTCTGCTCCTG
>JBAYIX010000024.1:0-6480 GCA_041665385.1 Minisyncoccota bacterium | reverse complement strand
CCTCGTGACCATTTTGTCCTGAAATTTAACGAGCGAGTTCCGCAGGATTCGGGAGGAGAATGTGGGGCTGAGGGACGATGGTGTTATTGCATGGAACTATTACCATTTTCTTCCCAAACCTACGAAAAATGCTAGAATGGACTCATTATTCCCATGGAAGAAAAACCTAAAAATAACAAGACTTCTCACGCTGAGCGCGAAGAAAAAATACTGAAATCCTGGCAAGAAAAGCAGATTTTTCAAAAATCACTCGATAAAAACAAGGATTCTGGCAAAGAGTTTATCTTTTATGAAGGACCACCTACTGCCAATGGTCACCCAGGCATACATCATCTCGAGGCACGCGCATTCAAGGACGCCATACCCCGCTACAAAACTATGCGTGGTTTCCATGTGCGCAGGAAAGGTGGATGGGATACTCATGGACTTCCGGTAGAGATACAGGTAGAAAAACAGCTCGGCCTCAAATCCAAGAAGGAAGTCGAGACCTATGGCATAGAAAAGTTCAATGAAAAATGCAAAGAAAGCGTCTGGCAATATGTCCATGAATGGGAAGATTTTACCGCTCGTATGGGCTACTGGGTGGACTTGAAAGATCCTTACATTACTTACAAACCGTATTATATAGAGTCTGTTTGGAATATTGTGAAAGAGGTGGCGGAGAAGGGTCTAGTCTACAAGGACTATAAAGTAGTACCTTGGTGTCCGCGTTGCGGCACTGGTCTGTCTTCACATGAACTCGCTCAAGGATACGAGACTGTGAAGGATCTATCTGTCTATGTGAAGTTCAAAATATCTGACAAGAAATATTTCCTCGCTTGGACGACTACGCCTTGGACTCTTCCTGGCAATGTCGCACTTGCGGTTGGTGAAAAGATAGACTATGTCGAAATAGCACTAAAGGAGACAGGTGAAAACCTGATACTAGCTAAAGAGCGACTCTCGATACTCAAGGAACAGGCATATGAGATAGTCAAGGAATATAAAGGCAAAGACCTGGTCGGTATGAAGTATGAGCCGTTGTATCCTTTCTTGTCTGCAAATATATCTGGAGTGGAAAAAGAAAAACTAGGCAATGCCTTTCAGGTTTACACTGCGGATTTTGTAACTACTACCGACGGTACAGGTATAGTTCATACAGCTGTCATGTATGGTCAGGACGATTTTGAACTGGGTACTGCTGTCGGCTTGCCAAAATATCACTTGGTAAATGAAGATGGCACATTCAAGGCTGAAGCGGGTTTCCTGACGGGTATGCTCGTGAAAGATTCAAATACTGATGTGGAGATAATCAAGGATCTGGCTCGCCGAGAGGGAGGCAGTTTGCTCCATGCAAAAGAAAAGTACGAACACTCATACCCACACTGTTGGCGTTGTCACACACCTCTCATCTATTTTGCGCGAGATTCTTGGTATATACGTATGTCCGAGCTCAGGCACGATCTGGTCAAGGAAAATGAACACATAAACTGGGAGCCAGAACATATCAAGGAAGGAAGGTTCGGAGAGTGGCTCCGTGAGGTCAAGGATTGGGCAATATCTCGCGAGCGGTATTGGGGCACACCACTTCCAATATGGGAGTGTGGGACATGTCACAAAAGGAAAGTAATAGGCTCTGTAGATGAACTAAAAAAGCCAGCACAAAACAATTATTTCCTGATGCGTCACGGTGAGGCAGAAAATAATACCGTAGGTATTCTGAATAATAGGGATCTAAACAAGTATCACTTGACCGAGCTTGGTAAGAGTCAGGTAGAAAAGGCCACGACGGGACTCAAGAAAAATAAGATAGACATCATATATGTCTCTCCTCTATTACGCACGCAGGAGACGGCTCGGATCGTGGCCGAGAAAATAGGAATTGATCCTGCTTCTATAATAACCGATGCTCGATTGCACGAATTTGATACTGGTGTTTTGGACGGGCACCCACTTTCCGAACTTACAGAAAAATTCCCGGATGTTACGCGTTTCGAAAAGTGGCCGGAAGGGGGAGAGAACTACCAAATGATAAAAAACAGGGTAGGGGAATTTCTGTACGAACTGGAGGGGAAACATAAAGGTAAAAATATTCTCATTGTCACTCACGAGAAGCCCTCATTCCTCCTCATGTCTGTTGTGAAAGGTCTGGATAGGAATCAGATTTTGGACTTGCGTGTCGAGAGAGGTTGTTTTTTAAATGCCGAAGTTCAAAAATTGGATTTCGCTATCCTGCCACATAATCATGAATATGAACTCGATTTACATAGACCGTACATAGACGAAGTGAAGCTCGCCTGTGAATGTGGCGGGGAAATGATACGTGTAAAAGAAGTTTTGGATGTCTGGTTCGACTCTGGTTCTATGCCTTTTTCCCAGGATCATTATCCTTTTGAGAATAAAAAATATGTTGACAAGGAAGGATACCCCGCAGACTTTATAGCGGAAGCCATAGACCAGACTCGGGGCTGGTTCTATACTCTTCATGCTATAGGCGTCCTCCTCGGTAAAGGAAAGGCATACAAAAATGTCATATGTCTCGGTCACATACTCGACCCGGAGGGCAAGAAGATGAGCAAATCCATAGGCAATGTAGTTGACCCGTTTCTCATGATGGACAAATATGGCGCGGATGCACTGCGCTTCTGGATGTATTCAGTGAATCAGCCAGGGGATTCCAAGAATTTTGAGGAAAGAACAGTGGATGAAGTGGTAAAAAAGGTTTTCAATATCACACTAAATGTGTTGGCATTTTACGAGCTTTACGCAGATAAACCCGCATCGCATGGTAACTCTTCACATGTTCTGGATAAATGGATAATAAGTCGACTGAACCAAACAATAGAAATAGTCACTAGTGGACTCGATACTTACAAATTCTTCGAGCCTTCGCGCGCTATTCGTGACTTTGTGGGTGATCTTTCTCAGTGGTATATCCGACGTTCGCGTGATAGGTTCAAAGGTGACGATGAAGCGGACAAAAATGCCGCATTACAAACTACACGGTATGTTCTCATAACTCTTGCGAAGCTCATGGCTCCGCTCACACCATTCTTTGCTGAGCATATTTATCATGGCGCAGGTGGAGAAAAGGAAAGTGTTCATCTGGAAGACTGGCCGGAAGGAGGAAAGGTAGATGAGAAACTTTCGGCATCAATGGAAAATGTTAGGAAGGTAGTAACTTTGGGCCTAGAAGCACGTATGACAGCAAAGATAAATGTTCGCCAGCCACTCCAGAGCCTATCTGTTAGGACCTTGGTATCGGCCAAAGATGTCGAATTGCTCGGACTTATAAAAGAAGAAGTGAATGTCAAAGAAGTAAAAATAAATGAAAGTATAATAAAGGAAGTAGAGCTCGATACTGTACTCACACCCGCACTCAAAGAAGAAGGATCATACCGCGAGCTCGTCCGCGCTGTCCAAGATATGCGTAAAGAAAAAGGTCTTACCGTGAATGATAGAATAGTTCTGAGAGTAGAAACTGATGCAAAAGGGCAGGAATTTGTGAGTAAGTACAAGGATCTGCTCAAGAAAGCAACTCTACTTGAAGATGTAAGATTTGAAACTGGTTTGGTGGGCGATGCAATTCAACTCGGCGATTTTACTATTAAGGTCGCGTTGTGACCGTAGTGTGGGTGGCATTTTGATAAAAATGTGAGTCCTGCACCCTAGTTGCCGACCGCGAGTATTTCATTTTTATCAAAATGCCACCCACACTACGGTCATGTCCTACGCTATAACAACAACTCCCGGGTTTGTGATTTCTTCCCAACCCTACGGCGATGCTGGTAAGATCCTAAACATCTTCACCCGCGATCTCGGTCTCGTAGCCGCGAGCGCTCAAGGTATCCGCTTGGAAAAATCAAAGCTCCGCTACGCCACACCAGATTATTCATTTGGCACCTTTTCTTTTGTCCGTGGCAAAGAATTTTGGCGGCTCACCGACGCAAAGAGTCTTACTGAAGCAGGAAAGATAGTTTCTCCAGATGCAAGAATGCTCGTCGCGTGTATGGCATTTCTCTTGAAGAGATTACTCCAAGGAGAATCTCCTCATGTGGAATTATTTGGTTCTATCCTTAGTCTGTATGAATTCCTGGCCAAGAATGGGGAACTGGACGCGACCCAAATGGAGACATTGGAGTCTTTGGTTGTGACGAGGATATTGGAGAGGCTCGGTTATATAGGTCGTGTGCCGGATCTAAGAGACTATATCGGCTCGGATGAGTTGGATGCGGACATGCTGAATATCCTTAAGGATAAAAGGAAAGAGCTGAATATGCATATAAATAAAGCTTTGAGGGAGTCGCATTTGTGATTGTGAATTCCCAATAACCTGATTTTATTGTAAACTACACCTGTGCCCCCGGAAGAAGAAAAAAGCCATATCGACTCCCTCAACAGTTCGTTATATTCACGAAATGCTCCCGACGTGCGATCGCGAAGGAAGCTCCGCATAGACGATGCTCCTTCCGATGTCCGCAAAGCCTGGCAGGAGGCGCCGGAGCCTGTTATTGAAACCATACCAAAGGTACCCCAAGACCATTCTATGTCATTCCTCACAAAACTCCTTATTGGTTCCATAATATTTTGTATCATTGCCGTCGGTATCGGCACATACCTTTTTGTTAATGGTTCAAACCTTATTTCCGGCGACAATATTGACATCGTCATCAGTGGCCCTGTTTCCATACCTGCCGGCACACCTGTGACCTTCGAGGTAACTGTGACCAACAGCAATACTATAGCATTGGAGGGTGTGGAGCTCACTGTAAACTTCCCCGCAGGCTCGACGAGTGTGACCAGCCCCACGCAGGAATTATTGGCATATAGAGATCCCCTCGGCAGTGTAGCACCAGGCGGGACAGTAAAGAGGACCGTGTCGGCAAACATATATGGCGAGCAAAACACGCAGAAGTCCCTGATCGTAGATGTTAGTTATAAGGTAAAAGGTTCCTCATCGCCTTTTGCAAAAGAAAAAAGCTATGATGTTCTCATAAACTCTTCGCCTATAAACCTGACAGTTTCTTCATTCAAGGAAATATCTGCAGGGCAGGAGTTTGACATGACTTTCAAGATAAAATCCAACTCCGGTGACACACTTCGTAATATCTTGGTAGCGGCCAAGTATCCTTTTGGTTTTACTTTTGTATCCTCGTCACTCGCTCCGCTCGGTGATAAAGCCACCTGGCGCATAGGTGACCTACCTCCGGGCGGAGAGAAAAACATAATAGTCCGCGGCAGACTCCAGGGTGAGGACCAGGAAAACAGAGTCTTCCACGTCACCGTAGGTACGGCGAATCCCAGAAATGCAGGTACTATAGGCACAGAATTTATGTCTGCTACTCAGGAAATAGCTTTGCAAAAGTCTTTCATGACCATTGGTTTGAATTTGAATGGAAGCTCGTCTGGTGATGCGGCAGGCGGCTTCAACCAGCCGGTAAGAGTAGATGTCTCCTGGCAAAACAACTTGCCCACATCTGTCACAAATGCCGAGATCGCAGTCAAATTATCTGGTTCGACATATGACCGCACCTTGGTTCAACCGGGGCAGGGATATTTTCGCTCATCTAGTGATGAGATAATCTGGAGTTCACAGTCCGACCAAAAGCTTGCAAGTATCGGTCCGGGAGAAACAGGTACGGTTTCATTCAATATCACACCTCGTGACTTGGGCACACCGAGTGCACCTCTAGTGAACCCACTCCTGACTTTCGCTGTGAGTGTAAAAGGCAAACGTACGCAGGAAGCAGGTGTGCCGGAATCGCTCTCGTCTATCATTACGAGAAATGTCAGGATCTCTTCTATTGCCACATTGTCCGGGAGGATCAAGCGTTCTGGCTCGGAATTTGTGAATACCGGTCCTATACCGCCAAAAGTAGATCAAAAGACGACATATACCGTGGTTTGGTCCATAGACAATACTGCAAATCTGCTAAACAAGGCCCAGGTCTCCGCAAATCTTCCTCAATACATAAAGTGGTTAGGAGCAGTTTCTCCCTCAACAGAAGATGTCTCTTACGATGAAAAGACAGGTATGGTCACCTGGAGTGCCGGAGCAATACCGACCCATACTGCGCAAAAAGGGCAGAGGAAAACAGTTGCTTTCCAGATATCTCTCGAGCCAAATGTAAATCAACTTCAATCTTCACCTATTTTGGTAAATGATGCATCACTATCCGCTATCGATGATTTTACGGGGGCGATATTGGGGAGTAAGCAGAGTTTTCTGACAACTAGGTTTAGTACGGATACTGCATACAAGTCGGGGGATGAGATTGTGGGGCAGTGACTTTTAATAACAGCGTCCCCCAAGTCACACACTCCCTTCCCTCGGCTGCGGATTTGCTCATAATATCTCGGTATTTCCACAAACCGTGTCCTCCAAGTCCCGTTAAAGGAATTTGTCAAATTGTCTGTTTGAAATGGTAGCTGTAGATCAGTCTCAGGAACTTACGACCGAGTATCAGTAGCGTTGTTCTGTAGTCTTTGCCAGAGGCTCTG
>JBAYIX010000023.1:0-6971 GCA_041665385.1 Minisyncoccota bacterium | reverse complement strand
CCAGTCTTCCCAAACTACAGACCCTACTCAAGGTGGTAGAGCTAGATATCGCTTCACCATATCTCAAGCTGGCACATATACAGTCAAAGCCAGACTCAATGCTCCAAGTGGTGCAAGTAACTCACTTTTCATCAATATCGACTCCGAACCAACCACCAGTAATATCTGGCACATGCTCGTAACATCTGGTACAGAAGAACGCACTGCTTCCTGGGGAGGTGATACAGAAAACAACAACCCTGCCAATACCTTTACTCTGTCCGCAGGTGAACACACACTCATAGTCCGAGGCAGGGAAGCAAACTTGCAACTAGACAACTTTACTATCGTGCCACAGGTGGTGGCGCCTGTTACGTATGCCGTATCAGTTTCAAAATCTGGTACAGGGTCAGGGAGCGTGACTGCAACAGGTATCAGTTGCGGATCAGATTGTTCTGAAACAGTAAATGCAGGCACGACATTATCTTTCACAGCAGCACCAGTAGCAGGTTCTTCGTTTGGTGGATGGACTGGGGCTTGTTCGGGAACGACTTCGTGCAGTGTGACGGTGAATAGTAATACAAGTGTGGGTGCTACATTTACCTTGACTCCAGTTGTGCCGACCGTCCCTCTCATGTCATCACTCTCTTTTGAAGCAGAAGCAGGTCTCATAGAGTCTCCAATGTTATCCGCAGGCGGTCAGATATACCAAGCTTCACAAATAATAGACCCAAATACTAGTGGTCGTATGCGGGCAAGATTTAATATATCTAGCGCAGGCAATTATATTGTAAAAATGAGAGTAAATGCCGCAGCAGATGCGAATGACAGCATATATATATCTATAGATAGCGAACCTACGGAACCAAGTTCGATTTGGGATATTTCACCATTTACTGTTGGGGTAGCAGAGAGAACTGTTTCTTGGCGTGGTACAGGAACATACAATAATAACCAATATAACCCAAAGATCTTTTCGCTTTCCCAAGGCGAACACACTCTTATTATCCGAGGTAGGGAGGGTGGTGTATATGTGGACAATATATCTATAATTTCATATGTGCCTGCACCGACAGATACTACTCCACCTACAATTACTTTAGTATCTTCAAATACGATCACCTCTAACAGCGCAAATATTACTTGGAGTACAAATGAAACATCTAATACTCAAGTTGACTATGGTCTTACGGTTTCTTATGGTTCCAATACAGCTCTTGTTTCTACTCTTTCTACCACTCATGCCGCATCGATCGTAAATCTCAATCCATCAACTGTATATCACTATAGAGTACGTTCTAGAGATGCCGCAGGTAATATAGCTATTTCTTCCGATCAGGTATTTACTACATCTGCCGCTCCTGTGACTGTAGACAGGACAGCTCCTGTGGTCAGTGGAATAAATATATCTAACATTGCATCTTCTGAAGCAAGGTTAACCTGGACAACAAATGAACTTACGCTTGGTAAGGTGGACTACGGTATAAGTACAGGGTATGGTAAAAATATATCTATAACTAGTCTGACCACTTCTCCAAATGTATTTTTCTCGGGCTTGAATCCAAGCACAACTTATCACTATAGGATAACTTCTGTTGATTCTGCAGGAAATACATATATGTCTGGTGATTTAACATTTACGACCATAGCGGCTCCAGTTGTTAATCCCCCCACCACCAGTGGTGGTGGTGGCGGCGGAGGCGGTGGCTCCACAGGTGGTGGTGGCGGAGGCACGAACAGTGGAGGCAGCACAACCGGAGGAGGGGGAGGCACCACAAACCCTGGTGCTGGTGGAACTGTTTTTCCTCCACCAAGTTCGAGTGGCACAACACCAACTACCTCTAGTGTCGTAGAAGTAAGGACTACTACAAACCTAAACATCCGTACTTCTCCTAGTCTCTCTGGCACCATAGTTACCAAAGCTCCTCTCTACACCACACTCGTAGTCACCGGCTCTGCCGTCTCAGCAAATGGCTACAACTGGCTCCCTGTGAAGTTCGCAAACGGTACTACTGGCTGGGCAGCAGACGCATACCTAGTGAGGGTAACATCCTCTGTCACCTCATATACTCCAGTCACCACCACATCATCCAGATATCAAACAACATCAAGTGTAAATGTGAGAAATGCCCCTAGTCTGCAAGGTAAAATCCTCATCACAGCATTACCAAGAAGCATGGTTACAGTAACTGGTGTAGCAGTACAAGCTAGTGGATATACCTGGTTCCCTGTGAAGTTCGACAATGGTCTCACTGGCTGGGCAGTGAGTATATACCTCACTCCTGTATCATCTGGCACAACCATACCTGTATTAGTTCCTGTTACTTCTAATACAAACACAGTCATATTCAAAGCAGAAGACCGTATCAAAACTACAACCATCGTAAATGTTAGAAGTCTCCCTGGCACATCGAACAGCATACGAGGTAAAACAACTACAAACGCTCTAGGAACCATCCTCTCGGGTCCTGTCTCTAGTGGTGGATACTCCTGGTATCAAGTGAAGATGGATGGGGGACTATCTGGATGGATGGTGGGGGAGTATTTGGGGAGGTAAGTTTGAGTTATTTATACTATCTTTTTTTCTAACGTTTTCTGGTTTCTTGACCAAATCACCACTCTTTGTTAGTATCACCATACCTCATAAATATGTCCGTTTGAGGAGATGATTGGAAGCACAAAGACCCGATAGGGTCAGCGAGCTAACCAATCGCATTTTAATTGAGAGAAAAGCCCCAAACCCCATAAATGGCAACAAAAGCAGTTATAGCAAGATCAAAAAGGAAGCCCAAGTTCGCATCTCGGGTGGTTCGACGCTGTTTCCGTTGTGGTAGGAAGCGTGGCTATATGAGGGATTTCGATATGTGTCGCATCTGTTTCCGAGAATTCGCAAACGAAGGCATGATCCCTGGAATAAAGAAATCATCCTGGTAATAATATGATAACCGACCCTATTTCAGATCTAATAATCCGCATCAAGAATGCCAGTGACGCTGGCAAGGCAGATGTTGTGGTCACCGGATCCAAGTTCGCAGAGAATGTGGCTCACCTCCTGAAAAAGCATGGCTATGTCGCTTCAGTCACAAAGAACAAGGACAAGAGAGAGATCGTGATAGGTCTCGTATACTTTGGTGATGAGCCTCGCATCCATGGAGTAGATAGGATATCCAAGCCTTCCCGACGTATGTATCAGAAAGCCCGCGATATACGCACATACAGGAGTGGTTATGGAAATGTCATACTTTCTACACCAAAAGGCATATTGACCGATGCAGAAGCCAAGAAGATGAAGGTCGGTGGAGAAGTTTTGTTCAAGATCTGGTAAATCCATATTTCAATACAATGTCAAGAATCGCAAAAAAACCTATAGAATTGCCAGCAAAAACAGAAGCTAGTTTTGTCGATGGGGTGATCACCGTGAAGGGTCCTTTGGGCGAGCTCAAAAAGAAGTTTCGCGATGATATCAATGTTCTCATAGAAAAGGGTCATGTTACACTCACTCTCAATAACGATACTCTCCAGGCAAAGGCTCTCTGGGGAACGTATGCTTCTCATTTGAAAAATATGATAGTTGGTGTGAACAAGCCTTATGAAAAGAAGCTCATAGTCGAAGGTATCGGCTACAAAGCAGATGTCAAAGGCAAGGACCTAGTCCTCATAGTGGGCTTTTCTCACCCTGTAAATCTTCCTATACCATCTGACCTCAAGGTCGTATCCGAAAAGAACCAGCTCACAGTCTCCGGTATGGATATAGAGAAAGTAGGACATTTCGCCGCTGTCATCCGTGCTACAAAGAAGCCTGAACCTTACCTAGGTAAGGGTATTCGATATAGTGATGAAGTCATAAGGAGGAAGCAGGGTAAGAAGGCCGCATAAAATATATGAAAAACGCAAATACAAAAAATAATCAGAAATTTGCAAGGAGACATGCTCGCGTAAGAGCAAAGATTTCTGGTACACCAGAAAGGCCACGCCTCTCTGTCTTCAAGTCTCATACGACTATATACGCCCAGATCATAGATGACACAAAGGGCTTTACTATTGCTTCATTCAATTCCAATAAAGCAAAAGGCAAGACCCCCGTCGAAAAAGCGAAGGAAGTGGGCACGGGTATTGCCAAAGCCGCTTTGGCTGTTAAGATCAAGAAAGTAGTTTTTGATCGTGGAGGTTACCTTTATGCCGGAAAGATAAAGTCTGTAGCAGAAGGAGCCCGTGAAGGAGGACTAGAATTTTAAATAATCATATGCCACAAGAACCAGAAAATAAGCCAGAAATAATGCCAAAGAGCGGAGAACAAACTGCAGTGCCTATAGTTGCACCCGAGGCAGTGGTAGATGCGGGACCAAAGGGTAAGGTAACTCCAGGTAGGAGGATGCGAGACTCTGCAAATGTTGGTACACGCGGTAAACCTCACGGTAGGCCGGCAGGTTCTGCTGGTAGGTCAGGAGGTCGTGGTGGCGATGGTAGGGATAGGATAAAGCCGGAATTTGATTCAAAAATGATAGATATCCGTCGCGTGACTCGCGTTGCAGCCGGAGGCCGCAGATATACATATAGCGTCGCTGTCGTAGCAGGAGACAGGAAGGGTCGTGTAGGCGTAGGTCTCGGCAAAGGTCTCGATACTGCTCTCGCTATAGAAAAGGCCACTCGCGAAGCCAAGAAAAATCTCATAAAGGTTCCATTGTCTGCTCAGATGACCATACCTCACAAGATAGAGGCAAAGTTCGGCAGTGCTAGGATCATTATTTTCCCGGCACGAGGTCGTGGAGTGGTGGCAGGTAGCTCGGCCAGAAATGTTATCGAACTTGCGGGTATCAAGGATGTTTGTGCAAAGATCGTTTCGGGATCAAAGAATAAGGTCAACATAGCTAGGGCGGCAATACAGGCGTTGGATTCGCTTATAAGAGTTCCAAAGTCGACTTATTTCCCAAAGAAATAAATATCAAAAGAAATTCCAAGCATCAAGCACCAAGATCCAAATAAATTCCAAATCTCAAATTCAAAACAGAGACAGGAAAATATAAACAAACAACATGCAAACTCACCAACTAATAAGAAAGAATAAGAACACCAAGCGTATGACGGTTGCTCGCGGAGGCAAGCGTGGCAAGACTGCCGGTCGCGGAGGCAAGGGTCAGAGTGCTCGTGCTGGTAACAAGAAGCGTCCAGAATGGAGGGATATAATAAAGAAACTCCCCAAGCTCCGTGGCCGTGGTGTGAATTCCAACAAGTCCATAGCAACAAAGCCGACGGTAGTGAACCTTGGCCTTCTACAGGAATTTTTCTCGAACGGTGATACTATCACTCCTGCTATTTTGGTCCAAAAGAAGATCATATCTACAGTGTCGGGCAAGATACCCGCAATAAAGATTCTCGGTGACGGAGATTTCACAAAGAAGGTAAATATAACAGGCTGCAAGTTTTCCGAATCTGCAAAGACCAAAGTAGAGAAGGCGGGCGGTACAGTCGCCTAGTTTGTTCGATTGCTTAGTTTGTTAGTTAATTTTATACAAAAATGAATAACTTCTGGCAAAAATTTGCAAGCGCTCTCAGGGATCCTCAGCTCCGAAAGAGGATAGGCTTCACAGTCTTGGCTCTGATACTCTTCCGCGTACTCGCAACTATCCCAATACCGAGCGTGGATCCTGCTCAACTTGCCAGGCTTCTTTCATCTAGTCAGTTTTTCAGTATATTCAACATCTTTTCTGGAGGAGGTCTCTCGAACCTTTCCATAGTCATGCTCGGTGTGGGACCTTTCATAACGGCATCTATCGTCATACAGCTCCTCACTATGATGTTTCCTTCTTGGAAAGCCCTCATGCACGAGGAAGGTGAAGCAGGCAGGCTCAAGCTCTCCCAATACTCGAGGCTCCTCGCTGTGCCTTTGTCACTCATCTCCGCTGTCGGTTTTATGATGCTCCTACAGTCAGAAAATGTATTGCCACAACTCACGACTGCACAGCTCATTCTGAACGCTATCATCATAACTGGTGGTTCTCTCCTCCTCATGTGGATAGGTGAGCTCATATCTGAATTTGGTATAGGTAATGGTGTATCTCTCATCATCTTCGCCGGTATCGTCGCTAGCCTTCCTACGATAATAGTAAACTTTATAACCAAGATCATTGGTGGCACGGTTACCATGGCCGATGCTCCTACATATTTGATGTTTTTGGTAATTGCGGTCGTGGCAATAGCGGGAACGGTATTTATCACCGAGGCAGAGCGTTCGGTACCTGTGACATATGCGAAACAGGTAAGGGGGAATAAGGTATACGGGGGAGCGTCCACATACCTGCCATTGCGACTCAACCAGGCAGGTGTCATCCCTATAATCTTTGCTCTATCGATCCTTATCCTGCCACAAATGATAGCCAGCCCTCTCTCCAAGGTTTCGAATCCAATGATTGCCGGTATTGCCACGTCCGTATTCAACTTCTTTAGTAACCAACTCACATACGGCATATTTTACTTTGTCTTGGTGGTAGCATTTACTTATTTTTACACGGCTGTCACTTTTGATCCCAAAATGATCTCAGAAAATCTCCAGCAGTCGGGTGCATTCATTCCTGGTGTACGACCAGGTGAGCACACGCAAAATTATCTCGCGAATATCGTCACGCGTATCACATTGGTAGGTGCACTCTTCCTGGGTATTATTGCGGTTCTTCCTATTATCCTTCAATCATTTAGTAGCGGAGACAGGTCTCTCGCTATCGGTGGTACAGCACTTCTTATCGTGGTTTCGGTGGTACTAGATCTCTTGAAAAAGATCGATGCGCAGGTTGCGATGAGAGAGTACTAATTTTGTAAGAACCGCTCGGGCAATATTATTTCCTTGCCTGCGGATTCGCTCGTAATATCTCGGCATTTCCACAAACCGTGCCCTCCAAGTCCCGTTAAAGGAATTTGTCAAATTGTCTGTTTGAAATGGTAGCTGTAGATCAGTCTCAGGAACTTACGACCGAGTATCAGTAGCGTTGTTCTGTAGT
>JBAYIX010000022.1:0-7281 GCA_041665385.1 Minisyncoccota bacterium | reverse complement strand
GGCCATTACCTTCTTGGTATTAGAAATTAATGGTATTTTATTTTCAATGATCTGTCTCGATCTCTGAGGGTTTGAGCCTCACAAAAAGAGATACTACATATTAGCATATAATGCATAAAAATGCCAACACACTAATATGTAAGGACATTATATAATGGGGGGGAATTATATGCAACCCCCACGACCTATTTGAGTACAAATATGTGTGGGGGCAGGGCCCGTAGGGGGTATTCCTCCCCTCCTGCGAAGGAGGGGGCAGGGGGAGGTGAAGAGTTAATTATTCACCCCTCCGGCTTAGAGCCACCTCCCCTTCGCAGGGGAGGAAAAATTCATTAGATTGCCTGGTATCTACTCCAGCGTTTGGCGCCGGTTTTCTTGAGCTGTCCTTTTAGGACTAGGGCGTTCAATTCGCGTTGGATCGTCTTTTCCGAGCAGTCTGTGAATGCGAGGGAAATGTCTTTTATTGAAATGTCTTTCTTCCCCGCCTCATCGGCGGACATGCCTTTTATTAAGTTTAATATCTTGTCTGTCCTCTCGTGTCTATCAGCCAAATTCGTCACGGAATGATTCGTCTTATGAGATTGGAAAGTTGATAAAGGACTTTTATTATTTATAAAGGACATGTTGTCTGTTAGTGTCCTTTTGGCTTCTTTCGCTTCGAACATCTCTTCATCTAGTACGAAAGTGAAGTGCTTGTCCTTCTTCTGATGGTTCTCTAGCTCCCCTATCAGGATCATAAATTCTTTCTTTAGGATCATCGTGTTCATCTCGGAGATGAAGCCAATCGTATACGCAATCTCGACAAATGAAAGTATCTCATCCACATGGGAAAGTGAAGCCGAGATGTGCACATGCTTGTCCATCGGAGAGAGTGTGGATAACTTGTACATATCGGACAGGAGCTCGACGCCTAGCTGACGAAGTTTGCCCTTCAGGGCATCGTCCGTATCCATGCAGTCGGTGACCATATATAGGGCGGTAACTAGCTTCTCTGTCTTTTTGTTTGCGAACTCGTAAATAGGTCTATCTGTAAATGTTTTTACATCTAGGACATTAGGTTGTCCATATGAATTCAAAGCTGTCTTTTGGGTGTCTTTTTGATTATTCATGGTGTCTTTTTTCTTGTCTATGACAAGATATTTATGTCTTTAATGCGTCCATTATATACTGAAATTTTTTCTTGGCAATAGTCTTAGGCGAATCTTTCTATAGTCTTATCATCGGGGCCGGCGGAGGGCGACGGCCCGAGCACTGAGCAAATTTCTAGCAAGAAATTATGCGGACCCGATGAGAAGAGCTATGGAAAGAGAAGCCTCATAAAAAGCTTCCCAAATAGCTCCTCTAAAAGGTCCAGATATTTTTCTGCTGAAAAATTCTTTTCCCCTATTGCCTGCTTCGTAAGGGCAATTTGCTTCGCAACCGGATGAAAAGCAAAGTAGTTTGCTTTTCATTACCCGTCCGTCGACCTTGCGCACGCCCTTTTATAGGACTATTCTGGGAAGCTTTTAATATTATTCCAACCGTCTGAAAGCTACTTTTTTGTGACGGGAAATTGTGATATAATGTGCGCATATATGGCGAAAAAAGATGAAGAATTTGAAGAGGAAGAGGAACCAACAAAAAGAAAAAAATCTAGTAAGAATAAGAGACGAAAAGTGGAACTAAAAGAAGAGACTACTGAGAGCCTCTGGGGTATTCTATTTCTCGTTTTGGGATTGTTAATTTTATTATCAATTTTTAAATTAGCGGGAGTTGCTGGAAGCTTCACTTATAAAGTATTGAGCTCATTCTTCGGATTTGGGTACTACTTGCTACCTATCATTCTCGGTATCGTCGGCGTTTCTTTCATGAGGAAAGGAATGTTTTGGATCGCTCGAATCCACGCACTGATGGGGCTCACTCTCCTACTCTCTACACTCGGCATCATGGACCTCGCAACGAACGGCGCAGGGAAATCGGAAGTAGTCACCTACGGTGGATACCTCGGTAGCATCGTCGCTTGGCCATTCGTAAAACTCTTCGGAGTTTATGCCGGAATACTCCTCCTCGGTACCCTACTCATCGTCTCACTACTCGTACTCTTCAATGAGAAGCCAAACTTGCTCTCACTCTGGAGAAGATTGAAAGAATTCATGACGAAGGATATTTCTATAACAAAGACAGACCCCTCCAACCTCCCCTTCGCAGGGGAGACAATTCGAGAGTCCACCCCTCCTGATAAGGAGGGGCAGGGGGAGGTTTCTTATGACGAAGCTATCATAAAAACAGAAAAAGAAATTACACTCTCACCTAAAAAGAAATTTAAAACCAGCTACATCCCTCCCCCACTTGAACTCCTAGAGAAAGATAAAGGCAAGCCAAACATCGGCGACATGAAGGGCAACACAAACATAATCCAACGCACACTTCTCAACTTTGGAATTCCTGTGGAGATGGATGAGGTAACAGTGGGCCCTACCGTCACACGATACGCACTCAAGCCTGCACAAGGAGTGAAGCTCTCACGCATAGTCGGACTTCAGAACGACCTCGCTCTCGCACTCGCTGCCCACCCTATCCGTATCGAAGCACCGATCCCCGGCAAGTCACTCGTCGGAGTCGAGATTCCAAACAAAGTAAAATCCATCGTCGGACTCGCTACCCTCCTCGCTGATGATAAATTCCAAAATTCTCCAAAGCCACTCACCGTCGCCCTCGGACGCGGACTCTCCGGCAAAGCCGTCTTTGGCAACCTTGCGAAAATGCCGCACGCACTCATCGCCGGAACAACTGGATCAGGAAAGTCAGTAACCATTCACTCCATCATCACTTCACTACTATATAGAAACGGACCAGATGACATGAAGCTCATCATGGTGGACCCAAAGCGCGTGGAGCTCACACTTTACAACAAGATCCCCCACCTACTCACCGACGTCATCACAGATCCAAAGAAAACAATCCTCGCCCTCAAGTGGGCAGCAAAGGAAATGGATCGCCGATACGACGTGCTCCAAGCTGAATCCGTCCGTGACATAGAATCCTACCATTCGACAGTCTATGCGAAAGCTAAAGAAGGCGAAGCTGAGAGAATGCCTTATATCGTGATAGTCATAGATGAACTCGCCGACATAATGCAAGCCTACCCAAGAGAACTTGAAAGTGCTATCGTCCGCCTCGCCCAGATGTCCCGTGCGGTCGGCATACATATAATCCTCTCAACTCAACGACCATCGGTGAACGTCATTACCGGACTCATCAAGGCGAACATCCCTACCCGTGTCGCTCTACAGGTCTCATCACAAATAGATTCGAGAACGATACTAGATCAGGGAGGCGCCGAGAAGCTCCTCGGCGCCGGCGACATGCTCTACGCCAGTGGAGACATGAGCCAGCCTGAACGTCTACAAAGTGCCTTCATCTCAGAAGACGAAGTGAAGCGAGTGGTAGAATACTTGAAGAATGCATATATGGACGAGATACCAGAACAAATAATCCTCTCGGGGAATATAGAGAAAGGCAACAGCCTCTTCAGTGATAGTATGGAAAGTGATGATGGGGCCGACGACCTATATGAAGAAGCTAGAGACATAGTCATAAGGGATCAGAAAGCCTCTACTTCGTATCTACAAAGGAAGCTCGGGATCGGATACGCCAGAAGTGCCAAGCTGATAGACATGCTGGAAGACCACAATATCATCGGTCCTGGGAACGGCGCCAAGCCGAGAGAAGTGCTTGAAAAGCCTATGGATCATACGGATGATATAGTGGTATAATGGAGGGAGGGAGAGGTTGTTGATGAGATAGCTTTTCCCAGAGGGTCCGCATAATTTCTTGCTAGAAATTTGCTCAGTGCTCGGACCGTCGTCCTCCGCCGGCCCCTCTGATAAAACTATCTCATCACCAACCTTTAAAGAAAAGATGAAAGACATAAAAAATAAAAATATAAAATGGTGGTTGGGAGTCGCTTCGTGCGTTGCTCTTTTCAGCATCATTGGAGTTTTTGCTTATTGTAAGATGTCTTTCGTTTTGAATGGAGTACAAATACAAGCAAACATAGAACACGAAGACAATACTCCCCTCGCGACAATTAATGGCAAAGCTCAGAATGCAACTTATATAAGTCTGAATGGTAGAGAAATATTTATAGATAAAGATGGGAGCTTCTCGGAAAAAATTGCTCTGATACCTGGGTTCTCAGTCATTACGATAGATGCGATGGATAAATTCGGAAAAGAGAAAGAGAAAACATTCCAATTGGTTTATAAGGAAGGGTCGCCACTGGTCGCAATGTTAATTAATTAAAAATAAATAAAAGCTTCGCAAATTATATTCTAAAAAAAGTCCTCGGACGAGGGAGGAGAGGTGCCAGACTAGTTTTTTATAAAATAATTTGTTCCGCTTTAAATACATGATAAAAAAAGCAAAAAAGGCTCCGAAGGAAATCGGCGGAGAGATAGAAGATACAATTAGATCCATTCAGAGTAAATTTGGAGAGGGTGCAATAATGAAGCTCGGAGATGCGCCGAAGGTGGATATTGACGTGATCCCTACTGGATCCATTGGGCTCGATATGGCGCTCGGCGTCGGTGGAGTACCACGTGGAAGAATGATAGAAATATTTGGACCGGAGTCCTCAGGAAAGACAACGCTGGCCCTTCACATCGTGGCAGAAGCTCAGAAGAAAGGTGGGGTCTGCGCTTATATAGATGCGGAGCATGCTATGGATCCAGACTATGCAAGTAAGCTCGGAGTAAACATCAAAGAACTTCTCATATCACAACCAGACAATGGCGAACAAGCTCTTGAAATAACAGAGAGCCTCATACGCTCCGGTAAGATCGACGTCGTCGTCATAGACTCCGTCGCGGCACTTACCCCGAGAGATGAGATCGAGGGCGATATGGGCCAGTCCCACGTCGGCAAGCAGGCACGCCTCATGTCGCAAGCACTTCGCAAAATCACAGCCATAGTTCATAATTCAAAGACGGTAGTCATCTTTATAAATCAGATCCGTATGCAGATCGGAATAATGTTCGGCAATCCTGAGACTACCCCCGGAGGAAAAGCTCTCAAATTCTATACAACTATCAGACTTGATATAAGAAGAATTGCGCAGATAAAAAAGGGTGAGGAAGTCGTCGGAAGTAGAACACGTGTGAAAGTCGTGAAGAATAAAGTAGCAGCACCATTCAAACAGACAGAATTCGATATACTCTACGGAGAAGGAATCTCACGCGAGGGAGAAATAATGGCCCTCGGAGAAAAGCTTGGAATCATCAGTAAGACGAGCGGAGCGATCTTCTCTTATAATGGGACAGCGAAGCAAAAAGAGAAAGGAGGATTCGAAGAGATAAAGCTAGGGCGTGGATATGATGCGGCGAGAACATTCCTAATGAATAATAAAAAACTTTCAGAAGAAATACTAAAAGAAGTCAGAAGTAGATTTGGGGAGATACAGGTTTCGTCTGGGGAATAATACGAATTTTTCTCCTCCTTTCTGAGGAGGAGTGCCCGAAGGGCAAGGTGGTGATTCTGAATTAACCACCACCCCTACCCCTCCTCAATAAGGAGGGGAGGAATTAATTGCACTTGTCGAAATATTATAAATCTGATATAAAACATACATTATGCTTGAATATAGTGAAATACGCGCAGGGAAAATAATTATATACGAGGGTGAGCCTTGTGATGTGCTAGACAATCACGTCGCTCGTACTCAAATGCGAAAACCTCAGAACCAAGTGAAGCTTAAAAGCTTGCTCTCGGGACGTACTTGGAATGCCACATTCCATGCGGCTGATAAAGCAGAAGAAGCCGACATTATAAAAAGAGAAGTAAAATTCCTCTATACTAACAAGGGCGAATACTGGTTCTGTTCTACGACTGACGCTTCGGATCGCTTTAAGATAGAAGAGAAGATAATCGGTGCGGGAGTAAAATACCTCAAAGCTGATAGCCTCGTGACTGCTATGATCTGGGACGATGATGACGAAGAGAAAATAATCAAGATATCACTTCCTGTAAAAATGGAATTCACAATTAAAGAAGCTCCTCCATCCATCCGTGGGAATACGGCCAATGGTGGTGGCAAGCTCGCAGTACTCGAGAACGGAGTGAAAATCCAAGTCCCCTTCTTCGTAGAAGAGGGCGACAAAGTAGTAGTAAATACTGAGAGCGGAGAATACGTAGAAAGAGTGGGAAAGTAAAATTTAAAATTGGATAAAAAGAAAACTGTAGGTCCTTTAGGTCTACAGTTTTGCTTTTTTGGTTTATAAAGTAAAAAATTAATTTACATTCAAGAATGATAGAAGCATATCAGCATATTCTTCGGTGTGCTCCTCCTGAAAAATCCTTTTCAGTACCCCCTTGATCATATCTTGTTTTTCTGATGGGAGATTGGAGAACAAAGAATTGTTCAAGTAGAGCTTGTTCAGCTCTATGAATGCTTCATTCCTGTTTTGGACAGTGCAAAATACGCTTCCAACTGTTTCCGGCTGCTTTGAAGTAAGGCCTGGTGTAGCAATATATTTGCTCGTGTGAACTTCCTGAACGGCTGGTTCAGGTACTACCTCTACGAGTGAGGATCCGGGTTCAGATGATTGCTCTTCATTTTGATCAGGGTGAGTACAGATAACCAGATCGCCAGTGTTGGATAGCCATGCATTCCATCCCATATCCTTGATAAGAATAAGGATCTTAGGGGGCATTTTCTTTGACACGTATTTGGCCAAAAAGTATCCTTCCTTGTCCATCTTCTTCTCTACCACTGGAGCAGTGCATATACCGTAAACCCTCCTAAGTCGATTCAACACATCTAAACCATCTGAATCTGGATCGGGAGGAAAACAGAAGTTTATCTCTCTATGATTTTTGCTCAATGAAGTTGATAATTGTGAAAAATCAACCACAATCTCTTCATTCGTCCTGCAAACGATGTCAGGATCTGTTCCGTCCACTAACCAATGAAGGGCACGCTCAATCTTAATTGCGACTTCTTCATCCTTACCAACAATCACCAGTAAGACCTCATTCTTTTCCTTGCTGAAATCGAAAAGTCTTTGGGTGTTTTCTTTTGGCTTAGAACTGGATCGCGCATTTTCAAATTCAAAAATGTGACTCAAGAAAACAGAAATCGAGATCCTAAATTTGGTAAGATCACTCATCGCCTTCTTGTGCGCTTCGGCTTTTATCTCTACCGGGTTTTCAATTTTAATTTCTGTTTTGTAACATTTGTCGTTTGGAAACATTTCCTTGTGTAAATTTTCAATCGCATTCATTTCTTCAGAATCTAATTCTGAG
>JBAYIX010000021.1:0-7628 GCA_041665385.1 Minisyncoccota bacterium | reverse complement strand
CTTTGTCGATGCTATCTTTCCCATAATTCTCTCTCCTGTGTGGCTACTTCAGGTGCTTCTCAATAAGACCAACGCATTCTCTCTTTAGCAAATATCTGCAAACTCATTAAAATCATACTTTATTACCTTGATTGCGTCAATTATTAAGTTGTTGTTAAAAGGTGTTTTCTTTGGTTGGCTCCTGAATTTTCTTACACTCCTCAAGCACTTTCGTGAGATATTTAGTTATTTTTGTTTTATTTGCACCGATCGCACGGTTCTTAGCTTTTGTGATAGATATTCTAGTGCCGTGAAGTTCCTTGTCAAAACCTTCGAGAATAAACCTAACCATATTAAGGTGTCCATTTTCTGCGGCATGACATAACTCGTCTACTCCCGTTTTCCATCCATGTTTGATTATGAAACTCATCAATCGTAGGTTTCCGTTATCCGCAAGTCTCATAGCAGTGTTTTCGATGGCGTCAATATAGTCATATGCATCCTCGTCAAACTCATTGGAGTGACGTGTTTTAATTTCTTTCTTACTTACAGGTTCGATCGTCAACGACAGGAAGACATCAAAGTCGCGTTCTTTAATTAGTTTTGCAGTCTCATGCTTGGAAAGGCAGCCGAAATCTGACTCAAGTAGCTCTTCGGAGAGTTCGACGATCCTTTGTCTGTGGTTATTTAGTACATCAAGACACGAACATGACACTCCGAGGTCCATTGTGGTGAGAGTTAGCTCAACCTCGTGGTCTTCAAAGCAGATGATATATCCTTTTTTCCCATAGACGACATGCTCTACTCCGCAGGCGTCTTCACTCCCTGGCTCCCAGATCGAGATAGTGTGTATGTCGTCTCCGCACTGAACCTTTGTCGATACTATCTTTCCCATGGGTTCCTCTTATACGTTGCTACTTTAGATGACTTCTTAGTAGTGTCAACACAGCATCTTGCCACTCTGGATTGCAAAAATCATCAAACCAGTTATACTCTGTTACCTTAATCGCATTATAGATTGACTTATTGTCAAAGTTATGTTGTAGTATGAAATTTATTGTGTCAATCTGTGATCTGTACTTGCAAGCAATGGATAAAATATCAGAGAATGTCCCTTGTTCATGGATTGCCTTGATATCGGCTCCTTGTGAGATTAAAAACCTTGAAAAGCTAATCTGGTCTGTTAGTATCGCTTTTTTCAATGCTTCTTCTCTTGATGAATGTATATCAACACCAGCATTAACTAGTGACCTTACCATGTGTTCTCTGTGTTGGTCTGTTATTGATTCTTGTTGACACGCTATGTCAAGGAGTAAATTACACTCTTGTAAATTTACCCCCTCTTCTATCAGATAGTCCAAATTAGTTGGTTGGCCTGATATAATAGCCAAATAGGCAGCATGAGAAATCGGATCGTCTAGTATTACGCGAGCCCCTGACTCCACAAGAAGTTTAATTATGGGCAGGTTACCATTTATAATTGCCCGTAGTAGTGGAGTACTACTTGATGTCTCTACTATATTTTCATCGATGGCGAGTAGTAATTTGATCCACATAATATTACCCCTTGCGATAGCACGGGTAAGATTAAATTCTTCTGGTTGTGTGTCACGGAAACAAGGAGTGTTGTGGATTTTTTCCCCTGTAAGATCAGACACTGTTTCTTCTAGTTCGACATCGTGGTCTTCGTAGCATAGGAGAATACCTTTTGAAACATGCACTATATGCTCGGAACCACATGCTTTCTCATCTCCAGGCTCCCAAGCAGAGATGTGGTGCTTCTCGTCGTTGCAGTCAACCTCAATTCTTGCTAGCATGCTCATGAGGTGCCTCTTTGTTTTTCTTCTGTAGTCTTCTTTCTTAGATAAGCAGCCACAGCGTGGTGTCCGTTTTTGATAGCCCCTTGAAGAGCATCATCATTACGCGAATGAATATTGGCCCCGCCTTCCACAAGTATCCTAACAGTTTCTAGATGGTTGTTTATAGCGGCCCATCTTAGAGCTGCGTCGTCCATAGTATGAATATTGGCCCCGTGTTTAATCAGTAGCCTAATAATTGTCGAGTGTCCATAATAGGCACTCGATAGTAGGGCAGCATTGTTACGAGCATGGATGTTTGCCCCGTTCGCTATCAGAAAACCTACCATGGGAAGATTACCGCAACGAGCAGCCAATCGCAGAGCTGCATCGTCTTCTATGTGAATATCTGCACCAGCACATATTGATATTATGATTTTCGAGAAAAACTCTTTTAATATAGGCCCTTCTAAAGAATATCTGATACGCTCTAGACTGCTTGATATACTGAAAACAGAACGCTCCACTAATAGAAAACATGGTATTGGAACCCCCAAGTCTTCCAAGGTTAAATCCATGTCTGCATCATGGTCCTCATAACATATAATGTATCCCTTGGAACCATAGGTGACGTGCTCTGCACCACACTCCTCTTCATCTCCAGGCTCCCAAGCAGAGATGTGGTGCTTCTCGTCGTTGCAGTCAACCTCAATTCTTGCTAGTATGCTCATGGCTCACCTCGAAAACGTGATCTTCTTTGATGATATCGTGTTTTTGATATTATCAATTTTCAACCGCATCGCATTCGTATGGCTCAGATTTCTTGCAGTCGTCAGGATTCTTAACTTCTCTATCCTACTATACGCGACAAAACCTCTGAGTGCAACGAGGTCATCAATGAGATTAATCTGGTCGAACCGTGCTGCTGTCAAAATGATATCCTCTGGGCTCATAATCAGGTCATGGTCTTCTAGAAATTGGATTACGTGTTTGTGTCCCTGTACTACCGCTGATATAGCTGCTGCTTTCGCAGTCCTTGTATCCACTGTTTGATACAGGTGTAGCCTGAACAAAACCTCCTGCTCATCGGTTGTTGCAAAATATGGCTCAATCCACTTTGACTCACCTAAGTATTCATTCACGTACTGGAAGCAAAATGGTGTCTCCCCGGTCAGGTCTGCAATGGTCAGGGCTAGCTCGGCTTCGTGATCCTCGTAGCAGATGACGATACCACCAGGCCCATACACTACATGTTCTGCACCACATGCCTCCTCATCTCCTGGCTCCCAGAGTGAGAGGTGGTGGTGTTCGTCTTCGTCACATTCGATTTCGATTCTTGCTAATACGGTCATTTCTGCCTCGTGTACAGCACGGGGTTCTACCCGTGTATCTTTTCCATGGCTATTCGCATCGTCTTTTTAATGTAATCAGAACTACTCTCAAGCTTGATCTTGACGATCTTGACTCCGTGCTCAATGAGAAGGTTTGCCGCCAGAGCGTACACAAGGAGGCTCTCTGGCTCCAATGAGTGGTATGCAATCTTTTGTGCTAAACCAAGAAGACACAACTCTCCAGCGAAATCCTTTTCTGGGTTTGACCCAATACACACTGCAACAATGATATCTGATGCTCCTCTCTCTGTGATCCCCCCTGCTCCCATGTTAGTATGAGATAACTTATGGTGTGGGTCCATCGCATATTCAAGACATCCATAGTAATACCCGGTTAAGTCAGCCACTGTCATGTCGAGTTCAATGCAGTGGTTCTCGAAGCATACGATATACCCAAGTGGTCCTACAATTAAATGATCTTCTTCGCAGGAAAATTCGCTACCTGGAGTGTACACAGAGATCCTGTGTGTCTCCTTGGAAGAAAGGCAGTAGTTTACTAATGTGTGTATTTTCATCGCACCCCTCTATAGTGGTACTCATCCAGAATTTGAACAACTTCGTGCTCTTGCAAACTCTGGGCACCAGCTTTTGCTTCCCGATACCGATGTTCTGGAATTCCGATTTTAGCTAATAATCTAACAACATCAAGACTTACATAGTCTACTGCGCGGAATAGAGCGGCTGACGCCATGAGGAATCTTTTTGTAAAATATCTATTTCCATACAGGTGTTTAATCAACTTTGCTTGATTTGTTTCTGCTGCCTTGCTCAATACTTGATCGATAGCCTTGTGGTAGTCAGGAGCATACTTTAGGAGGAGTTCGACCATTTCAACATAACCAAATTGGGCCGCTGTTCTGATGAGCATCCCATGACTCATCGGGGTACCGAATCCACTTCGCAATACATGTTTAGCCAAGGGGATCTCGTCGCCTGTAACTGCCCAGCTGAGAATTTCGTTCTCTATTCTACGAACTAAGGGGTCTGCTCCATGTTGTAGCAGAAACAGAGTCATCTTCGCGTCCTGAGCTTCGCTTGCCTGATACAGAGCTGCTTCTTCGCCATGGTGGATATCGGCACCTTTCGAGAGCAAATATGATTCAATGTCTACGTTCCTGCTTCCGGCTGCAAAAACGAATATGGTGTTTAGTGTCCCCTGGTCCTTGATTGTGTTCTCTATGACAAGCATGACCATCTGTAGCTCTGATGCTCGTATGGCTGCCCGTAAGGCGAGTTTTGTCTTGTCCTTTTCAAGCTCGAAAGAGAAAACAATCAGCTTCACCATATCGAAGTTTAATTCTACGATGTAGTCTTCTATGCGCCACTTTACGTATTGCATAAACTCCAGACAATCAGGAGATTCTCCTGTTAGATCGCTAATCGTGAGGTCCAGTTCTACTTCGCGGTCTTCGTAACATATGATATTGCCTGTCTCGGCTATTACTAAGTGTTCAGATCCGCACGCCTCTTCGTCTCCAGCCTCCCAAACAGAGATATGATGGTCCTCGTCATTGCAGCGGATAGGTACTCTTACTAGCATCATGGGAGCACCTCCGATGAGCACGAAGCAGCAACCTGACGTGCAGTATACTTGTTAATCTCCTTGATCATCATCTCTGGAGTCAACAGTGGGATAGGAAGTTTGCTTGTGCGCTTTTTTAACAATGGGTATGAGGCTGTAGTAAGTAGCCTATTGTGCAGGATGTGAAATCTCTCATGATCGAACAAGAACCTACCTTCGAGATGCACTCCTTGATGTATGCTTGGAAAAAAATCCACAATCCGACCAACCATGATAGAAATCATGGTCTGCACTGTTTGAAGAAGATATCTCTCCTCTTCACCGAGGTGCATATCCATCAACTTTGCCACAACCCTCGTGGACCTCAACATTGTCTCTCGATGAGTCATGTATTCCGCTGGTTTGGTACGGTGGTTGCTATCGTAATCATAGATCCTGCTGATGGTTTCTTCCATGTCTTTGATGCTGTCCAGGGCGCTTATGTACAGTTCTTTTCTCATCATTCCTTTGTTTTCTACAATAACGGCTCTTACAAAGCAACAAGTCAATTCGTAAGCAGTCCTGGAAGTCACAAAGTAGAATGTCCTGAAAGGCATCTCTGGATCTTCGATACCATCATACCTTGTGGCGATGTTGAATACTAGTTCATGAAATTGATCCTGAAAGTACACCAGTGAGAAACCAGGATGTGCAATAATTGGTCTTAGCTTACCAGCCAGTGATAGACACATTGGCTCATCTACCCCTAGATCCACGAGTGTCTCATCTAGCCAGTCGTGGTCATTGGTAGTCACCATCCCCGTCCTATCGAAGGTGATGGTGTGGACGCATCCAGGGACACAAGGTTCTACTGGTATGGTTATGTGTTCCATCGTGTCTACATGTATCCTAGTTTTTTCAGTTTTGTCACAGCCTCATTCAAATATGAAATCTTATGAAAATCATCTGGTGATATATCGCTGTGTTCGATCAGTAACTTCAGTGCTAGTACGTAGCTTTTGAAAACTTCGTGATGTTCTTCTGGAGTCAATGGCCAGTTACTTGGTTCGAATGGTTCCATCAATGATAACTTTCCTGCTACTGCTATAATTACGCGCTTAAAATTGGGGTCGTGTTTTATATCTGCACCTAGACATATTAGTACTATGATTTGTTCTACAGTATCTGGTATTATAATGCACCTAGCAAGACTTCTGGAAATGGTATTAAACCCTTTCGATGGGTCTCTAATGTATGTTAAACATGTATCGTTGACTCCATTAAGATCGGCAATTGTTAAATCTAAGTCAATCGAATGGTTTTCAAAACACACAATATACCCACGTGGGCCGACAACGGAACTTTCATCATCACACTCTGTACTTCCAGGTGCGTATATTGACACAGAGTGATGTTCTAGATGTATGAACTCGAACTGTGTTCGTGTAAACATCTTCATCGGTTTTCACCTTTTACGCCATCTATGATCGCATCCGTGACGCTGTTGATAGATTCAATAATGGTCTTATTCAAGTACTCCCTGCTGATGATTGGGTGCAGGCGATTCTGTCCTGTGTATTCCATCAGGTGACGCAAAGGAGCGCTGACCGCGTTTGACACACCAAAACTGGTGGATTCTTCGTTAACGCAATCAAAAAGCCCAACGACACCTGATAAAAGGATATCTGTTAGCCGTGCACTCTCTTGTCGTTTTACGGTATCTTCATATGTCTCTCTTTCAACCCATTTAACGATTTGTTTTCTTTTTGATTCATATTTTGTATAGAGTGCATCATGAAATTCAACGTCACGCATTTTAGGTGTGTTGTAAGGCGAGGCTAGTACTGGATAAATATGTTCTCCTAGTAAATTTATCAACCCCTCAATATCCCCTGTGAGCTGCAATGATTCACGGTGGTCCTCTAGTATCCTACGTGTAACTTCTGCGGCAATGGCAACTGCTACATAAATTGGAATCGACTCGATCATGCCTTCTTCGTTATCCAAATCATTGGATAACATATTATGAATAACTTTCGTGAATCCGGTCATGCGGGAGGATATCTCAAATTGGGTGGCTCTGTATCGTCCTTCGTGTGACAGGATGTTTCCAATAGCATCGTGTATTTGCAAACATGGGGGTGTTGGTACCCCTAAATCAGACAACGTCTGATCCACCCAGTCGTGCTCGGTATAAGTGACCCCTTTCTCATCGAATGAGAGTCTGTGAACTGTACCGCTGCACAGAACAGGAATGCTGACGGTGGTCATCAAACGTGTCCTTTCTCACATCGGGGCAAGAGGGATTCCTTTGGCATAGAGTGGACGAATGTGTTGTGGTGAGTCTTGATCGTTTTCGTGAAGAAGCCAATTGCTAACTCGGAACATATATTAACATTTGTTCTTTTATCATTAGAATAATATATATAGTCTCTTATACCTGTGATGGTATGCCTGTGCCATTGAGCAAATGTTGATGGAACACAATATGACTTGCCATCAATGCTGCATCTGACCCCTTCGATAATCTCTGCTATTGGAAGACTCAGTATGAACGTCTCGTAGGTTTTCATTACCGCCCATGCATCCTCTGTAATTCTATCCAAATCTTTTTCTTCATCGAGTAGAAAAGACACAGCTGATGAATCGTTCTTTATGTTGTCTTCTATGATAGATAGTTCGTGATCTATTTTACGCTGCTTTTTTATACTCTGCTCCTTCTTTGACTGTATTTTATCATAAAACTGAGAGGCTTCTTGTATTTTTTTACCGAGTTGATTTACGTCGTTGAAGAGAAACTTGAAAAGTTCCTTGTTAATCATGTAATCCATTGATGCCAATATATATCGTGTAATATTGAACATGACCTGAATAAGATCTATCGGGTAGAGTGGGACATGCGGCATTCTTATAGCAAACGTGTTCGGTATAGTTTTAGTCCACGCTAAACGCTTATTGGTT
>JBAYIX010000020.1:0-9218 GCA_041665385.1 Minisyncoccota bacterium | reverse complement strand
CTGATACTCGGTCGTAAGTTCCTGAGACTGATCTACAGCTACCATTTCAAACAGACAATTTGACAAATTCCTTTAACGGGACTTGGAGGGCACGGTTTGTGGAAATACCGAGATATTATGAGCGAATCCGCAGGCAAGGGAAAGCATGTAATGAGGAAGGTGCGGTACACACCAATATTTGCTCAAACTGTGACTCTTCACTATACTTAGCTGATGCAAACAACTCTTATTATACTTGTCATTCTTGCTGTGGCTGCAAATATTGTAATGGTCTTCATGCTCGTTGCGCGCGGGAGGAAAGAGGAACCGAAGCAGGATGGGGAAGGACTGAACCTGATATTGCAACAGGTAAATGAACTTTCTAGAACTGTGGAGAGGAAGGTGGGTGACCTGACCAAGACTGTGGACCACAAGATCACCGAGTCGTCGCGCTCTATGCAAGAGTCCGTGAGGAATCAGCTCTCTGAATCTTCCAAACTCATAAAGGAGGTGACTGAGGGACTGACCAAGCTCGATGAGACGAACAAGCAGGTAGTGTCATTTGCCGATCAGCTCCAGAACCTCCAAGATATTTTGAAAAATCCCAAACAGCGTGGAATACTTGGTGAATATTATTTGGAAACATTGCTCAAGAATGTCATGCCTCCGGGAAGCTATGCCATGCAATACGAATTTCCTTCCAAGGAAAAAGAGGGAGGTAAGGTCATAGCTGACGCAGTGGTATTTGTAAAAGATAAGATAATACCCATAGACTCAAAGTTTTCACTGGAAAATTACAATCGACTAACAGCGGAAAAGAATGTGCCGGAACGTGAGCGTTTGGAAAAGTTATTCCGCCAGGATCTGAAGACTCGTATAGATGAAACATCGAAATATATCCAGCCAGAAAATGGCACTATGGACTTTGCCTTTATGTTCATCCCTCACGAGGCTATTTATTACGATCTCCTTGTGGCGGAGATAGGGGGAATGAAGATAAACACACGCGATCTCATAGATTACGCCTTCACTGATCGCAGGGTTCTAATAGTCTCACCTACATCATTTCTAGCCTTTTTGCAGACTGTCCTCCAAGGTCTCAAGGCTCTCCAAATCGAAGAAACTGCAAAAGATATAGTAAAGCGTGTGGGTGAGCTGGGGAATCACCTCAAGTCTTTCGAAGAATTTTATTCCAAAATGGGTAGTCATCTCGGAACTGTCGTGAACCAATACAACCAAGCCGGCAAAGAATTTCGCAAGATAGACAAGGATGTCATGCGTATTACCGGTGATAGTCCTGGCCTCGAAGTCCCACTCATCGACAAGCCAGATTTGGAGTGACAAATGGACGCGAGTTTGCTATAATTAAGTGCAAATATGGCTAAGAAACAGGACAATACCAATGAACCAGTACCACCGGAAATATCAAATCCGCAGGGTATTATTCCACGTTCCATAACGACAGAGATGCGCGAGTCTTATCTCGATTACGCTATGTCCGTCATCACCGCGCGCGCTCTCCCTGACGTGCGCGATGGTCTCAAGCCTGTTCACCGTCGCATCCTCTATACTCTCCACGAGCTCGGTCTCTCTCCAGGAGGAAAGACTCGTAAGTCTGCAAAAATAGTGGGAGACGTCACAGGTAACTACCACCCTCACGGTACTGTGGCCGCATACGAATCTCTTGTAAATATGATCCAGCCTTTTCGTATGCGCTATCCACTTGCTATAGGTCAGGGCAACTTTGGTTCTATGGATGGTGATGGAGCCGCTGCCGACCGTTATACAGAAGCAAAAATGTCCAAAATATCTGTAGAGATGTTGAAAGATATAGATAAAGAAACTGTAGACTTCCGACCTAACTACGAAGGCACCAGGAAGGAGCCGACTGTGTTGCCATCTTCTGTACCAAACTTGCTCTTGAATGGCACTCTCGGCATCGCTGTCGGTATGGCTACCAATATCCCTCCACACAACATATGTGAAGTCATAGACGCTACCACACACCTTATCGACTCACCTGATGCCAGCTCCGAGGAAGTTTTGAAATACATAAAAGGCCCCGACTTTCCCACAGGAGCTATCATGTATGGCGAAAAAGATATACAGCATGCCTATGCTACTGGTCGAGGTGGCATAGTCGTACGCGGTGAAGCGGAAATCATAGAGGATAAAAAGGGTACTTACCAGATAGTTATCACCTCTATCCCTTATCGAGTTAACAAAGCCGAGCTCATCATGCGTATAGCCGACCTCGTCCGTGAAAAAGTTCTTGAAGGAGTAAAAGGTCTCCGCGATGAGTCCAGCGAAGATGTGCGTATAGTTATAGACCTGAAGCAGGGCTCTTTCCCAGAAAAAGTCTTGAACCTGATCTACAACCATACCCAGCTCGAGGATACATTCCATGTAAACATGGTGGCTCTGGTAGATGGCGTACCACACACACTCGGTCTCAAGACCATATTAGAAGAGTTCGTCGAGCATAGGATAGAAGTCATCCGTCGTCGCACACAGTTCGACCTCACACGAGCCGAAGATCGCGAGCATATCTTGCTCGGTCTCAAGAAGGCCCTCGACCATATAGACGAGATCATCACCCTCATTCGTGAATCCAAAGATGTCGTCGAAGCTCACACCAACCTCATAAAACGTTTCAAGTTTAGTGACAAGCAAGCTACAGCTATTCTAGAAATGAAGCTCCAGCGTCTAGCTGGTCTCGAGAGGAAGAAGATCCTAGATGAGCTCAAGGCTGTGCAGGAACTGATAATAGAGCTCAAGGCTATTCTAGGCAGTGAAAAGAAAGTGCGCACCATAATAAAAACCGAGCTAAGTGAGATAAAAGAAAAGTATGGTGATGATCGCAGGACAAAGCTGGTAAAGCATGGCGTGAAGGAGTTCAATGCGGAAGACCTAATAGGTGATGAAGAAACAGTTATGGTCTTGACCAAGGGTGGATATATAAAGCGTACAGATCCTGCGGAATACAGGAAGCAAAAGCGTGGTGGTGTAGGTGTCGTGGATCTCGATACCAAAGAGGAGGACTTTATCACACATCTTATAAATGCGACAACACACAACGACCTCCTCTTCTTTAGCGATCGTGGCAAAGCTTACCAGATAAAAATGTATGAAATACCGGAAGGTAAACGTGCTACAAAGGGCAAGTCCATCATGAACTTCCTATCTCTTGCAGAAGGGGAAAGCATTACTTCTATTCTACCTATGCCCAAGGACAAGAAGTCTGCCGAAAATCTGTCTCTTATGATGATCACGAAGAATGGTACAGGTAAGAAGTCGTCTGCAAAGCACTTCCGCGATGTGCGCCGTTCGGGTCTTATCGCCATCACTCTCGACGCAGGTGACCAGCTCATATCTGCATCTTTCATAGGTGCAAAAGATGAGATCGTCATATCTACAAAGGAAGGTCAGGCAATACATTTCAAGGAAGGCGATGTGCGCGAGATGGGTAGGAATGCCGCCGGTGTGCGCGCCATAAAGCTCGGTAAGGGCGATGAAGTCATATCTGCCGATGTAGTATCAAAAGATGCAAAAGATGCATCGCTCTTCGTCATGAGTGCAAATGGCTATGGTAAAAAGACAAAGCTTTCTGAATACAAAGTTCAAAACCGTGGCGGATCCGGAATACTTACAATGAAAGTTACAGCGAAGACTGGTCCGCTTCTCGCTGCAAAGGTAGTCACCGAAGTCGATGAAGAAATAGTAGCAATGTCGAAGAAGAGCCAGGTTATTCGAGTTGATATAAAGGAAATACCTACACTTAGCCGTGCTACTCAGGGTGTACGTGTCATGAAGTTGCGTGATGGGGACACTCTCGCGAGTCTCGTCTGCCTATAATCCTATGATCTACTATGCGAGCCAGGGAAAGCACTAGCTTTTTTCGGTTTCACTACTAGGAAATAGTTTTTCGCACCTGTGAACTTCACAGGAGTTTTTGAACTGATAAAATGTCAGTATCTTTTTCTGCCAAAAAGGATTTATAAAAGAAAATCTTATATGACGAATAAAAAAATTAAATCTATAAAAATTCAGGCAGAACCGACGTTGTCTGAGGTGGTGCATTCTCTGTCGGATGTCAAGAATTCTCTGTCAGATGTGATAAATACTGTGACAGGCATGGTGAGCACTCTGGGTGAGTTTATGAACCTTGTGAATATGAGGTTTGAACGCATGGAAGAACGGATGGATCGGATGGAAAAGCGTATTGATGTGTTGGAAATTAACCTGAAGAAATATGTCGATGATTCCATATATGAACTCACTGATATCATAAACAGCAGTTTTACGAGGGTGGAGAAGAGGCTTCAGGTAGTAGAAGGTAGGCTTCAAGCTGTAGAAGGAAAGCTTCAGACGGTAGACAGGCGGCTTCAAGTTCTGGAAGAATCTATGTTAGAGAGGGTTTGAGACTTGTCCCCAAGGATAGCTTCATACTTGGTCGCTTTTAGCCTATAATTAGCCCATGTTCTCTGATCCTTACAAAAATATCGTACGTTTGGGGATCAATCATGGTATGAAAGTCGTGGATCTGGGTGCAGGGTCCGGCTTTTACACTATAAATGCCGCACGAATAGCAGGTATAGACGGCCGTGTATATGCCGTGGATGTGCAAAAAGATCTTCTCGACCGTATACGCACGGCCGGTATAGCCGAAGGTATGCGCAATATAGAAGTCGTCTGGGGTAATGCTGAAAAGATCGGTGGGACAAAGTTGCGCGAGGGCATAGCGGACAGAGTCATAGCTTCCAATATTCTCTTTCAAGTCGAGAAACCCGATGATTTCGTTCTAGAGATCAAGCGACTCCTAAAGCCCGGTGGCAAAGTACTCGTAGTCGACTGGAGCGAACTGAGTCCTATAAGCCCAAAAGATATAGTTCCTGCCGCAAAAGCCCAAGCACTGTTTGAAAAAGTTGGTTTTACTCTCGACCAATCCTTTGGTGCCGGGGAACATCATTATGGTCTGGTACTCATACGTAACTAACATGTCAAAATTCCAAATTATAATCCTTTCTTTCTTTATTATATGCATCGTAGCGGGTGTTGCTGTATTTGCGACCTACAAAGGCGGAAACAGTGCACAAAACAAACTCGATCCTATAACTATCTGGGGGACTTTCCCGCAGGACGCTTTTGATAGTTATGTGGCAAAGGTGAACCTTACTTTGTCCGCACAGCTGAGTATTACCTATGTGCAGAAAAACAGGAATACCTTTTCCCAAGAATTTGTAGCTGCTCTCGCACGCGGTCAGGGACCGGACTCCATAATAATACCTGCAGATATGCTCCTGCCTCATATAGATAAGCTCACACCTGTGCCGTATAGTGCACTTTCGCAGAGGGACTTTATGGAGACGTTCATAGAGGAAGGTGAAATATATCTGAGTCAAAATGGTACTTATGCCTTGCCTTTTGCGGTAGATCCGCTGGTCATGTATTGGAACCGTGATATTTTCTCTGCGGCCGGACTGCCTTCATATCCGGTATACTGGGAAGATTTTGTTACGGTGAATCAAAAGATCACTACTCGGGACTCTGGGGGGGCGATACGTAGAAGCGCAGTGGCTCTGGGAGACTTTTCCAATATCGTAAACGCTCGAGAAATACTGGGATCCATGATCCTACAGTCCGGTAATATCGTGACTCGAGGTACAGGGAATGATTATGAAAGCTCACTCCGTCAGGAACCTGTGCCGCTTCGTACCCTTGAGTTCTTTACGCAGTCGGTAGATCCGAACAGTAAAAGTTATTCCTGGAATAGGAGCATGCCGGATTCCAAAACAGCCTTTCTCTCTGGCACGCTTGCGACATATTTTGGTTTTGCTTCCGAATTGGCGGATATACGAGCCAAGAATCCGAACCTGAACTTCGATGTAGCACCTCTCCCGCAGTGGAAGAGTGGATACAAGTCGGTATATTCCAAAATGTACGGATATTCTATACTGCGTACCTCACAGTATCAAAATTCTGCTTACCAGACTTTTGCCATCTTGGGCAGTGCCGCAAACATGTCGGAACTTTCCACTTCACTTTATCTGCCATCTGTTCGCCGCGATATCATAGCATCGGGTTCGACAGATCCGTACGTGAGCGTTTTCAATGAACAAGCTCTCATAGGCAAGACTTGGTATGATGCGGATTCTTCCATATCTTTCACAATTCTGGGTAATATGGTGGACTCTGTTACCAGTGGAGCAAAGTCACTCCGGGATGCCTTGAGTGATGCTAGTGACCAGTACGATGTCGCTCTGAAGCAAGCAGTGCAGTAGTTTGCGATTGAGACAGAAATTTTCATGAAATTTTCTACAAAAATAAAAAAAATACTTTTCATAGCTGTCGCTGTTGTGGCTTTTTCTACTCCTGTATCGTATGCCGCTCCGACTCTCAATCCTTTTAGTCCGGATTTTCGTCTGTCTGTGTGCGATGGACCTACTATTCCACCGAAACTTGTAGGAGAGATAAATGGATTGAGTGACCCGCAATTCAAAGAAAGGTTTGGCCATGATCGACCGTATGTCGCCTGCGATTTCCAGGGACTCATGTTGCAGGCGCAATTCCTCATAACTGCCATGATCATGCTCGGCGCTCTCGCCGCTATCGTGAGCTTTACCTATGCTGGTATCCTATACCTCACCGGAACACCTGGGAAGATAGATCAAGCAAAGGATATTTTCAAAAAAGTAGGCATAGGCTTCCTCATGATGCTCACGGCCTGGTTCATAATCTATCAGCTCATGGAATGGTTGGTGGATAACAAGGGTATAATGTCACTTTTGGGTTCGCCATAAAACAGAGGAATTTGGCACAGATTCGACTGACGAAGAAAATAATCATAAACAAAATGAAACCAATATTGCAAAACTCAAAAATGTCACAGAGTATGGAGTCCTCCTGGAAATATCCTCTAGTTGCGTTTGTATTCCTTCTTGTCCTCATGTTTTCTGTCGGCAATACAGTCAATGCTCAACCAACTGTAGATGGCAAGGGTGGAGGCAAAGCGGGTGACAGCTCCGTCGACGCTCCTGCTGGTGGTGTGCCTGGTTTCAACACTCTAAAAAATCCTTTGAAAGTGGACTCTATAGGCGAGGCGCTAGATGCTGGACTGGATATCGTGACATATCTGGCGGTCTTCTTTGCGGTACTTGCCCTCATCTGGGTCGGTTTCAAGTTCATTGCCGCTCGCGGTAATCCTCAAAAGACAAAGGAAGCAGGGCAGTGGTTGGGCTTCATTGTTATTGGTTTGGCTATAATCTTGGGTGCACGTCTCATGGTTTCCATAATTCTTGGCACTCTCCAGGCTACTGGCGCCGTCAATCCGCAGATTATTAACAGTGCCCAAAATGCCATCCAAGGAAAAGCGAAATAATACCTGGGTAATAATATAAGCAAATAATGTTGTATAATTATCCATAATATATAAATATGAAAAACCAACACAAGACCATTCTCGCTCTCGCCGCTATTCTCACTCCTCTATCGACCAATGCCGCACAGGTGACTTTGAAGACTCTAATGGCTCTCGTTGCCGACTATCTGAATACTGCCTTGGAGCTTCTCATGGGTCTCGCTGTACTTTTCTTTGTCTGGTATGTGATAAAGTACTTTATCCGTTCTGGAGACAGTAAAGAGCGAACCGAAGCTAGCCAGTATGTTCTCTGGAGCATTATTGGCTTTTTTGTGATCTTGTCTTTCTGGGGGCTCGTCAATATCCTGTCATCAACATTTAACCTCAATACCAATGCGCCAAGCATGAATAATATAAATTCGTTGTTTCCTAGATAAAATAAATAATAAAACTGCAATATGAACTCTCAAAGCGAAAACTATAATACTTATGCGCAAGCCGCACAAGTCGGATCTCCTTCCGTGGTAGAGAATGTGAATGATTTGGCGAGTCGTATAGGCGGTATCTTCAATATTGCTATATACCTCCTGGTCACTTTGGCAGTGGTGTTTATAGTATGGAATGTTGTGATGTATATGGTAAAGGGCAACGAACCGGATGCAAAAAAAGAAGCGGCAAAAAGCGTAAGCTGGGGCATACTGGGTCTCGCTATCATAATATCTATGTGGGGACTGGTAAATATTCTAGTCGGAAGCTTTCGCACTAGCACTGGGAAATTGCCAAATCTGCCAAATGCTGATTTTGTGAATACCAACTTTACAAATACCAAAGAGCAAAGATCGAGTGGGTACAAGGCTTCCTCTGGCGGTGTTACACCTGGTCCGGGGGTAAATTTTGGCATGTAAGTAACATCTTCCGTAATCCACAGTTCATGGTGGTGATAATAATATAGGCGTTGTATACTTACCAAGTAATTACTAGTTATTAGCTTAATTCTTTATTATGAAGAAGATTATTTCATTCGCAACTTTGTTCGCTCCGGTGTTCGTTTTTGCTCAGGCTACAGCAGTTACAGATGTGAACTCTCTTACTACTAGGATATTGGGTATTTTCAATATCGCTACTTATCTCCTGGTCTCGCTCGCAGTTGTCTTTATCGTCTATAACATTGTCATGTATGTCGTGAAGGGTAATGTTCCTGAAGATAAGACAGCAGCTCTCAAGAATACCGGATGGGGTCTCGTAGGGCTAGCAGTTATCGTGTCACTTTGGGGCTTGGTAGGAATATTGACTCGTTCTTTCAGGACGATTCCTGCAAATCAGCCTCTTCCAAACGTCAGCAATAGTACGTCTGGCGGCGGAATACCTGCAAATCAAGTTCCTCAGGTACAATAATCCTAATGGATTTTGTCCAGTTCATAATTCCCATGGCACATGCGGCAGTAGATACTGCCGCTTTTGCCAAGGTGATGGATCCTATCGTTCGGGAGATTATATACCCGATTGTTTATGTTATTTTTGCATTGGGAGTTTTTGTATTTGGATATGGGGTGATCGAGATGATCATAAAGGGCAGTGCGGAAGCGCGAGAGACAGGCAGGAGGCATATTTTGTTCGGTGCCATAGGTATGTTTATTATGATTTCTGCTTGGGGGATAGTGCATTTTGTTTCGGACACTCTTTTTGATATTCGAAAGGGGGCCACGAATAGTGAAATAGATAATACGATCGATCCTGCGGGCGAGATAATGAAGTAGGATTTTAATCCCATCTTCCCCCAAGTCACACACTCCCTTCCCTCGGCTGCGGATTTGCTCATAATATCTCGGTATTTCCACAAACCGTGCCCTCCAAGTCCCGTTAAAGGAATTTGTCAAATTGT
>JBAYIX010000019.1:0-9772 GCA_041665385.1 Minisyncoccota bacterium | reverse complement strand
GATGCCTTTATCTCGGCTGCAAGAAACGGTCATCTGGACGTTGTACAGTACCTGTGTAGACTCGGAGTCAGACCCGACGACGCCCCATCTGCCATTTCGGAAGCATCCGAAAACGGCTACCTACCTGTAGTCAAATACCTGGTTGAACACGGATGGGATGTAACCTATGAAAAAAGCATCTCTCTTGTGAGAGCTGTGATCGGAAACTACACAGATATGATATACTACCTGGTGAACCAAGGAGCTGATGTCACGACATACAACAACCATGCTGTCAGGTCCGCTGCTGCGGATGGGAACCTAGACGTTGTGAAGTTCCTAATCGCACACGGAGCAGATATTCGCGCTCTAAATGACGATGCTCTCCGTCTCGCAGCGGAATACAACCACGGAAATGTCATCACATACATACACTCAATCATTCGGGGTATGGAAAAACCATGAGTCTCTTATCAAGAATAGAAGTTCGATGCAGGGGTGAAATACACCACATCTCCACCTGGGAACCTGGGGACGAAGACAAGTGCGGTGCAGAACACGTCGTCTACGGACCCAAGGGGTATATTATCTGCTATGAAGATCACGATGTTGAAACAGACCTTACCGTGTCGGATTTAACAGGCATGAACCCATGGTGCTTCTTGTGGCCTCTTTTCCCAGACGACGATGAAGATGACTACTCTGCTGACACAGTCAATGAGAAAGCTTCGATAAATACATATACTTCCGAAATCTCCAACGAAGTAGCAAAAGAACTCGATGGAGAAAAGCCAGACCCCAGCGTCATAATCACAGCATTATGTCTCGGTGGGAAACTATTCAAAAAAGACAGTCTTGAATGGGCAGTCACGAGAGCGGTCAAGGCAAGAGATTACAATGCTCTGATTATCTACATGGTAAAAACTGCAATAAAGAAGACAAAAAACGAGAAATCTTTCCTTGATGCTGCCAGATATGGTGATCAAAAAAAACTTGCTTCAATATCAATAGACAGTGACCATGATATAGAGATAAAAGAGATCGCATTGATCATAGCTTCAGCTATGGGACATAACATGATTGTGAAATACTTAGTTGGAGACAGAGTGGATATCCACACGATGAGAGATGCCCCATTTCGACTCGCTGCAAAAAACGGGAAGGTTGATACTGTCAGTTACCTTGCTCAATGTGGTGCAGATCCGTCAGCGAAAAACAATCGCGCCATAAAATCAGCAGCGAAAAACGGTGACCTCAATATGATCGAATTGCTACTTGGGATGAAGCTTAGTAATTCACATTATAAACCAACTATGTTTGACAGCAATCGTCTCCCGTATCGGGCAATCGATGAGGCGCTATCCGAGGCCGCTAACGCTGGAAAACTGGAAGCAGTGAAGCTGCTGGTATCGAGTGGGGCGGATATGCATGCAGTAGGCGCCACAGAGAGTGCTGCGGAGATGGGCCACACCGATGTAGTGGAGTACCTAATATCCCAAGGTGGGATGCCATTTTCTGCTCTTGAGGCTGCCGTCAATGAAAGAAGACTGCAAACAACACAGTACCTGGTCAATTATTACCAATTTACAACACATGAATATGCATTGCTAATTCAAACTATTACTACATGGGCAAAAGACAACACAGAAGATGAAAGAAAAATAGAAACCCTGCTCAGAAAGAAGAGATCTGAACTACAAAATACTCCTAACAGGAGATTGTCATGACCATGCTAGCAAGAACCGAAGTAGAGTGCAATGGTGAGAAGCACCACATCTCCGCTTGGGAACCTGGAGACGAAGAACAATGTGACGCAGATCATGTCGTTTATGGTCCCAAGGGGTATATTATCTGCTATGAGGATCATGATGCAGAGATAGATCTGACTATTACTGATATGACAGGAGAGATGTGCGGGTGTTTTGAATGGGCTGACTATGCCTCACACCATTTTTTCAAAGAGACATCAAAATTATATCTAGATATAAATCCAGATATTATTATCATAGCAGCATGTTGCGGAGCCACAATGAATAGAGCACATGGTTTTTCATCAGACAAAGCAGGTGATGTTGCCATGTACTGGATCGCATCTGAATCGGCTAAGTTATCTCCGGAAAGGAGTCTGTATGTAGCAAAAATTCTTATGGACCATTTAATTTTTTCTGCAAAGACAATCAGTACCGCAATGAGGTGGGCAGCGTCACACGGCAAATACCAACTTACTGAATACCTCCTTGACCTCGGAGCAGATATTCACGACTATCAGGATTACGCACTGAGGCAGTCCTACGTATACAGACACAAAGACACCATGCTCATGCTCCTGGAACGCGGAGCAGACGAGAATATGCTGAACATGAAACAGGAATATCTTGATCCATCGGAATCTCATCTAGAAGTAAAAAAGGCTGTAGATGCCTTTCTTGACAAGAAATACAGAGGAACACATGAGTAGAAATACACTCTCTGTAGGCGACGAAGATATCGTCTTCTGGTTCACGGTCGAGTGTGGTAGTGAAGATGACCCACGACACACCATCTACGTTTTGAAGCCTGGGTGTGAAAGCAAGTGTGAAAAAGAATCATCTATTATAGGACCAACTGGGTACGTCATATGTCTCCAGGACCATGATATCGAGATAGACGAGACCATCTCAGATTTAACAGGACTAGATATCCCTTGCCTCAAAGCAATCGCAGACGCTGGAAATTATCTAGTAGAAGGTTGGAGAGGCAAACATGGAATCGGTGGACGGATGCTCGCAATCTGCCTGGGACACGAGGTCACTAGGGCAGTACTGCGATCCATTATTGAACAAGATAACAGTCCATTGGTATATAAATTAGCACGCGACCATCTTATCGACGACGACTACACGTTACAGGATCAATTTCACTCAGCCATGTTTCATAATAGTTTCAATATAGCGAGATATATGATCAAGGAACACCGAAAGTCTCTTCAAGATGCTATTGATTATGAATATTATGTTGCGAAAGACAACCGATACATACAAACACAGGCTTTTCTACGACAATACAAGAGACATACCAAGAGGTCAGAGTCACTCATGCGTAGAATTCGTGATTACAAATATAGAAATAGAGAAGCAACTGAACAGAAACCAAAGTACCAGGTAGGGTTCTGACAAAAAGTGGTGAATCATGAGCATGCTAGCGAGAGTTACAGTTTATTGTGAAGACACAAAACACCACGTCTCAGCCTGGGAGCCAGGAGATGAAGATGAATGTGGCGCAGAACACGTTATATACAGCCTAGACGGAAACATCATCTGCTGTGAAGACCATGATGCAGAGTTAGCACTGACCATCGCAGACCTGTCCGGTGAAAACCCAACCTGCCTAACAATTGCTTCTCTAGAAGACATACTCATATTCACAGCAAACGATGACGATCTAAACGAATTAGAGATGCCCCTCCAGGCACAAAGACTCGTTAAAGCAGGAGTGGACATTCATAGCAGAAACGACCTAGCGATAGACTTTGCTGCAACCAATGGGCATCTCAACACAGTCATATTTTTAACCATGGAGGGTGCTAATATCAACACCAATAGCGACCACCCTATTCGTGCAGCCGCTGGAGGAGGTTACCTGGATGTAGTAAAATACCTTTTAGAACAAGGAGCGGATATCCATGCAGAAGTCGACCAAGCCATAGCCTGGGCAACAGAGGCTGGTCATCTACCTGTTGTGGAGTTCATTATAAGACAAAGAGTTGATAAAGGGACTGATCTTAGCAATTGGGACTATAACAATTTAATCGACCTTGCTAATCGGAATGGACATGCAAATATTGCTGCATTTCTTAAAAACCAGCTCAAAGCAAAGACAGAACGTGTCACACAGTGGTTACGGAGTGCACCATGAGCCGCCTATCAAGAGTAACCTGTTCTTGCAACGGACAAGAACACCACATCTCTGCGTGGGAACCAGGTGACGAAGCCACCTGTGGATACGAACACGCCATCATTGGTAGAAAAGGGTATATACTGTGCCTGGAGGACCATGATGAACTTGAGTTGGACATGACAATTGTAGATCTGACAGGGGAGAGTACAGGATGTTTAAAACAAATAGACCTATATAATAAAAATCACCCGTACCATTTTCTCATAGAAGGGGGGATGATTAATTCAATTTGCGCCGGATCAAATCTAAATGACGAAAATGGTCAATACGCTCTATGGAAAGCCGCAGAGAAAGGGTATATTGGTGTTATAGACCTTATGATAAAAATTGGGGTGTCAGTCTCCGACGATATAGAATACATGGTATACCTGGCAACAGAATTTGGACAACAACTCATGGTGCCGCATCTGCTCCAATTGCCAGAGTTTGGAAAACTCTCCCATTCAACAAAGCTATCTATCCTGACTGAGGCGTCAATCAAGGCAAAGGATTATAATTATCATCGTCTTCAAGAGCTGCTGCTCAAAGCACTTAATCAACTAAGTGGACCAAGAGGGTAAGTCATGAGCATGCTAGCAAGAATCGAAGTGACGTGTAATGATGAGAAGCACCACATCTCTGCCTGGGAGCCAGGGGACGAAGACAAGTGCGGTGCAGAACACGTCGTCTACGGACCCAAGGGGTATGTTATCTGCTATGAGGACCATTAAGTAGAACTTGATTTGACCATCATGGACCTAACAGCGAGTAAACCAAAGTGTTTTACCCGCATAGACAACTCAGCAATGTATCTAGACCCAGATCAAAACGAAGACGACGAAGTGATTATATCAATTTGCGCTATCCATGATATATCATTATATGACCGTTTAGGAGGAGCTGGGGGACTCCTGACTTCGGCAGCTCGAAGCACACGACTAATCAAAATAATCAACCTATTAATTGAGCATGGTATAGTGTTGGACACAAATGTTCTTGGTAGAATGTTATTCGTTGCAGCATATAGAGGATGGAAAGATCTTGTCGAGTTTTTAATTAATCATGATATTTTCAAACAAATGCGTATAGGCAAAAAAAGAGCATTCTTGTCCTACGCAGCTACCAAGGCAACGCTTCGTGGAGAAGAAGAGGTTGTGGAATTCTTGGTTGCAAGAGGGGCTGATATACCAGATCCGAAAAAACGTGGTTCTCACTTAAATGTCCCTTGACACTACCTACCACCCACATAGAGAAAAATCTTCCTTGTCCACCTCGATGAAATCTACCTCGTATCTACCTCGCTTGACCCAGGTACGGCACGAAGCACACTGCATGACATCGAAAAAGTCTCTCTGCTTCGTTTCCGCCTTGACCCACGGCTTGTTTCCTAGAACCTGAACGAGGGTATGTCCAGGAACCATCGGGTCAGAGCAGAACGGGCATCGGTAGGGGAAGCCAACATCGTGAATAGGACCCACGTCTGGAAGGCCCCTTCTCTTCCCGAGGAATCTGAGGAAGTCAGGCATTGTGAAATACACCTTTTCATAGCAAACTCCCACCGCATCGGATACAGGAAGAGCCTCAGGAACCATAATCTCACTGGACCCAGCAAGCTCTTCGAGTGCCGCTGGAATCCACAGGAGCCTGTGCCCCTCCCCAATGTTATTTTTCTGCACCCACCAGCGTATGTCCTTGAGGATTTCAGGCATCTTCCCTTCTACGCATATTTGCGATACATACTTGATAGCATCATCCCCTGTCAACCGAAGGTGTTTTTCCAGCTTCTTGAATTCCTTGATGACTTCATCTGCGATAAAGGTTTGTGGCCAATTCTCCCAAGTCACTCCAGGATCAATTGCACTCTCGATTGCCTTCGAGACGGCATGGACCCTGGCATGGATCAGGTCAACAACCCCAACTTTAGCATCGTAGTCCTGAATAACCTGGAGTGCATCGAAAACAAAGGCATACCCCCAGTGGCGAATCGTGTCCGCTGGTGCACTCAGCGATAAAAACACGTAGTCGCCATCCCCGGCAAGTCGGTCAGTAGAGAAGATATGACCCTTGCTCCGCTTGCCAGCCTGGCTCCGAGCAGCGTCAGACAGGAGCGCACCCTGCTTCCAGACCCGGCTGAAGTTCTGGAAGGCGGGCCTCGTGATGAGATGGTGAGTCAGGCATCCTGTCGGGTAGTAACTCGTTCTCAACCACGGGTTTTTCTGCGCCATCGTGTTCACCCCTGCTCCTAACTTAATCTGCAACACAATTCTATTTCACTTAGAAGTAGGCAGCCTCATAAAGTCATTCTCATCTACCAGGGTCAATTCACCACTCGACACGTCATCAATAAACCAAGCCCCACAAGAAAAACAACCACCAACAGTGTATAATCTTCTGTCTCTTCCTATAGCATGAAACCACGGGTTACCATCAACAATGGAATCAAGTGTGTCTCCCGGAACCAAAGGATTAAAACAAAACGGACACCGATAAGGGAACTCGTCATGAAAACCTGCATCTGACTCTGGTAGTCTCTTTTTACCATCTGTGAGTGATAAAAAGTCTGCTATCTCAAACCATACGTAAGCATAACACACTCTTACTGCATCAGACACCACCACATAGTCTGGTACTAAAACCTCCACTTTGTTTATCGCCTCTTCCTGGGTTTTGGGTAATTGAACCAAACCATAATCATCTCTAATTCCTTGCTTCTCAACCCATGATAAGGCTCTCTTGAGTGACAATGGTACATTATCACCATAACACACATCAAATACATATCGCTCAGCATCCTTTCCTATTAAACGAAAATATTTATCAAGGTCTGAAAACCAATACATAACTTCATCAGATATATATGATTTCATCCAATTATCAAAAGTAATTGTATCATCCCCTTCTCTCTCTATTACCATTTTAACTATGCATGATCTATAAAACAAAAGATCTGTGATGCCTATTTTTACGTTATATCTTTTCATTAATTTATGAATATCAAAAACAAATTCATACCCCTTTCTAGACATAAATGACACCGGGGATCTCAGCGATAAAAACATATATCGATCATCTCCTGTAAAACGATCGAGATCAAAGATCTGTCTCCCTCGCCCCTTACCCGCTATTATTCTCTCTTTCTCTGAAAGTAATCTTCCCCCACTCCATATTGATTCAAAGTTTTCTTTTGATGGATAAGATACAACGTGGCGGGCAAGACAGCTGTCTTGCCTGGACCCTTTATTCAGTATTTCCATGTAGTTCACGTCCAAATCCTTTCCATATCGTTTTAAACACACAAGAAAAACCCAATGCTATTAATCCATCGAGAAAACCACACTCCTGGTCAAGTATACCACATCCGACCCCTCTCTGGAAGCTCCAAGGAGCCCATTTTAATAAATTAGCATCGTACCGATAGAACAATCAGACAAAGAGACCAAATCGATACACTGGCTGGATCGAAAACAACTTGCATCTTTTTCTCTCCCCCTGTAGAATCAGAGAAGAGGGTCAGAAAAATGCTATTTGGTGACCTGGGCAAAGAAATCACGAGAATCAATACTACAAATGGATGGGACGTACCGAATGACTGGGCCGACCCGTACAAGATTCCTGGATTTTTGGCCATGGTCCACTCGGAAGTGTCCGAGGCACTAGAAGCGTTCCGCCGTGACGATCGCGAACACTTTGCAGAAGAGCTTGCTGACACGATAATCCGTGTCCTTTCTTGTGCAGATGGGTTAGATATCGACATAGATGCGGCTGTTTCGGCAAAAATGGCAAAGAACCGAGAACGAGGATTCCACCACGGTGGGGAAAAAAGGATATGACTCGCGACGAGTGTATTCGGTATGAACTATCCCGCACGGAAGGGATTGCCCGTGGCGTGATATTCAGATGGCGAGAAACTCGTATAGGTCTCTCCTGTAAACGTAAAGACTCTGTAATTGCGGAATTCACAGATGCGTGTCTCCGCAGAAGGTGGTTACTCACGCTACTCATCGACGAAATCAAAAAACATCACCAGCATCGGTTGTGGCGCACAGGAAGAGAGTGAGGAAAAATGGTACAAGTTAGGTCACCTGGTCAGGAGTTCGTAATCCGTCCAGAAGAGTTGAGTTCGCCAGCAAGGAGGATTGCCGAATTTCTGTATGAGCGTCGAAACGAGTTTGATGTAGAAGACTTTACAGAGCTTTTGCTTTATACCTTCTCTGAAGCCCTCCGCAGGGAGGAAATCTCCCAGGGAGAGCTTGTAATCGAACCTCCGCACCCAGATATCTCTGTACGCTCATTGCTGCTCCTACTGGCCGAGGTCAAGGCAGAGACAGAGGGACAGCTTGGAATGTTGCAGCGCATGTTATTGGGTATGGCAACAACGGCAATGCGAGTGCATATAGATCGTTTGGCAGCGAAGCAAGAAGGACAGCCTACCAGTAGCCAATCAGAGTCGCTGGAAAAAGTATATATTCCTAAAACAGAACAGCACTCAATCGATCTGGCCGCACAGGTTGCAAGTCTGACTCAAGAGCGCGACGATCTATTGAGTAGAATTGAAGAGATGAAAGAGAGAAGAAGAGATAACTGATGAGCCTTCTTGTACCAATTATGCATGTGTTTGGGTGGACGGATTGTTGGTATGCACATCCAGGTCCTACTCTGGACAAAGAAACGCTCAAAGCGTGGAAAAGTATCGCATCCGATCCAGAATACAGATTTGTCGGCGCATTGCGTTTGTGGTGGGTGGGACACAAGAATCGCTGGATGGTGGGTGTATGGACCGGACCAGATTACGACCTAATCTGTGTTCGCCATTGTTATACAAAGGAAGAAGCCGAACGATGGCTAAGCCCAGGCGGAACAACACCGGAGATTGCAGCACTTAAATCAGTGTGGAAGCGTCTTGCTCTACAAGATACATTTCGATGGTTCAGCATGCCTGTGGGGTGGTTCCCAATCAACACTTTTGCAAAGCAAAGAAAATGCACGAAACAACCGTGACCGAAAGAAATAATCAACTCAAACGCAACCTAACCGATCCAGAATGTTATAAATTTTGGTATAACGTGAACCAGACAGCACAGGAAGTCGCTTCGTGGTCGAAGGAGAAGCTCGATACAGGAAGAACGCTTGGGTCAGAGGGCAACACAAGAAAACATCCGGCAGAAGAGGCGAAAAATGGCAAATCATGACAGTGAAAAATTACTATCAATCGAAGAGGCTATTTCTCATGAGTTTCGGCGTTGCAACATTACTCCAGAACAAATCAACTCGATAGCGAAACTTGTTCCTCAACGAGCAAACAATCATAACCCTGTGCTAACCCTTGGTGAAAAATCTACCCCGGTTACACAGGGACAAGCAGATGCGATACTGAGTGTGCTAAGAGAAGCTATTCGTGAAACGACATTCAGATCCATCTACCAGCTTATGCGAGAGAAACTCAAGCCAAAGATCTTTATTACATCCTGGAGGACCACATGGCTCCATGGAGATGGAAAAATATATTCTATTGAGTCCAACGAACCCTCGTCGTCCGAATCATCCTGTGGAGATGGTCTCGTGGCAGCACTTTGCCCATCAGATGACCTCTGGCAGGAATTCAAAGATGGGTTTATTACCTCTAACTCATTTAAATGGTTGTTCATTGATCAGGTAAGAGGAAACGGAGATATCTCTCCAGGTGGTCTATTCGCCATCGACCCGTTTGTTACATCTAACAAAGAAGTTGCTCTTTCTTATGGGGATACCCTTTGTTGCTCGTGCGAGCAACAAGATACTCTGAACAAAAAATGTTACAGAGGAATAGTTGCGTTATTGCTAGATGGTGCGGGATGGCGTGTGATACTCGATGGAAAGGAGATTATTGAGCTTTCAGAGG
>JBAYIX010000018.1:0-11639 GCA_041665385.1 Minisyncoccota bacterium | reverse complement strand
TCGATCCTAACCCTCTCTTCTAGTGAAAACTGCCTAAAATTTCGCTTTTTGGTTCGTTTTTTAATTTTTCGCATAACACCTATATATTAATACAAGTGTTGCAATTGATTGTTGAACTCGGGGACAACTGAAATGACTATTTTGCAAGGTCGTGGTATTGTTCAAGCACAACTGAATATGTGCCTAAACCTGTGAAAGCAGGCATGGCGAATAGTCCGGTAAAGATTAGAAAACCCATCATGTGGTTCTTGTCTTTACCGGCCATATCAGGAAACTGGTATGGAGGGCTTTGGTCCTCACCCATGTGGTGGGCTTTCTCATACCACTATATAGGTAAAAGAGGTATACTTTGTTTATTAAGATACGTTATTATAAAAAACAAAATGAAAAAATATATTGTGTCAATAGCGATACCCATGGCAGTACTGTCACTGGTAATCGTGTTTTCTGCGTCCATACAAGAGGTACGCGCACAGGTCAATTGTCCAGCGGGATTTACATGCACGCCTATTTCATCTGCCATTAACTGCCCACCAGGTTTTGTTTGTCAGCCGACATTTTTGCCGTCACCCTCTCCAACACCCAACGCATGTTATAACTTTTCTCGCAATCTTGGAATTGGAGCTACCGGCGATGATGTGGTTAGGTTGATCAATATTCTATCGAGTGAAGGCGTTTTGCCTTTCCGAGCAAATACGTATAACGGGGGATATGACGAATCAATTGCTTCGGCAGTTTCTGCTTTCCAGCAAAAATATGCTTCTGAGATTTTAACCCCAAGTGGTTTAACAAGTGGAACAGGATATGTCGGAAAAGCAACAAGAGCCAAATTAAATCAATTGTGTGGATTGAGCAATTCAAATAATACGGTCGCTGGTTCCCCGGTTATATCAAGTGTTTCAGGACCAGCATTTCTGAATATTGGTCAAATGGGTACATGGGTTGTTGGTGCTTCTGATCCTCAAAGTGCCGAATTAAGATATTCTATTGATTGGGGAGATGAAACGATGATGTTACCGGTATCCAGCAGAACTCTTCTTACTGCATCGTTCACACACTCATATATTCGTTCAGGCACTTACACTGCTAAATTTACTGTACAGGGTGCTAACGGACGGACAGCTACTTCAAATTTGGTTATAAATGTTTCTTCACAAGTTAGCGGTACTCAAAATTCAAATCTTTCCATCTCTTCTGTTGGGTCACCAGGCAACCCTAATTTTCAGTTCTATCCCGGTGATCGAGTGACTATCGTCGGTAGTGGATTTGATAGCGCGTCATACGTAGCATGGGGTGGAGCGAATGGCAGTTCAATAATGCCGATTTCATTTACTCCGTATAATTTGACTTTTACAGCTCCAAATATCGGCCCAGGCACTTACACGATTCAAGTTATGGAAAAAGCTGGTTCAGCAATGAGTAATGCTGTGAATGTAACATTATCTTCTTGGAATAATTTTAACACTGATGACGGTGTTTGTCCTTCCGGACAAATTTTGCGAGGGTCGCTGTGTGTTTCTGCTTCTAGTCAATCTACAGCATCAGTAGCTCTCATCTCACCGCAAGCGTATAGCACTCTTACTTCTGGATCACCAACCACAATTAGTTGGAGCGCGACAGGAAACGGATATGACAAGTATCAGATAGTAGTTGGAAATTCAGTAATGAATAGCGAACGTCAATTGTACGATAGGGTTTCTATGGTTGACTTTATACCTGCCTATCAAACAAGTTTCCAATGGAATGTTCCAGATTTATTGAGTGATTTTGCGAAAGCTTCTAACTATTCGTACGATCAGATTAAAAATTCTTTTTATCTTCAGGTTAAACTCGTTAAAAGTGATTCGGCAGGGGGAAGTTATGTTGCCTCGTCTAATAGGGTTCAATTCTCTGTTCAGTCTGGATCACCTGTTTACTCGACTCAACCGAACATAACGACTATAAGCCCTAGTCAGGGCACTGCTAATACAGCTATTACTATCTATGGAACAAATTTGACGAATGTTTCAGAGATAACTTTCTCCGATTCAAGCGGTCGTATCTTGGGTAGTGTAAATAATAGTGTGCAAAGAAATATTAATGTGTCTTCTGGTGGTTCATCGCTACAGTTTGTATTAAGTAATGTGTTTGCATTTAACGTAACAGGTAATTTGTTTGTTCGTGTCGTTACACCTACCGGTACAAGTAATGCGTTAGCGTTCAGAGTATACTCACCAAGCTCAAGTCCGTCACCAAGTCCGAGTTCGTCTCCAGTTTCTCAAATAAATCAAGATCAAATGTCCGCATCAATTTGGGATGCAATCAGAGGTTATTATGCGGGTGGTGGACAATAAGTAAGCCGTCATTCTTAACTGCTCTTACTCAAAAGGTAAGGGCAGTTTTGTTTGGCTTGCAAAGTACTCAAAAATGTGCTATTGTAGTAGTGGGCAAACTTTATGAAAGTTCAAATATGGTCTGGAACGATAAACAACGATCCCGACAATAGGGATTTCAGAATCACCCTTCTACCCGAAAGTCTGGAAGAAGTGGAATCATTACGACTATTATGGTCGTCGAGTAGCATCGGAAGAACGTTCAAGGCGTTTACCAGCACGTCAGACACCGTTGATCCAGCACAGGTTGGTATCGGGGTTACGGTTGCCTTAGTCCCATAACGACTTCTATCTCTCACGAGGTGCTCTGTAAAAAGAGCGCCTTTTTATATTGTGGAGGAACGACCAAGCCTTTTTGCAATAATTATTAGAATGGGTACGACAATCAACGGTGAAAGGAATATGGAATTATAAAGGTAGTGGCCGAAACTATTATAAAAGATGGCGTCATATCCAAACTCATCCAGAGTAATCGGTAACACAATCGCAAGAGGAATGTATGAAATTGCAATATAGGTAAGACCTTCGACTGGTGTCCCTCGAGCAATGCAAATTATGCCGTAAAATACAGAAACAATTGCAATAATTAAAGATGCTACCATGTAGGGACGTGCTCCAGAACCGTCGCCAAAAGATGCCACGAGAGCCAGTAACGCAAGCGCCACGTTGGCACTCACCACAAAAGTAAGAATTTTTGTTGTTTTCATAACACCATAAATATAACATGTAAGCCTTTCGTTTTACAGCAGATTTGTTATCATTATCCCTGTAAACAACTTATCAACACATCAATTTGACTTTAGGGATCAGATTTGCTAGATTGATACTACTAATCCCACTGCCTTCTTGGTGAAAGCCAGGACGGCAGTTTAGTTTTTATGGACAATAAAATCTCAAATAAAGCGGTTATTTTCATAGACGGGAACAACTTTTACTATAAGCTCAAGGATATAACATCCAAGAAAGACGAAATTTTTAGCTTGCTAGAGTTTGACTATCGCGGATTCGCAAAAGCACTGATAAAAGAAAATACTCTGGTTGAGATCAGATATTATGTCGGAGCGGTGAAGCGCCTCGCTAACGGTAAAAATAAAGGCAAGTCCGAGCAACTTTATGCCGGACAGCAGAAATTATTGGCGAAATTGCAACTACAGGAAATTCCGGTAATTTTAGGTAATTTGATACAGCACCCGGATAAAAGTTTTCATGAAAAAGGCGTCGATGTTCGTATTGCAGTGGAAATGATCCGACTTGCTCGTGAGGATAAATACGATACTGCATATCTTTTGAGTTCTGATACTGATCTGGTACCGGCAGTCGAAGAAGTCAAGGTGGTGGGCAAAAAAGTTGTCTATGTAGGTGTTTCAAAAGGTCAGTCATTCGGACTTACCAAAGCATCTAATAATACTATCCTTCTCCGTGAGGAAGATGTCATGCCATTTTTCCCAAAAACACTGCTAGATGATGTAGAGAAGAAATAAATATCAACATCTTGACCTGTAGGCACTGCTCGTATAAAGTATTCTCATTATCAGTTATTTAAATCAAAACTTAGCCGCCTCGAAAGGGGTATGCCAGAAATGGCTAGACAACAACGGCTGGGACTTCTACAACTGAGCTTATACACAATACCCGTGCCGCCGGGAGATTGGTATAATCAAGCTGAACGCCGCAAGGCGTTTATGAAGCCCGTCTGATTGTTGTCAGGCGGGTTTTCATATATATGTAAATGGAAACAAAACCATTGTTGCGTGATTACTTCGAGGAGTATCTTACGTTCCGTGCGCAGGAGGGCAGTGTGTCCAAGACGTTGCTAGAGCACAAAAGATTTCTGTACGGCCCACTGGACGCGTCAGTAGGTTACAAGAAAGTCGAGGACTTGAGATTGATAGATAGAGCGGCACTGATCGAAGCGGGCAAGCCACACGGCATATTCGGTTCGCAGAGAGCGGTAGTTACATTCCGGCAGTTGTGTAGGTTTCTGAATCAGAGAGGTATGCGGTTGCCGTTCGATTGGCAGGAGATAAAAACGCCACATGTGCCGAGCAAGATGGTCGATTACTTAACAAGCGAGGAAATTGAAAAAATACGCCACGCATTCGATACGAACAGTATGGCAGGACTTCGTACCAGATGTCTCATCGAACTATTGCTCGATACCGGCATGAGAATAGGCGAGGCGTGCAGTGTAAACAGGGAAGATGTGAACTTTGAAAGGCATGAGATAAGGATCAAGAATTGTAAGACGCACGAAGATAATGTGGTCTACTTCACTGATCGAAGCGCCGAATGGGTCAAGCTATATCTAGCCGCAAGGCATGATAACAATCCGGCACTGTTCATTACTGGCCGAGATCGTATGTTGCCGTTAACTTCGAGGAATTACATCAGAGCGAAAACAAAAGAACTCGGAATCAAAAAGAAAATCGGACACCATGTATTCAGAAAAACTTGCGGTACTTATATGCTCCAACATCAGATAGATATCAAGAGTGTACAGAATTTGCTACGGCATAAAAGCGAACGCACGACACTCCGGTATTATATCGGCGTTGATAAAGAAAGATGTAAAGTAATGCACCAGGCAGTGATGGCTCAGATATAGTTACTTTTCAAAAGTTATACACAGTTCATAAATATGCTCTTTTTGTAAAAGGAGTATAATTAATTTTGTAATGTATGTTGCGTCTAGCATTTTCATAATAAAAAAAGCTTGTAGTATGCCACAGTGGAGTAAGAGATAGCTCACCGCCACAGTGGTCAAAGAGGTAGGAGGGAGGGAAAGAGGAAGAGGGAAATTCCAAATCTCAAGCACCAAGCTCCAAATAATATCCAAATCCAAAAGGTTTGGGTATTATTTTTGTCAAAGATCTAGGAACGGAGTTTTTTGTTGCATGCATTTACAAACAGCATACTTTGTGCTTAAATCCTACAGGACCTAACTTCGGTGAACCTTCAAAAAAGGACGCATATGAATGATCGAATTTTAAAGAGGTGTGCATTGGCGACCGTGGTCTTGTTCGGAACCATGGTCATCATGGCAGGCTTTGCTATGTATCGGGAAAGTGGAAAAAGAACCCAGATAGTCAACTACTGGCTTCCGCAAAACTACAGATTGGTAGATGTGGAGCCGACAGGATGGACCGGCGCTCTCATCGATCCCGGATCACTTCGAAAGGTCTCGATCGACCACAAAGTCGACGTTTTGCCCGGGAGGGACCACGTCACATATTTTGTGTACATAAAAAAAACTATCCTTGCATCATTTCCCCAGAGATATGACGGATATACGGAGATGGGAGTCAACGTCGTAGCGATAGACACGACCAAGCCAGGTCTGGTTTCCATTACGAGAGAACGGTCATGGCACCGCATCGTCATCTCTTCTTTGGTGGTCGGGTTCATGGCGGGATGCATGGTTTGGCTACTTGTCGCTCTGGTATTACTGATCTTCTACCAGGTGTTCAAGCTGTTCATCGGGTTTCTGGAAGGCTTTCTGCCACCACTCACATCTTAGACGGACAGTCTTACCACAGCACTTAGTCAGAACCAGACAGTATTCAAAATGCCGCATCGCAAAGGTGCGGCTTTTTCTTGCACCTCCCGCACTTTTCCGATATGCTTCAAATATGCCAAAAAAACAGCACAATGAAGATGGTGAGACAGAAAAAGAATTTCATGAACACGATGACGCCATCATTGCGGATGAGATCGTGGCTGAGGAACATATGACTGATGCTATAAAGAAGCTTCGCGAAAAACTCAAAACAGCAGAAGCAGAGAAGTTGGAATACCTCACCGGTTGGCAACGTGCCAAGGCGGACATGATAAATGCAAAGAAGCGTGATGATGCAGAAAAGGCAGAATTCATAAAATTTGCAAACGAAAGACTCATAGAGAGTCTCCTACCAGTAATGGAAAGCTTTGATATGGCTATGGGCAACAAAGAAGTCTGGGAAAAAGTGGAAAAAAACTGGCGTGTGGGAGTTGAGTATATCTACTCTCAATTGAACAAAGTCCTATCTGAAAGCGGGGTTGAGGAAGTGAATCCGATGAATAAACCTTTTGATCATAATGTTCATGAAGCTGTTTCTTATGAGCCTGTCACTGATGAAAATTTGGACAATGTTGTGATAGGGGTGGTTCAAAAAGGATATTATCTGAATGGTAAACTTCTGAAGCCGGCGAAAGTAAAGGTAGGAGAATATAAAAAATAATTTTACTTGAATTCCTGCACCACTTCCTCTATCATTAGAGTATTCAGATCATGATAACCATATCTCGTTACAACCAAAAGGGCACATTTGAGCGCATAGTCCGCGCAAAGAACGGTAGCATGTTGCGCGTATTCTTCGAAGTCTATGAGATAAACGGGACCCTCAAGGGTCGTGTACTATATGCAGAGCCTATTTCACTATTGAGCGGACAAGCCTCTGACGCGTCACGGTGTCTAGCTGGGACATGCGCAAAGATCTCACATGAGACGGAATATATATCCATTTACGCTCCAATCGTCTCCCCATACCCAGAACTATATTTCTTTATGAGCCAACCTACACGGGCTCCAGCTTTCTTATAATGTTTCTGGATTGATCAGGATATTTATCCGGTCATCCTGCAGTTTATTCGTGCGTGCCTTAATAATTCTAAAATACAAAATATGAGTAAAATCATAGGAATAGACCTAGGAACTACATACTCGGCAGTTGCCGTCATGGAAGCCGGTGTGCCCAAGGTCCTCGAAAATGCCGAAGGGCAGAGGACTACGCCATCTATCGTGGCTCAGTCCAAGACTGGTGAGAGACTGGTAGGTCTCCTCGCAAAGAGGCAGGCTGTCACAAACCCAAAGAATACGATCTCACAGATCAAGAGATTTATGGGTCACAGCTTCGATGAAGAAAGTGTGCAGAAAGATATCAAGAACATACCCTTCGATGTCCGCAAGGCTACAAATGGTGGCATAGAAGTAAATATGGCGGGCAAGTGGATGAGACCGGAAGAAGTCTCTGCAATGATTCTTCAAAAGCTCAAGACTGACGCGGAAACTAGACTTGGTGAGAAGATTACCGAAGCTGTTATAACCGTACCCGCGTACTTCAATGATTCCCAGAGGCAAGCTACAAAGGATGCGGGACTCATAGCAGGTCTCGATGTAAAGCGCATCATAAACGAGCCGACAGCGGCCGCGCTCGCGTATGGATTTAACAAAAAGAAAGATGAGAAGATAGCAGTCTTCGACTTTGGTGGTGGAACATTCGATATATCTGTCCTAGAAGTAGGTGATGATGTCATCGAAGTAAAGTCGACAGATGGAGACTCGCATCTCGGTGGTCGTGATATCGACGCAAAGATAGTGAACTGGCTGGCAGACACATTCATGAAAGAAAATGGCGTGGACCTAAAGAAGGACGCTCTCGCTCTCCAGCGTCTGGATGAAGCCGCGGAAAAGGCAAAGATAGAGCTCTCGACTGCTATGCAGACGGAGATCAATATTCCGTTTATCACCTCGGGTGTAGATGGACCAAAGCACCTTCTGGTGACATTGACTCGAGCTAGTCTGGAAGAGTTGACCAAAGAGTTCGTAGACCGAGCCATGATGATCACAAAGCGTGCTATGGACGCTTCACCATTCAAGGTGGGTGATATCAATGAAGTAGTCCTAGTCGGCGGACAGACCCGTATGCCGGCACTCCAAAATGCAGTCAAACAGTTTTTCGGAAAAGATCCTCACATGGGTGTGAATCCCGACGAGGTGGTTGCGGTGGGCGCCGCTATTCAAGGCGGAATATTGGGAGGTGATGTCAAGGACGTATTGCTCCTCGATGTGATCCCTCTCTCTCTTGGAATAGAAACTTTGGGTGGAGTTGCGACGAAGCTCATAGAAAAGAATACGACTGTTCCTACTCAGCGAACGCAGGTGTTCTCTACTGCGGCGGACAACCAGACTTCGGTGGAGATACATATCACCCAAGGTGAGCGTGCCATGGCGGCGGACAACAAGTCCCTCGGGCGCTTCATCCTAGATGGTATCCCACCCGCAGGTCGTGGTATGCCTCAGGTAGAAGTAACATTTGATGTGGATGCAAACGGTATATTAAATGTAACTGCAAAGGACAAGACTACAGGTAAAGCAAACTCGATCAAGATCACAGCTAGTTCTGGACTATCCAAGGAAGAAGTAGAAAAGATGAAACAAGAGGCCGCAAAACATGAAGCTGAAGACAAAGCCAAGCATGAGGTCGTGGAGGTCAAGAATATTGCCGAACAGCTATTGTACACTTCCGAAAAGGCTCTCAAGGATGCAGGCGACAAAGTGCCAGCAGAAGTGAGGAAGGGCATAGAAGACAAGATGAATGATCTCAAGACAGTGAAGAATGGTACGGATCTTGCGCTCATAAAGAAGAGTACGGAGGCGCTGTCGGCGGAGATACAAAAGATAGGACCCTCGTTCGCAGGTGCACAATCTGGAGCAGGTCAACCGGGTGGTCAACCAGGAGCAGGAGGTCCTTCCACCGCTGATGCTTCGGAGGGCAAGCCGAATTCTGGCGCGGATGGAAATGGTAATGTGAAGGATGCGGAGTTCAAAGAGAAGAAGTAGGGCAGGGTCAAGAAAAGACCCTCGCAGTTTCCTTGAGTGTGAACTCGAGGAAACAAGCGAGGGTCTGGAGGAGTCTTCATTTTGTTCTCGTATTGATTGACACAGCGATACTTATGAGAGACGTTGCCAGCATGATTCCCATACTCATCTCGTAGGTGTTCCTGAAGAATATCGATGGATCTCTATGGGCAATAAGCGCGACCATCAGATTAAAACCTGCCACCGTCGGGATCATGACGAGCGTAAGAGCTTGCGTTAGTTTCATTTAAGGTCCTTTCCTTGTCTGTTTTGTTCACACGAAGTATAGCATATTATGTGTATACATGTCAAATTTTGAATTCATGGTCTGAATAATATAGTCAAATGACTAAAAAAGCATTAAAAAACCAAGGTAGTCTTGTGATTTACACCAGCGGAAAAGGCGGGGTTGAGCTTCGCGCTGACGCGAACAAGGACACTATTTGGGCGACACAGGAGCAGATCTCTACATTGTTTGGTGTCGATAGAACAGTTGTTACGAAGCATATTAGAAATATTTTGGCAGATAAAGAATTGGACAAGAATTCAGTATGTGCAAAATTTGCACATACTGCCCCGGATAACAAGCAGTATAGCGTTAATTTCTACAATCTGGATCTTATTCTTGCTATAGGTTATCGAACAAATTCCACGAAGGCTATTAAGTTTCGCCAATGGGCAACCAAAACCTTGCGTGAGTACCTGATAAACGGTTTTGTAGCAAATTCCGAACGCATAAAACAACTTCCCGAGAAAATTATTAAAGACCTCGATCAAAAAATCAGGTTTATTCAGCGTACGATACAAAAGCGCGAATTGAAGCAAAATGAAGTCGATGGACTTTTGTCTGTGATCGATAATTATGCAAATGCCTGGCTACTTTTAAAAGAATTTGATGAGAGAGAGTTGATCCTGAAAAGAAGTAAGAGTAGGGAAAAGAGAAAGTTTGATTATGAATTTGTTAGTCCTGCGATCGATCAGCTGAAATCAAGTCTGATGGCCAAAGGTGAAGCAAGCGATCTCTTTGCAAATGAGAGAGACGGATCATTCCAAGGTGTGATCAAAACTATTTACCAGACTTTTGATAGCAAGGAATTGTATCCGAGCCTCGAAGAGAAAGCTGCTCACCTGCTCTACTTTGTCATCAAAGACCATCCTTTTTCTGATGGAAATAAACGCGTAGGTTCATTTTTATTTGTTTCTTTTTTGCATCAAAATGGGATACTGTATCGAAACAATGGAGAAAAGAAAATCAATGACAATACTCTGGTAGCACTCGCACTCCTCATAGCTGAGAGTGATCCCAAAGAAAAAGAAACTATGGTAGCCTTAACCACAAACTTAATAGCATGAAAGATTATTACAAAACACTAGGTGTCGAACGTGGTGCTTCCAAGGAGGAGATAAAAAAGGCCTTCCGGAAACAGGCGCACCTGCACCATCCGGACAAAAACAAAAATGATCCTACTTCTTCGCAGAAATTCAAGGAAGCAAGCGAGGCGTATTCGGTATTATCGGACGATGCAAAGCGTAAGCAGTACGATACCTTTGGTTCAGCTGGTCCCGGCTACAATCCTGGTGCGGGTGGCTTCGGCGGGCAGGGTGGTTTCAACGCACAGGACTTCGGCGGATTTGATTTTTCCGGATTTGGTCAGGGAGGTGGAGTAGAGTTCGATATCGGTGATATATTCGGTGAGTTCTTTGGCGGCGGTCGAAGCAGGCAGTCCAGACAGGAACGTGGCAGGGACATATCGATCGATATTGAGATCTCATTTGAAGAGTCAGTTTTCGGCGTGGAGCGGAATATTGTCCTCACAAAAGCTTCCAAGTGCCAAACTTGTAATGGTAATGGTGGAGAGCCCGGCACAACTATGGAGACATGCCCGACCTGTAGTGGCAAAGGTAAAATAAATGAGACACGAAGATCATTCCTAGGATCATTTACAACATCGAAAATTTGCGAGACTTGTCATGGTCGCGGTACCGTACCAAAAGAAATGTGTCACACTTGTCATGGCTCGGGTGTGAATGAACGTCAACAGGAAATAATAGCAAAGATCCCACCAGGTATAGAAAATGGCGAGATGGTGCGACTCACTGGTATGGGCGAAGCTATATCGAACGGTGTTGCAGGCGATCTCTATGTGAAGATACATGTGAAGGCACACGCTATGCTCAGGAAGGAAGGTTTTAATCTAGTAATGGATCTCAATATAAAACTGTCGTCTGCTCTCGGTGGTGCGGAAATACCTATTAAGACATTGGATGGCGAGGTCGTGCTTACAATTCCCGAAGGGACAAACACTGGCGAGATTCTCCGCATCAAGGGTAAGGGTGTGCCAAATGATCGCGGCAAGAGAGGTGATCTTTTGATCAAGGTTACAGTCGATATGCCAAAGCATCTTTCTAGAGAGGCAAGGAAGCTTATTGAAGGTTTGAAGGACGAAGGATACTGATACTAATTCGCGTGTGATCACGAGGTGTTGCTTTTTGACTGGCGAGGACTCTTTGTGAAGTAATATCTCGGCGCATTTCCCAAAACGGATCTGAATCCTAATATACCACTGTGCGTGTTGTATCATTGAACTAATGTTCCTTGATTGCGGAGCGGCGCGTCGCTCGAATCCAAACCCTTTAAGGGTCACTCCAAG
>JBAYIX010000017.1:0-12829 GCA_041665385.1 Minisyncoccota bacterium | reverse complement strand
GAAGAGCTTGCAACTGTTGTGAGGAAGTTAAACAACCGAGAACGAAAACGCCTCGGATTCCTAAGTCCGAGGCAAGTGTTTTGGAAGAAGTGAGGGCTGTGCATTTAGAGTGCTAATTCACTGTGGGTGTGCCTGGATTCGAACCAGGGACCGCGGAGGTATAAGCTCCGTGCTCTAACCAACTGAGCTACACACCCATGCTTTCGGTATGCATAACAATACTATCTTTTTCGTAAACTAACAAACCCCCAGCTCGAACTTCGAAAAATTATCAATTTGAGCTGAGGATGTTGACTTATGCGATCAAATCCTTATTCTCCTTCTTGAGCGGAATACCATTTGCCACTATGAGCATCTCGTACTGTTCCCTCTCTATTGTCTCCACCTCTATGAGCTTCCTTGCCACTATTTCAAATATCTTCTTGTGCTCTGCAAGCGTCTCTTCTGCCCTGGTACGAGCCTCCGTCATGATCCTAGTCACTTCACTATCTATCTCCGAAGCAACCTTCTCCGAATAGTCTTTATCATTTACCCCATTGCCGAACAATGCACGTCCTCCAGAGCTTTCCAGAGCTACCGGACCTATCTTGTCCGACATACCATACTGGGTAACCATATTTCTTGCAAGAGCTGTCGCCACCTGGAGATCATTCGACGCACCAGTCGTGAGGTCGTTGAACATCATCATTTCTGCTACATAACCACCCATGGAGACAGCTATGTCATCTAGGAACTCCTTCCTCGACTGTAGCCTACGCTCTTCAAATGGGAGCTTGAGAGTATATCCACCAGTGCGTCCTCGAGCGATGATAGATATCTTGTGTACCGGGTCAGAATGTTCCAAGACAGACGCGATGATGGCATGACCGGCTTCATGGAATGCTGTGATCTCCTTTTCCTTGACCGAGAGTACATGACTCCTCCTCTCCGGACCGAGCATCACCTTTTCTATAGAACGGATGAGGTCGAACTGACCGATCTTGGTCCTGTTTTCGCGTGCGGCGAGGATAGCTGCTTCATTCATGAGAGAGTACAGATCTGCTCCGGAAAAGCCCGGCGTACGCTCCGCTACTATGCGGATATTCACATCCTCGGCCAGTTGTTTCTTTGCGGCATGGATCTTGAGTATCTCCTCCCTATCACCCCTATCAGGAAGATCTATGACTACACGCCTGTCGAACCTACCTGGACGGAGTAGTGCAGGGTCGAGAACGTCCGGCCTATTGGTCGCGGCCATGACTATGACTTTTTCATTTGGCTCAAAGCCGTCCATCTCTACGAGTATTTGGTTCAGTGTCTGCTCGCGCTCATCATTGCCTCCACCCATACCAGAACCACGTACACGCCCCACAGCATCTATCTCATCCACAAAGACTATAGCCGGAGCAGTCTCCTTTGCCATCTTGAATAGATCACGCACACGTGAAGCACCCACACCTACGAACATCTCTACGAACTCTGATCCCGATATAGAGAAGAATGCCACACCAGCCTCGCCAGCGACTGCACGTGCGAGTAAGGTTTTGCCAGTTCCAGGTGCGCCCATGAGGAGCACACCCTTTGGTATTTCTGCTCCGATCTCGATAAACTTCTTGGGATTTTTCAAAAAGTCTACGATCTCCATAAGTTCTTGTTTTGCCTCTTTTGCCCCGGCGACATCCTTGAATGTAACTTTTTGCTTCTGGTCCGTCGGTAGAGTGATCCTCGCCTTGGATTGACCAAATGTCATAGCCTGTATTCCCGCACCTCTCACCTGACGTGACAAGAGCCAAACAAAGAATAACAAAAAGAGTATGGGTGCAAGGAACGGTGCCAACTGTCCAGCCCAAAACCAAAATCCACCAGGTTCATTTATGGTGATTGTAGTCGAAGCCAGACGGACAGGATCCACACCCAGACGCGAGAAAGATTCTGTAACAGAAGAATCCAGTTCCTTTCGCGCAACCTTATTACTCTTATCATCATATATCGCATATACCTGGTCGCCTTGGATATTCAGTGATACCACCCGACCGACTTCTATCGCCTGAGCTATCTCCGAGAGAGAGACTGGATCCGCGGGAGGAGTTTTATTTGAGAATTCTGAATACACACCAGTTATAAGCAAAAAAAGGAGAACTATGAACGCCAGCATATTTAGGAAGTTTAGCCGCGGAGGAAAAAAGCTGTTTCTCTTTTTATTGCCAGGATTGCCTTTTTGCGGCGTTGTGCCGGTATTCTGTGCCATATGGTGATTATACATAAATATTGAATAAAGAAAATGGCTACAAGTTATCCATGCAATTGCGTAACCTGTGTGGGCAGTTTTTGCTCGCAATGAGAACGCGTGGCATGCGAAGGTACCCACCAAGGCTCTGCATTGCGAGCAAAAACTGCCCACACAGGTTACGCAGATACCACTTTGCTGTTTTCTATTTCCTCGGAATCACTATTCGGAAAGTTGAACCCTTGTCGATGCCCGGAGAATAAACCTCGATCTTGCCACCAAAACGACGGATGATAGTTTGCGAAAAATAAAGTCCCACACCAAAGCCTTCCGTATCCATACTCTTGGCATTTTGTGTACGATAAAACTTTCCAAAAATCTTGGGCAAATCATTTACAGATATGCCGATGCCATTGTCTGTAACCGTGACATATGCCCGTCGTGCATCCGCATCTACAGAAACCTGCACTTGCCTACCGGGTGGAGTATAGTTGAAACTATTCTCGAGCAAGGTCTGTAATACGAATTCAAATCGGGTACGATCTGCATTTATTGTTACTTCTTCCACCAGGCATTGAACAGAAAAGGAAATATTTTTCTCCTGAAAAGCGGCCTTGAGAGAGTTTGTGACAGTTCGAGTGGACTCACAAACCGGAACACTCTCTATCTGGTAAGAAGCCTTGTTTTCTGTATCAGCATTGGTAAGTTCTATCAGTGTTCCCGTCATATTTATGAGACGGTCGGTAGACTGCTTCATATTTCCCAAGTTTTCTCGGCTGGAGGTATCTTGCTCTGTTTCCATGAGGCCTTCGATGAGCCACTTCAGTTGTGTGAGAGGTGTGCGAAACTTATGCGCGATGATCGTAATGAATTCATATTTCATGATTTCATTTTCCTGCATCTTGCGCCAGATCATAAGAGCTATGCCTACAGATATCGCTCCTCCGATAACGACGAACAAGAGGAGAGTGAGAGTATTTCCTTGGAAAAGAATACTACCGTCGGCTATGATAGCGTACTTCATGTGCCTAATTTTAGCACAGTCTAGAAATACTAGCTGACACCTCTGATCGAACTACTAGCGAGTCCTTGCGGCATCAAAACCACGGACTACTGTACCTGGAATAGCGGATCCCCTGCTTATAGGAGAAATGAACATGATAAAAATAGAAGGAGCAAGGATAAAACCGAGCGCTACGATCGCAAAAAAAGATTTTTTCATGGTGATTATTTATATTATACTAATAACGAAATGCTACTCCTTTGTGAGGAAGAGTCAAGAATACCATGTAGCTAAATATACTACTATGGTACGTATAATATGATACAATTTTTTTATGAAGTCTCATAATGTCCGCAGTGGTTTTACCCTTGTCGAACTGTTGATCGTGATCTCTATCATAGGAACACTATCTTCGATTATTCTTGTGTCATTGAACTCCGCTAGGGAAAACGGTCGAATGTCTGCCGGTACACAGATCAGTGCTTCGCTTTATCAGAACTTCGGTGCAGATGCGATAGGTATATGGGAACTCGACAGTATATCTGGCAATGTCACAAAGAATAGCGTCACAGGCAAAAATGATCCGGTCACTCCTACAGGTATAACAACTTCAATAAATGCATCAAATAATAGTCCGGCACTACATTTCGACGGAGTCAGTCTCGGCTTGGTGGACATACCGAACACCCCGCTTTTACCGAGGTTTACCCTGAGTGCATGGGTATACAGCGAAAGTGGTGGAGACGCCAGATATTCCATCATTCAGAGCTTTTGGGAAATCTATGATACCAATCTATGTTTCTGGTCATATAGCTTCTCACACCAATACTGGAGATGTACGACTACCAGGCCTGTTCAGTATAACAAATGGATACATGTGGCGACTTCTTGGGATGGTAGTGTCATCCGCCATTATGTAGACGGAAAACTAGTCTGGCAAGATACGGTCACCACAATCGGCTCGAGCCAATCATTTACCGCTATCGCAGGTTATTCAGGACGAAGATTCAAAGGATCCATAGATGAGGTTAGAATATACTCACAGACACTAGGCATCGCCCAGATAAATAAAATCTATGCGGAAGGCGCAACTACGCACACACTCGCTAAACGAGAATGAAAAAGCACAGTGTGCTAAAATTCCACAATGAAAACAGAATGGACCATATACCCAACGAATGAAGATGTTTGGTTATCCATCCTCCACGATTGTGCAAATGCTAAACAAAGTATTGTTCTGGAACAATTCATATTTAACAACGATGATTTTGGCAAACGACTCCTCGACATATGCACGGAGCGTGCGACAAAAGGCATACAGATCCGTTTTCTATGGGATGCGGCGGGCAGCTTCACATTTTGGGGTTCAAACATAGCAAAAGATCTACACGAAAAAGGCATCGAACTTCTCTTTTGGAAAACTCTCATTCCCAGTTATTTCAAAGTCCAAAATTTCCGATCCTGGTTTCTCCGCAACCACCGCCGTACCATCGTGATCGATGAAAAAGTGGGCTATACAGGCAGCATATGCGTTAGCGACTCCATGAAGAATTGGCGCGATATCAATGTTCGACTCGAAGGCCCCGTCGTCCGCGAAATGCAAAACGCATTTGACCGCATGTGGGGTAGAGCAAAGAAAAACTTGGGATTGCCACCCAAGATACATATCCGGAACGAGGAGTTCCGCTATGTCACAAACTACCCCGCCCCCGGACGCAGACATATTTACAGCTCACTCATTCATGCTATTCGCCATGCCCGGCAATATATATACATCACAACGCCATATTTTGTTCCCACACACAGACTGGCTCATTCTCTTCGCCTCGCTGCAAAGCGCGGAGTAGATGTCCGCATCATTATTCCAGAATCTTCCGATCATTACGCCGTCGATCTGGGCGCACGATCCTTTTTCCATTCTCTTTTGATTGTCGGAGTTCGTATTTTCCTATACCAAGGCAACGGTAATATGATCCATAGCAAATCCGTCGTCATAGATGACGACTGGGCATCGGTAGGTACCATGAATCTGGACCAGATAAGTCTACTTTACAACTTTGAAGCCAATATCATCACCACAAATACCAAGTTCGCAGAAGAACTCGCCTCTCACTTTGTGCATGACATGCATGACTCAAAAGAAGTGTCTCTGAATGAATGGAAAAACCGCTTTTTTATAGAAAAGATACCAGAAATTCTGATAAAGATAGTAAGAAGGTTTTTGTAATGGCACAAGCATGAGAGAGAGGAGGAGAGTCCGAGGGACGTTTCGGAGGCCGCGTAGGCGGCCGAGAACCAGCTGCTTCGCCAGCAGGCGAAGACAGCGTGTCCCGAGGGCCTTCTCCTCTCTCTCATGCGTTGTCATAAAAAAGCTTGCTCACTTTTCCTATTCATGCTATAAATAAGCCCTGTAATCCCTTGATCAAAGTACGTATCAATCACCAGATAAAAGCGCCCGAATTGCGGGTAATCACCGAAGACGGCGAAAATCTTGGCGTAGTTACGCTTGAAAAGGCGCTTACCGAGGCTCGCGCACGGGAATTGGATCTGATAGAGATCTCCCCGATGGCAGTGCCACCGGTCGCAAAGATAATGGATTATGGCAAGTACCAGTACGATGAGAAAAAGAAAGTGAAGGTCTCGAAATCCAAGACCAAGACCAGTGAGCTCAAGACCGTACAGGTCAAGATCGGCACCGGCGAACATGACCTTGAACTCAAAGCAAAGCGAGTTTCGGAATGGCTTGCGGACGGAGACAGGGTCAAGATCGACCTTTTCCTCATAGGCAGGTCCAAGTACATGGACCTCAACTTCCTCAAAGAGAGGTTGGAGAGGATTCTCAAACTGATTACCGTAGAATACAAAATCTCCCAAGAGCCCGTGAAGGGACCAAAGGGACTGACTGTGGTAGTAGAAAAGAAGTAATTCAACAAAAATATCATGATTAAAACCAACAAATCTTTTAGCAAGCGACTCAAGGTCACCAAAAATGGCAAGATTCTGGCACGCAAAGCAGGACAAAACCACTTCAATGCCAAGGAGCGTTCCCGCACGAGCACGAACAAGCACCGCATGAAGGCTCTGCAGATGAGTAACAAGATCCGCAGCCGCTTCCTTGCGACCATATAGCATTACTATTTATCATACAAATTTAACTTAACACCAATACTATGAGCCGAGTAAAAAAAGCAGTACACGCCCTCAAGAACCGCCGCAGCGTCCTCCGCCAGGCAAAAGGATTCCGTTTCCGCAGGTCAAAGACCGAGCGCGCCGCAAATGACGCCCTCGCCCACGCAGGCGCATATGCCTTTGCACACAGGAGGGACAAAAAGGGCGACTTCCGCCGCCTCTGGAATGTGAAGATCAATGCCGCTCTCCGTCCAGTCGGACTTTCCTATAGCAAGTTTATGGGAGCAGCAAAAAAGAAAAATATCACTCTAGACAGGAAATCTTTGGCACATCTTGCTCAATTTCAACCTGAGACTTTCCAAAAGATCGTTGCTATGGTAAAGTAATCTTGGTCTTGTATTTGTCCGGCCGAGGCATCCGAGGGCACTCTTCCCTAACCTTTTGGTAACGGAGGTTAACTCACAACACAGATCAATCAGGCCCCGCCTCGGTAATATGGCGCCAGCCACTTAGGCAAATACAGTCTACGCTTGAGTCGTAAGGCTCAGCCCCCAATTCATTTCTGACATTGGGGGTCTTCTTTTGTCCGTATCAGAGCTCGTATTCCGAACCTCTTTCGGGAGCAATGGCCTTTATGCCCAGTTCATCATTTATACGCTGAGCGAGATGCATGGATGCCGAAGGTTCGCCCATGGCCACGAAAACTGTAGTCGGTTTTTTGCCAGCCATTCCTACAAATTCCACCAGATGATCGCTGTCGCGGTGCGCGGAATATCCATAAAGCGTTTCGATGTGAGCTTTTACTTTTATACTCCGATTGTGAATATTTACTTTCTTTTCACCCTCCGCTAGACGCCTGCCCAGGGAACCCGCAGTTTGGTAGCCAACTAAAAGTATTGTACTTTTGGGATCAGGCAAGAAAAATTCTTCATGTCCCACTACTCTGCCACCCACAGACATACCCGAGCCAGCGAGTATTATCTTTGCGCCTTTTTCGTGTTCTATAGCATGCGATTCTCTCTGTGACACGGTGTAGCGAAGCTTGGGAAAATTAAAAATATTGTCACCTTTTCTGATCTGCTCCTGGACCTCAGCGCGGAATAGATGACTGCTCGATCTATAAACTTCAGTGGCCTTGGTGGCCAGAGGAGAATCCAGAAATATAGGTACATCAGGTATGACACCCTCCTCCACCATGTTATTGAGCTCATAAAGAAGCACCTGTGTCCGATCTATGGAAAAAGCAGGTATGACCAGGGTACCGCCACGACTTAGGGTATCGTTTATTATTTTCTCGAGATGAGCCTTGCGCTCCTCCCTGGGCTCGTGATTGCGGTCGCCGTATACGCTCTCCATCACGATATAGTCCGGCTCTCCCGGCGCCTCCGTATCAGCGAGAATAGGTGCGGGAGAATTGCCCATATCACCTGTGAAAAGTATTTTCTTTCCGTCGACCGATATCTCTACCATAGCCGAACCGAGTATGTGTCCGGCGTCTCGAAATAAGAAATTTAGATCATTGAAAATCATTGATTCATGATAAGGAAGGACCTTCCAAAGCGGAAAAACCTTCAGAACGTCATTGGCTTCGTATATGGGCAGTTCTCCTTTGCGCTCAGCTTCTTGTGCCAATATGCCAACTGCGTCTGTGAGCACCAATTCTGTGAGAGCACGAGTCTCAGGTGTAGAATATATAACACCGCGAAAACCCTCCTTCACCAGCTTTGGAATACGGCCAACATGGTCTAGATGTGCATGAGTAACGATGAGAGCACCGATATCGGCAGGATCGTACGGGAATTTTTCCCTATTTACCTCTTCAGCTATGCTGCCACCTTGGATCAGTCCACAATCTACCAAGACTTTTGTTCCCTTTTCTGTTTCCAACAAGAAATTGGCTCCGGTAACAGTACCGACTCCAGAACAAAATGTGAGTTTTATATTTGAATTTTTAATTTTGGTTTTTATTTGAAATTTGGTACTTGGATCTTGAGATTTCCCTCATATTATACCAAACTTCACCCTTCTTATAACATAACAAAAGAAAAAGACCCCATCTCCAAATGAGATACGGTCTTCTTCATCAGTTGCGAGAGTACCATAACCTGGAATACCCAGGTGGGTGGCCTCACATCAAACACCGAGGTGCTGACGAATTTGAACCATGAAGTTCTGTGGATTTGGCCTCCCAAAATATGTGGTATAGGGTTATACTCTCGCAACCTGAATATATTTTAGTATTCTAATAGCGATGTGCAAGTGCAAAAGCAGTTTCGACATGACTTTGATGTGCGAGCAAATGTGTATTGGAATCACTTATGTGCCACATTATTCCAAAATCCCATCTAGATTGACGTCATATATGATTTGCTCGTGTATTAGTCTGTATTCCATGAGCTCTTTTGGACTGAACCAGAGAGCTATCTCCTGCTCTGCCTCCTTCACGGAACCAGATGAATGTATGAGATTTCTTATGGCTCGCGAATCACCATCACTCATAGCATAAGAGTCGAGGACGAAGTCTCCGCGTATGGTACCGACATCTGACATGAGAGGCTCCGTACTCCCCGTGATCTTCCTCACCACCTGCACAGCATGAGCTCCCTGCCAGACTATGGCGATCACTGGTCCGCTGGTCATATATTTCTTTAGCACATCCAATATTTTATTGGAAAGCTGTATAGGATCGCGCGAAGGAGGATCTTGACCCTTATCAACATAACCTTTTATGGACTTGAGACCAGTCTTCATCTTCCATTCGGGATCCAGAGTGTAGTGTTTCTCTATAAAGTCGGCCTTGGGCACGAGGATCTTTATGCCTGCGAGCTTTAGACCGATGCGCTCATACCTGCCGATGATCTCACCGATGAGGCTACGCTGTATGCCGTCGGGCTTGATCACAACCAGAGTACGTTCTTCTTTTGGGTGTGGTTTCATGAGTTGATTATAGGAAATGTGAGAGGTAGTTGCAAACGAGGTTCGACCTCGCGGTTGAATGATCGCAAACAGAACGCGGTACGCACCCCCACCTGCCCATGCAGTATCGGGACACGCTCAAAATCCGCAACTGCTCATAGAACGCCTGTTGCGGATTTTGAGCTAGTTTCGTCCGAGCCCTATTAAGGCAGTTCAAACAGGCAGTATCCGGCTCGGACTCCAAATGTCCCTCTACTGCATGGGCAGGTGGGGGTGCGAAATCGGATTGCAATTTACCTACAATAGTTATTTTCAACCTTCAAAGTTCCGCCAGAGAGATAAAAACTGCCAGCACTACCATCTGCTTGGTTCATGTTCACGCAACCCTTGGAGGTGGAGAGACCGAGCTCACCGATAGAAACAGTTGTGGTAGCAGAAGCACCACTGGAAATGTGGAGGCGAGTTGCTGGGGTGGTGGTGCCGATACCGACGTTGCCTCCACCCACCATACGTATAACCTCACTCACATTATTACTTCCCCTAACTCCAAATGCTAAATAACTGTTGGCTACTGAAGTATAAAACGCTGACCCTATATATCCCAATGGAAAGGCCGAACCTGCAGTGGTAAATTTTATTCTCTCTTCCACCCCATTAGCCGACATCCCCTTATCTGAATCAAGAGTTATTAAATCCGCGCTCACACTCATAGTAGTCGTAGTATGATTATTCACATGGAGAATACTCAATGGAGTTGATGTGCCAATGCTGACATATGGAAAAAACGGAGTAACTGGCGGCTGAGCCGCCAAATTATCTGCATATCCAGCTTGATTGAGAGCTTGCCTCAGAGCATTAGCTATAATTGCACGGCCTACATTATTTTCATGGATATTATCGCCATGATTGTACACAGCGGCTAGATTACCGTTACCATCACTCAAAGCCGCTGTATGAGCATTTACTCTGTACTGAACGCCTGTAATGGCGTTTGCTCCTCCGCCCATTATAGCGGTATTCATATTCTGCCATTGACTATATGCAGTAAGACCATTAGTGACACCATAAAGATCGATTAACCTTTGTCTAACCGGCACCATGGTGGCAACAATTACAATAGCTGTTGGTTTTTTGGTAGAATTTATATCATCTATCAAAGCTTGATATCTAGCCAAAACAATCGCATTAGTTTCAGTATATTTCACGTCATTTAATCCGACCTCCACAATTATCCAATCATACTCAGTCTTGTTTGGATCAGAATCCCACACAGCTTTTTGTTGGTTAATAGTATGGCCAGCAACCGCTTGATTATTTATAATCGTTCCGAGAATCGCATCAGAACCACTCAAGAGATAAGTATCAACTCCGTTGTATCCTAAATATGCTGCGATTGTCGAATCGCCCAAAATAGTTCCCTTGCTAGAAAAGGTACCTGTTCTCACTAAATATTTAGACAAAATACCTCCTGCAAATGTAGAAGTCGCAGTCGGAGAGGTAGCCGTAAAATAAGCGGAAACAGTTTCTCCAACTACCGATAATTTTGCGTAAGGAGTAGTAGTGCCAATGCCCACATTCCCCATGAATGTACTCGTCCCTGTCACACTCAGTTGCCCTCCTGTTGTAATATCAGTACTTATTCTTGTTGCGGCAGATACTATTCCAGAAAAGAGTACAATCGCTAATGCTAAAAAATAGATAGGTTTTATATTCATTGGGTAATTATTCCACACACACACACACCGCAATGCAAGGTGTGGATATCTGGTAAGTGCCCCTTTTGTGTTGTGCTGAGGACACTACATAACTACGCCGTCAGTATCTCCGCCTCTCCCTTTGTGATTAGCACCGTATGCTCAAAGTGTGCACTAGGCATATCATCAGCCGTGTGATATGTATACCCATCATCATCCAAGACAACATCCTTTGTACCAATATTGAACATAGGCTCGATAGCTATGACCATACCCGGCTGGAGGACTGGACCTTCCTTACCTGTATCGTAGTTGGGCACATATGGTTCTTCGTGCACACTGTAGCCGACGCCGTGGCCGGCGAGTTCTTCTACAACACCATATTTGTAAGGCAGAGCATAACGTTCTATGGCGAGACTGATATCGCTCACCCTCTTTCCCCCCTTTGCCGCCTTTATGCCAGCCATGAGTGCTTCGCGAGTCACGCGTAATAGTTGCTCTAATTCGGGTGTGACTTTGCCCACAGGCACAGATATTGCCGCATCTGTGACAAGTTTGTTGTGGATAAGCCCAAGATCGAGCGCGACAATATCCCCTTCTTTCAAAACTTTTTCTTTTTCGTTTGGTATACCATGCACCACTTCATCATTTATAGAAACACAAAGTGCCGCTGGATAAGGACGATCGGAACCTGCCGGAGTGTAGTTCAGAAAAGCCGCTTTGTCGCCACCGTGGGCGATCAGTTCCCGCGCTCGGTCTTCGAGACTGCCAGTTGTAATGCCCGGCTTTATCATACTAGCCAAATCACGGAGTATAGCCGCATGGCGCCTGCCACCCTCACGCAGAATTGCTATATCTTCCTTGGTCTTGATCGTGATCATGTATGAAAACTACCCCAAACCCAATATTTTCACAATGTCGGCATGGATCTCCTCAATAGCACGCTCGCCATTTACAGAGTGAAAAGAATAAAACGGATTGTTACGATAATATTCTATAGCCGGCGCCACATCCGTATCGAACCAATTCAGACGCAGTTCTATATCGCGCTTATTATCATCCTGACGCTTCCTCTCGAGCATATGCTTTTCCGACCAGGTACGCGACACATCCAGATATATAATATGCGGATTTGTCCTCATATAAAATTCAAAAGCTGTGTGCAATACTGCCGCTTCATCACGTCGCCTCGGTGTGCCGTCGACTATGAGATGACAATCCTTGCGCATATTCATGACCATAAATGCCGACCAGAGATACACAGTCAAGAATTCTGGCTGTAATCCCCCGCTTTCTAGTATCGTTTTCGAAACTTCCTGCGTATGTGTCGCACCTTTTATAAAATCCCGAAAGAGCTTGCCCGTCTCCAAGTGTACAGTCGGCAATTTCTCTTTTTTATTTTCCAAAAGTTTTTCCAGCAACCCAGCCTGAGTTCCCTTGCCACAACCCGAGCGTCCCATAAAAATATAAGTTTGAGGTGTCATTGCGCAATTTTAGCACAGACTATGCATGAGACGCACCCCAGACAGTTGTTCTTTTTCACGTCCCTGCGGAACTCGCTCGTTAAATTTCAGGACAAAATGGTCACGAGGTCATGCAATGGTTCCCATTTTGTCCAGAAATTTATACTCTCTCAGACAGTCCTCGGGACGTGAAAAAGAACAACTACCTGGGGTGCGAGCAAGTAAAAAGGCTCGAACCGCTCAGGCAATAGTTTTTTCCCGAAGCCGAGGACTCTTCGCGAAGTAATATCTCGTCGTATTTCCCAAACCGTGACCGAATCCTAATATACCACTGTGCGTGTTGTATCATTGAACTAATGTTCCTTGATTGCGGAGCGGCGCGTCGCTCGAATCCAAACCCTTTAAGGGTCACTCCAAG
>JBAYIX010000016.1:0-13514 GCA_041665385.1 Minisyncoccota bacterium | reverse complement strand
TCGGCACCTCGATGTCGGCTCACCACATCCTGGGGGTGGAGAAGCTCCCAAAGGTTTGGCTGTTCGCCAATTAAAGTGGTACGCGAGCTGGGTTCAGACCGTTGAGCAATCAATGGTCTTCCAGACAATTTGTGGTTGTCATTGACTGTTTAGCAGTCTGAATCACTTCGAGAGAAATTTAAATCTTTTCAGTCTTACAAAATAGTTAGGAATGATAGATCTGTTCACGGCGGTCTCATATAGTGATATATGAAGATCAAGTCGATTGATATCGGTGGAGTCCTACGAAGCGTAAAGCACTTCAAGGATAATACCGAGGGAAGTTTGTGAAATTCACAAATACCCGTAGAGACTAAACATCGACCATCCGGCATTCTTTGAATGTTGTGATGAAGCTATAGTCCAATGCACTTAGTAATAAGTGATATCATGCGTGAGACAGGTTGGTCTCCTATCTGCTGCAGGCGTTGATGCTTGAGGGGAATTGATTCTAGTACGAGAGGACCGAATTGAACGAACCTCTGGTCTGCCTGCTGTCGCACCCGCGGCACCGCAGGGTAGCTAAGTTCGGATCGGATAACCGCTGAAAGCATATAAGCGGGAAGCCGGCCCCAAGATTATGCATCGTTTAGGCCCGTGAGAGATTATCACGTTGATAGGCTTTAGGTGTACGCACCGCAAGGTGTTGAGCCGAGAAGTACTAATCCGCCGATCCCGTTAGGAACTCTGTGAGTCGCTTGTTCATTCTGCGAAGCTCTGTGAGGAGCGAAGCAGAACGATTAATTCTACTCATGTTCCTTACCACTTTCTTGAAGTATGATTTTTTACACAAAGATTTTGAATCTTGTGTTCTGGTGATTTGGCGCTGTGGCACCACCCGTTCTCATTCCGAACACGGCAGTGAAACGCAGTAGCGGCGATGATAGTCACATTGTGGCGAAAGTAGCTTGTCGCCAGAACAGAAGATTCAAACAATACCCTCCCTTAATTCCTACCCGAAAATGTGGGATAATGTATTCATCTTATTAAATAATCAATATTATGGATCAAAACCAACAGGCTCCTATTATTCCTGCTCCTATCACTGCCAATACTAACTCCGCAACTCCCTCTCTACCGAAAATAGGGGAACTATTTTCATCTGCCTGGAAGTTTTATAAAATAAATTGGAAATTGCTTGTGGGTATCGCCCTGGTACCAGCTATAGTGAATTTTGTGGCAGGAGTGTTCGCTAGTACGGGTGTCGGAGTCATCATTGCAATTCCTCTATATGTATTTGGTATCGCATTGTCTGTGGTAATGCCCATAGTCTTGATACGGACGATAGATGCTAGTTACAAAGGTGTTGCACCCACGCAAAATCTTACAGAAAAATACAAGTCAGCCTTCGGGCTCTTTTGGTCGTATCTTTTGATAGTCATCATCACTGCGCTCTCTGTCATGGGAGGAACTGTACTCTTTATCATTCCTGGTATCATTGTTGCCCTTTACGTCAGAATGGCCATATATACCTTTATACTCGAAAACAAGAGAGGTTTTGAAGCTGTGCAGACAAGCTATGTTCTCGTAAAAGGTAGGTTGTGGCAATATTTCGTCCGTCTTTTTGCAGTCGGTCTTATTATGGCTATAGTTTCTATCGTGATCGGTATGGTGATCGGATCTATAATATCCGGAAAATCTGCTTCTCAGAATATCGTAAACCTGATAGCAATGTCGACCTTTGTTCCGTTCTTCTTTGTCTATGAGTACAATCTGTTTGTTGCAATGAAGAATACTCAGTCAGCTACAGAAGTATCCGCTCCTGGAAAATTCAAAAAGTGGTTGATAGCTTTCATGACAGTCGGCGTAGTCGGTATGGTCGCAACTGCAATCATAGTTCCAATAGTTATATTTACTCTTGCAAAAACGGGATTGCAAAATGCTCAAGATATGTCAAAAATACAGGACGCTATAAGAGCGCAAATAGAACAAGCACAGAAAGCACAATAAGATGAATTCTTGGGCGCAAAAGAGAAGGCTTATATATGGGGTTGCGGTGGTTGTATTTTTGCTCGTGGTCATAGGTCTGCCACTGTGGAAGGTGTTTTACAAGGCTCCAACGTGCTTCGACGGTGCACAAAATGGCAAAGAGTCGGGTATAGACTGTGGCGGGTCCTGTGTGAAGCTCTGTGCTAGTGCTTTCCTGTCACCCGTAAATACATGGACACGTTTCGAAGAAGCTGCTCCTGGATACTATAATGTTGCGGCCTATGTCATCAATCCCAATACCGACGGGGAAGCCTTCGGTGCACCGTACCATATGGAGCTATATGACAAGTCAGGTATGCTCATTACTGAATATGAATCTACATTCGATCTGCCTCCAAACCGCAATACCCTGGCTTTCAAGGCGCTGGTAAAAGTCGGTCAGAGGATCCCCGCCAAGGCTGTCTTTCGGTTTTCCGGAACCCCGGACTGGCACAAAGCAACAGATCGTGTAAAAAGCATAATTGTCCTCGACACATCTTACAAAGAAGAATCAAACAGCTCATCACTCTCAGTCACACTCAAAAATAATGATGTTGTTTCCATGGGAAAGCTTGCTATATATGCAATCCTATTTAACAAAGATGGCAATGCGGTCGGTTTTTCTTCTACCCGGCTAGATGGCATAAAGGCTGGGGGTACTATTGTTGCCCCTTTCACCTGGCCGGTGAGCCGCAAAGGTGCAGTGATTTCCATAGAAGTCCTGCCTGTGGCAGAATAGGTAGATGGAGCGTGAAAAAATATTTGGAAATATAGACTGGTGGCTGGTCCTCGCCATAGTGCCCATACTTGCGGCGAGCCTGATCACAATGAACTCACTCACAGGTGACAGCTCTTTTGCTTCGCATCAGCTGGTTTCGATACTGGTATCTGTTGTCGTATTTCTCATCATAAGTCAGATCGACATGCGCTTCCTCCGGCAGACATGGCTCTCCGTGACGATATTCATCGTGATCACTGTTCTCCTGGGTCTCTTGTTCAGCTTAGGAAGAATATCACATGGAGCGCAAAGTTGGTTTTCCTTCGGATCATATTCATTCCAGCCCTCGGACTTTGCAAAATTGGCTCTCGTCATCATACTCGCAAAATATTTTTCTCGTCGCCACATAGAGATAGCGAATATCAGACATATTTTGGTTTCCGGATTTTATGCCTTTGTATTTTTTCTGCTGGTCTTGCTCCACCCGGATCTGGGCTCCGCAGCTATCATATTTTTAATTTGGCTTGGAATGGTCATGGTTTCAGGAATATCAAAGAAACATCTGATAGGCATGATGATGGTCGGGGTAGTCGTATCGAGTCTGCTCTGGAGCTTTGGTCTCAAGGAATACCAGAAAAATCGCATACGAAATTTTATTGACCCATTGGCCGATATTCATGGTGCCGGATACAACGCCTACCAGTCCATGGTTGCCATAGGCTCGGGACAGATATTCGGCAAGGGGGTCGGTTATGGCACTCAATCACGATTGAAATTCTTGCCGGAATATCAGACAGACTTTGTTTTTGCGGCTTTTGCGGAGGAATGGGGTTTCGTAGGTGTGGTCATCTTGTTCGGACTTTACGGGTTTATCGTATTTAGAATAGTGAAAATGTCTCTGCATGGGGCGACAAACTTTGAGATTCTCTTTGGCGCGGGAGTTGCGGTATATTTTGTCGTTCATTTTTTCATAAATGTGGGTATGAATATTCATATTTTGCCTGTAACTGGAACACCATTACCCCTCATGAGTTACGGTGGGACCCATCTTCTCACAGAATTTACCTTGCTCGGCATTTTGATGGCAATGAGGAAATATGAGCGCCCTGCTCACAAATCTGAGGTCAAAAACGAGTTTATCGGGCCTCAATAGGGGATTTGACTGCTAGTCCGACCTTATCTGGTAATAAATTTGACCTTGCTGAGTTGTGTTTCCTCGCATGCCCGCAAGGTCGCCCACTCCAAATTGCTACCGTATTTGCTTCCAGGGATTCAGCAAATACGGGCAATTTGTCGGGACTCAGGTCGCATTGCGGGAATGCTCGAAAACACGACTCAGCAAGGTCATCTTTTGACCCTTGACTATGTAGCCTATCCGTGCTATACTACTAGGCAGACGCTGTTATTTGACAGCAAAAAGGAAAAAGCAAGCAAAGAAGAAAAACCAAACCAGAAGGACAGAAAATGAAGAAAATTCGATTGTTTCTGGGCATTGCCGTACTTACGGTTGCCTCTCTCAGCCTCGTGGCACAGAACCTGACTATGGTTACCTCGGAGGACGCTCTCAGAAGCTATGCCTTCGAGCAGGCAGCCCACGTCGCCATTTCTGTATCATCGGCACTCCCGTTGGGGAACTATGCCTACAGCTACTCGGCCGTGCAGACTGCGTCGGCGGCTGGAGTCCAGCAAGCCGTTCGCAATGCCAATATTATCGCCATCAGTATGGCGGTTCCTACAGACACGATCTTCATCTGGATCGGTGTTTACGATAAGGACGGCGATCTTCTCTTCGGAGGATATCGCAATATTCGGCTCCTACCGACACCCTTCGGCTTTGTTCTGCCTCCCGACTATGGTACCGTCGAGCTCACACTAGCTGACAATGTGCCGATCAAGATATCTGGCGCTTCCTCAGCTATGTATAGCGCGCGAGATCAGAATGGCAACCTGGCCAGTCAGAATAGCCTCAGGGTTTCCAATGAGAAAGTTTTCTTTCCAAAGCAATTTGCCGCGAAAGAGATCCTTCTCGCTGTCTACGTCAGCGAATCATCGCCTACAGAAAAAGGCGGAGCTCCGATGACGTGGTACTATTGGAATGTCGTGGACGGCTCGAGGAGAACCACCGTCGACCTCGCCATGAACTTCGACGTGAAGTATCCTGATCTGGTTATTGCCAACAAAGGCGTGGTTGAGGTCATCAAGACTACAAATCATGTCGGCAACAACCTGTTGGTGGAACTCACATGCGAAAAAACCACAGAAGCCAGTTTCTTCTTCGCTGTCGAAGATACGGTCATCGGTCAATTCGAACAGTTTGGCGGTGGAACGCTCTGGAACGGCGAGTATCATCTCTTCACAGGCATTCTCGTGCGTGAGTCGGGCTCATCTGAGTGGAAGTTGTTTCCCGCTATGGAAAACACCGCGCCTGCTTCTTGGGTCGAGTTGGAATTCGATGCGGGAACCTACTACATCATTCCTACCTGGAGTGAGGGTCACCTGGTCTCTCCTCCCAAGCCTCCCTATGTTCCTCCATCCTACCCGGACGGCGGCAAGGGATAGTCTTGTTAGTTAGGGTCAGAGTGTCTAGTTAGTTTCAGGGGGCGCTACAGCAATGTGGCGCCCTTTACCTATTATCTTTTTTATTTTTTTGAAAAGTTATCATACAAGGCCTCGGTGCCCGCGACCATCTTTTCTAGGGAAAACTTTTGCATGACGGATTCGCGGAGAGCTGTGCCGTACTGGCGTCTCATCTGAGGGTGTTCGATCATAAAGGATATGGAGTGGGCTAGCTCGCGGCTGTTTTTTGGCTGGACTAGAACGCCAGACTTCATGTCTTCGATGATCTCGGGTATGCCGCCAACTGTGGTTGCGATCACTGGTAGGGAAGCAAAACCAGCTTCGAGGAGGACATAGGGCAGGCCTTCTTTGCGTGAAGGGAGTAGAAATATATTCAGTGCCTTCAGATAATGAACCGCCTCGGGCACATAGCCGAGAAGTTTTATATTATTTTCCAGTTTGTGTTCCGATATCAGTGCTGAAAGATAAGATTTGTCTTCACCGTCACCCATAATGATGCATAGAATATTCGGATGATCCTTGCAGACTTGTTCCATGGCACCTATAAGGTATTCCAAACCCTTGTTGGGATGGAGTTCGGCTATGGTGCCAATGATAATGTATTTTTTCAATTCCACCAAATCTATATTTGCGGATTTTGCCAGGAATTGTCGGGCGCCATCTATGGACATGAAAATAGGTTGTTCCATCCCCGGCAGGACCAGAGCGAGTTTTTCTTTTGCGCCGGGGAACCTCTGAGTTTGGCTATATTCTCTTTCCGATAACAAAATGGTTTTGTGAGAGAGGATGATAGTTAACCAGGAAAAGAAAGCGATGACGGCTTTTTGTGCGAGGGGGCGATCCTCATTGAATGCCCAGCCGTGCACAGTGTATATAATGTTCTTGACGCGGAGGAGTCTGCCTGCGAGGGCACCCAGGCCGGCAGCCTTTGGGCTATGGAGGTGGAGGACATCCGGCTTCTCACGTCTAATGATCTTCCATATGTCACCTAGAGAAGTGGAGTCGCTCGCTATGGACACGTCTCGCTTTAGACTTGCGATGGAGTGGGTCTTTATGCCGGCGTCTTCCAAGTTTTTCCTGAGCGTGCCATCACCGCCGAGGGCGACAACAGCAGAATGTCCTTTTTTCTTCATTGCCACAGCCAGATCGTATACATGCCTCTGGGCTCCGCCCCAGTTTGACTTGGTTATGACGTATAGGATTTTCATGCATTAAAAGTAGCATTTAACCCGTAGTGAGGCAACAAACATTGAACATGAATACAAAGTGTGTTATTGTGCAAGTATGAAATTTACCAATTCCAAGGCTGTTGCGCTTCTGGTATCTGGAGATCTACTGTCTTATATATTGTCACTAATATTGACCCTGACTGTGCGTTACGGCGAACTACCCTCGAGGGGATTATTTGTGAGTCATGCACCGTCATTTTCTTTGCTATTTGTCATATTTCTCTTGGTCAGTTATGGTGGTGGACTTTATGACAAGCAGACGTATTTCATGCGGGATAGGATCGAGTCTCTCATAGTAAAGGTCCAGCTCATAAATCTCATGATAGGTGTATTCTTCTTTTACTTTACTCCCGCTATCATCGCGCCAAAGGCAAACTTATTTATCTATATACTCATATCGACTGCGCTCATCTTGATCTGGCGAGATATTATGTTCCCAGTATTGAGCAGTACCAGAAATGCGCCGGCTATCATGGTGGGTGTGGGGGATGATATAGATGATCTCCATGAAGAAATAAATACAAATGGTCGCTACGGCATAGTCATCCGCGAAAAGATAGCTCCTTTGGCTACAGTGGAAGAGACCGTAGCTACGATAGGTGGTGCGGTAGAGAGGGTAGGTCCGCAGATCGTGATCGCCGACCTGCGCAATCCGACACTAGAGAAAGTCATGCCTTTCCTGTACTCGCTAATATTTTCCGGAGTGCAGGTCTTGGATGCTAGCAAACTATACGAGACAGTCTTTGACCGTATACCGCTATCTCTGGTGGGGGAAAAATGGCTGGTAGAAAATGCAGCCTCATCGCTCGGTGGTAGGAAAGTATACGACTCTCTGAAGAGACTCACGGATGTATTTATAGGTGCTGTAGGTATGCTCATCACGGCTGTGGCGTATCCATTTATCTTTGTGGCTATCAAACTCGAAGACCGGGGGCCGATATTCATAAAACAAGAACGCATAGGCAAAAATGCCAAAAGGATATCGATAGTGAAGTTCCGCAGTATGACAGCAAATGACAATGGTGCGTATTCGAGTCATGGTAAGAGCGATCTCAAGATCACCCGTGTGGGGAAGTTCATACGACTGACTAGGATAGATGAGCTCCCTCAGTCCTACAATATCTTCATGGGGGACTTGGCATTCATCGGGCCTCGGCCAGAATTGCCAGCGCTAGTGGATGTGTATGAAAACAAAGTGCCATACTATGGTGTACGCCACCTCATAAAACCAGGTCTGTCTGGTTGGGCGCAGATATATCACCATGCTCACCCGCATCATGCGGTGGCTGTAGATGAGACGCGCGACAAGCTATCGTATGATCTCTTTTATATAAAGAATAGGTCTTTGGGGTTGGATATGCATATTGCATTGCAGACGGTGAGAGCACTGTTGTCTAGGCAGGGGGTTTGAGATTATTATAAATCTGGAACTTGGTGAATTATGTCACCTCGCATTCCCGCAAAATCGCCCACTCCAAATTGCTACCGTATTTGCTTCCAAGGATTCAGCAAATACGGGCAATTTGTCGGGAATCAGGTCGCATTGCGGGAATGCTCTGAGACATGATTCACCAAGTTCCCGATACAACTACAACATTTGCGTTTTCTCCGGAAATAAGTAAAATTAGCCCCATGTTCAAACACCGTGCAAAAGCCGCATACGTTCTCATTTTTGCGGCACTAGTAGGCTACGCTACTTACGCTTCTCAGGTGCCAGGATCATGGGCAGGTTTCAAACCGTTCCGATTGGGGCTAGATCTTTCCGGTGGCACCCATCTGGTATACCAGGCAGATATTTCCAAAGTAGATCCGTCAGCAGTAAATGATGCCATGAAGTCTTTGCGTGACGTGGTAGAGAGGCGAGTCAATACCTTTGGCGTGAGTGAGCCTCTCGTTCAGGTAGAACAGAGCTCATTTAGCACAGCAGAAAATGCCCACAAGCTCATCGTGGAGCTACCTGGAGTCACGGATGTGGAAGAAGCAGCAAAGAGTATAGGTGCTACACCGTCACTAGAATTCAAACTCGTAATAGCCAAAGAAATGGAGGCGTTCCAGGCTTCGACTACAGTTCGTGATATGAGCACATCTACACAAGAAGCGGCGTATCTCGCCCTATTCCAACCTACGGGCCTCACAGGCAGAATGGTGGGCAAGGCAAGCTTGGAATTTACCCCCACGACCAATGAGCCAGCTGTAGGCATACTTTTCAATACCGAAGGACGCGAACTGTTTGCAAAAATAACCAAGGAACATGTGGGCGATTATCTGGGAATATTTCTGGATGGTGTGCCAATATCCGTACCTGTCATCCGCGATCAGATCCTAGACGGTAGGGGACAGATATCGGGCAGTTTCAATGCTGTAGATGCTTCCAAACTCGTACGCGATCTCAACTATGGTGCTTTGCCTGTGCCTATCACACTCATATCTACACAAACTATAGGTCCGACACTGGGCCAAGCGGCTGTGAACGGAGGAGTACGTGCAGGTATCATATCTTTTATCCTAATTAGTATATTTCTGATCGTCTGGTATAGGTTACCGGGCCTCGTAGCAGTCATAGCTCTAGGTGTTTACACCTCCATTATGCTTGCACTCTTCAAATATATACCGGTGACTCTTACTGCGGCGGGTATAGCAGGCTTCATCATCACTATCGGTATGGCAGTGGACGCAAACATCCTCATCTTTGAGCGCATGAAAGAAGAGCTCGCTCGCGGTCGTGGCATATGGGACGCCATGCACGAAGGTTTTGCCCGCGCCTGGACATCTATCAAGGACTCAAATATTTCCAGCATCATCACTGGTATCATCCTTTTCTATTTTGGAAGCAATTCTGTCATCAAAGGTTTTGCCTTGGTATTCCTTATCGGTGTCTTGGTTTCTATGTTCACTGCAATCACGGCTTCGAGGTTGTTCCTGTATGCAATAGCGCCACAGAGATCGAGTAAGCTTTCACTTTTCCTTATCAATAACGGCTTTAAATCGCGCAAATAATATGTGGGTTGTAAAAAATAGAAAAATCTTTTATACGGTATCGGGAATCTTGGTAGGTCTGTCATTCCTGTCACTTTTGTTTTGGGGACTGAGGTCTGGCATAGACTTTACCGGTGGTACTCTGATAGAGGTGTCATATCCTGGTGGTCGTCCGGACCAGGGCGAGGTCGTGGCGGCACTTTCCGAAGTGGATCCTTCTGCTTCCGTACGCTCGAGCGGCAGTGACTCCTATATAGTGCGCATGAAGCCGACTACTCAGGAGGAACATTCTCTCGTCACAAAAGCCCTTTCCTTGAATGGCACGTCTCGCGCGGTTGAAAAGACCTTCGATTCTATCGGACCGATATTGGGCACAGAAGCTCTCTACAAGGCATACCTTTCTATAGCGCTGGTCATTCTCGGTATCGTGCTTTATATCACGTTTGCCTTCCGGAAAGTTTCTGAGCCGGTATCGTCCTGGAAGTATGGTCTTATAGCGATCGCCGCCCTCATTCACGATGTGATCATCCCTGTCGGCGTTTTCTCTGTTCTCGGTCATTTCGCCGGATATGAAGTGGATACATTGTTCGTGACTGCGCTCCTCGTGGTACTAGGCTTTTCGGTACACGACACTATCGTGGTCTTTGACCGCGTGCGCGAAAATATCCGCAACTCTTCTGGTAAAAAAGCCTTTGAGGATATTGTGGGTGAGAGTGTTAGTCAGACATTTACACGCTCGATAAACACTTCGCTTACTACTCTCATTGCTCTTGTGGTTCTATACTTCGTAGGAGGAGCTACCATACAGCATTTTGTGCTCGCTCTCATCATCGGTATTGCGGTTGGAACTTATTCATCGGTATTTATCGGTTCGCCTTTACTCGTGACAGTGGAGAAGATGCAGGCGAGGAAGAGGTAGAAAATGTAGATATTAATTCGCACTCCGGTTATATATTCTGATATCGTCTATGTAGCCGCCGTAATAATTTATACAGCTACCACTACATAGAAGTCCGCCCAGTTGCCATGCGTAGTTATACGGGTTCATCGTCGCTGGAAAAGTTACAGATCCGACGAATTTTCCATCTATGTAGGCTTCTGCTTTGGTACCGGAAATACTGTACGCGACATTATGCCATTTATCGTCATTCAGCGTCTGAGGAAAATTTATGTAATTGTAAGTACCCGCGTTATCTATAAATAGCCAATAATTTGTGAAAAGTCTACGGTAATATCCTTGTCCCAATATCATACTGCTTGCGATCGGTGCTTTGACCCATACACTTGCCGATTCACTCGTGCCATTCATGGAAAGTGCAGGAGTGGCTGCATTGTCACTAGTGCCGTTGAATTTTATGGAATATCCGGAACTGTAACCGGAAGACCAGAGACTGCTCGCGCTCAAAGTCATATTTTTACCATTTACAGAAGTATCCTTTGCAATATTGCCTGTATTTTCATTGAAGTCATATACGACGACAGCATCCGCACCTAATGCGTGGTACATGTTCGTTTCGAATATCTGACCTGATGCTATGCGGCCTTTTTCTCGGGCACTTGCGAGGGAGACCAATACTATTGAGGCCAACATACCAATGATAGAGATCGCCACCAAGAGTTCGATAAGAGTGAAGCCCCGAGCGATCTTTGTAAATGTTTGATGCATGTTTGTATATTATTGCAGATTTGGATGTAAATGACAGTGCTATATTCGTCTAACGCAAAACTTCTGACTACGCTATAATAACCACAATATGCTCAATTTCTTTACCAAAGCACTCATAAAGCGTCAGCTCAAAGATATGCCAGAAGCAGAGATCGAAAAGATATTTACCGTGATAGAAAAGAATCCGGCTTTTTTTACGCAAATGGCTGCCAATATTCAGGAAAAAATGAAGTCTGGAATGAGTCAAGAGGAAGCGGCAAAAGCCATCATTACTGAGAGTGGGGAGGATATGAAGAAAATCCTAGGGTAATTGCTATTTGTATGGCTTGGTACATAGATATCGTCTAACCTATTGACTTTATTTTGGCGCCGAGTAAGATGTATAAACGCTGTGAAAAAGACAGCGGCACTTTGAAAATTGAAAAGAGAACGTAAAAGAGGTCCGCATCTACTCTTATCGGAGGGGTGGCGAGACAAGTGCAAGTTTGAGTCATATTCAAATTCAATGATTGAATCGAGCTAGGAACAAAGGACAACTAATGAAACTAAAAAAGAAAGAAATTGTGCGAAGCTAGTATTTTCTATTTTGTTCCGTTCATTTATAGTTAAGAGTTTGATCCTAGCTCAGGATGAACGCTGGCGGCGTGGATAAGGCATGCAAGTCAAGGGGGCCCGCAAGGGCAACCGGCAGACGAGGTAGTATAAATCAAGTATGTCCCCCAGAGTCGGGCATAGCTATCCGAAAGGGTAGGTAAATCCCGATAGTCTCGCAAGAGTAAAAATTTATTGCTCTGGGAACAGCTTGATCGGTATCAGGTAGTTGGTAGGGTAAAAGCCTACCAAGCCTATGACGCCTAGGGGAGCTGAGAGGCTATACCCCACCGATGGGACTGAGACACGGCCCATACACCTACGGGTGGCTGCAGTCGAGAATCTTCCGCAATGGACGAAAGTCTGACGGAGCGACGCCGCGTGGAGGATGAAATACTTCGGTATGTAAACTCCTTTTGCCAGGGAAAAAGTTATTGATTGTACCTGGAGAATAAGAAGTTGCTAAACTCGTACAAAAGTTTAGGAATATAACAGCATTAAAAACTTGTATTAACGTGGTGCGACTTTTAACCGTAAGGTTAAAATGACATTCGGCTTATATGCTGGAACTCTGCAATGCGCTGCCCTGAATCAAAGGGAATTGCAGACAATCAGCAGGGAAGTCGATATAATTGTGGTATGCAATTATCGCAAAGACAAAAAGATATAGTAGTAGGCACATTGTTGGGTGATGGATGTCTGGAATTTGATGGTTTTAAAGCCAGCAGACTACAGATAAAACAGTGCGAATTCAAAAAAGAATACGTAATGTGGCTTTATGAGGAATTGAAAAACCTCGTAAGGACTCCACCCAAACAGAGGAAAGACGATCAGCAGTGGTATTTTAGTACCAGATCGTTGATCGAACTCGATCTTTATAGAAATATATTTTATAAAGAACGAATTAAAATTGTGCCTTCTAATATTAGAGATTTACTAATTTCGCCTATGAGTCTTGCTATTTGGTTTATGGATGATGGTACGTTGGATTATCGAGTCAAATCACATTACTCTTTCAATCTAAGTACAGATTCATTTTCTTCCGAAAATGTAAGACTTTTACAAGAAGTTCTGTATGGAAAATTCGGGATACCGAGTTCCATTCAGACTCCTTCTTCGAGAGGTAAGAAATATGTAAAGCTTTATATAGGAAAAGACGGTAGAAAGAAATTTCTCGATACTGTACGACCCTATATTCTCAATTGTTTTAGCTATAAAATACCGCCGATTATATCTGACCCCTCAGAGACTGATCTCAAGAAATATTCGATGAATATTTTGACGAGTGAGATAGAGGTTTGAATTAAAAATCTTTATCAGACGCCGAACCCCTTTTCCAAATAAAACTGGATAAGGGTGATGATATAGTCCGATCCTCGCAGTGATGCGAGACAAATCAAATGGCCAGCAGCAGCGGTAATACGAGTGCTTCGAGCGTTATCCGGAATCATTGGGCGTAAAGGGTGTGTAGGCGGTTTTGTTAGTCTCTTGTAAAATTCCTCGGCTCAACCGAGGGCTCGCAAGAGAAACGGCAAGACTCGAGTACGGAAGGGGTCTTCGGAACTCATGGTGTAGCGGTGAAATGCGTTGATATCATGGGGAACACCAAAAGCGAAGGCAGAAGACTGGTCCGTTACTGACGCTGAAACACGAAAGCGTGGGTCGCGAATGGGATTAGATACCCCAGTAGTCCACGCCCTAAACGATGATCTCTAGCTTTGAGGAGTATCGACCCTCTTCGAGGCTAAGC
>JBAYIX010000015.1:0-14461 GCA_041665385.1 Minisyncoccota bacterium | reverse complement strand
GGTGAAGCGATATCTAGCTCTACCACCTTGAGTAGGGTCTGTAGTTTGGGAAGACTGGGATATGGTAGTACCAGAACTGGTAAAGGGAGACTCTAGAAGACCTGCTTCTGCTTCGAAGGAGAGTGATGACATGAGAGGGACTGTGGTAGGAGCATTTGCTGTGAAGCTTGCTGTGAGGGAGACGTTGGAGTTCAGAGTTACAGAACAAAAGCCTGTGCCATTACATGCTCCACTCCAGCCAGAGAAGGTGGAACCTGCATCTGCTGTGGGTGTGAGGGAGAGAGAGGTACCTGAGTTTACTACTTCAGAACAGTCAGATCCGCAACTGATACCTGCTCCTGAGACGGAACCACTACCGGTACCGGATTTGGAGACGGAGAGGGTGTAGGTTGTGGGTTGCGGAACTGAGCCAGAAGAGCCGCCGAACTCATATGCACCTATGTCCCAAGCACCAGACTGACGGTTGTTACCCGATATGTCTTTGAAGAAAATAGAAGACAAGTCTACTGCTTTATCTATTATCTCTGTTTGAGATCCATTTAGAGCAAAACGATTGCCTGAAGACAAACTCTGAGCGGCCGCTTGCACGGGAGTCATAATGATATTCTTTATATCTATGACATTGTTCACGGTTCCACAACCTGCTCCTACGTTATTTATACATATCGGATTTGCTATTTCAGATACGCAGATATTATTCTTCATATCCAAAGTACCAAAGTTTCCTCTGCCACTCCTAGCCACAATCCTCACACAATTTCCCTGTAGCTGTTGAAGAGTATTGTTATACACCCTTGATCCTACTATTGTATTGTCACCATTTCCCTCTGTATCGATCTGAACCGGCGCTTGATAGCCGACATTATATACAACGTTGTTATAAACCAGATCCTGACCAGTACTACCTCCTATGAAAGCTGGGGATAGATATATTGCCGAGGAACCGACATATATATCATGGATCACATTGCCATATATCGTACTTGGTACCTGAGCATATATTGCGTTCGGATGAAACCGTGCGTCTGATGGAGCAACCATATCGTGAATATGATTATCATGAATGACACCACCACCGAGCATTCCAGTTACAGTTTGGTAAAATTCATTGTAAGCTACTTCGCCCCATAGCCAGACTGAATTTCCCGACTTCACGCTCGACCCAGACTGCGTAAATACATTCCTCAATATTTTTATTCCTTGTCCCCCACCATTTACAATACCTATAGAATGTACCCCTCCACTTCCACCCCCATCTAGATCATCTGGAACAGGTGTGGGTATAGACCAGTCACGTATCAAAGAATCTTGAACTGTCACATATCCTGTAGTACCTGAAAGTACGATACTAGCTGTACCATAGGCCATACCATTAGTATTTAACGGCGAACGATGTCTAGCAATCTCTAGATTTTCAAAAGTTATATAACTCGCATTTTCCACGAATATTCCGGCAGAACTGTACCAGCCAGAACCAAGCATAATATTTTCAAAGTCAAAAAGAGGTCTTCTCCAGCTAGATCCCGAATACCAAGATGTATCTGCTCTGTAATAATCCCTATTAGACTCACTCGATCCTCCCTGGGTTATCTTCATCTGGAAAGCTGTATTGGGCCAAGTCACACCACCTTTGAAGATAAAGCTGTCACCTGCTTGGTGAGAGTAAGAACCTGCAAAGCCTTTCATATAAGGTTGTCTCTTCCATGGAGTAGATTTGGAAGTACCGTTACTACTATCATTACCTGTATCCCAGTCTATATAGAAGGTGCGGGCACCTGATACTTGAGCGAGGTTGGTGGAGGGGTTTAGTATATGACTCAGATTGCTTATTTTTTTAGCAAAAGTATCTGGGAAAACACTTACAAAAACAAAAAAAGCGGTAATGAGTAAAGTTACACAGATCGCCGCAGGTATAAAATATTTTTTCATTTATCTATCTTTTTTTATTTAAAACAAAACTTACCCCTTAATTTTAACATACATTTATAACCGCAAATTCAAGTATGGGGATAGATCTAGACATGAAATACCTTGTTGTGGTTTTATTATAAAAAAAGGCGGTCGCTGGACCGCCCATAATGGAATCTGCAACTATGCAAAGAGTTGTCTCACCTTCAAGCTCAACCTCCCTGCCAAGTCGTCATACTCCTTTCTTTTGAAACGACTCAAGTTGGGTTTGACCACAGGCACAACATACCCATTTGTCCAACCAGTTCGTTTGACCAATTGTACAAAGTCCCGGATAGGAAATATGCCCTTACCGAGTTCCAAGCTCATACCCCGTTCGGGACCAAGTCTTGGAGAGAAATCCGAAAGGTATATGGCCCTGACGTTATTTTTACAGATAAGCCACTCTTCACTTACGATCTTGTACAGCACGTCTTTTTCCTTCGCTACCCACCCAAGGTCCGTAAACCCAAGCGACTGACAGATCTGACTCTGATAATCAAAGACCAGTGGGAGGCTTTTTGCTATTGCACTATCTCGGATGCCCTTGTAGAACAAACGAACATAAACAACTATACCGTCGAATCCCCACCTTACAGCCAAGTTTATGGACATCAAGACATCTATTTCCCCACGAAAGAAGGAACGCCAGCCAAACAGACTGAAAGTATCCAACATCACTTTCATATTTCATCTCCTTTTTTTGTTTTAAGAACTTTTTACAGACATTAGCACCTTAAGCTTTATTTGTCAGTAAGTACTTTTGTGAGGCGCTCACTGTCTTATCTTTTCGGTGAATACAACCGATCCAGCAACAAGGACGGCGTTTGCCGGTTTTGAGTTCCTCGACGACTCTTGTAACATGCTGTTTTCTAGTCGCCTCAGTCTTTACTGAGACGGTCCAGCAGATCCATTCATTGCGTGCGAGCGGTGTGATGTCTTCCCAAGCCACGAGCGCCCGCGGCGAAGAAGTCAGCGCCTTTCGGATATCGTTTGGCAATTTATGGGCGGTGCCATCAGAAATTTCCCTTCTCGACATATGATTATATGCACATATTATATATTACATTTCAAGCAAGCCAAAAGTGCTATTATTCTTACTCCCTCACAAGCTCATAGTCCAACGTCTTCCTGTCAAAGTCCGCCGCAATAACCCTGAACCTTATAGGATCACCTAAAGTAAACTTTTTATTGCTTTTTTGCCCGCTGATCGAGTATGTTTTCTCATTGAAAACATAATAGTCATCGCCGATAGAGCGGATGGAGATCATACCTTCTGACCTAGATTCATTTTCCTGAACATACATGCCATAGTTGCTAACACCCGAGATTACACCCTCGAAAACCTGACCGATGCGTGTACTCATGTACTCTACCTGCTTTAGTTTCTTGGATGATCTCTCTGCTTCCGCCGCATCTATCTCTCTCATAGTAGAATTTTCGGCGATCTTCTGAAATGTGACTATATCCTTGTCACCAAAAGGTCTATTCTCAATGTGTTTGTGAAGTATTCGGTGTACCAAGAGGTCGGGATATCGGCGTATGGGCGAAGTGAAGTGAGTATAAAAACTGAATGCAAGCCCAAAGTGCCCGATATTTATCGTAGAATATATTGCCTTTTGCATGGAACGTATGGAGGCTGTGCGGATGAGCGAGGCATGCGGAGTATCCTCTATCTGCTCAAGGAGGTGGTTGATAGCCGCTGCGGTGACGTGACCATCCTTGTCCGTGCGCAATTCAAAACCGAGTGCTTTCACAAATAAGGCGAGATCCTTCACTTTGTCCACGTCCGGTGCATCGTGTATACGATATATGGACCCTGTGTCGCGAGTACCCTTTTTCTTTATGGAGTCAGAAATATATTTTGCCACTTCACGGTTCGCGAGGAGCATGTATTCCTCGACTAGCTTATGACTGTCTGTACGCTCGCTCACATACACACCTATCGGTTTACCTTCCGCGTCTAGGCGAAACTTGACCTCGTCTTGTTCGAACTCTATAGCACCATCAGAAAACTTCTCTTCTTTCAATACTTTTGCGATATTATTCAATATCGTAAGTTCTTCATGATATGGACCACTTTCTTTTTGTATGCTTTCCTCCGCATTCTCATATGTAAATCTATGATCAGAATTTATTATAGTCTTCCCGAACCAACGACTCTGTATGCGTGCTTTCGCGTCCATGACGAATATCGCAGAAAATGTGAGTTTATCTTCATGCGGATTGAGACTACAGACATCATTGGAAAGTACCTCAGGTAGCATAGGGATAGTACGATCTACCAAATAGATCGAACAACCTCGCTTTTGTGCTTCCTTGTCCAGAGCACTACCTTCACGAACATAGTGAGACACATCCGCAATATGCACGCCTATCTCATACAGTTCGCCTGCCTCACCTTGAACCTTTTTGAAAGAAATAGCATCGTCAAAATCTTTTGCATCATGAGGATCGATAGTAAATGTGAGAGTATTTCTCATATCCCGACGGGTCTTTATCTCTTCCTGTGGAGTATTCTTGCCAGTGCGTTCTATCTCATGCGCTTCATTTTCGACCGGAGCCGGGAAACCTATCTCAAAACCCTTGTCCAAGACAATCGATTCCATCTCCACATCATTTTTACCTTTGGGACCGAGCATTTTCAACAGGCGACCGGTGGGTAGTTGTGTCGAGTCTGTCCATGGCAATAATTTTACAAAAGCCTTGTCATCCTGTTTCAAACTTCCCACTTCTTCGGAGACTATGCGAATGTTCACATACATCTTCTTGTCATCGGGGACCAGTACAGTACTACCACCTTCCATAGTCACAACGCCGACAAAAGAATCTTTTACTTTATTTTTGACACGAATGATCTTCGCTACATTTGTTTTTTTACCTCGGATCGATCTCTGACTGACTGTGTATTCTACCGTATCACCATTCAGAGCAGTATTGAGTGTACCTTCTTCCACATATATAGAGTCTTTCTTTGGGTCGGGATCGTCTATATAGCCAGCCCCTTTGCGGGTGGTAGAAATGATGCCTGTTTGGACACGGACAGGAGCATGTTCGATATGTTTGGGACGTCTCTGCACCATGAAAATATAGCACAAGTCTAACCATAATGTCATATCGCATATAAGAAATAACGTGCTAACATGTGAGACATGCACGGAAAAGACAAGAAACTACTGTCAAATGACACCATTTGGGACGTTGCTATCATAGGCGGCGGACCTGCAGGTATGATGGCTGCTGGTCGGGCGGCAGAGCTCGGTCGGAAAGTCATACTCATAGAAAAAAACCCCACCCTGGGCAGGAAACTCCTAATAACTGGCGGTGGAAGATGTAATGTAACAAATGCGGAATATGATAACCGCAAGCTCATCGAGCGATTCAAAGAGGATGGAAAATACCTTTTTTCAGCCTTTTCCCAATGGAGCGTGAAAGAAACTTTGGATTTCTTCCACAAGAGAGACATGCCAACCAAGATAGAAAACGAACTAAGGGTCTTCCCTGAGAGCAACAAAGCCCAGTCCGTCTGGAATGTGCTAGTCGGCTATATGAAAGAGCACAATGTCACTATACTTTCGAACTCGCAGGCTATCGGCATAATTGAGAAAGACAAAACTATAACAGGTATACGGCTAAAGAATAACAAAGTCATCGTGGCAAAAAATATAATAATTGCCATGGGAGGGACATCTCATCCCGAAACTGGCTCTACCGGTGATGCATATTCCTGGCTCAAAAAATTGGGGCACAAAGTCGTGGAACCGGAACCCTCACTCGTTCCACTCGCAATAAAAGATGCTTGGGTCAAGCGACTTGCAGGAGTCAGTCTCCAAAATATAAAACTTACAGTTTTCCAAAACGGAGTCAAACAAGAAATACGAAGCGGAAAGAACAAAATAAAGTCCGCGTTGGGCAGCAAAATACTCTTTACCCACGTCGGCGTGAGCGGACCGACCATACTCAATATGAGCCGTGATGTAGGTGAACTGCTAAAATACGGAGAGGTCACAATCTCCCTCGACCTCCTGCCTACTTTGGACTATTCCGCTCTCAACCTAAAGCTTCAGGAAGTATTTCGGGAAAATGACAAAAAACGATTCAAAAATTGCCTTGGCAGTATCGTTCCGTCCTCCCTGGCGACAGCAATAGTGGAACTCTCTGGTATTGCTCCGGAAAAAGAATGCAACAGTGTCACCCGCGAAGAGCGTCTCCTTCTAGTAAACTTGCTCAAAGCCATTCCCATGAATGTAGAAAAGCTACTCGGCAAAGACAAAGCTATCATTTCGAGCGGGGGTGTCGCATTAGAGGAAGTGGATTTCCGCACCATGAGTTCCAGAATATTTCCAAATCTATATTTTGTCGGCGATATTCTCAATATTGACCGCCCTTCCGGAGGTTATAGTCTGCAGTTATGCTGGACGACAGGTTTCGTCGCCGGCAGCAGTGCGGCTAGAAACTTCCAGAACACGGAGTAGAATCTGATATTAAGACTGCCTGGAAATAGAACAAGCCGCAGAATTCCAAATGGAACTCTGCGGACTTTTGTATACCTCCATCTATTACTCGGCATTGAGCCGCTCCCAATTTCCGGGTAGTTTTGGAGCGATAGCTTTTGAACCCATGGAACAGTAGAAACACCTTTCCTTGTCCGGCCACGTCATCATCGTACGCTCGATGAGCGAAATGATCCTCCGTCCATCGATCTCCGGCTTACCAGACCGATTCACGAGACAGACGACATATGGCAAAACCTCTCCTTCTACTCTCACCACCGCCTCTGCTGTGAGACCCACCGTGCCACCTGTGCTCACGACATCTTCACAAAGCAGACATTTCCTGTTATGGACTCGAACAATATCGTTCGGTGCTAGAGTCATGAATTTTTTGTCCCCGTCATGGTGCTTCGCAGGCGAAGCTGACAAACAGACAGTTCCAGTCAGAGCATATACCTGGTCGCTCAAGCATTCGGCCATTTTTGTGGCACCAGACTGAGGACCGACGACTGTGTCAATACTTCGCATATCCACACCTACTTCTTCCATGAGGGAAAATAGGTCGGCGACAGCTTCCCGGAGTGTGAGCTCACATGCTGTTACCAAGGCGCTGTTGAAGTAACCATTGGAGTGTAAAGGCTCTCCAGCAGTGCTAGTGAGGAGAACATGAGGACGGCTGCTTTTACCGTCGTGTACCCAAAACGCATTCATGCGCCGATATTTTTCCATCCAGTATGCCTGGAAGGTTGCAGTATCTTTTGTCTCTATCATTGTCACACCTTTCTTTGGGGGAGACTTCTAAAAAGATATCATAGCATGATTTTTTATTTATACAAAATATGATCTATATAGTGGACAGATAAAATATATAACCTATAATTGGGGCACAATGAAAATCCTGATAGTCGAAGACGACGAGTCCGTAGCAAACATGGTCAAGATCGGCCTTTCGGCTGACTCACATCTCGTAGAGATAGCAAAGGATGGTGCAGACGGATCCTTCCTCGCCAGGAGCTATGACTACGATATCATTATCCTCGATTATTCCCTGCCAAAGAAAGATGGGCTCTGTGTCTGCCGCGAAATACGTGCCGCTGGGAAGACAGCACCCATCATATTTCTATCCGTAACAATGGATACTTCAGTCAAGGTAAATGCCTTCAATTTTGGTGCGGACGACTATGTTACAAAACCTTTCTCTATCGAGGAATTGCGCGCCAGAGTAAAGGCTCTCACTCGCCGCCCGCATACTGTAAAAGATCCCGTCATAACCATTTCCGACCTAAAATTGGATACGGAAAAACTAATGGCCAGCCGATCCGAAAAGCCCATACGCCTCACCAGAAAGGAGTTTAGCCTGCTAGAATATTTTATGAAAAACGTCGGCATCGTACTTTCCCGGGCGATGATCCTGGAACATGTTTGGACAGCGGAGAGCGACCCATTGTCAAATACCGTAGAAGCCCATATCCGCAACCTACGAAAAAAGCTCAATATCAAAAACAAGCCCGATCTGATCGCAAATATTCAAGGGCGAGGCTATGTCATCGATAGTCCTGAGAACATAAAAAAGCTCTTATTTTCCTAGTATTTTATTTTATCGTTTCTTTATCAGATTTTTATCGTTCTTTGATCAGAATTTCATCGTTCCTTCATTTCAGATTGATATGCTATGTTCAGTTATGTTGTCGGCATAACTATTAATAAATTATTTGGTGATAAATATGGTGCGCATATCTTCATCGGTTTTGGGTCGAGTTTATTGTCTGAATAAGACTTAGTTCATTTGTGTCACTTCATCGGTTGGCAGATCGGTGAAGTGGGTGTTGTTAGAGGCGGTGGTGCGGTGTATGCAGTCTCGGGACACGCTAGAGACTCTATACCGCACCACCGCCGAAACAATACTCAACTCACTTCCTCACAAAAATGGGCTTCTCAGGCATCTTATTCATGTGAACGCACTCCATAATTTTCTCTGAGGTTTCCGGCAAAACCGCACGCAATGCAAATGCTATATTCGACAAACGCCTCACAAGATCCATAATGAGTTCCCTGCCTCTAGCGGGATCTGTCTTCACAACCTTGAATGGCTGTTCCTTCTGAATGATCTGGTCTGCTTCCTGTATTTCCAACCAGACATAATCGCAAAGCTTCTTTATATTGAATGTTGAGATGGCTTCTTCATACCACGAACTCAATACTGGTTCATGACTGACAGGCGTGGTCAAGTTTTCTTGTGCCATCTTCATTGTCCGTGAAGTGAGATTTCCGAGACCGTTTGCTAGGTGTGCATTGTATGCCTGTTTGAACTGTTCCATGGAAAAAGGGCTGTCTTCAAAAGGACTCAGTTCTCGCGAAACAAAATATCGCAATGCATCCGTGCCGTACTCCTTCACCACCTCAAACGGATCAACCGTATTGCCCAAAGATTTTGACATTTTGAGTCCGTCCGCTCCTGTTATAAAACCATCTATCACAATCGCCTGGGAACTCGTCAAACCAGCGGCCATAAGCATAGCTTGCCACATAGCGGCCTGCTGACGGATATTGTCCTTGCCACAGTACTGGATCATGCCACTAGACTCTTTGCACCACTTTTCGTATTTTTTCATGTCATCTGGCCATCCGACAGCAGAAATATAGTTTACCAATGCATCGAACCAAACATACATAACCTGGCTTTCATCATCCGGTACAGGTATGCCCCAAGGCATCTTTTCTGCCAATCTAGAAATACTAAAGTCCTCGAGGCCTTTTTCCACAAAATTACGGATCTCTCCCAAGCGAAATTCAGGTACTATAAAGTTTGCATTTGATGAGTATAGATCGAGCAATTTTTGCTGAAATTCAGAAAACTTGAAGAAATAATTTTCCTCCTCAATCTTTTCTATATCCTGGAGAGGATGGAGTGGACAGCGACCATTCACGAGTTCGGACTCCGTCTTTTCCAGTTCGCAACCCACGCAGTACTTCACGGAATAATTTTTCTTGTATATATAACCATTTGCCTTTACCCTTTTCCAAAATTCCTGGGCCGCCATGATATGGTGAACATCGGTAGTACGGATAAAATTTACCTCTGGAAATATTCCCAAAGCCGGTATGAGATCTCTAAATTTCTTTGCATATTCATCCACGTATGCCTGGGTATCCATGCTCCTCGCCTCCGCATTCCTATATATCTTGAGACCATGTTCATCAGTACCAGTATTGAAAAATACTTCAAGACCGGCAAGTTTTTTTGATCTTACGATAATATCCGCCCTTATGAGTTCCAAAGCAAAACCAATATGCGGATCGGAATTCACATACGGCAAAGTGGTGGTGAGATAAAATGGCTTATTTTGCATATTTTCTATAATGTAGCGATATTGCTGGTAGCATCCATCTCCGCCTTCTTGTTTTTTTCCAGATCATTCACATACTCTAGTACAGCCGCCGCAAAAGGTACAGCAATGATAGCACCCAAAATACCTGCGAGCTTGCCTCCGATAATAATAGCCAAGATAACAATGATCGGATTTATGCCCACAATCTTCTTTACCACAAGCGGGTAGAAGACCTGATTTTCCAATTGTTGGATCACAAAATACAGAACCGCAACCAAAAGTCCTGTGCCCGCTCCCCTTCCTGCAAAAGCCAAGAGCACGGCCGGCACGGCTGATATTATGGGCCCAAATACTGGTATGATCTCAAACATTCCGGCAAATACCGCCAATGCCAAGGCATACGGAATGCCCATAAGCTTTAGAGTGATATAAACCAGCGCACCGACAATAATACCCAGGACCACCTGCCCCTGCAGCCACAGACCTATTTTTCTTTGTGACCTCTTCCACAGACCGATGATGTACTCGTGCTTCTTGATAGGAGTAACAATACGCAAAAAGTCATCCACACCGTCTTCCTGCAAGGAAAAATAAAATGCGAGAACGATAATGATGATGAAGCTCGCAAAACCACTGAATAGGATACTTGCCGTAGCCACAGCGCCATCGCCCGTACCGACGAGGAATGTCTGAATCGTGCTCACAAAGTCAGAAAGCGGTATAGTCTGAGAGGAAAAATATGCCGAAGATGAAGAAAGATCGAATCCCAGTGCCGTAAGCGGCCTCCACAGATCCATGAGAGATATCGAACTCGGCAATGAAGAAAGGAAGTTCCCGACATCGGAAATGAGCAAAGGTACAAAATATATGAGCATGCCCGCGAGAACTGTGATCATCAGTAGGTAAAGCAAAATGACCGAAAGCAGTCGCGGGAAGCGGAAATAATGCCGAAGCCTCCTTATCACAGGCTCGATCGAGGAAGCGATGACTATAGACGCCAGCACAACCATAACGATCTCAAAGAGAAAGTACAAGGAAACTATGAACACCGCTACGATGAAGAACCGGATGATAGTCCCGGTGCTGATGGATACCCTAGGACCGCCGAGGAGATCTAGCATGGGCTTATTATATCTCAAAATAAGACTGGAAAATAGCAGGATCCTTGAATTTACCCAAAACCGCCATGTTTAGTTTTTCATTTGTGAAAAATTCCCTAGCGAGATCCTGTATGTCTTCCGCAGTTATTTTTTGGACTTTTTGTATCATTTCCTCAGGATTTTCGACTTTTTTCTTTAGAAGTTCCTGGAAACCGTAATACTCCGCGCGCGCGTCGGAAGTCTCAAGGCCGAGCATCGTTGTGCCAGCGATATATTCCTTGACCTTTTTTAGCTCTTCAGGAGAAACTTTCTCATTCTTGAGACGTACACATTCGGAAAGTATACCTTTTATACCTTGTTCGACACGGCTATTGTCCACCCCGGCTGAAATGGCGATATTGCCATGGTCTGTAGATACATCATGAGATGCTCCGACGTAATAACAAATACCGAGCTCATCGCGCATTTTGGAAAACAGGCGTGAGCTCATACCAGAACCGAGCAAGGTCGAAAGGACGAGCATAGCGGGCATTCTCACGTCAAAAAGTGAAAAAGTTCTCATACCTATGACGATATGTGTCTGGTCAGTGTCCTTGAATATGGTCTTTATTTCCTGCTTCTTTTGGTTCTCAACCACAGGCTTCTTGCCCTCCTTGGCGCCGATCGAGACTTCAGCGAAAGCTTTCTGTATCTTTTCAAGAGTATCCTTTTCATTTATATTACCCGCGACAACGACTGTCGTAGCGCTCGCCACATAATGAGATGCGCGATATTTTATAAAATTTTCCCGACTGAATGCGCGGATATTTTCTTCCGGTCCGAGAACACTCCAGCCTGCCGGCTGATCACCAAACAACAGTGCGGAAAAATCCTCTTGCACTTTTCTTTGCGGCAGATCATTGTACATGCGTATTTCCTCGATTATCACACCTTTTTCCTTTTGTATTTCCGCCTCTGGAAAAAGTGGATGGAGATACATATCCGAGACAATATCGAGAATTGCGTCAAAATGTTTCTTATCTGCTTTGGCATAGTAACCGGTAAATTCTTGGGAAGTAAAGGCATTGTAGTTCGCCCCGATAGAATCTAGTTCGCGGGAAATGTCTATAGCCTTCGGTCGCTTGGGTGTACCCTTGAAGACCATGTGTTCCAGGAAATGTGATAAGCCATTTATTTCCTTTGTTTCGTATTTCGATCCGGCCTCCACCATTACAAGAACTGTAACAGATGGGTTGTCGGCCATGGGAACCGTAACTACACGCAAGCTGTTTGGAAGTATTGTTTTTGTAAATGTCATAAATCTACTATATCAAATAATAGAAAAAAGCACGAACAAGTCGTGCCCTTGAACTGTGCTGCCCCTGAATCTAGCTTGCCATATTGGCATCGTTGGTCACCTGATCGGCGGATACGAGTGAGCCTCGATGGCCGTGAACCCTCCACATATCCTGGATGGCGGCTTCGTGTCCCTGTTCGAATCCTAATATGAGAGCGTTGTTATAAGCGCGACTGACAGCGGCGGAGAGAAACTTGTTTACAAGCTTTACCATTACCAAGTCTGACGATACGTCAGCAAAAACATCCAGCATATCATCAGTCTCGACAAGGTCCGTAATACGAAGTGTTTTCGCTTCGTTGTCAGGATTTTCGTTAAAGTGTTTAACAACTTGTTCGACACTATCAATGTCGTTTGGTGCAACGTTGGTAACCAATCGCGCAACAGCACTGGTAGAAGTCACACCATCAGACTTGCGTATAGTCTGCGTAATAAGAGCAATTTTCATACTTGCCCAAAAATACCACAAGAACTGATATCTATCAATAGCTAGTTTTTGAGATAAAAGAGACTATATCACCTTCCACCACCCTCTCCTGTTTGCCGGAGTCGCGGTCGCGAATAGTCACGTCGTTGCCTTTTTCTAGAGTTTCAAAGTCTATGGTCACGCAATATGGCGTGCCTATCTCATCTTGCCTGCGATAACGCTTACCAATATTTCCATTATCATCAAAGACGGCTGATGGAATAACTTTTTTGATCATTTTATATATTTCGCGGGCCTTATCCACCAATTGTGGCTTGTTTTTGAGCAAAGGAAAGACTGCGACTCTATAGGGCGCGATAGATGGTGCAAGCTTGAGAAATATGCGCTTTTCGCCGCCCAAATCATCAACCGTATAGGCATCCGAAAGTATTGCGAGTACAGTACGGTCCAAGCCAAAAGATGGCTCTATACAATGAGGAATGTATCTCGTCTTACTTTCTTCATCATAATAAGAAAGATCCGCTTTGCTATATTCAGAATGTTGTTTGAGATCGAAGTCTGTTCTATATGCGAGCCCATAAAGCTCCTTTTTACCAAAAGGAAAATCAAATTCAAAGTCTATGGTTCTTTTGGAATAATGGGATCTCTCTCCATCGGCTACCTCGAGTTCGTGAACTTTTGACATGTTGAGGCCGACATCAGCCATGAAAGCCTTCATCTCATCCTTGAGGTGGTCAAATATTTTTTTCCATTCCTCATCTTTTGCGTCCGTTGGCGGCTTTATGAAATACTCTATCTCCATTTGCTCAAATTCGCGCGAGCGGAAAAGGAAATCTCTCGGCGCAATCTCATTTCGAAATGCCTTCCCTATCTGTGCCATACCAAAGGGTAAGGTAGGATGAAATGTGTCTAGAATGTTCTTGAAATTTACGAACATGCCCTGTGCAGTCTCCGGACGAAGATATGAAATAGTAGTTTCATCCTCCACTGCTCCTACATGAGTCCTGAACATCATGTTGAACTGACGAGTCTCACCTAATGCTCCACCACAGTCGGGACATTTCTTTGTATCAGTGAGCTGATCTGCGCGAAATCTGTGCTGGCACTTTTTACATTCGACTAGTGGGTCGGAAAAACCAGATGCATGACCGCTCGCTTCCCAGACTTTTTGGTTCATGACTATTGCGGCATCGAAACCATGCATGTCGTCACGATCCTCGACGAAACGTTTCCACCAGAGTCTCTTTATATTGTTTTTGAGCGCGACGCCCAATGGTCCGTAATCCCAGGTACCGGCAAGACCACCATAGATCTCGGAACCTTGATAGATAAAACCGCGTCTTTTGGAAAGGGAGACTACTGCATCCATTAGTTCTTCGTTTTTTGACATGGTGATATTCTAGCGGAAATTATGATGTTTTGCACGCAACTCAAATAATTGATAATTGTACTTTATTGCGTCGTCCCCCAGCAAAGCACAACACCCTGTCTCACCCACGATCAAGACCTCGGACACTAAGGGAACAGTCCTCGGTCTTGTCTATTCTCGTCGGCGTATATGTGCAAAGGCAAACATGTCCGTACCCGCCTCCTGCGAAATGGGTTCGTCAGGGTGTTGTGCTCTGCTGGGTGACTTAGTGGTTATATTAAAAAGCACTAAGTCCCCCAAGTCACACACTCACTTCCCGAAGGCGAGGACTCTTTGTGAAATAATATCTCGTTGTATTTCCCAAACCGTGACCGAATCCTAATATACCACTGTGCGTGTTGTATCATTGAACTAATGTTCCTTGATTGCGGAGCGGCGCGTCGCTCGAATCCAAACCCTT
>JBAYIX010000014.1:0-17094 GCA_041665385.1 Minisyncoccota bacterium | reverse complement strand
TGAGGTACCCGAAATTGCTAGACATTTTGACGTCGGTTGCTGATGACTGAACGTCAAAATGTCTTGCAATTTCGTGGTGCCGAGTTCCGCAGGATTCGGAAGGAGAATGTGGGGCTGGGGGACAATATAATAAATAAGGTTCAGTAAAAATCATTGTGTTGACCTACAGCACCCCACTGTGATACAGTTTACCCGTAACGTAATACCCCCTCGGGGTTTTTTATTAACACCATGAAAATCACTGAATATGTAAAGGATACGCGCGCAGAGATGGCACATGTGAACTGGCCCACCAGGAAACAGACCATCCGCTTTACCGTGCTCGTAGTAGTAGTATCTCTCGGTACTTCCATAGTTCTCGGTTTGTCAGACTTTGTCTTTTCTAGGCTCCTTACTCTGCTTTTCTAAGCTTTATTATCAACTTTTTATAAACAAAAATGTCGAAACAGCAAACAACAGGCGAGAGGTCATGGTATGCCATCCATACCTATGCCGGCTATGAAAATGCCGTCGCAAGGAACCTCAAACAACGCATAGAGTCTCTAAATATGGAAGATAAGATCTTCAACGTGATCGTTCCTGTAGAAAAAAAGATCAAGATCAAGGGTGGCAAACGCGTCTCGGAGGAAGAGAAGATCTACCCCGGCTATGTGCTCGTGGAGATGGTCGTGACCGATGATTCCTGGTATATCGTTCGCAATACTCCCCGTGTTACAGGTTTCGTCGGTTCCGGAGTATTCCCAGTGCCATTGGAAAAGAAAGAAGTAGACACACTGTTTGCTCGTATGTCCAAGAGTGACACAGAATACAATATCGATCTTACTAATGGTGACTTGGTAAAGGTAGTAGATGGCCCATTCAAGGATTTTGAGGGTAAGGTTAGCGAGGTGGATAATCAGAGAGGCAAGATAAAGGTCTTGGTATCTATGTTCGGTCGCGAAACCCCAGTCGAGCTCGATTTCTTGCAAGTCAAGAAAGTATAAGGTAACATCACACAATCATGGCAAAGAAAATAATAAAAACAGTGAAGGTGATCGCTCCAGCAGGTAAGGCTACTCCTGCGCCTCCACTAGGTCCTACTCTAGGTCAGGCAGGCGTAAACATCGGTGATTTTACAAAGAAGTTCAATGAAGCTACCAAGGATATGATGGGCGATATGATCCCTGTCATCATCACTGTTTACGAAGACCGCACATATGACTTCAAGTTAAAGACTCCACCTACTTCGAGCCTTATATTGAAGGCAATAGGCAAAGAAAAGGGTTCCGGCAAGCCAAATACCGTGAAGGTAGGCACAATGACAAAAGCTCAACTCAAGGCAATAGCAGAAAAGAAGATGCCAGATCTAAATGCAAATGATGTGGAAGCCGCTATGAAAGTAGTTGCTGGAACAGCAAGGCAGATGGGCGTGGATGTCAGATAAAAGATAATATTTTGATCCATAAAAAAGACGCTTAACCAAGCGTCTTTTTGGTGGGGGCGAGATAAGTTCCTAGTTCGCCGGTCCGCCGTAGTTGACTTTGTATTCTAGGAGGAGAGCGCCGTTTTCGGTTTTTTCTACTCCTTTCAATGTGAGAGTGTAGTGCATCTCTTCACGGAACATTCGGATACCTTCACCAAAGATGAGTGGTTCCACAGTTAGGTAGAGAGTATCTACGACTCGTGCCTTCATGAACAGGGTATAGATATGGGATCCGCCGCAAACTGCTACTTCCTGGAACTTGCGATCCTCGAGCTCCTTTAGGAGTTCTACCGGGGAGAGAGATGTGGTTTCTACTCCTTCCTCTTCTACTTTGTGGGAGGAATATACAATGTTTACACGTTCTTTGAGAGGTCGGCCCAGTGTCTTCCAGGTCTTGGAACCCATGACTACCACTCCAGCGTGCTTTGTCAGGTCTACGAAGCGCTTTTTGTCCTCTTTGGAGGTCCACAAAGCCGCGTGGGTGTCATTTTTGGCTATATAGCCGTCTGCAGATAGTGCCGCGATGATGAAACATCTCATGGGTTTATTATACATCATTTTGATACAAGTTTAATCTATTGTCATGTTGCTTTTGCTTCTTTCTGGATTATACTTTGTCTATGTCAAAAGAAAAGAAAAAAGCACCGGAGAATGGAAATGGAACAAAAACAACAATAAAACATATTTTGTCCACGGAGTCTCAGATAAATAAAAGGTTTGTACCCAGTTATAATGAACTCGAAAAGATTGTGAAGACGTTTAAGGAGATGGATTATAAGGTCGTCCTTACTCAGGGTGTCTATGACCTCATCCACGAAGGTCATGCAGCTTATTTGGAAGCGGCAAAAGCTTTGGGCGACGTCCTTATTGTAGGAGTAGATTCCGATGAACTGACGAAAAAGAGAAAGGGTCCAGATAGGCCAATCGTACCTGAAACAGAAAGGTTAAAAATGCTTGTGCATCTGCGTCATGTAGACATAGTAACCTTGAGACATGTGGGTGATGGTATAGGTGACCTCATACGTCTGGTACAGCCAGATGTGCTCGTGGTTTCCAAATCTACCTCTGATTTTACAAAAGCAATGGCTCAAGAATACTCGGAAGTCTGTGGAAAGATAGTGACTCTTCCACCACAGGCTACGACCACTACTTCTGCACGCATCAGAAATCTTACGATAGAGGGTGCGGAAAAGTTGGCCAGAGAAGTGTCACGCCTCACGGTAGATTTCCTAAATAAAATACGCCAGAAAAAATCATGAGCAAGGTTTCAAATAATGTCTCAGATACGGCTGTTCTGGCTTTCGTACCAGTCCTGCATTCTGGTTATCTGGACTTCTTCCAGAAACAAAAAGGAGATATCTATATATTTGGCGAGGGTCTGATAAATGACTATGTTCATCTGACTCGAGATTTGAGAACAGTTGAGCCTGCTCTTATGTGCCAGGCATTGTCTGCTTTATTACCTGGCAGGAATATTTTGACAGCGGAAAATGCGAATATTGCTACATTTCCTTACGACGCGATAACAATGCCGGACGATGAGGTTTGTAGAGATGTCGCGGCGAAATATTTTGTAAATAAAAAGGTGGAATACATATCTGTTTTCTTGCGATGGAATAAAGTTATTACATTCAAGGAGTTTGAGATATCGCCGGATAGGAAGATAACAAAAGAGGTTTTTCATAAAGAAATGATCGAAAAGGCAAACATTGAAGCGGCAAGGAGTGATGACTGGTGGAGACAGATCGCGACTGTTGTAGTAAAAGATAATAAGGTGCTCTTTTCCAGCTACAATCATCATTTACCTAGCACATTCCACCTCTCGACCAATGGAGATCCGCGTAGCAACTTTGACGCCGGGCAACATCAGGATATTTTCACCTCCATTCATTCGGAAGCAGAAGCTGTAGCGAGGGCGGCCAAGGAGGGGATGAGTCTCGAGGGTGCCTCGTTGTACGTCACGACGTTTCCTTGCCCAAATTGTGCTCGTCTCATAGGGACTGCCGGTGTAAAAAAAGTATATTATTCAAAGGGATATTCTCTATTGGATGCAGAAAAAATCCTCGACCATTTTGGGGTCGAGGTTGTTCTGGTGCAGTAGTGTATCAGCCGATACGCATTGTAAGACCTTTCGTTTCATCATATGCGGGATCGTCTGGGTTTGATTGGACTATGTGTGCGTGCAGGTGAGCCACAGAAGCACCAGTGTATCGCGTTTCGCCAAAGCGAATGATGAATGTGCCTCCTGAAATAGAAAGCCTGTCCGTCTCCGATTTGGCTATCTCATAAAGTTCCGCCCACGCTTCTGGTTTGAGTTCCGCAATGTGAACCACGTGTTCCTTGTGAATGATCAGACGGTGATGAAGTGATGGTTTATAAGCATAACGGTTATCAGTCACATGCCAATACCTGTGATCTGTGATCGGTAGGTTATGAAACTTTTCTAGATGTTCCGGACAAAAAGGGCAGACTCCCTCGTCACGTATCTTCGATATGACTTCTGCATACTCTCCGGTTGTTCTCGATCGGGAGTTTTTGTAATCGACGAAGGGCTTTTTTCCGGAATCATGGTTCATACTGGTGTGGGCACGGTCATGGCCTCGTGGGGTTCATAATCCGTGAGAGTGAAGTGTCCTGGACGAAAGTCCAAGATTTCCTTTATAGTCGGATCCAATGTAACGGTTGGTAGACGACGAGGTTCTCGCTTCAGTAATTCCTCGACATATGAGAACTGACTCTCGTAAATATGGGCATCCGAAATGGTATGCAGATATTCTACAGGTGTGTAGTCCAATATCTGAGCGATCATCAACGTGAATGCCGCATACTGGATCATGTTGAAGGGTACTCCCACCGGCATGTCACCGCTCCTCTGGAAGTGGTGCACTGAGACTTCTTTCGTTTCCGGAAACGCCAAAATATGGATGTATCCGTGACAAGGTGCGACCACCACTTTTCGGGTGAGTTCGGAGTGCTGGATCGTGTACTGAGGTATCCAAGGAGTGATGATGTGTGTCCGGAGATATGGACGCTCCTTGACCTGCTTCACTACCTCAAGGATCTGGTTGAAAGGTTTACCTTCTGCAGTGGGGAATGCCGCCCAAGCAGGGCCGTATGATCCGGGTCCGAGGTCTCCTGGTTCCAGACCGAATATCTTGCACTTTTCTGGCGTGACCCAACGACTCCACCACTTGCATCCCCATTCTTCGAGTTCTTTTTGTGTCCGTGCTCCGTGCAAGAATGCGAAGTGTTCGGAAAGGGCACCTTTCATGAGTTTGCCTAGATCCCTGTCTGGAATCAATGGGAAACCATTATCGAGGTTGTAACGAAGTTGGACACCAGAAAGCATGAGAGCTTTTTCCCCGTGGATCGGTTTTACTTCTCTGCCTTCCTTCATGATCTTTGCCAGAGCATCGCGATACTGGCTGTCGGGCGTGCGTTCGCGGTATGTTTTCATATTTCAAGTTTACCGCATTATTTCTGCGTTGACTATTCTGTGCAAACCCTATCACACAGGAAACACAAAGCAACATTGTAAACTTGTTGTCAGTGTAAGCTAGTTTCAGTCTAATAACCTGTTGATAACCTGTGAATAAGACGTCCTAGTCAACCACCACAGTTTGCTTTTTTGTGGTGAGGGTGTAGTATTTCCGCAGGTGATCTTCTGAATCTCCCATTCCTGCGTTTCCTCCTTTGGCAGGTACGGGCGCCGGGCTAGAGTGGTTGGCCAGGGCTTGTTAGTTGTCCCTCCGCCAGCCACTCGCCGGCTGTTTATGGGATTTCCTCCGGCGTTTCTGTGGTGGTTTTTTGTGCCGGAAGATACGAGACATGCCTGTTGCGTGTATCTCTCAGAGTGGGACCGTCGTAGTGCATCTACCATACGACGGTCCTTTTTTTATTCCTACAAAAATTGTACAATCGATCCATGAAAGATACACAAATAAAAAAGCTCATCGAAGCGGAAAAGAAGCGTCAGAAGAAGGTGGTGAATCTCATTGCCTCCGAAAACTATGTTTCCAAGGATGTACTCGAGGCTCTGGGTTCGGAACTGACGAACAAGTATGCGGAAGGGTATCCGGGCAAGAGGTATTATGGTGGCAATGAAATAGTCGACAAAATAGAGAGTATTTGCATAGAAAGGGCATTAAAGCTTTTTCATCTTGATCCCGAAGAATGGCATGTGAATGTCCAGCCTTTGTCTGGCTCGCCTGCAAACCTGGCCGTTTACACTGCTCTCTTGCCTCATGGGGCAAAGATAATGGGTATGTCCCTCGATCATGGCGGACACCTGACGCATGGTCACAAAGTCTCTGCTACAGGTAAATTCTGGGTACAGATACCATATGGTGTAGATGCCACTACCGAACTTATAAATTACGACCAGCTCAAGGAGACCGCTATTCAGGAAAAGCCAGCAATTGTAGTGACGGGCTATACGGCGTATCCGAGATTCATAGACTGGGTGAAGATGAGAGAAGTAGTGGATGCATCGGAATCCCTCATGATGGTAGATATGTCACACATTGCAGGCTTGGTAGCTGGTGGAATGTATCCTTCACCCTTTGACTATGCTGACATAGTCACGACCACTACCCATAAGACACTAAGAGGTCCCCGATCCGCACTCATATTTGTAAAGAAAGACAGCAGGGAAATGGGAAAGAAGATCGACCGGGCGGTCTTTCCCGGTCTGCAGGGCGGCCCTCATGTGAACCAGATAGCTGCGGTAGCAGTGGCTCTGCGCGAAGCTAGTACTCCGGCATTCGGGAAATATGCGGTACAGGTAAAGAAAAACGCTCAAGCTCTGGCAAATGAGCTTCACAAACGCGGCTGGAGACTAATCTCCGGCGGCACAGACTCGCATCTTATCCTTATGGATACTATGAGCGGGGGCATTTCCGGCAAGGAGGCGAGTGAAAGGCTAGAGAAAGAGGGGATAATTGTAAATAAAAATGCCATCCCTTTTGACACTCGACCTCCAACGGACCCGTCCGGCATACGACTGGGCACGGCAGCGGAAACCACTCGCGGCAAAAAGGAAAAAGATTTTGTAAAGATAGCAGTGAGGATAGATACGATACTTCGAAAAAAGATGAAGACCGTGATCCCGCAGGTCTGAACTGGGAGGAAAATGTATAAAAAAAGCGTGTGATCCCCTGATCACACGCGCCAGCTTTGGTTCGACCGTAGTGGCGGTCTCGCCTCGGCTGAAAATTGGACTCTCCTCCCGGTACGAGCGTGCTGAGGTTTGCTCCCTACGCGAGAGGAGAGAGAGACTTTGCTGCTTATTATCTTGCCACTACACAAGTCGGGGAGACATGTTCTGACAAGTCCTGCCAGACATACCAAGAACGATGTCAACAACGCCGTCAACGTTGTCATTAGTCTCTCGACCCCGAAATTATTGTCCTGACACATTATAATCCTGATTGTCGGACTTGTCAACTGATAAAATATACGTTATCTCTGCTACAATACTCACAAATGAAAGAAAAACTAAGCATATATCTGCTCAAGGCTGCACAAAAAAGCGGAGTAGAATCGGATATTATGAGTCTGGAGTATACGGAAAACTCATCAAATGGGGACTTCTCTAGCAATGTTGCCATGGTTTATGCGAAGAAGCTCGGCACAACTCCACGCGAATTGGCAGAAAAGATCATTGAAGTATTCAAGTCCGATATGCCGGATTTCGTCATAGCAGTTGAGGTCGCGGGTCCTGGATTTATAAATTTTTTTATAAAAGATGAGGCTTTCGTCGAGGAAATATTCCGACCCGGCGTACAAGTAAATGCAAAGAGTCTGCAAAGGGTGCTTGTCGAACATACCGACCCAAATACATTCAAACCTTTTCATATCGGTCATCTCATGGCAAATGCCATAGGAGAGTCGCTTGCCCGGCTCATAATATTTTCTGGTGATAATGTAACAAAACTTTGTTATCCGTCTGACATAGGTCTCCATATCGCAAAGTCTATTTGGGCAATATCAAAAAATAAGCCGATAGTTCCGGAAGCGGGAGCGCCCGTCATAGAAAGAACGGCATTTTTGGGGAAAATGTATGCCGAGGGCACTCTAGCATATGATGCCGACGTTACAGCAAAGGCAGAAATAAACGCTCTGAACAAAATCATTTACGAAAAGTCTGATGCCGAAACCAATGCTTGGTACGAAAAGGGAAAGAGATGGAGTATGGAGCATTTTGAACTTCTATACAAGCGGCTTGGAACTTCTTTTGATGAAGTTTTCTTCGAAAGCGACATGGCGCCAATAGGCAAGGAAATAGTCAAAAACAATATTGGCAAGATCTTTGAAGAGAGTGAGGGTGCTGTAGTTTTCCCTGGAGAAAAGTACGGCGTGCATACGAGGGTTTTTCTAAATTCGCATGGTCTCCCGACATACGAGGCCAAGGAGTTGGGTCTCAATACTTCCAAGTTCAAAAAATATCCCGATACGGATTTGTCTATAGTCGTGACTGCAAATGAGCAAAATGATTATTTCAAAGTTCTCGTAAAGACTCTTTCCTTGCTGGATGAAAATATAGGTAAAAAGACTATGCACATCGGCCACGGCATGTTGCGTCTCTCTACTGGGAAGATGTCTTCCCGCACTGGCAAAGTCATAACTGCTGAGACTTTGATAGATGAAATTAAGTCATTGGTTCTGGAAAAAATGAAAGACAACAAGGAACACGCGACCAATAAAGATGCCATAGCGGATATGATAGCCATAGGAGCTATAAAATATACGATCCTCCGCCAGGCCATAGGTAGCGATGTTATTTTTGATTCTGCCAAGTCGATATCTTTCGAAGGGGATTCCGGACCATATCTGCAATATTCTGCGGTGAGGGCCCAGGCTGTTCTCGCAAAGGCGAAAGAAGAGGGTGTGGTGATGATGACTTCGGATAATATGACTGGGAATAGTCTGCCTACACAGGTCACTTACCTGGAAAAATTACTTGTACGTTTCCCTGATATTGTGAGCAGGGCCAGGTCCGAATATGCTCCACAGCATATTTCTAGTTACCTCATAGCACTTGCTGGTGAGTTTAATAGTTTCTACGCGCGCCAGACTATCGTAGACAAGAATGACCCTCTTTCGTTGTATTATGTCGCACTTACAAAATCTTTTTTTGAGACCCTTACAAAAGGCTTGTGGATACTAGGTATAGGCGTGCCGGAAAAAATGTAATAACATGTAGATAAAACTTGCGTGAAAAAAGCACCAAATATGTTATAGTATGAACGCTAATCGCATATATATGAGCTCTCGACCATCCTGGGTAAAAACTCTGCCCGATTCAAAAATGGTATTTCCGGATACTTTACCGGAACAGGTAAAGTATGTATTTTGGCGTCTATATACACCTCTCCATCCTATGTTTCGTGACATGCTACTGCAGCTCGGTATCATAGAGCATAGCGGCAGACAAAATTTCCTCATCGGAAAAGTCGCCCCCGGCCAGAGTATACGTGACTTCGTTTCTCATTTGGTAAGTTTGGGATATGGAAACCATTTCATAGCCTGGATAGATCAAGGGGAAGTAGCAGGGCTCCGATATGTGCGCGATTTCCGACATCAGTACCACATACGTGTTTTTGAAGATGGAGAGATAAGAGGTCATTTCGAGTATACCCCGGAATGTTATCCGATACTCCACATGAAAGCTGTGAATCAGGTAGATTGTCGTACTGAATTTATGAAAGTCATAGGTGACCGTATAGTGCCTATAAAGTAAAATCTAAAAACAAATATGGAAGACCAAACCGAGAAAAAAGAAAAATTAACCCGGCAGAGCCTTTCGACCGGCTTTCGAGTCCTGATTAAATATTTGAGTCAGTACAAGCGCGACATCATAATGCTCAGTGTTATTGGATTATTGTCCGCTATAGGGAATGGTGTCGTACCGTACATAGCTGGAAAGTTTTTTGACGCTATTATCACCCCCGGAACTGTGGATATTGCCGGCCATGTAATGCCGTTTTATACCGCTCTCCTTATTATTTGGGCTATAGTCCAGCTTATTACCTATATTTTGGATTGGCGCATACAGATAAAGAGTGAGTATCTCTCGAACTATATCTGGCTAGACTATATGGCAAAGGGTTTTGGCTTCCTAGTGAACTTGCCCATGGCATTTCATAAGACAAATAAGATCGGTGAGATAGGTAGCAAGATCAACAATGCCGCAGGTTCGCTAGAGATCATAGCTGGAAGAATAGTCATAGACCTCGCCCCGCAGATGCTGAGCATAGTCATCGCTCTCGTTATCGGTTTTACTCTGAAGCCTCTGCTCGCTTTTTTCCTCCTCGCGGGAGTCGTACTCTATGCCATCATCGTTGTCCGTGAGGTACAGCCACTGAGTGCTTACCAAAAAGAATACTATGATAAGGTTTTTTCAGTGTTCTATGGTGATGCCTTCGACATGATAGGGAACACTATGGCGATAAAGCAGGCTACAGCAGAAAAGTATGAACAAGAAAAGATAGCGAACAATGCAAAGCAAGCTTTACCTCTCTGGATGCGTCTCGCAAAAGCTTGGGGAGCATTGAGTTTGTATCAGCGCATCATTATTCTCGGTACGCAGATACTTATCTTTAGTTTTTCTATCTACTATATAAATACCGGTTCGATGACATTGGGCGAGCTCCTCGCATTCAACGCCTATGCGGCTATGATCTTTGGCCCATTCATGACCATAGCTAGGAATTGGCAAACCATACACAATGGCATCATAAACATTCAGGAAACAGAAAAGATACTTTCCTTGCCTACGGAAAATTATGAACCTCACGGTTCTGTCGAAGCGCGTCTCAATGGTGACATCGTCTTTGAAAATGTGAACTTCCAGTACGAAGAAGGTAAAAAGGTTTTGCAGGATATTTCTTTCTCTGTGAAAGCTGGTGATGTCATAGCGCTGGTGGGAGAGTCAGGTGTGGGTAAGAGTACGCTCATAGACCTTCTCTCGGCATATCATTTCCCTAGTTCAGGAAAGATATTGGTTGATGGCAAACCTATCGAGACCTTGAACCTGCGATCATTCCGCTCTCAGATAGCAGTGGTGCCACAGGAAGTGGTGCTTTTCAATGATACTATCAAAACAAATGTAAAGTATGGAAACTTCTCTGCGACTGATGAGGAGATGGAGGTTGCCGCAAAGAAAGCTTATGCCACAGACTTCATAAACAAGTTTCCGGATAAGTGGAACCAGATAGTCGGCGAGAGGGGCATAAAGCTTTCGGTAGGCCAAAAACAGCGTGTGGCGATAGCCCGTGCAATCCTACGTAACCCACGCATCCTCATCCTGGATGAGCCCACGGCGGCTCTCGATGCTGGTTCGGAAAAAATAATAACAGACTCTCTGGACGAGCTCATGGCAGGCAAGACGACCTTCATCATAGCCCACCGTTTGAGCACCGTGCGCAAAGCGAATAAGATTTTGGTTTTCAAAGAGGGAAAGCTCATAGAGACAGGGACGCACGGGGATTTGGTAAAGATGGAGAATGGGGAATATCGGAGGTTGTATGAACTGCAGATAGGTTTGCATGGGTGATTTTTCCGCGAGGTCGGCTTTGCCCTCCGTAGCTTTTAGCCAAGGAGGGACCTTGCGAATCGTGAAAGTTGACAACCTCTCGTTCGTAGTATATTATCAATACTTCAATGAACGAAAGACACTTTAGGGGTAGCGGACCGAGGAAAAGCTCGCCATTCGGCGGGCGTTCTTTTCGCGGCGGCGGAGGTGCTAGCCGTCCGAGCACTGGTGGCGGAGGTGTAACATTTCAACGTGGAGCACGTGCTGGTGGATCCCCTAGGGGTGGCAGTGGAAGTTTCCGCGGAGGAGGTGGGGGAGGATATCGTGGTGGTCGTGGCGGCTTCGGCGGTGGGCGTGGAGGAGGCAGGGGAAACAAAACTTTCTCTGATATTTCTAAGTTTGTAAACAAGGCCGTCATTACCGAAGTTGTGCCAAATTTTGTGCCCCAAAACCAATTTAAGGATTTCAATATAGATGAACGTCTCAAAAACAATATAATAAAGAAAGGCTACTTGAACCCGACCCCCATTCAAGACCGTTCTATCCCTCATATTCTAGAAGGCAAGGACGTAGTCGGTATCGCAAATACCGGCACAGGCAAGACCGCTGCATTCCTCATTCCTCTCATAGACAAGGTTATGAAGGATAGGAACCAAAAAGTTATGATCATGGTGCCTACGCGCGAGCTCGCCGACCAGATAGACCATGAGCTCCGTCAGTTCGTAAACATGCTTTCTATTTTCTCTGTTTGCTGTGTAGGTGGCGTTTCCATAATGCGTCAGATAAATTCCCTCCGACACAGCAATAGTTTTATTATCGGTACGCCTGGTCGCCTAAAGGATCTCGTAGAGAGAAAGGTTATTTTCCTCTCCCAGTTCAACACTGTAGTCCTCGACGAGGCAGACAGGATGCTCGACATGGGATTCGTCGCCGATATGAAGTTTATGATAAACAGCATGCCGGCAGATCGCCAGACCCTATTTTTCTCCGCAACAATGTCTCATGAGATCGACGGTCTCATAAAAGTCTTCCTGAAGAATCCCGTCTCTATATCTGTGAAGACCGGCGACACTGCGAAGAGCATAGACCAGGATGTAGTCCGTGTGGCTAGCGGCAAGACAAAGATAGATGTGCTCCACGAGCTCCTCACTCAGACTGAGTTCACAAAAGTACTTATTTTCGGTAAGACAAAACACGGAGTGGAGAGGCTCAAAGACACTCTACTGGAACGTGGTTTCAAGTCTGAGTCCATTCATGGTAATAAGAATCAGAGCAAGAGACAAAAGGCCCTCGACCTATTCAAGAGTGGAAAGCTCCACATTTTAGTCGCGACAGACGTCGCGGCTCGCGGCATAGACGTGTCTGATATCAGTCATGTTATAAATTATGATCTACCGGCGACATATGAAGACTACATACATCGTATCGGTCGCACTGGCCGCGCAGGCAAGAAGGGTAAAGCTATTACTTTCATAGAATAAAGCCATGGAGATACGCAATATTGCAATCATAGCCCATGTGGACCATGGCAAGACTACTCTCACCGATGCACTCCTGCGTCAGACTGGCGCCGTATCTGAGAAGGATACTACCTCGATGGACTCCAATGCTCTCGAGCTCGAGCGAGGCATCACCATATATGCAAAGAATGCTGCAGTCACATACAAGGGTACAAAGATAAACATAGTGGACACTCCTGGGCACGCGGACTTTGGTTCTGAAGTAGAGCGTGTTTTGCGTTCTATAGATTGTGTGCTCCTCGTGGTCGATGCTCAAGAAGGACCCATGCCTCAGACTCGTTTCGTACTCAAGAAATCTCTAGAGCTCGGCCTCCGACCTATTGTGGTCATAAATAAAATAGACAAACCGGCTGCAAATCCGGCGCACGCAGAAGAGCAGGTCCTGGAACTATTCTTGGAACTAGGCGCTAGCAATGAGCAGGCGGATTTTCCGGTAATATATGCTATAGGCAGGAGCGGTATAGCAAAGCGCAAACTCGAAGATGAATCTAAAGACCTTTCGCCCTTGTTAGATATGATCCTGGAAAAAGTACCGGTAGCATCCAATGCTCTTTCCAATGTTCCTTTGCGTTTGCAACCTTTTAATCTTGCGTATGATAACTTCCTCGGACGTTTGGGTGTCGGGCGCATATACGAGGGGACAGTGAAGCCAGGTGACAAAGTTTTTATAAAAAATCAGAACAAAAATGCCGTGCATTCTGCGGTAGGTGAGACACGTACAGGAACAATATCAAAAGTTTTTACTTTTGAAGGTGTACGAAGGGTAGAATCCGCCGGAGCGACTGCTGGTGACATTGTCATCATCGCTGGTCTGGCTGATATAGATATCGGCGAGACAGTGACGACGAATGAAAATACGGAAGCTTTGCCAGGTATAGCCGTGGATGAGCCTGCTATCTCCCTAGACTTTTTGGTGAACAGCTCTCCATTTGGCGGCAAGGAAGGTAAATTTGTAACATCGAGACAGATCCGCGAGCGTTTGGAACGTGAGCTCGAAGTGAATGTGGGACTCAAGATAGATTTTGGATCCTCCGACATCTTCACCGTATCCGGCCGAGGTGAACTACATATTGCTATCCTTCTAGAAAATATGCGCAGAGAAGGTTATGAACTACAGGTTTCTCAGCCTCAGGTAATTATTCATGAAAAAGATGGAGTAAAGGAAGAACCTTTTGAAGAAGTTGTCATAGATATCCCTGCAGAATATCAGGGTGCTATCATTGAGCGTTTGGGTAAACGTGGATTTTTGGTAACAAACATGATCCCTCATAGGGAATCCATGCGTATGATCCTCGAAGGACCGACACGTGGACTTCTAGGTTACAGGAACCAGTTCGTCGTGGATACTAAGGGCGAGGGAATATTGGCTTCCCGAGTCGTAGGTTTCCGTCCTTATGCTGGAGAAATACAGCGCAGGGAAACAGGATCTATGATATCTATGGCGGCCGGAAAAGCTCTAGGATTCTCTCTCTGGAATCTTCAAGATCGTGGTGTACTCTATGTGAAGCCGGGTATGGAAATATATGAAGGCATGGTCATCGGCAGTACTTCCAAAGGTGAGGAGATGACGGTAAACCCGACCAAGGGAAAGCAACTTTCGAATATGCGTGCTTCGGGCTCGGATGAAGCTATCATGCTCACACCTCCTTTGGAACTTTCTATCGAACGTGGTTTGGAACTAATGTCGAAGGATGAATATCTGGAGATCACACCGAAAAGTATTCGTTTGCGTAAGCAATATTTGACCGAGAACGATCGCTCAAAGGCAAGGCGTAGTTAGTTTTGTTCTAAGTCCTGTTCGCGAAAAAAAGCACACGCACTGCACTTTTTTTATTCAATTTGCGAGCTATTATGATTACCCGGATTATGCACAACTTCTCAAATTGAACAAAAAAAGTGCAGTGCGTGTGCTTTTTTTCGCGTTTGACAATGTCGGTGCGTATGGTATAATTGACGGAGACTTCGGAAGTGTGTTACAAGTACGAAACGCGGAACAAAGGAGATTCAATGAAATTCCTGATTGTTGTACTAAAGTGGCTCGGATTCGGTGTGGATCCTGCCAGAATTTGTTGTCGACCCGATGGGTGTCAGGTGTATTGCTATTTAGGCGGTCGGTGCCGTTACCTCGCGAAGGATTGTCCGGCAGGTTCGAAGTTCGATATGGATGCTCTGAAAAAAGCGATAAAATCCATGTGATCTAGCTCTCGAAACATTCTCGGTCTCGTCCATTCAAACGTCGGCCGATTTAGATAAAAGTTTTCATCGCCCCTTCCTCAAATGAGAGGAAGGGGCTTTTGTTAGGCAAGCACTGCTCCTACTTGTTTTCTGTTCGATTTGCGAGCTTTTATGATTACACAGACATTGCACAACTTTTCAAATTGGACAGAAAACAAGTAGGAGCAGTGCCTGTCTCAAAATCCGTTTGTGTGAAAAAATGTTCCTGCGTGGTAAAATTGTCACGCGCACATATTCACCTACTTGAATGAGTAAAATAAAAGCTTGGTTACTGGAGAATCGTATTTTGATCGTGATTGTAGTAGTCAGTATGGTCTTTTCCGGAACGCTTACGTACCTCTTTTTTGCTAGGAGTGGTTCAATTTCCAATACGAGAGTCATATATAGTCTGGATCAAAGGAAGAATGACCAGGAAATAATCCAACTGATAGACAGTGCGAATGAGTATGTATATTTCGCAGTATATTACTTTACAAAAAAAGATATTGCCGAAGCACTGATACGCGCAAAGAAGCGTGGTGTAGCAGTGGAAGGCATTACAGACAGGGAAGGTTCGCAAAAGTCGCCAAATGATGACGTGACAAAGATGTTGCGCTCGGCCGGCATACCTCTCGCAACGCAAAAACATTTGGACGGTATCATGCACATAAAGGTACTCGTGACAGAGAAAGCCTACGCTTCCGGTAGTTACAACTGGACACAGGCAGCAACGGACGCAAACGACGAAGTTTTGGAGATAGGCACGGATGAAGGTATTCGATCACAATATCTCAAAATCATAAAGAAGGTGCTTTCCTCGAACATGTCGGAAAATGAAAAAGGGACAGGAAAGATCCAAAAACTTGAGATCGGAGAGGCCCCGCAACATATAGGGGAATATGCTGAAGTTCGAGGAATGATAGAAAAAAACTTTACCGCCGCGAGCGGTACTGTTTTTTTGGATTTTTGCAGATCTACTGCGAAGTGCCCATTTGCCGCGGTGATATTTGCTTCTGATGCCAAGAAATTCAAGGATGTTTCTTCGTACAAGGGTGACGTGACGATAAGTGGTGTGATCCGTTCTTATAAAGGCAAGGCAGAAATAGTATTGAATAGTCCGGATCAGATCATTGTAAATAAATAGAAGTGGTATATCATTCTAGAAGTGAAAAAATACTCATTTTTAATTATTCTTGTCGGCGTTGTATCAGCGGGACTTTGGATGTTGTCCGCATATGTGCCGAGATTTTTCCGATGGCACAATTCTGGCGTGGAGATCGGTGAGCAAAAGGAAAAGATAAATATGCTTTTTGTGGGTGATATGATGTTCGACCGGAGTGTCTCTGTCTATGCCAGAAAAAAGGGTGTAGACGTGCTTTTCGGAAAGAGTTTGGATTTGTTTGAGGGTAGGGATATTGTCGCTGGTAATTTGGAAGGAACTATTACAAAAAATAGGTCAATCGCTGAAAAGGACCATTCCATTCTACACTTTACTTTCGACCCGCTCTACGCCGGTCTCTTGAAGTCACTACATTTCAGCCTTGTGAGTCTGGCCAATAACCATGCATCCGACTTTTATGAACATGGTTATATAGAGACGGTGGATTATTTGATGTCTGGAGATATTATTGCTTTTGGTTCTCCCAGAAACGATAAAAATATCGTAAAAACAGTCAGAGTGAAAGGTCAGAATATTTGTTTTGTGGGTTACCATGACTTGTATACCTATGATCCGGAACCTGCTTATGACGCAGTGTCTTCTTCGAAGGGTGATTGTTCTTACATTGTAGTGTATCCGCATTGGGGAGAAGAGTATGAAGTTATACAATCCAGAAGACAGGTGGAACTGGCTCACAGATTTATCGATGCTGGAGCGGATCTCGTAATAGGTGCGCATCCGCATGTAGTCCAGCCTTTGGAAATATATAAAGGCAAGGCAATATTTTATTCTCTTGGAAATTTTATGTTTGATCAGTATTTTTCGTTTGAAACGACTCACGGTTTGGCTGTGAGTGCAGTTCTCAGTGAAGATTCTGTGCAATTTGAAGTCATTCCGACGTCCGTAGTCGGCATGGAGCTGACAAAAGGGGAAGGGGAGGCACGTAAAAAGATTTTGAAAGCCTTAGTAAATAATGATTCATTGCCGGAAAGTATCAGGAAATCGGTATTAGAAAGTGGGAAGTTTGAAACAGGAATAAAATTGGGTGCCGAGGTAGGACGATAACTTCACCTCCTCCGCCCTGCGGATTTGCTCATAATATCTCGGTATTTCCACAAACCGTGCCCTCCAAGTCCCGTTAAAGGAATTTGTCAAATTGTCTGTTTGAAATGGTAGCTGTAGATCAGTCTCAGGAACTTACGAC
>JBAYIX010000013.1:0-18433 GCA_041665385.1 Minisyncoccota bacterium | reverse complement strand
CACCCCGAGCACTTCTGCCATGTCTTTTTGGGCATGACCTTCCAAATGCAATGCGTGAAGTCGGTCTCGATCGGTTTCTGTTAAATGCCGAAATTTGTTACGTTTTTTCATACAATTCAATGTTACATGAATTGCATTTCAAAAGAGAATTTTACGATGGTAGTATAATAGAGTCTAAGATCCGGGAAAATTTATCGATTATGTTACTGGTAAAAACAAAAATCAAAGAAGAAGTGGTTACTGTAGCAATCCGAGATATAGAAATTGGAGAAGAAGTTCTAGATAACTACAATTCTTTTGAAGACGAGAGGAGTGAGAATGATGTTTTAGATGAAATTGCAGAACGATTTCAGCTAAAAGATGAACTCGACCCTCGCTTTAAGAAGGTGGTAGTTCCATAGAGTTTAGGGTCTAAGGAAAAGTGCTGCTCAATTTTCGTCGAGCAGCACTTGGCTGAATGGCCGGTCACTGATAAGCAGTTTTGACCAAAACATTAAGGAAAGCTTTCGTAGCTTTCATCTGATTCCTATTCAGTCGCTTGGTGCCTTTGGGATCAGCGGCGCGCTGAACTTCTCGAACGGTTGCCGCAGCGCCAAAATCCTGAATGGGAACCTTACAAAGCTTCTCCTTGACAGCATTACAAACCGACTTGATGGTATGTTGCATAATGTGCTTTCCGGTTGATGTTAAGACTTGTTATATCATAGCACGTACAAATAGTACTTGTCAATGTTTAAGATGGAGGTCTTATATGAATCCGCACTAGCTCGGTTTGACAAAACATCCATAACCTGATACTCTACAGCCAGCTATAGTTCAACACAGTCAACCACAACCTATCTTACCGTGAGGCAGGATAATACAGAGAAACCTTTATGGAAGAATTGAAACTCTTGGGCATAGTAGCCGTTCTGTATTTCTCGGCGGCTGGACTCTGGGCCCTCATCAGACGGATGAGGATGCTGCGGCTCATCATGAGCTTACGGCGTTTGCGGACATTTTGCCGACAGTCTAACCTGCGTGGGCAGTATCACATCTCGCAGGGTATTGCGTTAGGGAACCAAGACAGGACCGCGCACCGTTCTCTAGTCAGCAACTAAATTTGGTGCACACAACGGGAACTAAGGGCGGCGAAGCAAATGCTTTGCCGCCCTTTAACTTGTAAAGGATCAGATTACACAATATAAATGAATACTTGACAATAGTACTAAAAGAAGCTATCATTCGGATGAAACCAGTTCCATAGCAACAACCCATAAACACAGGAGGGCCCATGCGCATCATTAGGAGGCTCAAAAGTGACATCGTCCACATGTATACATATACGTTGGATATCGAGCTCGTTCTTATCATCACGATGACGATCCTAATTGTGATGGCGTTGTACAGGGGTTAAATAAATGATAAAAGTCGTTCCCAAGCCCGTTGCTTCTCCCAAGCTGCGGGCTTTTTGTATAATCTTGCGTTTTGAGCTATGATTTTGATAATAAAATGAAAAAAGCCAAACAAGAGTACGATCCATCGAAGATAGAGACAAAGTGGCAAAAGAAGTGGTCGAAGTCAAAAATATATAAGAGCAAGGAGGATAGTGAGAAAGAAAAGTTTTACGCTCTCGACATGTTCCCGTATCCTTCCGGTGAAGGCCTTCATGTCGGTCACCCAAAAGGCTTTATAGCGACTGACATAGTCTCTCGTTTTGAGCGTATGAATGGCAAGAATGTACTCCACCCTATGGGCTTCGATGCCTTCGGCCTGCCGGCGGAGAATTATGCTCTGAAAACAAAGACAAACCCGGCGGATAGTGTGCAAAAAAATGTAGATCGGTACAAGGGTCAGCTCGAGATTCTCGGCTTCGACTATGACTGGTCTCGCGAGGTGAATACTACGGATCCTAAATACTATAAGTGGACACAATGGATATTCATAGAGATGTGGAAAAAAGGACTTGCATACGAGTCCTATGAGCCTATAAACTGGTGCCCATCTTGCAAGACTGGCCTCGCAAATGAAGATGTTGAAAATGGTCGCTGTGAGCGTTGTGGTACACCTGTAGAAAAAAAGCCAATGAGGCAGTGGGTTCTCGGTATTACAAAGTATGCGGATAGGCTCCTCACGGATCTGGATGCGACGGAGCAATATGTCAGGCCAAAAGTGGTAGATAGGGTCAATCCTCATAAACCTGGAAAACCTTTGGTTGAGAGAACAGTTGCTCATGCCATAGTCTATGATCCAAAAAACAAAAAATATCTCATCATCCGTAACAAGAAATTTGGCTGGGATACAGTCATAATAGGTGGTATCGAACAAGGTGAAGATGTGGTTACGACTGCCAGGAGAGAAGTTCGAGAAGAGACTGGTTATGACGATATAGAGTTTGTAAAGATATTGGGAGGTCAGACAGAAGCACACTACTATACCAAGCATAAAGGTGAGAATAGGATAGCCTATGCCAATGCGGTACTTTTTGAATTGAAAAGTGATAGGAGAATTCCGATAGCAGATGGTGAAGATAAGGATAATGAGATCCTTTGGGTGGACAAGGAAGATTTTGTTCCAGGGAAAATGGTGAATTCCGAGCTACCGGTTTGGCTCGAGCGCCTGAACGATCCACGTAAAGCAGATGTCAAACCTTTCCTATACTGGCCAGAAGCTATCAAGGAGTCGCAAAGGAATTGGATAGGCAGGAGTGAGGGGGCACTAATAAAATTTTCTGGATATGGGAAAGATATAGAAATATTTACAACCAGGCCCGATACAATATTCGGTGTAACCTATGTTGTTCTTGCTCCAGAGCATCCTTTGGTCACGCAATTCATGGGTGAAATATCAAATAAGGATGAGGTGGAAAAATATATAAATAGAGCAAAGAATGAAACCGAAATTGAGCGCACAGATGCAAAAAAAGAAAAGACTGGTGTAGAGCTAAAGGGTATAAAAGTTATCAATCCCGCAAATAAAGAAGAAGTTCCGGTTTGGATAGCAGACTATGTTTTGCCTGACTATGGCACAGGAGCTGTCATGGCTGTACCGGACTTGGATGAGAGAGATGGTGAGTTTGCCAAGAAGTTCAACTTACCAATAAAAAATACCGAGGTAAAAGAGTATAACGGTGGAACAAAAGTAGTAAAATACAAACTCCGCGACTGGGTATTTTCTCGTCAGCGTTATTGGGGTGAGCCTATACCTCTCATTCATTGCGAGAAATGCGGCGTCGTTGCAGTGCCGGAAAAAGATTTGCCTGTTGTATTACCAAAGGTAAAGTCCTATGAACCTACAGGTACAGGAGAGTCACCTCTTGCCGCTATAGAAAAGTGGGTCAATGTAAAATGTCCTACCTGCAAAGGTAAGGCAAAGAGGGAAACCAACACTATGCCTCAATGGGCGGGGTCTTCTTGGTATTACCTACGTTACATGGATCCAAAAAACAAAAAGAAACTGGTAGATCCAAAGAAGGAAAAATTCTGGGCACCTGTAGACTTGTATGTAGGTGGTGCGGAGCATGCTACGAGACACCTCATATATGCTCGTTTTTGGCACAAGTTCCTTTATGACATAGGAGTAGTTACAACCCTCGAACCTTTTACCAAGTTGCAAAACGTTGGTCTCATAATGGGTGAGGATGGCAGGAAGATGTCAAAGCGGTTTGGTAATGTTGTTAACCCAGATGAAATAGTAAAAACTTATGGGGCCGATACACTGCGTGTATATGAGATGTTTATGGGACCATTTGACCAGCAAATATCTTGGAGTACAGCAAGTATGATAGGCTCACGCAGGTTTATAGAGCGCGTTTGGAAGCTCAGTGAAAAAATAGGAAAGAGTGATCCTCTTGCAGATCGCATAATACACAAGACCATAAAGAAAGTAACAGCAGATATACAAAATTTGCGATTCAATACCGCCATAAGTGCGCTCATGATAGCGACGAATGAGCTCGAGAAGATGGAAGCAATATCCAAGGAACATTTTGAGATCATATTGAAGCTCCTCGCGCCCTTTGCTCCGCATATTACGGAGGAGGTGTGGTCGAGTGTATTGAAAAATAAAAAATCGATTCATGTGTCTGACTGGCCACATTTTGATCCAAGTCTGGTGGTAGAAGATGAGATAAATATGGTAGTTCAGGTGGGTGGCAGAGTTCGGGCCTCATTTCGCATCGCTCCAGGTGAAAGTGAAGAGAAAATAAAGGAGACAGCGCTCGCTCTGCCAGAAGTGAAAAAGTGGATAGGGGATAGCGCCATAAAGAAGGTTATCGTGGTCAAGGGTAAGCTTGTCAGTGTGGTCCTGTAATAAATTACAACACACTATGTGTCGCGTCTCTCAAACATTTTTTAGTTATCTATCCGGTGACATTGACTTTGAACCCAATAGGTGATAAAAATAACATATTACAAGGCAACACAAATAATAATTAATCAATAAAATGGCACAAGCCACCCTCACATTCAAGCCCAAGCAGGTCGTAAAGAGACTACTCTCATCATTGCCCGATAGAGCATGCGATGTTCTCGTACAGCGATTTGGTTTGGGCAAGGAAACCAAGATGCTCACTCTCGACGCTATCGGGAAAAAATACGGCATCACCAGGGAACGCGTGAGGCAGATCGAAAACTATGCCATAGAGATGACCAGGAAGTCTGATGAATATAAAGCGGAAAAGGCTGCCTTTGCCGAGATAGAAGCCCTGCTCCATACTCTGGGTGGTATCGTCGTTGAAGATGACCTTTTGGGACACCTGTCCAAAGACAAGAGTCTCCAGAATCATATTTATTTCCTCCTGGTCATAGGCGAACCATTCAAGAAGCTCAAGGAGGACGAACATTTTAAACACCGCTGGCATGTGAATGAAGATCTGGCAAAGAAAGTAGAAAGCGCCCTCCACAAGCTCTATGCTAATCTGGGCACGGATGACCTGCTACCCGAATCGGAGATGATAAACAAATTCCTGACTCATATCGAGGATGTCTCTGAAAAATACAAAAATCAGGAAGTGATAAGGCGTTGGATGGCAATATCCAAGGTCATAGACAAAAATGCCCTAGGCGATTGGGGAGTTTCTCATTCATCAAACATAAAAAATAAAGGTGTGCGTGATTATGCCTTCCTGGTTATAAGGAAGCATGGCTCACCGATACACTTCCGCGATGTTGCAAAGCAGATCACCCAGATGTTCAACAAAAAGGCACATGTTGCGACTACCCACAATGAGCTAATCAAAGACAAGAGGTTTGTCCTGGTTGGTCGCGGCCTCTATGCTCTCGCAGAATGGGGCTATATGCCTGGTGTCGTCCGTGATGTCATCCGTAGCGTACTCGAAAAGAGCGGTCCTCTATCCAAAGAAGAAGTCATCGACAAGGTTATGAAAGAGCGGTATGTGAAAGAAAATACCATTGCAGTAAATCTACAGAATCCTAAGTATTTTAAGAGGGATAAGGAGGGGAAGTATAGTCCAGTTGGGGTTGTTGCTTAGAGAAAATAAGCACCAAATAAGAAGCACCAAGTACCAAATACCAAGTTCCAAATAAGCACCAAATCAAAAATTCCAATGTTCAAACAATCGAATGTTGGGATTTTTTGTCGTTTCTGTTTGAGATTTTGAATTTGATCATTGGTATTTATTTGGAACTTGGTATTTGTGATTTGGTGCTTATTACTTTATGCACTTCCCCTAAAAACTGTGGTAAAATAATCTCATGAATCTTTCTGAGATATTTACTGCTCTTGCTCGCGACCTCAACTCGAGCCTCATCCCTTCTGTCATAGATGTTCTCATAACCATATCCCCGGTCGCTTTGGCAGTGATCCTATACCTTCTTGCCTGGAATCTCTGGGTCGACTATGTACGTAGTAGTAACTTTCTAAAGACGAAATATGCTGTGCTTGAGCTCAAGCTACCTCGTGATAGCTTCAAGTCACCACTTGCAATGGAAACTGTCCTGCATTCACTACACAATACTTCCGATGGCAGTATGTTTGCTCAATACTGGGAGGGCAAGACTAGGCCGTGGTTTTCACTCGAGCTCATCTCTATCGAAGGACAAGTCAAGTTTCTCATTTGGACGGAAGATGCCAGAAAGTCAGCAGTTATGAACGCACTTTATTCGCAAATTCCCGGCATAGAAGTCTACGAGAGGGAAGATTATGCGCAGAGCGTGCAGTTCGACCCAAAGCTTCATCGCATCTGGGCGGCGGAGATGATAAAGGGAAATGAAGAACCTTATCCTATCAAGACTTATATAGACTATGGTCTAGACAAAGATGCCAAGGAGGAATACAAGATAGACCCTATGTCACACATGATAGAGTTCCTAGGTAGTGTAAAGCCAAACCAGCAGGTATGGATCCAGATAGTCATCCGGGCGCACAAGAAGGAACAAATAATGCCGGGACACTTTTTCAAGAAACACGATGCCTGGAAAGACAAAGCACAGGATGAAGTAAATAAACTTCTCATGCGTGATCCCAAAACCAAAGTGGCAGGGACAAAGGATGAGGCAACAGGATTTACCAAGATGCCAAGCATATCTAAAGGTGAGCAAAATACCGTAGAGGCACTAGAACGAAGTATTACGAAACTACCTTTTGACGTGGGTATCCGAGCTATGTATATTGCGAGCAAAGAAGGTTTTGATGGTACTTTTGGCTTGGGGGGTATCCTCTCGAGTTTCAAGCAGTATAGTTCCGAGTCTTTGAATGGCTTCAAACCAAATGGCAAGAAGCTTCACGCACAATTTAACGGTGTGCCTTGGGAAGATTACAAAAATATGCGTAGGACCAAACAGGCAAAGATAGCACTAGCGGCATATAGGAGGAGATCATTCTTTTATACACCATTTACTAGCAAGACCAGTGTTATGAATACCGAGGAACTTGCGACGATGTACCACTTCCCGAGCTTCACCGCCGCTGGTACTCCTACACTCGAACGCGTACCTTCCAAGAAGTCCACTGCTCCTGCGAACTTGCCTATATAGCCATGAATATCGAAAGACTGCTCAATAAAATATTCAAAAGCAAGATCGTAACTGTAGTTTCTCTGGCTTTTTTTGTGATCATAGTTGCCTTTGCTGTCCGAATTTCATCTGCTCCAGAAAATTTTCCAAAAAATGAGGTCGTCCGCATAGAGGAAGGATCAAGTTTGAATGATGTTGCGGGTATTTTGGAAGAGAAGTCCATCATCCGCTCGGCTTTTGTTTATAAAACTCTTGTCACATTTCAGGGTGGCAGCAAAAAGATCTTGGCCGGAGACTACCTATTCGAAAATGCCGAGTCTGCCTGGAAGATAGCCTCTCGCACTGTGAACGGCGAGCAAGGTATACCGCAAGTAAAGATAACCATACCGGAAGGTATGGCATCGTATGATATTGCGCGTCTCATAGAAAAGAAACTGCCATACTTTGACAGTGTAGAGTTCCTACGTCTGGCAAAAAAGGAAGAAGGAAGGCTGTTCCCGGACACATACTATTTTTTTGAGACAGTGACGCCCGCGGAGGCCGTGACCATGATGACGGAAAATTTTGAAAGGAAGACAAAGAGTCTCAGTATCCGAGTCAATTTGTTCGGTAGGCCCTTTGAGGATGTACTCAAGATGGCCTCTATCATCGAGAGGGAGGCCAATGGCAGCAAAGATCGTCGTATCATTGCCGGGGTGCTCTGGAAGAGGATAGACAATGACCACCCTCTCCAGGTTGACCAGCCATTTTTCTATACTTTGGGTAAGGCCTCGAGCAATCTAACTATGGACGATCTTCGTAGTGACTCACCATATAATCTATACACTCACAAAGGTCTGCCCCCGACACCTACAGGCAACCCTGGACTGGGTGCCATCGTAGATACTATGAACCCTACGGATACGGATTATTGGTTTTACCTTTCCGACAAAAAGGGAAATATGCATTATGCCGTGACTCACGATGGTCATCTGGAAAATAAAGATAAATATATAGATTAATACATATGGCAATACCTTTCATACTCATCGCAGGAGGCACTTATTGGCTATTTTATAATACTGGTTGGACATTCAACTTTGTTTTTGATATCCGACAGTTCTGGCCTTTGGTCATGATCCTGCTCGGTTTGGTAATAATGCTCAAAAGCCCGCACAAGACTACAAAACTATGAAGAAAAACCTGTGTATAGCTTTTTTGTTGCTGGTTTTTGTGGCTAGCGGAGTGTATTTCTATATTACGAGCGACATTGCCAGTGTGAATCTCGAAACTCTCCGACCTCTTGCTACCAGTACTTCGTTCGTAGGAGCTATGGCAGATAGTGAATACGAAGTAGTAGAAATAGCTACAGCGTCCAGTACTATCCGCGCTCTAGTTGCCGATAATGATGAAAAGCTTGAGTTGGGATTGGGAGGACGCACCACCTTGTCACATGATGCGGGTATGATTTTTGACTTTGGTGCGCCTGGTATGTATGGATTTTGGATGAAAGATATGAGTATACCTCTCGATATTGTTTGGATTGATGAAGATAAAAAAGTACTTGGAATATTATCTAACCTCGCTCCGGAAACCTATCCGAATACTTTCAACTCTCCGTCGGTTATTGGATATGCTCTGGAAGTCAATGCTGGAGTCGCAAAAGAACTGGGTATTGCGACAGGAACTATTTTGACTTTTTAGTACTCTCACGAGCTCCGCGGAAACAGTACTCGCTTTTCTCGTACATAGCAAAGCTACCTCGAAATCTGACGACCACGATATTCTTCTGTGTACGAGAAAAGCGAGTACTGTTTCCGCGGAGCTCGGTTGCAAAACGAAAATGTAACAAAAATAATTTTGCATTTCAAACATTCTGTGCTCGAGTGCGTTATCCACATTTTTTTCTGGAGAGTTCAGAGCTAAAATGTACCAACGTGTGAGTTTAAAAATTTATTAAGTGCTTTAGCTAATTGCGGCGCACCGCCTGCGTCACACATATGCCAAAAAAGAAAAAATCCGCTTCGGGAGGAGCGGTCAAAGTTACCATCCCCACGATTATAAAGAGAGACGGTCGAATAGTGCCATTTAATGTAGAAAAGATAGAAAATGCCGTCTGGAAAGGCATGAATGCTGTGGCAGAGGGATCTGTCGAGGAAGCAAAGATAGTTGCAAACCAGGTCTTTGGCGAGCTCGTACGCATAAAAAAGAAGTTCACGAACTTCATGCCTACTGTGGAAGGCGTGCAAGATATCGTAGAACAGGAACTCATGCGTACCGACTATGTGAAAGCCGCAAAACACTACGTTCTCTACCGTGAAGAACGAGCTCGTATCCGTGCGCAAGGACTAGAAATACCCGAGCATATTCGCAAACTTGCCACCGACTCCAAACAATACTTTAGGAATGCTCTGGGTGAGTTCGTATACTATCGCACATACTCGCGATGGATAGATGAGCAAAACCGCAGAGAGACATACATAGAGACTGTGGACCGCTATGTCGATTTTATGAAGGAAAACCTAGGCAGTAAGCTCAAGGATAGCGAATACAAAGAGATTCGCGAGGCTATATTGAACCATCAGGCTATGCCTTCTATGAGACTGTTCCAATTCTCAGGTCACGCTACCAGAAAAAACAATATTACCGCATATAATTGTTCTTTTATTGCCCCAGAATCATTTCAGGATTTGGCAGAGATAATGTATGTATCGATGTGTGGTACAGGTGCTGGTTGGTCTGTAGAGAGTACAAATGTAGAGAAGTTCCCTCAGATCCAGATGCAGACAGGGGAGAAATTACCCACATATGTAGTGCCGGATGACAAAGAAGGTTGGTCAGATTCACTCGTAGTCGGTATGAAAGCCTGGGCCGCTGGCAAGGATGTAGAGTTCGACTATTCTCTAGTCCGTCCCGAGGGTGCAAGGCTCAAGACTATGGGAGGCAAAGCTTCTGGTCCGGCACCTCTCATGAGGCTCCATACCTTTACTCGGCAGATCATGCTAGCAAGGCAAGGAAGGCGTATGCGTCCTATAGATGTGCACGATATTATTTGTATGATAGGTGATATCGTCGTTGCTGGTGGAGTGAGGAGGAGTGCTATGATCTCTTTATCTGACTTTGGTGACGAACATATCCGTGAAGCAAAGAAGGGAGCCTTCTATATGACTCAGCCCCACAGGATGCTTGCGAACAACTCGGCTGTATATATGAACAAGCCGACAAATGAAGAGTTTCTCAAGGAATGGATGGCTCTCATAGAGAGCCGCTCTGGAGAGAGAGGTATATTCAACCGCGGTTCATTGGCGAAGACTCTACCGGAACGTCGTATCAAAGCTCTGAAGGAGTACAAAGGCTTTTTTGACGCTACGGGCAAGAATATTATTGGTCCCATGGGCACAAATCCTTGCGGAGAGATCATCCTCCAGTCAAAGCAGTTCTGTAATCTGTCGGAGATAGTGGCTCGCGCAGAAGATACCGAGGCTAGTCTTATGAAAAAGATGAGGATAGCGACTATCCTAGGTACGTATCAGTCATCTCTCACAAACTTTCCCTATCTTTCCAAGGAATGGAAAGAAAATTGCGAAAAGGAGCGACTCCTAGGTGTATCTATAACCGGTCAATGGGACTGTCCTGCGATAAGGAAGCCTGCTATTCTGCGCAAGCTCAAGGAAGAATCTATAAAAGTTAACAAAGAATACGCAAAGAGGTTTGGTATTAGCGAGTCCACAGCCATCACTTGCGTGAAGCCTTCCGGAACTCTTTCGCAAATGGTGGATTGTTCTTCTGGTATGCACCCTAGACATTCCAAGTTCTTTATTCGTCGCATCCGCATCTCTGCTACCGATGCCTTGTTCAAGATGCTAAAGGACCAGGGTGTGCCGTATCACCCAGAGACAGGCCAGAGCGCGGAGAGTGCAAATACCTATGTTCTGGAGTTCCCAGTCAAGGCTCCGAGCGGTTCCATATTCAAGGATGATATAACTGCCATAGAACAGCTGGAATACTGGAAGATGCTAAAAGAGAATTATACCGAGCACAATCCTTCCCAGACAGTGTCGGTAGGGGACAATGAATGGATCGAGGTTGCAAATTGGGTTTATAAGAACTGGGATATTGTGGGCGGACTATCATTCCTGCCTCGTGAGGACCATGTCTACAAGCTCGCACCATATGAGGCTATAGATGAGAAGACGTACAAGGAGCTAGCAAAGAGAATGGAGCATGTGGATTATTCGAAGATCATTACCTATGAAAAGCAAAATGAGACCGATCTCAAGAAAGAGCTCGCATGTGTGTCGGGAGTTTGTGAGATAGTTTAGGGGAGAAGTATCATCTCGCGCGACTAGCGCCCTTTATCGGGCGAGGACCAAGTGCCTTCGTTTGGCTACGCTACGCTCCGCCAAAGTCGACACTTGTCACTCGCTCTTTACGGGCGCTATGGCACGTTGAGGTGCTGTTCATATTTTGTTTCGTGCAGTGCAACACACCTTTTTGGTCCATACACCAAGTGACGAAACGTTTCGTCACTTGGTGTTTTGGGTAAAAGGGATGGTGGGGAGGTCGAGCTTCTGATTATCCGGACGCACTATCCACAGTTTGCATTGAAGTGTGTGTGTGTGTGTGGAATAATATCTATATGAAAACAATATCTCTCTTGGTTCTTTCTGTTGTACTCATGGCTGGGATAGTATCTGCAGCTACTACAATAAGTACGAATATTTCTACGGAGGGACAATTAAGTGTAACCTCGACGAGTACATTTATGGGAAATGTCGGGATAGGGACTACGACCCCAGTAAACAAACTTACTATTTATGGTAGCAATAGTAGTACGGGTAGTTTTGTTGGGATAGATCAGCTTGGTGATAATGCTCAGCCTTATCTCTATATGAAGGAATATGCAACCTCTGCCTCTGGCCCTTTTCTTAGGTTTCATTTGGGGAGAGGAACATCTCAAGATACGGCTGCAGTCTCTCAAAACAATGATCGCTTCGGTCTTGTTATAGGAGGAGGGTATAGTGCCGCGGCCAGCAATTTTATCAACGGAGCAGGCATTTACTTTCATATCGATGGCGAAGTCGATACTGCTGGTGATACAACAGATATGCCTGGTAGGTTGTCCTTCTGGACTACACCAGATGGGTCAGGAACCATAACTGAGAGAATGAGGATTAGTAGTGCTGGTAACGTCGGTATAGGTACCACAACCCCAGCTACTCGCCTACACATTTCCAGTGGAGCCTCTGCAACTACTACTGTTTCTATCGGTGAACTGGGTCTCACTTCCTCGAAAAGCTGTGTAAACATGAATCGGTCCGATGGTACAGCCGCTAGCTTCTTCATAAACCCTGCAGGTACGATGGTGGTAGAAACGAACTATTGTCGATAAAAAACTTTGCTACCTATAAATATACTTTCGCACACAACGTTTGATACGAGTCAATATTGTTTTTTTCTGTGGGGGTGAGAAAATTGTGGTATGGAAGAAAAGAAAAAACATTTGGCGATATTCGAAGGCAAGCAGATCCGCAGATCTTGGGATGAAAAAACCGAGAAGTGGTATTTTTCAGTGATTGATGTTATTGAAACATTGACCAAGAGCGATCGACCTAGGAAATACTGGAGTGATTTAAAGGTGAAATTATATGAAGAGGGCAGCGAGTTGTCCGATAAAATCGGACAACTGAAAATGCAGTCGTCTGATGGTAAATATTACCTTACTGACGCCGCCGATACTGAGGTGTTGCTCCGTCTTATTCAATCCATCCCATCCCCAAATGCCGAACCATTCAAGCTGTGGCTAGCAAAAGTTGGCTATGAAAGGCTGGAAGAAACTGCCGATCCTGAAATAGCTATAAACCGTGCGCTCAGAACATATATTCAAAAGGGTTACAGCAAGGAGTGGGTGAATTTGCGCATGAAAAGTATTGAGATCCGCAAGGATCTGACAGATGAATGGGAAAAAAGTGATGTGAAAGAAGGTAAGGAGTATGCAATTCTGACAGATGAGATTTCCAAAGCATGGTCAGGGATGACTACTAGGGAATACAAAAATCTAAAAGATTTAAAAAAAGAAAACTTGCGTGACAATATGAGCAATATGGAGCTAGTTCTCAATATGCTTGCGGAAACTGCTACGACTGAGATTTCCAAAGTAGAAGAACCAAAGGGTCTAGAGAAAAGTTGCGATGTGGCTAAGAGAGGAAGAGGCATAGCTGGGAATGCTAGAAAGCAGATCGAGACCGAGACCAAGAAGCCTGTTATTACCTCTGAGAATTGGAAAACAAAGCAGGCAAATATATTAGAAACAAAAAAGAAAAGCACTCCTTGAGGATGTGCTTTTGACTAGTAGGCGCAGAGCCTAGGCCGTTGTGTTCGGTGCGAACCTGCCCCACCAGCGTGACTCCGAACTGTGGGTGAAAATAAAACCGTCGTACGCTACTTCCATGTAGAAAATCTGCTTGTCGTCCGGCGCACCGCCTCCTTTTTCTGGTTCCGCATGTTCTCGTACGATAGTAGACACATCTGTTTCAAGAATACTCTGCATCTCGATCTTGGTCAGGTAAAAACGTTTTTCTCGTTTGCCGACTAGCCTGCCAGCGTGGGCTACGATTTGCTCCGGGGTTTTTGCCATTGCCATAAATGCATGTACAGCGTCCATGTCTGTCTGAGAATGTGGAGTCGTGGTGTTCATATTGTTTTGTGTGCTGGGGCCGTTCCAGAATATACACAACTTTGGAGATCTTGTCAAAAAAGCCAAAATTTGGTAAAATACATACTGCTGCATAGACAATCGCTTTTAGTCGTCAATACTCCTAACGGAGCTACGGCGCCTGAAAGAGGAAAGTCCGAACACCAGCATTGTGACAGGTAAACGATCGTTATCATAATGCAGACGAGTAGCGGGTAACACCCGCCAGGTAACACCCAGGAGTGCGAACAGTGACGATGCCTCTCTGTCAAAGGAGGGGAGTGAAACGGCAAAATCTCTACTTTGGTGCAAGACCGTGTTCTTCTTTGTTTGCGCAAGTGAACAAGGGGGGAAGAGTCGCTTGAGATATGGAGCAATCCATATCCTAGATATATGGTTGTCGTCCTTCGAAGCTCGCGCAAGCGAGCGTAGTAGGAAACAAAATTCGGCTTATGTGCGGCGAGAAATGTCCGGTCTGAAGCGAAAGCTTCGGTGCCGGGCTTTTCTTTTATCGTCATATTCATATATATTTTTCCCCAGACTGCTTATACATTTTTATGGCAATTTGTTACAATATCTCCATTAACATCATAATGAAATAATAATGCAACTCAATACTCAAGCTAATGTTTCAGCAAATCCTCCGGCACCAGTCGTCTCGAAAAGTCCAGTTATTAAAACCTCTATTGCTTACAAAATCTTCCTTCTGACTCTCATTGTTGTGCCTCTAGTCTTCCTGCCTACTAGGTATGTGGCGTCTGACCTTGCGAAAAGCATAGCAATAGTATTGGGTACTGTTGTGACGCTTGTCATATATTTATTGGCTATATATCGGGAAAAACAGATCTCATTGCCGCCGGTGCGTATACTTGTCGTCTCTATTTTGCTGTGTCTTACCGCCATTGTATCGTCTCTCATAAGCATTCACCCGATGAAATCTTTGTTTGGTCAAGGGTTTGAGATAGGGACTACTGCATTCCTGGTCATTCTTTTCCTGTCATTATGGGTAGCCTATGAGTCTGTTCGTCGTAACTCGCAAAAGGTAGTCAGTATCTATAACACTCTAATATGGGTATTTCTGGCACTTGTGATTTATCAGATAGCAGTTCTCGTTGCAAAAGTTGGTCCTCTCAGTTTGGGCGTCCTCCAATATGTAACCGACACTCTTCTTGGCAAGTGGTACGATCTGGGACTCTTAGGTGCAGTGGTACTCGTGCTCGCGGTGTCGGCAGTGATATTTCTTGATCTTTCTCGCCGCCAAAAGATCTTTTACTACTCGGCAGGTATCGCAGCTCTGATTGTGGTCATGTTCATTAATAATTTTGCTACCTGGTTTGGCCTGGCGATAGTTTTTGCTGTGGGTACAATAGCTCTTTACGCATCAACTCCCAAGGTTCAGGGTATAGCGCCAAGGCTTGTCAAACGCATTCCCTGGATATCGATGATTCTTTTCCTCGTTTCAGTTCTATTTCTCTATCAAGGTTCATCCATAATGAAGGTGCCCACAGAAAAAACCGGTACCGGCTATCAGGAGATAGCGCTTTCGTGGCAGTCATCTCTCGATGTCATAACTGGTTCGATAAAGAACTATCCACTTTTTGGTGTGGGTCCAAATCATTATGCGCAGGCTTTTATGGTTTATAAGCCACAGGGATTGAATGCATCAGAGTTGTGGTCCGTCGAGTTCAATAGTGGTTTCGGTACCATACCGAGCTATTTTGTAACAATGGGAGGCATGGGTGCTATTTTGTGGATTCTATTTCTCGTGTTTATCGGTGCTGTTGTGACGAAAGTTCTACGCAATATGCCCGCAGACCGGAGTGGACGCTTCATCGCATTTGCTTCATCTCTCACAACTGTTTTTCTTTGGGTATCGTTAGTTCTATATGTCCCGTCTCACGCCATACTTTTCCTGACCTTTGCTTTCACAGGTATATTCTTGGCCGCTACTGTCAATATGAGTATCCTGAAGCCATATAACATTGCTTTTGTATCCGCATATTCTAGGAAGTTCATATTACCAGCCGGATCTTTGGTTGTTCTTGTTCTCGTTCTTATCATAGTTTTCGCTTATGGAAAAAAGACCATAGCACTTTTGTATTTTGTTAGCGGCCTGAAGAGCATAAATCAGACTCAGGACTATGTCGCGGCAGATGCGGCATTTCACAAAGCTCTCATATTCGATAAGTCCGATGCCTACTGGAGGGCAATATCAGAAAATCACCGTCTCCATGCAAGTCAGATCATCAGTACTGCCACATCCTCATCACCTGAGATAGCAAATGCTGTTGCAAAGGAAATAGTAGATGGAGTAGAAGCCGCACAAAATGCTACGAAGTACAATCCTTCCAATTACTACAATCCTTTTTCCGAGGCCCGTATTTCCCAGCTAGGTGCTAGCATAAAGATGGACAAAGCGTATGACAATGCCGTTCGAGCTTATACCAATGCTATCAATCTCAATCCCTTCAATCCGTCATTATATGCCAACCTAGCTCAGCTCCAGGCTTCAAATGAAAAATATGATGATGCTCTGCAATCTCTCGGTGCCGCTCTTCAAGTAAAAAACAATTATCTTGATGCTGTATTTCTCTTGTCACAGGTACATGCCGCAAGGAATGATCTGCCGAATGCCATAATTGCTGCGAAGGTAGCGATCCAGCTCAATCCGCAAAATTCTATACTTTACTTCCAGTTGGGTCTACTCTATTACAATTCCGCAAACTACGATGAGTCGTACAAAGCCCTATCGAAGGCAGTGGAACTACAGCCGGATTATGCCAATGCAAAGTACTTCCTGGGACTGGCTGCAGCTAGAAATGGTAATACTGCCGTCGCCATTGAGCAGTTCAAGAGTTTGTCAGCTTCCAATCCTGAAAATCAGGAAATAACTCAGATTCTAAACACATTACGTTCTGGAAAGTCGCTGTTCCAAACAACACCTGCGTCAGGTGCGGAAAAGAGGTCCGTGCTTCCTGTTAAAGAAAAGCGCTAAATGGTCAAAAAGTGGTTCTCATTTATCGGTAGAGAAATACGCGGTCTGCATGAGGCCGCGTATCTATTGGCCGTTTTTGCGCTCATGTCCCAGGTTCTGGCTCTCGTCCGCGACAAGCTACTCGCCTTTACCTTTGGTGCGAACTACTCTCTCGATATCTATTATGCTGCTTTTCGGATACCGGATCTTATATTTGCATCGGTCGGATCATTGGTCTCAGCTTCCATACTGCTTCCATATTTCATAGAAAACTATGGCCGCGGCAGTGGGGAGGGCAAGAAATTTTCGGATGATATATTCACGGTCTTCTTTATGCTCATAGCTCTTGCGAGTGGTGTAATATTTGTCATAGCACCATGGCTCGTACCACGTTTTATACCCGGTTTTGCTCTGGATCCGGAATTGCCCACACTCATACTCTCCATGCGTATCATGCTTTTGTCGCCCATATTTCTCGGACTCTCAAACCTTTTCTCCAGCCTGACTCAGATGCGACACAGATTTTTGGTATATGCGGCTTCGCCTGTTGCTTATAACTTTGGAATCATTCTCGGAGTTTTGGTCTGTTATCCGGCTTTTGGTCTGCCTGGTCTCGCCGTCGGTGTCGCTCTGGGCGCGTTCCTGCATATGCTCATACAGCTGCCGTTCCTCACTTATGAGAGACTGTTGCCGAAATTTTCTCTCCGTCTGGATTGGAACAGGATCGGTAACGTAATCTTCCGTGCTTTGCCACGAACTATCACCCTCTCAGCAAACCATCTGGCTTCATTTTTCCTGATCGCCCTAGCATCTCTCATGTCTGCCGGTTCCATATCTATTTATAACTTTGCTTTCAATATTCAGGCCGTACCCCTGACTATTATCGGTGCTAGCTATTCTTCGGCTGTATTTCCCACACTGTCGAAGTTATTTTATGAAAAAAATATAAAGGAATTTTTGGAAAAAATGATCACATCCGCCCAACACATCATTTTTTGGTCTATGCCCATCATGGTGCTTTTTATCGTCCTCCGAGCACAAATCGTACGTACGATCCTCGGTGCCGGAAAGTTTGACTGGGCGGATACTCGACTCACAGCGGCTATGCTTGCGATTTTTGTAGTCTCGACCATTGGGCAGAGTCTGGTGGTACTTTTTGTGCGGGCGTTTTACGCCGAGGGTAAGACTTATCGTCCACTTATAATAAATGCCATCTCTGCCATGACTATCGTAGGATCCGGCTATTTCCTAACAATGCTATTCAATACTTACCCAGTTTTCCGATTTTTCCTGGAAGATCTGCTCAAGGTGAGTGGCCAAGTCGGCACGAGCGTACTAGTGCTCGCTCTTTCATATTCTATAGGAATTTTAGTAAACATGCTCCTACACTGGTTTGTCTTCGAAAGAGCATATCCGGGTTTTACTCGTCCTGTCCTACAAACACTCTTCCATAGTTTTTCGGCTGCTATCATCATGGGTTATGTAGCTTTCTTGTCTCTGCGCGTATTCAATATGATCTTTCCGCTCACAAAAGTTTGGGGAGTCTTCATGCAAGGTTTTTGCGCGGGTCTGGTGGGTATTGTTACGGGCGTGACGATACTCATTTTGCTCGATAATAGGGAACTAAAGGAAGTTTGGAGAGTTATTCATCACAAGATTTGGAAGGCTCCGATCCCGCCTGCGGAAGTGGTAGGGTTGTGATTGGTCAGGTTTTAATCCCATCTTCCCCCAAGTCACACACTCCCTTCCCTCGGCTGCGGATTTGCTCATAATATCTCGGTATTTCCACAAACCGTGCCCTCCAAGTCCCGTTAAAGGAATTTGTCAAATTGT
>JBAYIX010000012.1:0-19608 GCA_041665385.1 Minisyncoccota bacterium | reverse complement strand
CGTAAGTTCCTGAGACTGATCTACAGCTACCATTTCAAACAGACAATTTGACAAATTCCTTTAACGGGACTTGGAGGGCACGGTTTGTGGAAATACCGAGATATTATGAGCAAATCCGCAGCCTAGGTAAGGGAGTGTGTGACTTGGGGGACGATGTTATTAACAAATCACTTCTTCCTCTTATTCGCCACCTGCACTTTCCTTAGCGACAAAACCTGGCACTTCTTCGCATATTCTTCCAGTAGTTCCTTATTCCCATCTCTCTCCGCATTCTTGAGCTCCTGCATTGCCCGCACCAGGTCTTCATTTACCAGATCCTCCTCAAAGTTTATGAGAAGTTCATCCGCATGTCTTTTCCATAGATCCGGCTTTGCACCATAAAATGTCTCTGCTTCGAATATGAGATCAGCACGTATTGCTTCCACCCTGTTCGCTCTCTCTTCATAAGTAGTACCTGAAATATTCTTCAATGTCGCGCGGTATTCTGGCGCATCCGGCAAATTTTCCTTTTCCATGAGCGCAATGAGGCCGAAGAGTCGCCTCTCCACTATATCTATCCTCTTCCCCAGCTCGCTCGAGGTACGTACAGAAGTAGGTTTACGGTAATTATTTTGTTCAGGAGGTTTCTGACGTTTTTCTATAACCTTCAAGTCTTGCCAGATAACATCCAGGGGTATCTTCGTACGATCAGAAACTTTTTGCACAAAAAACGACTGATCACCTCCACTTTCCATGCGAACTATGAGAGGCAATATACGCTCATTAATGGCTTTGGGTAGTTTGCGGGGGTCGGTAACTTCCGACATTACATTACCGAGTTCAAATTCTACAAGAGGCTTAGCATTTCGAAGGGTTGTCTTCCATTTTTCCACATCATCTTGTACGAGTTCCGCTGGATCTTTACCTCCGGTGATATCTGCTATCTTCACATCCATGCCCATACCCAGTGCTATACCCGCCGCGCGCATGGCCGCTTTCCTCCCTGCTTGGTCGGCATCGAAGGCTATGATGATATTGGGAGAGAGTCTGCGTACCAGACCGAGATTACTTATTGTGCCGCTTTCATTCATGACTTCATCTGTGAGGGCAGTGCCAGATGCCGCTACCGTGTTCTTTATCCCTGCTTGGTGCGACATGACTAGGTCCATCTGCCCTTCTACCAGGATAGCGTAGCCTATACGTCGTATCTCACTCTTAGCCTTGTCCAGACCGTAGAGGACCAGGGACTTGTCATATAGAGGCATGTCGGGACTATTTAGATACTTTGCCGACTGGCCATCATCCTTGAGTATTCGACCAGAAAAAGCTATAGCCCTACCACTGGAGTCATTTATAGGAAACATTATGCGCCCGCGGAATCTATCATAATACCCACTGTCTGTATCACTCTTTTTTATGAGTCCGGCTTTTTCCATGATGGCATTGCTGTAGCCCTTTTTTGTCAGGTGAACCGAGAGGTTTCTCCAGCCTTCAGGAGCAAAACCTATGCGGAATAATTTTCTAGTCTCTTCTGTTATGCCGCGGCTTTTTACATAGTCGAGAGCAGACTTTGACAGACCGATCTGTATTTCAAAATATTTTGCCGCTTCTTCTATGACACTATAGAGCTGGTCTCTCTCGCTATCCGCTTGCGGGTCGCTATGGCCTATCTCGACTCCAGCTTTCTCTGCAAGGACCTTGAGTGCTCCCCGGAAATCAAGCCCTTCGAACTGCTCGATAAATGTGAATATGTCACCCTTTGCCCCACAGCCAAAACAATAGTAGCCACCCCGGTCAGGTGATACGAAAAAGGATGCCGATTTTTCGTTGTGGAAGGGGCATTTTGCCTTGTATGACTTGCCTGCTTTTTCCAGCTTTACATAAGCGCCGATGATCTCCTCTATCGGCAGTCTCCTTTTTATTTCTTCTACGGCATTTCTATTCATATGGCTATTATAGCGCAAAAGCCCGAGATCAAATCTCGGGCTTTTATTCGCGATCAAAATGACTACTCCTCGCTCTCCTCCCTAGGATAAGCAGTGTCGATCATCTTTTTCTTTGGCGATCCTTCGAAGCCGGTACCAGCAGGCACTAGTCGACCGATGATAACATTTTCCATGAGACCTGTGAGGTCATCATCTGCACCACGAACAGCATTCGATATGAGGACACGAGTAGTATGCTGGAACGAAGCCGCAGAGAGGAAGCTCTTCCTAGTTAGCGATGTGTCAGTGATGCCCATCACTATCTTCTCGGCCTTGGTAGGTGCACCAGACTCCTTCTTTGCGAGCTCATTTTCTTCGGAGAGCTGGATATCATCTACTATCATACCTTCGGTGAGGTTGGTATCACCTGCTTCGGTTATCCTCCTTCGTGAGAACATCTGCTTCACTATGATCTCGATATGCTTCCTCGAGACTGTCTCTCCTTGTAATTCATATATCTTACCGACTTCAGAAATGACATAGCCCTTTGCACGTTCTTCACCACCATATTCGAATACTTCCTCTATGTCTGCAGAACCATCGGTGAGGAGGTCTCCCTTCTTTACTGTGTCTCCCACCTTGACCAAAGTCGTCCTCCTATATGGGAAGGTATATTCTACAGAAGCCGCTTTTTTCTTGCCCTTGTCTTCGAGCTCTGGCAACACAATTATAGATTTTTCTTTACCCAGATCCTTTACTTCTATTACGACTCCATCTACAGAAGCGACTACGGCAGGATTCTTGGGTCGGCGCTTTTCGAAGATTTCTTCGACGCGAGGCAAACCTTGTGTGATGTCTCCTCCTAGGACTGCTGTGCCTCCGGCGTGGAATGTTCTCATCGTGAGCTGCGTACCTGGTTCTCCGATAGCCTGAGCCGCTACTGTTCCTACTGCTTCACCTAGGGCGACGAGTTTATTTTTACCAAGATCGAGACCATAACATTGCGCACAGACACCGCGAATAGTCTTGCAAGACAGCGGTGAACGTACACGCACAGTCTCTATACCCTCGTCTTCGATCTTCATGGCATCTCCCTTGGAGAGGAGGTGACCCTTGTGGAAGAGCACTTTGCCCGCACCGTCCTTCACGTCTTCTGCTAGTATGCGTCCGCGAATGTTTTTGGAAAGAGGAATGCTCATACCAGAAGCTGTCTGCTTCAAGAGCGCTATGGAATCCTTGGTTCCGCAGTCTTCTTCGGATACCACGACATCCTGTGCGACGACGAAGAGCTTCCTAGTGAGGTAACCTGCCTTTGCAGTGTTTAGTGCTGTGTCTGTGAGACCCTTTCTCGAACCGTGAGTTGTGATGAAATATTCGATAGGAGTGAGGCCTTCCTTTGCGCAAGACAAGATGGGGAATTCGATAGTTTCGCCGGATACAGAAGCGATGAGACCCTTCATACCTGCCATCTGAGTGATCTGAGAGAGCGATCCGCGAGCACCGGAGGTGACCATGTCATAGACAGAGCCATTCTTGTCTAGACTAGGCGGGATGGCCTTTTCTACTTCACTCTTGGCTTTTTGCCAGATCTCAGTATGCTTCCTGATCCTCTCTTCTGCGGTGAGGAGACCTTCGCTGAACTGTCCGCTGACTACATCTGCCAGTTTCTTGGACTTTGCGATGATCTCATGCTTTATCTCAGGAACTTTTATATCATCTATGCCCCATGTCGTACCAGAGTATGTCGCATAGTTAAATCCAAATGTCTTTATTTTGTCCAGAATAGGAGCTATGAATTCTGCGCCGAGTAGAGCGATGAGGTCATCTGCTATAGCCGCGAGACGCTTCCTGTCTATCTCTTTGTTTATAAATTGATATTCTTCTGGCAAAACCTTATTGAACAAAATGCGTCCAACTGTAGTTTCGAAACGTTCTCCCTTGAATTCTGCATACTTTTTATCGAGAGGAGCCTGAACCATGATAGGTTCGCGAAGGTCTATAGTCTTGAAGTCATTTGCTAGAATTGCGGCCTCCGGAGACTCAAAGTTCTTTATTGCTGCCTTATCATCTGCCTTGTATATCTTCGTCACCCAGAAACAACCGAGGACAATATCGAGAAGCTTGGCGACAATAGTAGGATCGTTGTTTCCTGGTTTGAGAATATTCTTGTCTGCGGCCATGATCTCTTTTGCTTCCATCTGAGCCTCTGCGGACAATGGTACGTGCACAGCCATCTGATCACCGTCGAAGTCCGCGTTGAAAGCTGTACAGACTAGTGGGTGAACTTGTATAGCATTGCCTTCTATGAGAGTGGGGCGAAATGCCTGTATACCTAGACGGTGTAGTGTAGGCGCACGGTTCAGAAGCACGTACTTACCCTTGATAACTTCTTCGAGTATTTCCCAGACTTCCTTTGCTCCGTCATCTATGAGCCTGTTTGCTCCGCGGATATTGTATGCTAGTTCCCTCTTCAAAAGTCCCGATATTACGAATGGGCGGAAAAGTTCTACTGCCATATGCTTTGGTAATCCACATTCATCTAGTTTGAGTTCCGGTCCGACCACGATCACCGAACGTCCAGAATAGTCCACACGCTTTCCGAGCAGATTCTGTCGGAATAGTCCTCTCTTGGACTTGAGGCTGTCAGAAAGAGACTTGAGAGCGCGCTTCTGAGCGGCGACAGCGGCGGCACCAGCAGAAGAACTGTGGCGGATAGAGTTGTCTATGAGAGCGTCGACCGCTTCCTGGAGGATACGTTTCTCATTTCGGAGGATGACTTCCGGTGCATTTATTTCTTTAAGTTTCAAAAGACGATTGTTGCGGTTTATGACCCTGCGATACAGGTCGTTCACATCCGATGTAGCGAAACGTCCACCGTCTAAGGCCACCATAGGTCGGAGACCAGGAGGTATGACGGGTATACGGATCAGGAACATCCATTCCGGGCGAAGGTTCGCCTTTATCATCTGCTTTGTGAGGGAGAGCCTCTTTGCTAAACGATCACCATCAGCAGAGCCGGACTCATCGTAAGCTTTTTCTAGTTCTTCGCGGAGCTTGGGCAGATCTATCTTCTTTAGCATTTCAAATATTGCTTCTGCGCCGATAGAAGCCTCGAAAAGTCCCCCATACTTCATGGCATATTTGTGATATGTCATTTCATCCATGACGTAGCCCGGAACTATGGACTCTATCTCTTTCCTGGCTGTGACAACGAGTTCCTTTAGTGCCTCCTTTGTCTTGTCATCTTGCGCCGCTTTTACTTTATTTTTGTATTCTGCATCGAGCTCTTTCAGGAACTTTTCCTTTTCCTGATTTTGAACCTTGGTTACCATGTATCCGGCAAAATATATAACCTTTTCTAGGTCAGAAGAAGTCATGCCGAGTATGAGACCTATCCTAGAAGGCACACTTCGAAGGAACCAGATGTGCGAAACCGGTGAAGCGAGTTCTATGTGACCCATACGGTCTCGGCGTACTATAGAGCGAGTGATCTCGACACCGCACTTTTCACAAACTATTCCCTTGTAGCGTATGCCTCTGTACTTTCCGCAATAACATTCATAATCTCGGTCTGGACCAAATATACGTTCGTCGAAAAGTCCGCTCTTCTCGGAACGCTGTGTCCTATAGTTGATAGTTTCAGGTTTGGTAATTTCACCATATGACCACTCTATGATCTTATCTGGCGATGCCAAAGTCAGGCGAACCATGTCGAAGTCCTGAGGATCCTGCATTTTCTTTGTTGTGATTGTTTGCATGATAGTTTATTTATTATTCTTCTTCGACTTGGGATCGCTTTAGTAATTCTACATTCAAGGCCAATCCTCGAAGTGTCTTCAGGAGCACATTGAATGAGGCCGGCAAGTTTGGCAACTTCATACGCTCACCTTTTACAATAGAGTCGAAAGTCTGGGAGCGTCCGATGATATCGTCGGATTTGACTGTCAATATCTCGCGCAACGTATGAGCCGCGCCGTGACCGAGCAATGCCCAGACTTCCATTTCTCCGAAACGTTGTCCTCCGCCTTGGGCTTTTCCGCCGAGAGGTTGCTGAGTGATGAGTGAGTAAGGACCGATGGAACGCATATGTATCTTGTCTTCTACCATGTGGTGTAGCTTCATGATATACATGTAGCCGACAGCGATAGGCTGGTTGAAGTATTCACCATTCCTGCCATCACGGAGTTTCATCTTGCCAGATGTTTCGTAGCCTGCGGCCTTGAGCTCTTCCTTTATCTCGGCATCCGTAGCACCCATGAAAGGAGGCACTATAGCCTGGTATCCGAGGGCATTTGCCGCGAGACCGAGGTGGAGTTCTAGTATCTGCCCCAAGTTCATACGGGATGGCACGCCGAGAGGAGTGAGGATGACATCGATAGGTGTGCCGTCTTCCATGTATGGCATATCTTCTTCGGGAAGGATCTTGGAGATGACACCCTTGTTTCCGTGCCGTCCTGCCATCTTGTCTCCCACAGATACCGAGCGGACCTGTGCAACTTCTATATATATTTTCTTTATTATTCCGGACTCGAGCTTGTCACCTTTTTCGCGAGAGAATATCTTTACAGATATTACACGTCCACGCTTGCCGTTTTCCATGCGCTTGGAAGTATCCTTCACATCGCGGGCCTTTTCTCCGAAAATGGATCTCAAAAGTCGCTCCTCGGGAGTTAGCTGAGTCTCGCCCTTTGGACTGATCTTGCCTACTAGGATATCGTTGGGGCGTACTTCTGCACCTATCCTCACTATACCTTCTTCGGTGAGGTTCTTGAGCTTTGCTTCACTCACATTTGGTATGTCACAGGTTGTGACTTCCGGACCGAGCTTGGTATCGCGAACATTTACTACAAATTCTTCTATATGAACCGAGCTCCATTTTGCATTCTTTACTACTCTTTCGGAAAGGATGATGGCGTCCTCGTAGTTGGAACCAGACCAAGACATGAATGCTACGAGAGAGTTGTGACCGAGAGCGATCTGGCCGTTTTCCGATGTGGATGTGTCAGCTAGGACGTCACCTCTCTTTACCATGTTACCGACGTGAACTATAGGTCTCTGGTGAAAGTTCGTAAAACCGTTTGTTCGTGAGAAGAGTATTAGCTCGAAAGTATGGGTATTACCCTTCTTTGTCTTGAGTTCGATCTTCCTAGCATCTACATATGTGATCTCTCCGTCATCAGGAGCTATTATGAGCCTGCCTGTATCTAGGACAGCCTTATTTTCCATACCTGTCGCCACAAAAGGCGCCTCGGGTACGAGACATGGTGTAGCCTGCTTTTGCATGTTGGATCCCATAAGTGCTCGGTTTGCATCGTCGTGGTTCAGGAAAGGTATGAGGGAAGTAGCGATAGAGAAAGCTTGGTTTGCGGCGACGTCTATGTAGTCGATCTCTTCTTTCTTTGCCATAGCAGGCTTGCCATTGATGCGGACTTCGACTTCGTCAGCGAGGAGGTTACCATCTTTGTCATATGGGGTAGCCGCATGAGCGATGCGGAAGTTTTCTTCTTCGAGGGCATTCAAATATACGATATCTTTTGTAACTTTGCCGTTTTTGACCTTGGCATAAGGAGTCTCTATCATGCCAAAGTTGTTGATACGGGCATATGTCGAGAGGCGCAAGACGAGACCGATGTTCGGACCTTCAGGTGTGTGTATAGGACAGAGACGGCCGTAGTGAGATGGGTGCACGTCACGGACTTCGAAGCCAGCACGCTCACGAGAGAGACCACCAGGACCGAGAGCAGAAAGTGTCCTCAGGTGTTCGATCTCATCGAGAGTATTGGACTGTTGCATGAACTGTGACAACTGGTTTGTAGTGAAAAATTCCTTGATCCTGGCCTGTAGCGGTCTCGGGTATACGAAAGATACAGGCAGTGTGACATCCGGCTCTACGGTAGACATCTTGTCCTGTATATTCCTCTTCATCTGGGAGAGACCGAGGCGGATACGCTGTTCTATGAGCTCACCCACATAGCGGACACGGCGGGAACCGAGGTGGTCGATATCATCCGCCTGCATTTCTGGAGTTATAGAAAGAGCAACGATGTAGTTTATGATAGTAAAGATGTCATCGATATTTATAGTCTTCCTTTCCAGAGACTTTTCATCCATAGGCTTTTCGAAACGCTTGTTGAAGCGGAACCTACCCACACGAGAGAGGTCATAGCGCTCGGGGCTGAGTATAGCCTGGATGAATGAACGTGCATTGTCAGCAGTGGCAAGGTCACCATCGCGGAGCCTCTTGTGTATTTCGATATATGCGTCTTCCGGAGTCTTGGCATGATCCTTGGTCAATGTCTGCTCTATAACCTTCTTGGAGTCAGGATTGCCCTTGAATAGATCGACTATCTTTTCATTTGTATCTGCACCGAGGATGCGTAGGATGGAAGTTATGGGAAATTTCCTCTTTCTGTCTATGCGACAATATATGGTACCGTCCGCATCTGTCTCTATCTCCATCCAGACACCGCGGGCGGGGATTATCTTTGCACCAAAATAGTTCTTGCCGCGCACATCATTTGAAGTGAAAAATACTCCGAAAGATCGGGCGAGCTGAGGAACGATGACTCTTTCCACACCGTTTATGATAAATGTTCCATGGTCAGTCATGAGTGGGAAATCCGCAAGGAACATTTCCTGTTCTTTCACGACATTCAATGACTTGTTCTTGAGTGTTACCTTGACCTTGATCTGCCCTTCATAGTTGAGCTTGTTTACCTTCGCATAGTGCTCGCTAAACTTTGGCCGTACTATTTCCGCATCGCCGAGTGAGAGCTCAAACTTCTTTTCTGCATAGTCTTTGATAGGAGAAAACTCATTGAGCAGGTTCGAAAGTCCGTCCTTGAGGAAAAGGTGATAAGAATCCATCTGGGACTCTACCAGGTTCGGCATCTCTGCGAGCGGCTCCTGATACTTCGAAAAATACTTCTTGGGACGGGCGGCTTGGGTAATAGTCATTTTGTTATGTAAAAAGCACAATAATCCGTACAATACGGCTTAATGTGTCGCTATTAATAAATGCTTATTTTAGTATCACGGGTAGGATCATTTTTGGGACTCTCCTAATCCTCCGCGGGCCGTAACACAATCACGGCGAAGTTGTTGTTAAGCTAACAAAAGGTGGAATAAAAGTCAAGGGTTTCTCAATGAGCTTCTCAGGAGCTTGATGAATTATATTTCCTCGCATTCCCGCAAAATCACCCACTCCAAATTGCTACCGTATCTGCTTCCAGGGATTCAGCAGATACGGGCAATTTCTGGTAGTTCAGATCGCATTGCGGTCATGCTCGAAAACATAATTCATCAAGCTCCTTTAGGTTTTTATCTTTGATTTAACGGAACTTATTCTTCTTGATATCGCAAATTGCGATATCAAGTTTGTTTGAGGTCGCAGATTGCGACCTCAAAGTTCTGTAAGGGTGCAAAATATCGATCTTCTCTTACACCCATTCTTGAAGTCGCAATTTGCGACTTCAAGAATGTTTGAGATCGCAATTTGCGATCTCAAACATAACTGAAGTTTATGACTTATTAAACCCAATAGTTGACTTACCCTTGAGTGGTTCCGCTATAAGCTTCTCTATAAAGTCATAAATCCTGTTTATATGGTTGTTCTGAATCTTCTGTTCCCTTTGCAGTTCTTCTATCATTTGAGCTAATTCCTTGTTTGATGATAAGATTTCTTTAATCTTAATAAAAGCTCAAATAATAAGAATGTTCATCTGGACAGCCTGCTTACTCTTGAGAACCGAGGAAAGCATAGCAACACCGTGTTCGGTGAAGGCGTACGGTAACGCTCTTCTCATACCACCCCAACTTGAAGTCACAAAATGTGACTTCAAGTTTTCAAACTCCTCTTTCGAAAGTTGAAAGATAAAATCTTGAGGAAATCGGTCTTTATTCCTTTTTACAGTTTGAATTAACACCTTTACTTGTACACCGTATAATTCAGCTAAATGTTGGCTCAATATGACCTTTTGCCCACGAATAAGCAGAATGCGACTTCCGATCGCTTCCATGGGGATTGCTGGCAAGTTTTTGTCCGAAATTATCTCTGGCATGGACTAGAGTATACCAGAATAAATATTTAACAAAAAGAAATTTGCCTATTTGCAGGAAGTGGCGCTGACGACCAAAGAAGTTCCGTCTATATAGATATATTTGACCGCACCTGTAGCATCGAACATTTCTAGACATGAACCCTTGTTTTGACCGACTTTGCCGATAGTGACAGTGGAAGTTGCATTTGCGGTTACAGCTGTAACCTGAAGATTTGTTGCGGGGGTGGTGGTGCCAATGCCGAGGTTTCCACCTGTTTTAAGTCTCATATTTTCTTGATTACTCGTTCCAAAAACAATGTCAGTCGGTCCAATATTTCCTATTGCCAACCCTCTCCCAACACCTGAGGTAAAAAGATACGCATATTGATTTCTTGGTGTTCCAAATAAGCTTAGACTGTTATTTATCCCAGGAAGAGCTATAGCTACATAATTTGAATTGTTATCAAAAATAGTATATCGCATGTCCGCACTTGTACCTGTAGAGATATTCTGAATTTCAATTGCTGATACAGCATTTTTATTGCTCGAAAGAAATGCCAAATCATTAAGTTCAGGAATAGTGAATCGAGTCGTCGTTGCATAACCCCCAATATCCAAGTATCCTCTTGGGGTCGTCGTACCAATTCCGAGACGCCCAGCAGTTGTCAGAGTCATCAATTTGTTTGAATCTTGTGCACTCCAGACAAATGGTAGAGCAGTTCCTGTACCATTCTGCTTCGAATTAAACCTAATACTATCTGAGGTCAGATACAAGCCAAAGTCATTATTATTCGATTGGTCTTGAGTAAAATCCGTACCAAAAATCTTGATACCAGCAATCAGAGAATCGCTAGTTGCAGGTACAAACGTTCCATTTGGCATAATACCGACACGCATTTCCCTATTTGGTTGTTCTGGGCGTATATTTAAATAGTCACGAGATCCAGCATCAGTAAACCTATAAAGATTCGCATGCTCCCCAAAACTAAGTTTTCCATAAATAGTGGATGTTGCTGTTGCAGAGATAGCGGTGAATTTGTCTGCAACAATACCTGAAACCCCAACAACTGAAAGTTTCGCATATGGTGTCGTCGTCCCCACCCCCACATTCCCCATGAATGTACTTGTCCCTGTCACACTCAGTTGCCCTCCTGTAGTGATATCAGTACTTATCGTAGTTGCGGCAGATACTATTCCAGAAAAGAGTACAATCGCTAATGCTAAAAAATAGATAGGTTTTATATTCATTGGGTAATTATTACACACACACACACACTTCAAGGCAATATGGGTATAACATCTAAACTTGTCGCTTCCCCAAAAGGGCGCTAGTCGCGTTCAGATGTTTTTATCTATCCTCCCCCTCTTCCACTCCTCTATCTTCTTATGATTACCTTCAAGTAATACTTTAGGCACTTTGTATTTTTTACCATTATATTCGATCACCTCAGGCCTAGTATACACATCGGGACTAGCCACTCTTTCTTCTTCTATAGAAAGTAGATCACCCAATACGCCAGGTATTCTCCTTGTTACCGAATCTATCACTATCATTGCAGGTAGTTCACCCCCCGTAAGAGTAAAAGGCCCCACAGAGATATCTATCATAGGAAAAGCCTTCTTTACCCTAGCGTCTATACCCTCGTAACGGCCACATACCAGAATGATATCAGAATATTTTTTCCACTTATCTGCAACCCTATTTGTGAACTGCTCTCCGGAAGGACTAAAGAAGATGATTTTGGTTTTCCTCTTTTCTGTTCCTTTTAGAGCTCCTTCTATCGCCCTTATTACAGGCAGTGCCTCTACCACCATCCCCGGACCCCCACCGTACGGTCTATCATCCACCCTCCTTTCCGCATATGTCATCTCTTCTCCTTCCTTTCCCGGCACGGCAAAGTCCCTGGGATTATAATACTTTATTCCTATCTTCCCATCCTCCTGTGCACGTTTAACAATCGAGGAATTCAAGTACGACTCCAACGACTCAGGAAAAAGAGTTATTACATGAAAGTTCATTTGTTATTTTACTTTTTGGTTGCTATTAGCAGCCCACTGAGTATTTTCTTTTTTCTGTCGAGGACTTTTCGTGAAGTAATATCTCACTGTATTTCCCAAACCGTGACCGAATCCTTGTAGGGCACGGTTTGTGGAAATACCGAGATATTACGAACGAATCCGCAGACAAAAAAGAAAATGCTCAGTGGGCTCGTAAGTGACAAAAACTAAATTTTGAGATCCGCCATAGCCTCATCCACACTCTTCGATGCCCTCTCTGCGGCCTTCATAGGTGCTGCACCTTCTGCTTCCTGGGATCGGAGACCTCCTTCTGGCTCATTTATCTTGAGGTTCACGCGGGAATTGTTCTTCATACCGACGACACGGAGTAGAGTTCTTATCGACTTTGCAGTATTACCTTGACGGCCAATGATCTTGCCCATATCTTCCGCGCCAACTTCAAGTGTAAGGAGTACACCCATCTCATCAACCGTGCGGTTTACTTTTACTGCATCTGGATTATCAACCAAAGCTTTTATAACATACTCGAGAAATTGCTGATCTGCTTGCATATTAGTTCTCTATATAATAATCGTACAGTTCGCTGTACTAGGAATAGTTTATCAAGTAAAATCCCAAATTCCAAGCGTCATATTGACGAAGCTCCAAGTTCCAAGCACCAAGTTCCAAATAAGCACCAAATTACAAATTCCAATAGTCAAACTCTTGCTTCTTTGGAATTTGTAATTTATTTGGAACTTGGGATTTGGTGCTTGGTGCTTCTTACGCAACAGGTGCCTCCACCTTCTCTTCCTTGACCTCTGGAGCTGGTGCTTCTACTGGAGCCTCTGCTGAAGCAGTCGCGGGAGCCTTTGCCTCTTCTACCACCACATCTTTCTTTATAGGAGTCCTCTTTGGCAGGGCATTTAGTTTCTTGCCTGTTATGGCTTTCTTTGTGATGAGATAATTATGCAATGTAAGAGACAATTTTGCTCCCTTGGATGTCCAATACTTGATCTTCTCCACATCCATCTGGTCGAGCTTGTTGTCTAGACGGGTATCATACCAACCCAGGTTTTCTAGGTACTTGCCACTCTTTGGGCCGTTCTTGTGATCAGTCAAAACCACACGGAACGTCGGTTCGTGTTTCCTGCCGGTGCGCTGAAGTCGTATCATTAACATGGGAGATACATTAACATGTGATGTTCAATTTCGCAAGCAATTAGAGCGTCTCTACCAATAAAAAGTTCGTTTCCATAGCTTCCCCGAATGGCATACCCGCTATGATGACTACCTTGTCTCCAGCTTTTGCCAGCTTGTTTTCTACGGTTATTTCGCGAACCATTTTCAAGATCTCATCTACAGTCTTGAATGTGGGTGTAACTATAGGATAACAGCCAAAGGATACTGTCATTTTATTTGCATTTTCGGCATCATCCGTGAGCACGAGCACGTTTTCTATAGGGCGATACCTCGCAATCATACGTGCCGTACGACCAGAACGAGTGAGCGCCACTATGAGCTTCGCCCCTATGCTATGTGCAGTACGCACAGCAGACTGCGAAACAATATCCGTCACACCATGAGAATTTTCTGACTGCACAGCCGTACTCCTGATATATGCCTCTTTTTCTATACGGTTTGCGACCCTACTCATGATCTTTACTGCTTCTACAGGATATTCGCCCAGAGCTGTTTCTTCCGAGAGCATTATGGCATCCGTACCATCGTATATTGCATTTGCCACATCGGAGACTTCCGCACGTGTAGGCACGGGCGATGTCACCATAGACTGGAGCATCTGAGTGGCAGTGATCACTGGCTTGCCCAAGATCCGGCACTTGCTGATGATCTGCTTTTGGAAAAAAGGCACATCTTCTGCTGGTATCTCTATTGCGAGGTCCCCACGAGCAACCATAATGCCGTCAGCAACATTGATGATATTGTCTATATCCGCCAGAGCCTCCGGTGTCTCTATCTTTGCTATGATGTGTGACTTGGATCCTGCAGTTTCCAATATTGACCGAAGTTCCACAATATCGGCCGCCTTCCGAACAAATGAAAGCGCAACAAAGTCCACTTTATTATTTACACCAAACTCTATATCTTTTTTATCCTTATCTGTGAGACAACTAAGTGTCAGATTTGCGCCTGGAACATTCACTCCCTTGAAATTAGAAAGGCGTCCACCAACTATTACCTTTGTAATAATCTCATTTCCTTTTATTTCAGTCACCTCGAGCTGTTTCAGCCCGTCATGAAGCATGATCTTTCCGCCAACTTTCACTTCCTGCGGTAGCTGAGGATAATTGACATGCACTTTCTCGTTTGTTCCTTCTATTTTTTCTGTCGTGAGTGTGAATGTCTGCCCTTCCGTAAGTATAGTCATCCCCTCCTTGAATGTACCAATACGGATCTTGGGACCACATAGATCCTGAAGTATTGCGACCGGCTTTTTTGTCTTTTGCGTGACTATGCGTATCGCATCCACCCTCTTTTGATGCTCATCGAAGGATCCGTGGGAAAAATTGAGACGCATCACATTCATACCTGCATTTACGAGCTCGGTGAGCTTGGTTGGGTTTTCCGAAGCAGGGCCAATAGTACAAACAATCTTTGTTTTTTTACCAAGTATCATATTTTTTTGTCTTTATATCTTTATAGTTCTATATCACTCCCTATATCACTCTTTTAATAGGCGCATATCTGTCAGGATCGATGGTCCTTTCGAAGCAAGTCCTTCCCGCCTCGTGATCCCAACTTTCTGGCATGGTAGGTGATGGATAAGAGACATCGGTCGCATACTTGCCACCATAATACTCTCCCCGACCTTGGTTATCCTCAGATTTTTGAGCGAATGTGGCGCAAAGTTCAAATGTAATAGTATTTGCATTTACTATCCTATACTCGTACGAAGTTTTGGTTTTGGGGTCTGTTGGGACGATGAAGTTCGATATCGGATCGTTCAATTCCGAAAGGCTTGCCGGCAAAAGTTCTTTCTGTTGCCAATGACTTATGATCTGCCACTGTATGGATGACAGGTCGCTCGTCCTCCTATTATCGAGCCTGACATCCCTCTGTTTGGTCGGAGAACCTACTACTAGGAATCCTGCGACGATAGCGGCTATAACAGCCACCAATCCTAGGCCAGCCAAGGAGATTTTGGTATTCTTTTTGCTATTTGCCATCTTGTCCAGGAGATAGTAGCCGAAAATAATTCCAGATATGACCAAGATCACGATCACCTTGTATATGAAGCGTGTGGTTATCTCCCCGCTCAAAAACGTCGTGAGGAGAGTTATCACCGTACCGAGAATTGTGATACTTGTGAGGAATAATGTGAGATATATCCTCCAGCGTCTTATCCAGAGATCTTTCTTTTCCGGTGACTTTGTGAGGTCCCGGTTGATGAGCCATTCCAAAACATAGAGTGTTGGCACGAGCACTATGAGAGTCGAGATAGGCCAGTTCAATGAACCAGAATAAAAATAGCCAGCCAATACATCCGGAAAGGCATAGTTTATGGTGCTAAAGGTAAGATCGATGAGAAAGTAAGCGACTACATAGAGGGCAATTGTAGCCCCCAAATGAAGGAAAAAGTCCTTCGGTGTGGTTTTTATTGTATTCATACCCCCAATTTATCATATTTCATGGAATATCGGAAGCAAAAAAGTATGAAGACTACCAGTACACTCATACCCACAGCACGCGTGGCATTTGCAAGCGTGTGAGTATGAGAGATGATATTTAGAGTAGAAAATATATGATTCCAGTCATGCGTAGAACTCTCTCCTCCCAAAAGCGGTAGGTTCATAGCAATTGCATCATTCATGTATATAGAGACAGAAACTATGCTGTACCCTGCCCAAGCCAAAACGAAGAAACCCGCATAGTTTTCCCTCCGTAAAAAGAAATATGCTGATAACACCAGAGGAATGAGTATTTGCAATATCGAACCACCCAACGAATACAATAGGTCTCCAAAGAATATGAAAATCACATGACCAGCTTCATGAAAGATCAGGTTTATGTTATCTAGGATATGACTAAAGTCTGGATTTGCTATACAGCGGTACAAATACATCGCAAGCAAGACAGATCCAATTAGTTTATACTTGCCGATGTTTCTCATGGTTACATTATATAATTATTCTACGTACCTTTCATTGCCTTTACTTTTTTCCCATGGACAGCTAAGCTCATTATGGAATCTCCGGCTACCCAGACTTGTGTCTGAGACTACTCACATAGCGGAGAAATGCAACTAGAGCCACACGGCTCATACAAAGAAAGGATCCCATAATGAAAACCGTTGCGCGGAATATCGCAGTCTGGCGAAAAGCTTGTCAGAGCACAGAGCCGCGGAACCGAGGTCCATCGTGGGAAAGACTCCTTTCCGAAGTACCCCCTGACTGAAATCTGACAGGACTATCAGCCATCGCCGCTTGTCCCAGAAAAGATGAGTAACGAAAGCTACTCCGAAGCAAGCCCGTGAGCTTGAAATTTCGGCAAAGGGTGGACGAGTACGATCATTTCGCAAGCGGGCCCGGCAGACAATTGTTGTCTGCCGGGGTTTTTATTTACTATTTTTTTGATTTCATTAGTGTACTGACCCGACTTCGCCCTCGCTTCTCGGCCGACCAGTCGGCCTCGAGCTGGGCACCACCTCGCGGCCCCGCCTTGACCCAGTGGCGATCCCGCTGGATCGTGGCTCGGCATAGTTCCGGTGTTCGAACCCTAGACGCAAGTGCCGTATGGCACTTGCTTGAGCGCACAAAAAAAGACTACACTACGCTCCGTCTTTTTTTGTGCGCGCACTAGGGTTCGAACCTAGGACCTTTCGAGTATCAGTCGAATGCTCTACCAACTGAGCTATGCGCGCGACATGAAGTGGGCTTTACAGTACCAAAAATCTCGTTCAAAAGCAAAAAGTGTGAGCGGTGTTCTTGTATTCTGAATTTTGATGTATAATGAACACATGTCAAAGCGTCAGTCACGATACGGTTTCACTCTGGTAGAACTACTCATCGTCATGGCAATTATAGGAGTCTTGGCGGCAATGGTTATCCTCTCTCAAAAAGGTTCACACGCAAAAGCCCGTGATGCGATAAGGGTCAAAGATTTTGACGAATTTGCTACTGCACTCTACCTATATTATGACTCTTATGGTGTTTACCCTTGCGGAGATTATGTCAACGTTACAGATACTGGCAAAGTTGTCCAGACTGACAGTAGCTATAGCTGCCCTTTTCTGCAGGGAGTTGATGGAAATATGCCCGACCAAAATATTAAAGATGGAGGTGGTGAACCGACCAGAAAAATTTGCGACTTATATCATGGGGGAAATTACAAGTTGGATGCACCGATAGGTCCGAATGGTTATCAAGGATGCACTGCTCCTCTATTCGGTATCCAAGGCGGTAGTCGCGGTCAGGTCATATATAACAACATATGGAAACAGGACCCGCTTCAAGATGAATTTGCTCACATGTATATGTATACTGTTTCAGAAGATCGTAAGTCATACGTCCTACAAACAACCCTGGAAGTAAACGACAAAGCGATGGTTGACGACGGAGGTATGTGTAATAAGAGATACGAGGTCGGACCCGGTAAAGGAGATGCTTCACTCACAACTCCCGGCTTCTTCAACCCAGGAACTTTCGGAACTGGTGAGTCCTGCAACTAAAACAAATTGGTTCCAAACAATATTCTCTCTGGTGGGCACGAGAGGATTTGAACCTCCAAGGATTGCTCCATACGCTTCTGAGGCGTACGCGTATGCCAGTTCCGCCACGTGCCCGTACGCCATACTATAGAGCAAAGAACGTCTTTTTGAAAGCGATAATTTATCTGTAATTTTTTAAAATAAAACTGCCACCCTTGCAAAGGTGGCAGTAAAAAAGTGATGGTATCCTACTTTCCTTCCCTCGTCTCTTCTCCCTCCAAAATAAATGTAACTGCGGTAGAGGGAGCGTTCCTATTAGCATCTGCACGACTAACGGAAAAAATTTGTTCTTCCCCTTTCCCGGGTGTGCTCGGGATCGCCACGATACCTATTGGGCTCTGGTCGTACCATTTCTGATTGTTAACGTATTTACTGTTCGACTTCAAGAGAACCTTCTCCACCCCTTTCTCCGTAGAAATGTGAAGGTTATAGTCGACACCGCTTTTATTGATGACGATTACAGTTCGAGCGTTGTTGCCGTAGGTAGCGTCGCTCGTCGTCGCGCATCCTGGCACCAGCCAAACTATGGCAATTGCCACAATTATTTGTAGTGTTTGTTTTATTTTTTTCAAGTTATCCTCCGGCACGGATACTACAGTGCAAACATCAACATGTCAAGCTTACCCTTATGTTCTAATTTATGTATTAGTTATTTTTTCATTATTTTTCGGCGCAAACAAATTAGCGCCGCGGAATAAAATCCTACGGCGCATTACGTACAAGGTATTTCCTCAATTCGCGTATATCCAGTCGGCGATCGGTCCGACGACGAGCAAGAGCAGGGCAACTCCGACGACAAAGAAATAAATCCAATTGTTGCCGACGAAGTCGGTGAAATGGGTAATTTTTTTGAAAATTCCCACAATGGGCTGATGAAGAACTTGGAGATCAACCGGCGGGATTTCGACATCTACGAAGATTTCTGAAGTTTTCATTTTTCCTTGTTATATACAGCATGGTTATACTGCATCCTGAGGAGTAGTGTATCATATACAAATAATAAAGTCAATAGTGCAAAAAAGTCCCATAAATGGGACTTTTTTGTTGCTATAGCATTCTCTATTTTGTTCCGTTCACCCATCGGCATTTCAATTGATAATGCCCATGTGTGTCCCCTATCTTCGGGGACTAAGTGCCTTTGTTTGCGGTCAAAAGGCAATCACCCCTGATCCTTGCGGATCAGATCGACTGTAAGTCCAGAAGGCCAAAGGCCTAACTGAACGTTGATTCTCTTGAAATATTCCACGAGCAGCTTCCGCTACCCGTGCCTTGTTACGACTTAGCTCTTGTCACCGAACTTACCTTAGGTCCGCATAAAGCGAAATTTCGGGTACTTCCGGCTCCCTTAGCTTGACGGGCGGTGAGTACAAGACTTGAGAACGTATTCACCGCGGTATAGCTGACCCGCGATTACTAGCGATTCCGGCTTCATGAGGTCGAGTTGCAGACCTCAATCCGAACTGGCGCATCTTTATAAGGGTTTGCTCCACCTTCGATCGGTATTGCGTCCCATTGTAGATGCGATTGTAACACGTGTGTAGCCCAAGTTGTCAGAGGGTCATGCTGACTTGGCGTCATCCCCACCTTCCTCCCAGCCCTTTGCTCACAAAATTCGCATTGGTTATTTTCCCTTTGCGCTTACGCGCAAAGGGCTGGGCGGTCTCGGCTGATACTTGTAACAGCCAACGAGGGTTGCGTTCGTTACCCCACTGAAGGGAACAGCTCAAGCCACGAACTGACGACAGCCATGCAACACCTGTCCAGCCGCCTTTCGGCTACCCTAGTTTCTTAGGGTATTCGTCTGGATGTCTAAACTTGGTAAGGTTCTTCGTTTATCGTCGAATTGAACCACATGTTCCACCGCTTGTGCAAGTCCCCGTCTATTCCTTTGAGTTTCAACCTTGCGGCCGTACTACCCAGGCGGATCTCTTATCGCGTT
>JBAYIX010000011.1:0-19881 GCA_041665385.1 Minisyncoccota bacterium | reverse complement strand
TGAAGAAATCAGACAAGCTGAATACCTTCTGAATTCAAGACCGAGGAAAAGGCATGGCGGTCTTACCCCACTTGAAGTATTATTAGCACGTACTGGTGTTGCAATTACTTATTGAATTCAGCGTCCACAGTCAGTTAAAGAGCACTCTGCCCGATATTCTTCAAATAGTTGCTTAAATGTCAACCATTATGTTATATTTTTGAAAAATATGGGAACCACTACTTTATCATTGTGGCCAATAACCTCAGGCGACTATGCACAGTGGGTTTCGGCAATCGGTACAATTTTAGTTGTCATACTTGCAACATTTGGTGAGGGTATTAGAAAATTTTTTTCACGACCTATTTTAAACATTCATGTCGGCTCCAAACTTCCTTTTTTTGAAACAACTGCTGAGAAAAACAGCCTAAGTACAGCGAAATCACACTTTGGTAAAATTAAGATAAAGGTTGAAAACAATGGATACAATACAGCAGACGGTTGCAGTATTCTTGTCGAGAAAATCGCACAACAAAAACCAGATAATAGAACTTATTACATAAAAAAAGAATTTCAACCTACGGCCTTGCCTTGGGCGAAAGAGAAAGATCAAAATATAGTTCCCAAAATCCCCAGCTACTTGGAATTTGCGCAGATAAGGAGAGAGGAAAAATTGATTACATCTTCTGGTGATTCAAATGGCAAAGATCAAATAAAATATGTTATTTCAATCCGAATAGATGATCCGGCAAACGAGGGACAACAAATAAACTTGGAGGCCGGTACATATCTTATACCCATTGTTGTTTACGCTACAAATCTACGATCTCCAGTAAAAAAATTCCTCTACATCTTCTGGGATGGAAAAGCTCCTGATAAAATTTCACCCGAAAGTCTTACCATAACAATCATGTCCAACAAAGAAGCTGATGATTGTCTTAAATCAATCGAATAACTTATGATACTACTGATTTCCTACAATTTAAATAACACTGGAAAAGATTATTCATCTTTTTATAATACAATAAAATCAGCAGATAGCTGGTGGCATTACATTAAATCAATTTGGATGATAAAAACTACTCTCGGTGTTGATGAGTGGAACGAACGGTTACACGCACAAATGGCCCCCGGAGACCATCTTTTAATTGTGGACGTCACAAACCAAAATAGAAATGGTTGGTTACCAAAAGATGCTTGGAAATGGATAAAGGATAATAATTATTAAAAACCCCAAGCCGAATTACTTGGGAAGAAATGCCGCGACAATACATATTCCTGTCGAGCAAAGTCTTGTCAGCTACATATCCCCAGTTCTGATCCTATACATGGCTCCACAAAGCCATTCTTCAAAAACCTCTGCGGAATATAATAAGCTCCTTCTATAGGCGCACGCCCCCCACTTCCACGGAGCGGAAGTGTGAGAACGTGCTACAAGCTCCTTGCGGCGAATTTCGAAGATGCCGCACCCCAAAGCACACGCCTGCCAAACTTAAAACGGCTTTTGTGTCTTCCCTCCTACCTCTTTGACCACTGAGGAGATTTGCGCGCTTTCTTGAGCCCGAACTTCCTCCTTTCCTTTGCCCTAGGATCACGTTTGAGATATCCTAGCTTCTTTACCTTGCCTCGGAGTTCCTTGTCATATATGAGAAGTGCGCGAGCGACACCGTGACGTACTGCTTCCGACTGTGCGGAGAGACCCCCACCCTTTACTTTTGCGGAGATGAAGAACTTGGCTTCGACACCGGAGTTTTTCATAGCTTCCATGGCTGTGACCTGCATTTCGCGAACTGGGAAATACTGTTCCATCGCCTTTTCATTTACGATAAAAGTAGTCTTTGCTTCAGAGAAAAGACGAATGCGAGCAATAGCAGTTTTCCTGCGGCCTACGGCTTCGAAATATTTGGTTGTGGTTGGTTTTGGTGTCATAAACGGAGTTTCGAAATTCTATCTTTACTCTTTAATAATAAGATTCTTCATCCTCTTTGCGCGGAGCTTGTTCGGAGGCAACATACGGTAAACCGCGCGACGGAATGCCTCGGAAAATCCCTGTCGAGTGATGAGCTCGCCCAATGTCTCGGAGAGGAGTCCCCCTCGGTGTCCGGTATAGGTCACATATTTGTCGCCAACTTTCTTTTTTGCGGTAACATCGGCATCTTTTGTATTCAAAATCTCTACCGTGCTTTCTGCCACAACATTCTTTGCAAATGAAGTCAGATTTTTACCCATGAGGATCTGAGCCGCTTGGCTCGCGACCCTGCCTATCTTTTTGTTTCTTGCATCAAGTGTGTATTTCATATTTTTGATCTTACTCTACGAATTCTATGAGAGCCATAGCACTACCGTCGAGCTCCCTAGTCGGCATGCGGATGATCCTGGTATAACCTCCCTTCCTAGTCGCGTACTTTGGGCCTATCTCATCGACAAGCTTCTTTACTTCTGGAGCACCATGAAGACGAGCGGAGAGCAGACGACGAGTAGCGATAGTGTTTGACTTGGCTTTTGTGACGAGCTTTTCTACGAAAGGTCGGAGTTCCTTTGCCTTCGGAAGAGTCGTCTGAATCCTCGAATCACGGATAAGGTTACGCGCCAAAGAACGCAAGAGTGCATGTCTCTGTGTTTTTTCCCTGCCGAATTTTCTTACGTTATTGTGGTGCCTCATGGTAATGAATTAAAATTAAGAATATTATTGCTTCAGTGTGATGCCGTATTGAGCCAATAATTTCTTTATCTCTTGCATACCCTTTGCGCCGAGACCGTCGATATCCATAATGTCGCTTTCTTTCTTCCTGGCCAAGCCTCCCAAAGTGCGGACGTTTGCGGCATTGAGAGCCTTTGCTGTTCGTGAAGACAGGCCCATAGAGTCTATCCTGGTCTTCAAGAGCTCAGAATCGACTTCACCTTTGCCTTCGCCTTTTGCTTCATCATTTTTACCGTCAGCATCTTCACCTTCTTTACCACCATTCCCATCCCTGCTTTCAACTACTTCTTCTTCCTTGAATCCAACAATAGCCTTGAGCTGGTTGATCATGAGAGCAATAGATTTTTCCAAAGCCTCATTGGGAGTGATAGTGCCGTCTGTCTCGATAGTGAGACGCAAGCGATTGAAGTCAGTCCTGTCACCCACACGCATATTTTCTACTTCATAGTTTGCTTTACGGATAGGGGTAAAGGCCGCATCGAGAGTGATAGAACCTATCTCCACGCGATCCTTCTGGAGGACTTCCTTTGGTACATAACCGAGACCCCTCTCTACTGTTATCTCTGCGTCAAATTCTGCATTTTTGTCTGTGAGAGAAGCAATGTGCAATTCTGGATTGAAAACTTCTACTTGACCAGGAACTTCTATATCCTTGGCCTGTACCTGCTTTACACCCTTTATCTTTATGACGAGAGTCTGAGGCTCATCGGTATTTATGCGGATGCGGAGTTTCTTCAGATTTAGCAAAATGGTTATGACGTCTTCCTTTACGCCGTTTATGGTCGAAAATTCATGATCAACACCCTTGATCTTGACCTTTGTCACAGCCGCACCAGGCAAAGAGGACAATATTATACGGCGGAGTGAATTGCCCAAAGTGTGACCGTAACCAGGATACAGGCCATCTATTTCGTATGTGCCTGTGAGAGCATCCTCACGGATTACTTTTGGTTTTGATGGAAGAACGACGTCGTAAGTCATGTTTTTTATAGAAAAAATATTAGATTACTAATTATACATTAAAAATAATAATTGTCTAGCGTGTATAGAACTCCAACACAGATCGGACATCAAACAGGAGTTCCGTTGTGTCCACACTCGGCTCAGCTTCTATCGAGACTTCTTTCTTGGCTTTGTCGAGCTTTATCCATGCCGGTGAAGTGATATTCTCGAGTTCTTGATCGAGCTTGGTGAAGATACCCTTGCCTTTGCTACCTTCACGGATAGTGATCTTATCACCTACTCGTACAGAATATGAAGGTATTGTTACCTTTTTTGCATTTACCATGATATGACCGTGAGAGACCATCTGTCTTGCAGCAGAACGTGAAGGAGCAAATCCTGCACGGAGGACGGTATTGTCTAGACGTCCCTCCAAGATACGGAGAAGGTTCTTGCTATTGTCTCCTGTCGCTTGCAAAGCTTTTTTTACATAGTTTGTAAACTGACCACCAGAGACACCATAGCTGTATCGGGCTTTTTGTTTTTCGAGCATCTGTCGGCCATATTCGCTCTTGCCTCCACGACCACCGCGCGAAGTCTTGACCTTGCTTTGTGCACGCATGGCATACTTTTGCGTCTGAGTCTTCTTGAAGACAGGGGCGCCTAGGTAACGAGCTTTCTTGTATCGTGGTCCGATTTGCATATGATTTTATATTAGACGCGCCTTGGCTTTTTGGGCTGAGGACCATTGAATGGTACCGGTGTCGCATCCTTTATAGATGTGATGACCACCCCCTTGCTGATAAAACCGCGAATAGCGGACTCACGTCCGGAACCAACACCTTTTACCACAACATCGATCTCCTTCAAACCCAGGTTCTGGGCCTTGGTAGCGAGAGTCTCGCCGACCTTAGCAGCCGCAAAAGGAGTGCCTTTCTTTGCGCCACGGAAACCTGCTGCACCACTCGAACCCCACATGAGGGCATTACCCTGCTTGTCAGTGAGCATTAGCTTGGTGTTATTATAAGTAGACTGAACATATAATATGCCTCCATCGATGCGTTTCTTGGACGAAGAAGGAGCCTTCGGCTTTCCATCCGCATTTTCTGCTGTTCCTGTTGTGACGATTCTTTTTTTACCCATATTTTTTGATTATGTCTTTTCTTCCTTCCTGCGTCCAGATCCCATGGTCTTCCTGACGTTTCCGCGAACCGTGCGGGAGTTTGTCTTTGTACGCTGACCCCGTGATGGGAGATGACGAGCGTGTCGATTGCCACGGTATGCCTTTATGTCTTTGAGGCGCTTAATATTGCCGCCGATCTCACGCTTGAGATCACCTTCAATCTTAAATCCCTCAATTATTTTCCTAATGCTGTTTTCCTGATCGACTGTGAGAGCTGTAGGCTTTATAGTCGGGTCAACCTTGGTCTGAAGTAGAATATGCTTTGCGCGGGAACGACCAATACCATAGATAGCAGTGAGGGCGATGTCCATTCGCTTGTTATCGGGTAGTGTTATTCCTAGGATACGCATTAAATTTGAATTAAATATTATGAATTACGAATATGAAAATTTATCCTTGCCTCTGCTTGTGTCGGGGGTTCGCCGTGCATACTACATATACGTATGACTTGCGTCGTACGACTTTGCATTTTGCACAGATTGTCTTGACTGAAGCTTTTACTCTCATTTTTGGATAACTATGTCCTTCTTGTAATTCTAGCCTTGCCACCATATGGATCCTGTTCCAGTTCGACTTTGTCTCCCACCAATACACGTATACGGTTCATGCGCATCTTGCCGGCAAGATACGCCAGTATTATTTCCTTCGTTTCGGTAAGTTCTACTCGAAACAAAGTATCCGGTAAGGCTTCTGTGACGATACCGGTCGTGATTTTTTTGCCGTTAGGCGCAATATTCATTATTGGTGCGCAAAACTCATACTAGCAGATAATGCTTTTTTAAGTCAAGCTCTGAAGCTATCGCTGTATAATAGCATATTAAAGATTCTAATTACATCCTTTCCTGAAAGAGTTCTAAGCATTGCTCCCATGGAGATTTGCAGGGAGTTCAAAACTGGTAAGAATTGAAGGCATAGGGCCAAAGCCTAGCAAACTAGAATCTTCGTCCTTGAAAAACAACTTAACAGCATCAATGATATTTTCCTTTAATTCCTCAAAAGTCTTCCCTTCAGTAACAATGGGAATGTTAACACCTTCCGCCGTATAGGTATTATCTTCGTTTGACACTAAGAATTGAATAATATTCTTCATGTTTTAAGGCTATCATATTTCGGCTATTCATTCAATAAATTTTTTGTGCCGGGGAGAGGACTCGAACCTCCAAGGATTGCTCCGCGTGGTCCTAAGCCACGTGCGTCTACCAATTTCGCCACCCCGGCAAATCGTGACTAAAATCTAACACAAAAAATGAAATTATCATAAATCTGTCCGCCCAGTAGGGATCGAAGCTTACAGCCGTTCAGTAGAACGTGCCGATGGAGGCTCGGTACAGTCTTCGCATTTCTGGCGGAGAATGCCCCACCAGAAATAAGCTCAGACTTTTCGATCCCTACCCGCGACTCGCATATGCGAGTCGCTTGGGCGGCCAAAACTCGCTTCGCTCCTTTTGTCCGCCCAGTAGGGATCGAACCTACGACCTTATCCTTAAGAGGGATCTGCTCTACCAGCTGAGCTATGGGCGGATTGTTGGTAACTAACTTCGTGCTTACTAGGAGAAAAATATAACAGTTATTTGCCCATTAGGCAACCAACCACTAACCTCTCAAAAATCCTGGCGAGCACACGGGGTAAGTATCCGAAGGCGAGGACTCTTCGCGAAGTAATATCTCGGTGCATTTCCCAAACTGTGACCGAATCCATGGAGGGCACGGTTTGTGGAAATGCCGAGAGATTACGAGCGAATCCGCAGACGAGGATACTTACCCCGTGTGCTCGCCAGGATTTTTGAGCAATTTTGACAAATGAATCAACCATGCAATACTAAACCCCATGAAACTATTGATCGTCGAGTCACCATCAAAAGCAAAAACAATTTCCAAGTACATTGGAAAAGATTTTATCGTGCGTGCCTCCGTCGGCCACGTGCGCGACTTACCAAAATCTCAAAAGAAAGCACTCGACATAGAAGGAGGATTCATCCCTCACTATGAAATAGTCGCAAAGAAACAAAACATTATTGACGACATACAAAGTTCCGCCCGTAATGCCGATGAAATACTCCTAGCAACCGACCCCGACCGCGAAGGTGAAGCCATAGCTTGGCATCTGAAAGAGATTCTGACAAAGAAGGCGCTGGGAGGTGATATTCCAGCGAGCAAAATAAAGCGCATCACATACCACGAAGTCACAAAGGAAGCAGTCGAAGAAGCCCTGAAACACCCCCGCCCCATAGATGAGAACCTCCGCGAAGCTCAGGAGGCACGCAGAGTGCTAGACCGTATCGTAGGCTATGATCTCTCTGGTCTCATATGGAAAAAAGTCCGCTATGGACTCTCCGCAGGCCGTGTACAGTCCCCCGCCTTGCGCATAATAATGGAGCGCGAGCGCGAGATCCGTGCCTTCAAGCCAGAAACATTCTGGGTCATCAGTGGCAAATGGAACACTCCAAAAAAGGACGAGCTTACCCTCACCTGCTCCGAAGAACCTCGGGATAAAAAAGAAGTAGATCGAATCCTCGGAATCGCCAAGAAAGAAAAGTGGCAAGTCATAGATGTAGAAGAGTCTGAGCAGAAGCGTTCGCCTCGGGCACCTTTTATCACATCGACTCTTCAGCAAGCCGCGAGTTCGCGTCTGGGATTTTCCCCTTCACGCACCATGGGCATAGCACAAAAGCTCTACGAAGCCGGATATATAACTTACATGCGTACAGACTCGACAAATCTCGGTCAACAAGCATTGGAACAGATAAGCAAAGCCATAGAAAAACAATACGGTAAGGATCATCTTCTCCTTCGCACATATTCTGCAAAGAGTAAAAATGCTCAGGAAGCTCACGAAGCCATCCGTCCGACACATGCGGAAAAGATGAACGCGGGTGCAAATGACGAACAGAAGAAACTTTATCGCCTGATCTGGCAACGCACCGTCGCTTCGCAGATGGCGGATGCACGGATCGCAAAGACGAAGGTGATCGCAAATGTTACTTCTTCTCCTGCTTCGCTCCCAAACTTCGAAGTCATCGGCACACGCATACTCTTCGAAGGTTGGATGAAAGCCGACCCCGAATCCGAAAACGAAACCGTCATATTACCCGTGTGCAACAAGGGTGAGCCGCTCGATCTCATAAACATCGATTCACTGGAAAAGCAGACCCAGCCACCTCCTCGCTATACCGAAGCGGGTCTCATAAAGGAGCTCGAGAAGCGTGGCATCGGTAGGCCTTCCACATATGCGACCATATCGAAGACTATTGAAGACCGCGGTTATGTCATGAAGGAAGCACGTTCCTTACGCCCCACTGACACAGGTGAAGTTGTTTCAACTTTTTTGGAAGACAACTTCCCTACATACATCAGCGACACATTCACAGCGACCATGGAAGACAAACTTGATGGTATAGCAAATGGTACACACAAATATTTTGATACTCTACAAGAATTTTATGTGCCATTTCACAAAGATGTAGAGTCGAAGGAGAATATCGAAAAGATCACAAACCTAGGTGAAGCGGATAATAAATTCAGGTGTCCAAAATGCCAGGGTAAAATGGTCATCAAACTCGGCAAAAACGGCAAGTTCATATCATGTGCTCGCTACCCAGATTGCGACGGAGCTCTCACTATAGAAGGATTTGAGATAAAGAAAGACGAACCCATAGGTATCGACCCGACCACGAACCTTCCCATCTTTGTTCTTTCTGGCAGATTTGGTCCATATGTCCAGCTAGGTGTGAAGCCTCCCAAGGTAGCAAAAAAGAGAAAGACTAAAAAAGAAAAGTTGGCAGATCTTGCTTCTGACAAAGACAAAGCTACATCGGCAGAAAAACCAGCAAGTGACTCGAGTGAGGTCCTGGCAGAATCCCCTGTTCCAAAAGTCATAAAACCAAGAATGGCATCTATACCAAAAGGCATGGATCCGAGCAAGGTCACTATGGCAGAGGCACTCAAATACTTGAGCCTGCCCAGAAACCTCGGCAAAAATCCCAAAACAGAAAAAGATATCATCGCTTCCATGGGGCGCTTTGGCCCATATGTCATGGAGGATGGAAACTTCCGATCTGTTAAGTTTCCAGATGATGTATACACTATCAGTCTCGATAGAGCACTCGAACTCCTAGCTCAAGAGAAGAAACCAAGAGGATTTCAGAAAAAGAAAAAGGAACCTGTAGGAGGTTCCTTGTGATAAAAATTGTTGGACGATTTTACCTCTCCTAGAACTTTCTCGGAAGCTTATCCATCTCCGCGCAGTAAGCCTCCGTATTGAACCGAATGGCGTCGAGCCAGATACCGGACGCATTTGGCAGATCCCCATTCAAACACTGTAGAAGCGGAAGACGTTTGTCTTCCGACAAACCGCTGACTGCTCGGCGGATAATAACAGCCGCGGCATTCCGATTTTTGGGATTTGCCTGAGATCCGGCAATATCACCGCAACGTGTACAGAGATCACTATGAAGATAAGTGACGAAGGTAATCATCTCCAAATCCACTTCGTTCAAAATCCTAAAAGTGGGTCTAGTGCCTTTTACCACTGTAACTCCTTTGCATAGCTCCAAGAAATGATCCCAGGATGTCTCACGGATTACGGATGTGGACGCCAAGTTGACGGACATAGCATCTCCTTTTGTTGATTGTGAACTAGGGTTCACTAATAGAGTATGACTTTTGAGAGTATCTGTCAAATAGCAAAATTCTTGAGCGAGTAGAGATCTTCGTTTTCTTCTTTTTGAATGTCTGCTGGGGAGCGATCATCTATGGGCTTATCGAGACCGGTCGCACTCTCGGCATCAATCTGAGTAACAGGAACTTGATCCGTCGCAGTAAGCGGAACAGTGACTCCACTACTTGTAGCACTGAGCTTGGCGAGGAGAATTTGCAAGTCTTCCTGACTAAAGAAATCTATCTTTACCGTGCCCCCGGAATTTTCTGTTCTGTCTACCTTTACTCTTGTTCCCAAAAGTTCATTTAATTTGCGTTCGACTTCCATGATAGCGGGATCGAGATACTTTTCTCTGTTCCGTATGCGATCCGTAGCCACTCTTCTCGATGCGGCTTCGGCTTCGCGAACGGTAAGCTTCTTTGTAAGTATCTCCTTGAATAAAACCAACTGTTCTTCCGGCTTGTCGACGAGCATGAGGAGGGGTCGGGTATGACCTTCGGATATCTTACCTTCACCGAGAGCATTTAGCATATCTTCCGGAAGAGAGAGGATACGCAATGTATTTGCCACGTACTCGCGGCTCTTGCCGACCTTATCCGCGACTTGGATCTGCTTTAGGCCGAACTCCTTTATGAGACGACTGAATGACCTCGCCCTCTCGACAGGGTTGAGATCTTCCCTTTGCAAGTTTTCGATGATAGCAATTTCCAGCTTTTCGCGCGCACTTTCTTCACCATTTCGTATGAGTGCCGGAACTTGGGCCAGACCAGCGAGACGAGATGCGCGCAAACGGCGCTCACCGGATATGAGCTCATACTCCACTGTCATGCCGCCACCTTCATGAATCACTTCCTTCCTGGTGACGACCAATGGCTGGAGAACTCCGTACATGCGGATAGATTCTGCTAAGCTCTTTAGTGCTGCTTCGTCAAACTCCCTTCGAGGTTGATAAGGGTTTGGGCTGATCTTTCCCACTTCGATCCAAAAGATGGCATTGTTGACATATGAGGCTGACATGGAAGTATTATATCATCTCGTTTGATTTTCGCTCAAATTTTAGTAAACTACCTGTATTGCCGGGATGGCGGAATTGGTAGACGCACACGACTCAAAATCGTGCGGAGTAATCCATGGGAGTTCGATTCTCCCTCCCGGCACAACGTGACCGAACAGGCAAAGACAAAAATTCTAGTAATCCTCGGCCCAACAGCGAGCGGTAAAAGCGACTTGGCTGTGACCCTCGCAGAAAAATTTGATGGCGAGGTTATCTCTGCAGACTCGCGCCAAGTGTACCGCGGACTCGATATAGGGACAGGCAAGATCACGCACGCGGAAATGCGCGGCATTCCACATCACCTACTAGATGTGGCTGATCCGAGTGAGATCTTTACCGTCACAAAATGGAAGGAATTGGCAGAAAAAAAAATCGGAGAGATCAGATCACGCGGCAAATTGCCCATAATATGTGGCGGCACAGGATATTATATAAGAGCTCTTACGGAGAGTACTATTTTTCCAGACGTTGGAAGCGATCCCGAACAACAACAAAGACTAGAAAATCTCACTGCGACAGATCTTTTTTCTAAACTAAAAAGACTCGACCCCGAGCGTGCTCTCTCCATGAGCACAAAAAGCGAATCTTCGAACAAACGCCGACTCGCTAGAGCCATCATCATCGCCCACAAACTTGGCAATGTGCCTCCGATCACTCGCCTGCCCAACGACAGTTATGATATTACAAAAATAGGCATAAGCATTCCCGATACCAAACTCAAGGAACGCATCCATGCCCGACTCGTATCCAGGATAAAAGCAGGTATGATAGACGAAGCAAAAACTCTTCATGAGAAAGGTTTATCATATGAACGCATGGATGAGCTCGGACTGGAATATCGGTACCTGTCGCAATATATTCAGGTTAAAATTTCTGAAGCAGACCTGATCCAGATCCTCTCTACAAAGATATGGCAATACGCCAAACGACAAAAGACGTGGTTCAAAAAAGAAAGAGATATCACCTGGTATGAGCAACCCATAAACATGAAAGAAGTTGAAGAAGGGTTGATATGTAATGGTTTTGAACCTATTGACAATAACTCCAAAAGATAATATAATTGACCTAGATCACAAGTTGTTGCGCTGTGCGTGCAATAACTTCAACAATGAACCAGAAAGGATAGTTCATGACAAATCAAGCATTGGATACGCAGTCCACAGTTATTAGGAGTTTCAAGATAAAAGGCCTGCAGATCGAGCACTCGGAACCACTCCACAAGCGTTTCCGGGAACCGCTTGTCCTCTGCCCCGGAATGTGGAGCGATGGTGAAATATTCAGAGACATGATGGTGAACCTGAGCCAACTCGGCCACGAATGCATTGCTATCTCGTATCGCAACACCGGAAAAAGCGACATCACAGGTGATATCGGCAAGGACAGCGCCTACGACTACATGGAGGATCTGGACACTCTTCTCTCATATCTGGAACAGAAGGTTGTGCTCGTCGGCAATTCCATGGGTGGCGTAATAGTCGCCAAGTATGCCGAAAAGAACCCGACTCGCGTCGCAGCCTGCATCCTCATGATGTCTGGACCACCGCGATTTGTTCCATTGAGCCTGAAAGCAATCGGCAAAGTCATTACCAAATACTGGCGGCCGATATGGAAAGGTCTTCCCTTCAAGCTCACAGCAGAAGACAACCACGAGCTCATGCTCAATACGCTTCCCTTCGCGGAAGCGCAGAAATGGGAAAGGAGTATGAAACCAGCCTCGGGCACGGCCGCTCGAGAAGCGCTGAGTATGCATGTCTTCCGGAGACTCCGCTGTCCGGCACTGGTGATACGTGGCATGTTCGATACCTTCACCCCGAACCAGAAGATCATCGCCCACATGCTTGGGGCAGACTTCGAAGAAGTTCCCTGCTGTCACCTAGGCATGATCGACCCCAATATGCCAACCTTGGTGAGTACGATCCATCGCTGGCTCACTCCCAAATTCACCGGAATGTCATGGAAGAGATCCTCGGACCTGGTACTCCAGCACTGAAGATCGCACCGAACCGACCCGCACATTTACTTGTGCGGGTTTTTTATTTAGCTTCGCAGTAAACTTCTTTTGGTAATGAATCAGGTGTGGTAATATACATGCAGTACAAGAAGGTGTAGCACGCTCACCCAAAATCAAGTGTAGCTATGCATAGTTCATCGATACAACAGCAGAGCGGATTCAAGCCCGGTGTAGATCCACAGATCTTCGTAAAAAAGAGATCCCTCATCGTCAACTTGAGTCAATGCTCCAGAAGTGCGAAATGCCTCGAGGAGACATTACAGCCACATCTGAACGATGCGACCATCCTGCTCGTAAAGCAGGGTAAAGCCGAACTGTCCAGAAATGAGGAGCTCATGCGGAAGGTCCTAGAAATCACCTACGGCGAGAACGTTCGTCGTCGACAAGTCCTGCCAAGGCTAAATCCCGTCAGACTGCACATAATCAGCCCGATGAGGCCCAAGACTGCCAATACTTGAGCCTTAGTAACATTTTGTGGCAACATATGCCCAGTACGAACTTTCGTCGTACTGGGCATCTATATTTTCCGGGCCAATACTTGCGGGTTTTTCCTTTTTAGGATATTGTAGTCTAGTCACTCTGAATGTAATAAATATCATGTCTCAAGATCAATTGATCCAACTCAAAAACAAGCAAACCGGCGAGGTCTATTGGACGCGCAAGAACAAGAAGCTTGTCGAAAGAAAAATCGAGCTCAAAAAGTACAGCGCAAAACTCCGAAAACACATCACTTTCAAGGAAGCAAAGAAATAAGGCTTATTTTAGCGCCGCGCTGGGCGATTAGTTAAGTGGCATAACTGCGGTCTCCAAAACCGCTGTCGGGGGTTCGATTCCCTCATCGCCCGCAAAATAACGAATCCTCGCGCAGCGAGGATGAACATATTTTGCGTGGCGATAGTGAGTCGCCTGCGCGACTCGCATGAGGGAATCGAAAAGATTGACGATCCAGCAGGATCGCCACTGGGTTAATATTTTCGGCGGGGCATACTCCGACAGAAATACGAAACCTGTTCAGAGTCTGTAAGACTCGATTCCCTGCAAATGTCTTTTGCTTCAATACCGACGATATGAGACAATTTATATATGGACAAGCAGCTAAACTCGGAGGCAGATTATAACTGGAAACGAATATTTTTCCCTTTACTCGCTGTTTATGCTGTAATAACCATTCTTTCCGTTCAAAGCTCAGATTTGACTGCTTTGACTATTTTTTTTACGAATACCGATATTCAATTAAATATTTTCTTGTATTTTATCTTTCCGATTCTGGGAGGTACTTTTATTCAGTTTATCACAAGAAGAAAAACCTATCTGGCTCGTGTTGGATTCCAAACTGCGATCGTTGTAACTATTTTTTTATATCAAATCATATTTACGAGAATTGAAGATTGGGGAGGTTTAGCGGTATTCATGGGTTCGTTTATATCAATGATAACTATCTCTGTTAATTTCATACTGCAGCAAATTAATTTAACTACTAGAAAATAAACTTTAGTTCCTTACAGAGTCTGTTAGACTCAATTTCCCCAATCACCCTGAACAATAAACATTCATGCTATCATGTTCTTCATGAAAGATTTTTTTCGGCGCCTCGCCAAGGCCCGATACCCATACGAACCCCTCATAAAGATCGAAATATCCCGAAGTCGTCTGTTGCATAACCTGCATGAATTCCAGAAAATTTCCACAAACAGATCTATCGCGCCAGTACTAAAGAGCAACGCCTACGGTCACGGACTAGTAGAAGTCGCGCGGATACTAGAAAAGGAGCGCGTGCTATCTGGACCAGAAGATTTGCCATTTTTTGCAGTCGATTCTTATTTCGAGGCCATATCCCTCCGTCGAAGCGGAATACGGACTCCATTATTGGTCATAGGTTACACACCCCCAGAGACCATATGTCATAGCAGGCTCCGCGATGTGAGCTTTGCAGTTACGAGCCTGTACACACTCCATTTCCTTATCGGACAAAGACTGCCGATATTTTCCAAACCAAAGACAATACATCTCAAGATCGATACCGGTATGCGAAGGCAAGGTATACTGCACACAGAAATAAACGAGGCAATCAAGCTCATAAAGGACAACCCTAATATAAATATTGAAGGCATATTCTCACACTTTTCTGATGCCGATAATCCTGACACAACCTTTACTCAAAATCAGATAGCTGTTTGGAATATCGTAGAAAAATTATTTCGCGTCGAATTCCCCGGTCTTAAATATACTCATCTCTCTAACACCGACGGCCACCGATTTGCAAAAAATATCAATGCAAATGTCTCTCGCCTGGGTCTGGGTCTATATGGCCTACTCGAGGGCACCGTATTTCCGCAAAATATATATCCGGAGCCAGTACTAGAAATGAGAACTACTATTACAAGTACGAAAATTTTACTAGCCGGAGAAACGGTCGGCTACAGCAATACATTTAAAGCTTCGAAGGACATGACCATAGCGACTATTCCTGTGGGATATTATGAAGGACTGGACAGACGGCTATCGGGAAAAGGCACTTTGCTCGTCGGGCCAGGGCGTATTCCTTGCCCAATAGTGGGCAGAATAAGCATGAACATAGCATCGATAGATGTTAGCTCGGTAACAAACCCCAGAGTAGGCATGGAGGTCATCGTCATTAGCAAGGACAGAAAAGATCCAAATTCTCTGGAAAACCTAGCTCACATCTGCGGCACCATAACATACGAAGGTAGCGTCATCATACCCGCACACCTAAAGAGGATCGTTATTTAGTCTCTTTCAGGACCAAACTCTTCCTTATACTATCAAACTCCTTTACGAGGGCATCGCGGTCAAACTCTCTGACTGTGCCCTCCGGATAGTTTTGCACGACGGTATAATGCAAGAAGTATCGCACTGCTATACATGGATCTGTACCTCCGATAGCATAAACAGTCTCATCGTAGCGGTTGCCCGCGCCAGCACCCGAGGAAGAAGCAACGGAATACGAAATATCATTTTGGTTTTCTTCCACTATGTCATGAGTACCATCGAGGAAAATATTCGCTTTGCAAGACTGTCCTGATACTGGCAAAGACTCGACACTCACATAGCTGTCGCGAGAAAGGTTCGTCCCCGTGGCCATGTTTTCAGGAATGGTAAACTTGACGCCGGGAATGACCTTTGCGGGAGAAGCCTGGTAAACGTAAGTTTCATCGACTTTGTAACTATCGGAATATTCATCGCTGGTCGATGCGACCACCCCAGGCAAAGTCACAGAAAAACCGATCGCGCTACTCGAGTATATGACGGACATAGTCTCGGCATCATTACTCGGCACCGGTTCAGGAGCAGGTGTATCATAAATAGCATATGTCACACCGATAATTACGACGATCAAAATAACCACACTGGCGAGATATTTTTTCATTTTTTTGAAAAGTTAATAATTGTCTACTGCGGGACTGGGAACTCTTGAAGCAACGCTCCTTTCACACTCAAGTACTTGCTGACCCCTACAGAAGGTTGTGTACTCATTGGTTCACCCGCCTTACGGTCGGCATAATTCACAGTCAGTATACCGTCCTTTATTTGACTCGATTGAGGAGAGATCCTGTCACCGAGATAAATAGCATTCGTACCGACATAGCCATTATCAGTGAGGAGCGCAACGACTACATAACAAAATGTACCACTACCGCCACTATTTTGTGTCAGGATAAAAGCCACATCTTCCTTACTGTCACCATTTAGATCCCCCCGGGCTTCATTGCCAAAATAGTCTGTAACTGTAGTCGTTATCGAACCAGGATCCGCCGGTTCTTCTTCGTAGCCGTCCTTCAGTGTCACAGCACGGTCTTCTATAGTATATGTCGCATTTTTGAAGTCGATGGCACCTTTTACTCCGAACTTTGCAGTATCATTTGAAACGACTGGGATATCATTGCTAGTATCATTGGTCTGTATTTCCACGGTCTTTTTTTGAGTCAGAAAATAAGAAGCTGCCCCCATGATAGCCAATATGATTACAATCAATACGATTTTTTTGTTACTCATAAAGATATTATGAACCCGAGCAATACAAAACACAATGCCTTTACGTCGCAGTCATATTGAGCTATTATGCTTTCCAGTCGGGTAAGTAAGAGCACAAATAAACATCGAACCACTAATATATATGGCCAAAGGAGCCCTCTTTACATCTTTGTGAGAGGGCTCTTTTTTTGCCTTATTATTATCTTTCTTTATTTCACCTTAAATCCGGTAAAGGACTTTAGGATTTCCAGGGGAACAGTGAATACTACAGTGTTGGACTGATCGGAGGAAATATCATTTATGGACTGCAATGTACGTAGATGGAGAGCACCGTCAACGGAACCCAGAATCCGCGCTGCTGCTGCCATATTTTCTGCTGCAGCTAGCTCGCCTTCGGAATTGATTATTACTGCTCTCTTTTCCCTCTCCGCTTCGGCCTGCTTAGCTATGGTCCTTTCCATATCTGCAGGAAGGCTCACATCCTTGAGCTCGACATTACTAACCTTGAGCCCCCAGGCGTCGGTTTCCTTGTCCACTATTTCTCGGATACGCTCGGCGAGCTTTTCTCGGTTTGCGAGGAGCTCGTCCAGAGTGACCTCACCGACAATATTGCGCATAGTTGTCTGTGCATATTGCGATATGGCGTATTGGAAATTTTCCACTTCTAGAATAGCTTTCTCTGCAGACTGCACACGGTAATATATGACAGCATTCACTATAACGGATACATTGTCACGGGAAATAGCTTTTTGATCTGGTACATCCACTGCTTTTACACGCATATCGACTTTTCTATAGCTCTGAAATATGGGAATGATCAGGCGCCATCCCGGCTCGAGAATGCGTGAAAAACGCCCCATAGTGAACTTGAGGCCTCGTTCATATTGGTTCACCTGGCGGAGACTAGCGAGGAATATGACCACAACTACAAATATGGCAAAAGAAAGATTGGGCATGAAATTTGGTTAAAAATGAATAATTAGCAATATTATAGCGTATTTCCTGATAAAGAAAATGCCCACACAGAGTGGGCATTTTCCAAATCGTTCCGTGAAAACTATGCCTGTTCAGGCGTAGTTGTCTCCGGCTTCTTTGGTTCAGGGGTAACAGGAGTCTGAGGTTCGGTGTTAGGATTCATGGTTTTGTTGATTATGATTGACAATATTCGACCGATTGAACAGAGAAGTATTTATATCATAGATGGATAAAAAACACAATGGAAAAATATCTATACTTGGCCTATAATATAGCCATTAATTATATCTAATACTCCAATGGAACCTGCAAAAATAGTATCCTTCGAAGAATTCGAAACCTTGCGTCCCAAGCTCGGCACTATCGTGTGTACGTCCGGCGGCTTCGACCCCATACATCCCGGACACCTTTCGTGCATATACGACTCCAAGCGACACGGAGACGTTGTTGTGGTCATAGTGAATGGCGACAATTTTCTGCGAAACAAAAAGGGTCAGCCATTCATGGACCTGGATACCCGCTGTAGGATAGTCTCGTACGTTCGAGGAGTAGACTATGTCATACCCTTTGAAATAGAAAATGACTCTACAGTTTGTGTGGCTCTAGAAAAGCTGAAACCTCACATCTTTACCAAAGGCGGTGACAGGATAAATGAAAAGAGCATACCGGAATGGAAAACTTGCGAAAAGCACGGCATAAAAATAATCTCAGGGGTCGGGCTTCGGAAGGACTGGAGCAGTTCGGACTTTCTAAAGAAGTGGATAGAGTTTTGGCATTCAAAAATACAATCTGCATAATAGAAAAGTTAGCTCCTCACAGTCTCGTCCTTTTCAGTGTTATACTTTCCATATGAAAAAACTGAAGACCGTTGTCCGATGGATCCTCTACATCCTCGTATTTAAACTTGCAATCATTATTCTAATAATGATCACACTCAGTCTCGCTACAAAGCCGTCCAATGACCGCAACTGGAACGACGACCAAAAGTTACTCCCCTATACAGAATTGTCTGGTGACACTGTGAACATCCACAATATCCGCAACTTCACCTATGCGTCCACGACCAGCTATACCGCAGACTATTATGACAAGAGTTTCGATCTCTCCAAGCTCAACCGAGTGTGGTACATAGTCGAACCATTTTCTGGCATACCCGGCTCGGCTCACACATTTCTCTCTTTCGAATTTGATGATGAACAATTCGTCTCTATCTCTGTCGAAATACGTAAAGAAAAAGGAGAAGTGTATCACCCTGTAAAAGGTCTCTTCAACCAATACGAGCTCATGTACGTCATAGCGGATGAACGCGATGTGGTCCAGCTCCGTACAAATCATCGTAAAGACTTGGTCTATGTATATCCGATAAAAGCAACACAAGAAAAGATGCGTGCAATATTCCTAGATATGCTCGCGCGCACGAACAAGCTCTATAACGAACCGGAATTCTATAATACTATTACGAATACCTGCACGACTAATATTGTAAAACACGTAAACAAGATCACTCCAAAGAAAATACCTTTTAGCTTCAAGGTCCTCCTCCCTGCCAACTCCGACCGGCTAGCATATGACCTAGGAATGATCGATACCGATCTGTCTTTCGAAGAGTCCAGGAAAAAATACCTAGTAAATGAAAAAGCTATGAAGTATGCAAACTATTCTGATTTTTCTAGCAAAATTCGCGAGGACTTATAAATCTCCTATTCTATCCAGATCTGTTCAACTTTGAATGTTATCCTGTATTCTCCGGGTGATGTTTCCTGTGTGCTCTTCCTAGGAGGTCCGACCTCCGTTATAGATATACGATGAAGTTCAAAAACGATAGGAACTTCGTCCGATGGCATGTTGCGAGTCTCTGTGTGTGGTCCTTGGGTGAAAGTCACATTTGCCGTTACTGCGCCGGCCTGTATGCATTGTACGTCTATGGGGCAACGACTATCCTGGACGAGGGCGTTGAAAGTGATCTTTAGACCATCCACTACCCCACTTTGACCTATACCTAGAGTTAGATTTTTACCAACAGGCATCACCGAACCTTCTCCAGTATTGTTATTATCCGGCAGGTCTGACACATAGACACAAGGAGTCGATCCCCTTTCAATATTTTTTATATCCACGTATTGATATCCCAGGCAAAAAGCGATAGCAAAAGTAGCGAGGAAAACTATTACAGCGAGGAGCTTGGAGTACCAGGTGACTTTGTTGTATTCGATGGGCATAAAGGTATTTTACCATATGTAAAAATAATAGTTTAATAATAAAGTCCCGAGTTCAACAATCAATTGCAACACTTGTATTAATATATAGGTGTTATGCGAAAAATTAAAAAACGAACCAAAAAGCGAAATTTTAGGCAGTTTTCACTAGAAGAGAGGGTTAGGATCGA
>JBAYIX010000010.1:0-24187 GCA_041665385.1 Minisyncoccota bacterium | reverse complement strand
TACTGATACTCGGTCGTAAGTTCCTGAGACTGATCTACAGCTACCATTTCAAACAGACAATTTGACAAATTCCTTTAACGGGACTTGGAAGAGACGTTTTGTGGAAATGCCGAGATATTACGAACAAATCCGCAGACAGACAAAAAGCAACTCCTCGTGATCACAAAGCGCCTATTCATATTTCACATATTTCCTGTTATCATTCACACATGAAAAAAATCTTGCTTTCTGGTGTGAAGCCCACAGGTCGCCCTCACATCGGCAACTATTTTGGGGCGATGAAGCAATTCATAGATCTGGAAAAATCTGGGGAATACCAGTGTTTCTTCATGCTTGCCGACTATCATGCCCTCAACCTTATCCAAAACAAGGAGGAAATGAAAGGTCTCATATATGACCTCGCTCTCGACTATCTCGCTCTGGGACTCGACCCGAAGGGTTCGGTAATATTCAAACAGTCAGATGTCCCAGCTCACACGGAACTCGCTTGGATTTTTGGGACGATAGTCACCATGCCTTACCTTATGCGAGCACATGCATTCAAGGATGCCGAAGCAAAAAACAAAGAAATAAATGCAGGCACTTTCAATTACCCAGTTCTTATGGCTGCGGACATTTTGCTTTACAATACCGATGTTGTGCCTGTGGGACAGGATCAGAAGCAACATATAGAATACGCGCGAGACATAGCAGAAAAGTTCAATTTTACATTCAAGGAAAATGTTTTCAAGCTTCCCGAGCCGATAATCTTGGAGCATGTTGCGACAGTTCCTGGTACAGATGGGCGCAAGATGTCAAAGAGTTATGGGAATACCATTCCTCTGTTTGCAACGCGCGACGAAATCATAAAGTCTGTTATGAGTATAGTGACGGATTCATCTGGAGATGTGCCGACTAACGTCTATGCTATTCACAAGCTTTTCAGGAGCGAGGCGGAATTGAAAGAGCTTTATGATGCAAATAAAGGGAAGTACAAAACTTTAAAGGAGGCGCTCATAGAAGATATCGATGCATTTATAAAGCCGCTACGCGAAAGGAGGGTTGAATTGAAAAAAGATAGGGAATATGTGATGAAAGTATTGAAAGAAGGGGCAATGAAAGCAAATGAGGTTGCTTCAAAAAAGTTGATGGAGGCAAAGGAGGCGATTGGGGTGAGTTAATAAGCTAGAAAGGTGATATTGAGGATATGTTGTTTTGGCACTTCTTCAAAGTGACGAAAATTTTCGTCACTTCCCTGAGGTCCCGAAAAGTATGTGGTGCTTGTCGCGCGTACGATTATTGACCCTTTCATAAATTTAGGCAAATGTTTTTGGCAAAAAGAAAACCCCTCTCGTCATTGGAAGTGACGCAAGGGGTATAATACTATGGATTACTTGAGCATCTCTCTTTTAGAGACTCACTGACTCATTTTTTAACGTCGGGTCGCAATGCCCGGAACGTTGTCTGCGGGTAATCCCATCGGCGCAGAAAAGCTTACATCATCGAAAGGTGTGCGTTTGCAACTTACTGCCTTTCGCCAGGTTCAGTGAACCCGTCCTACAATCTAATTTGGCGTTATTGCTTTTAGATTACGCCATACCAGAGTGTAGCTAGACACTTTACTTATCATCCGCTTCTCCGTCATTTTGTGTCAAAAGACCTTGGAGAAGGGGGAAGTTACAACATCTAAAATGAACCGTTACGCTATCGAGCTTCCACAACTTTCGCGCAACAATTTATGGCTCATTTTCGCTGGCTCTTTGTGATAATGGGGCTATAACCAGCACTGCCCTTAAGCCGAAACCTACTAGCGGATACCGCCCTCAGTTCCGGAAGTGACAAAGTACTAACCGTTAGTATCATAGCATACCCACAGTTTTTGTCAAGCATTTTTTGTTTTTAATATCAGTGAATTCCATAAATAGCTCAATAGAGCCCTATTCTCATACCTAACCAAATACCAACTTTTAATAGTGTATTTGTTATACTATGTGTATGGCATTCACAATAAAAACAAAGGCTTTTGAGGGCCCACTAGACCTCCTCCTTGATCTCATAGAAAAAAAGAAACTATTCATAAGCGATATTTCTCTTTCGCAGGTAACCGATGATTTCATATCTCATATTCAACAGTTCGAAAACATGCCTATGGGTGAGTCTGCACATTTCATCCTTATAGCTTCTACTTTATTACTCATAAAATCCAAATCTCTCCTACCCGAGCTCAGCCTCACACCAGAAGAGGAGGGTGATATTCACGACCTCGAAACTCGTCTCAAGATATACCAGCGTATCAAACAAGGTGGCACACATATCGCAAAACTCTTTGGAGCAGAAATGATATTTGGCCAGTCACAGACTCGGGCGATACAGCCTGTATTCGTACCTGATCCTCAGTTTTCCTTGGAAAGGGCACTCCTGTCTCTAAAGGAGATAATTAATCGTCTGCCAAAAAAAGAAAACCTACCGCAAACTGTCGTGAAGAAAGTAATGAGCCTAGAAGAGATGATAAACACGCTTTCTACCCGCATCACGAGCCACTTGCGTATGAGTTTCCGCGAGTTTACAAAGGATCACAAGGAAAATCGTGTGAATGTCATAGTGAGTTTCCTTGCAATGCTCGAACTCGTGAAGCAGGGTATGCTACATGTCTCGCAGGAGGCCAATTTTGGAGATATACAGATGGAAACAAAGGATGTGGGAATTCCTAGTTATTGATATACTAAACCACATGAATCTCTCTTCCAGCATAGAAGCTGTGCTTTTCTATAAAGCCGAACCGGTAGCCTTGAAAAAGCTCGCCGAACTTTTGCATGTCGAACAAGTTGCCGTTATAAGTGCGTTGGATGAGCTAGAAACCAGGTTGAGCGGGCGCGGACTTGCTCTTGTCCGAACCACCGATGATGTGATGCTCGGCACAGCGAAAGAATATTCCTCGCTCATAGAAGAGATAACGAAGGACGACCTGTCTCGAGATCTGGGCAAGGCCGGTCTCGAAACTCTGGCAATAGTCCTGTATCAAGGACCTGTTGGTAGAGCAGATATAGACTATATCCGAGGTGTAAATTCTCAGTTTATTTTGCGTGCTCTCCTCGTCCGCGGCCTGGTCGAACGTGTGGACAACCCGAGTGATGCACGGAGCTTCTTATATAAACCAAGTATAGATCTACTAGCACATCTCGGCCTGTCCAAGATCGAGGATTTGCCGGAATTTGTAGCCATAAAGAAAGATATCGAAGGCTGGAAGAGTCATAAAGAAGAATCTCAGCCGGTCGTATGAGTTCAAGAGCGCTCCATACAGACAGATTTTTTCTTTTAATGGTGAGTATTCTCACCCTCACGGGTTTTGTCATTTTCCTTTCGGCTTCGCTCGGGCTCCTGACCCAAGGGGGTGCGAACTTCGCAACTGTGGCCATGAAGCAGACGATCAGTCTGTGTATCGGAGCAGTAGCTTTTTTTGTAGCTTCGAAAATAAGGTATTCCTTTTTTCGAAAGTCGGCATTTTTTGTACTGTTGGTTGCTATCGGCGTGAACTTGCTCTTATTCATACCGCAACTTACGTTGTTCCATGGTGGTGCGACACGATGGCTCAATATCGGCTCATTCACATTCCAGCCCTCGGAACTGTTGAAGATAGCATTTATCATATACATAGCCGCTTGGGTGCACCATGCAAAGGACAGGATAAAGCAGCTCAAGTTCGGATTGATTCCTTATTTGGTCATGTCTGCAGTTATCGGTGTCCTGCTTTTGGCACAGCGAGATACGGACACATTTGTGATCATTGCTTTTACCGGCATCGTAATGTTCATCGTCGCAGGGATGCCTATGAGACATGTGGCTTTGGCGGGTGTGATCATGGTGGGCCTCATAGGTTCCGTCGTGCTTTTTCGGCCTTATGCTCTCACGCGTGTGCAGACATTTTTCAACCGCGGCAGTGATACTCAGGGTGCCGGTTACCAGATCAACCAGTCACTCATAGCCATAGGGTCGGGACAAATTGTGGGGAGGGGATTCGGGCAAAGTATTCAGAAGTTCGGGTATTTGCCACAGCCGACGGATGATTCGATATTTGCGGTGGCCGCAGAGGAGTTCGGTTTCGTGGGTAGTGTGCTCCTAATATTCCTATATGTTTTGTTTGCCGCCAGTTGTTTCCGTATCGGCTCAAAATCTTCAGATACCTTTGGCGGTTTTGTGGCTATCGGTTTTGCTGTTCTCGTTATAACCGAGTCATTCTTGAATATTGCCGCCATGCTCGGTATAGTGCCCTTGTCGGGGGTGCCACTTTTGTTCGTTAGTCATGGTGGCACTGCGCTCATCATCACATTGGGCGCCGCAGGTATAGTTGCCAACATTTCAAAGTACGCTAGGTAAAGGCACCAAGAAAACGTGTAATCTCGTAATGAAGTGTTATAATGACGAAAAGTCCATTATTATCAAATATTTATTATTCTTATGTCAAAAACAGCCAAAACTTGGATCACAGTCATAATCATCATTGTGCTTATCATAGCCGTATGGATAATCTGGGGAGGAAACAAAGCTGTCATACCAGCGCCTACTCCGACACCTACTGCCGATCTTCAGGGTACTAGTAATAATGCGAGTTCCTCCGACCTAGTTTCGAGTGGTCTTACTACAGCCATGAATGACAATTCTGATACTGCTGTGGCGAGTGATCTCGCTACCATAGATGCAGAAATGGTTGGTCTCGGAGAGGATTCGAAGAGTGCAGATAGCAGTATAAATAACCCACCGAGCTCCCCGGGAGACGGTTTGCAATAAAAACATGAATACAAAAACAATCGGCCTGACAACTATATTCGGCATAGCGCTTTTGCTATCCCTGAATACCGCGAGTGCCCAGCAGATCACGAATACTTCTATCACTGTAGGCTCGACTACGAGGAGCGCAGCATTGGAAAAAAAGATCAAGAACTGGCAGGGTCGTGGCGCAAAGGAAATAGACAAGAGGATAGAAAATATGGGAAAGTTATCGGTCCGGGTAAATGCTATGAAAAATATTTCAGCTGGGGACAAGACAGCTCTGTCTGGTACATTGGGCGGCTTGTCGAACGGTCTCTCTGTCCTCAAGATGGCAATAAGTGCAGAGTCTTCCACAACAACTCTCGGTGAAAATCTGAAATCTCTGATGGAGGCGTACAGGGTTTATACTCTTCTCGAACCCCAAGTTCATGTCATTATTGCCGCAGACAGGATAAAGACTATTATCAATCAGCAGACTATAGTAGCTGGCAAGCTACAGTCGCGCCTGGCGCAAGATGTGAACTTGAGCACAAATACCGCAGTCCAAGCTTCTCTCGCTGACTTCACGGTCAAGATCACTTCTGCCGCTACAGAAGCGCAGGCTGCAGTGACACTCATCGCTTCACTCAAGCCGGATATGGGAGACAAGACTATAATGAATGCAAACACAAAAGCCCTGAAAGATTCGCAAGTCAAGATCAAGGTCGCGGAACAAGCTCTAAAGGATTCCAGGAAAGATCTGCAGGTTATCGTAAAGCTGATAACGACAAAACCAACAAGCAGTGCTTCTTCTATTAGTGCTACGTCTACATCCGATCGCTAACACTTCATGTCAAGCCCGAAGATCAGTCTCATCATACCCGCCTTCAATGAAGAAAAATATATCGGTCCGTGCTTGGAATATGCACTAAAATGCTCCAGTGAAGGAAAGTTGTATGAGATCATAGTTGTGGACAATAAGAGCACAGACCACACAAAAAAAATAGCAGAAAGCTTCGTTGGGGTGAAGGTCGTTTCGGAACAAGAAAAAGGTGTGACTCGAGCTCGCCAGAGAGGGTATAAGGAATCCAAAGGAGATATTTTGGCTTTTATAGATGCCGATACTAGGATGGAAAAAGGCTGGATAGAAAAAATAGTTAAGGAATTCTCACAGGATCCGCACCTGGCGTGTTTGAGTGGTCCTTATACTTATTATGATATTTCTGTATTCAGATCGAAGTTGTATTGGTGGACTATGTGGGTTCCTTCTTATATCGTCTCGATCTTTACCCGACATATGTCGGTAGCAGGGAATACTGCTATACGGAGAGATGTTCTTGACAAGATGTCCGGAATGAATACCTCCATAGAATTTTATGGTGATGACACAGATACTGCGGTGCGTGCTTCGCGGTATGGAAAAGTTAAGTTTTCTCTGGGTTTTTCGATACCGACATCGGCGAGGCGTATAGAACAGCAAGGAGCCTTGAAAACAAGCTTCATATATGCGGTCAACTATGTCTCGACGTTCTTTTTTGGAAAGCCGGTCACAAAAGGTTATGTGGAAATAAGATGAAGTTCTCACCCAAAACCAAGGCGGCTACTGTAACCTCGATACTGACAATATTTTTTGCTGGCGTTTTGGTTGTGGAGAAAATAGACTTGCTCGATGCTCTACCTTTTATACTTTTTTATGTGATGTTACTTTTGCATACCTATTATTCCATACGAAATTTTTCAGAAATACCTTATGAGGATGTGAAAACTCTATTTGTTGATGGCGTGCTTGTCTGTTTTTATGTAATTATGGTCCTATGTATGGGAGATCCGGTATTTTTCTGCATTTTGCTTTCGACGTTTTTTGTACTTGCGGCATTGAAATACGTTATTCTTTTGGGTCATACAGAATACGTATCTTCTCTAAAAAGAAAGATAATTATCGATGCGATGGGAGCTATTTTGGGACTCGTAACTTTGTTCGTAATGTACGCCGGATATGTGACAGTGGGATGGTGGTTCTTGGTCTCTGTTTATCTCATAGCCACAGTTTACTGTTTTCTCATTTCTCCTTTATATACATTGGAACGGTAAGTTTGAAAGACTTATTTACCTTATCACCTTCCATTCTTTGTGAAATGCTCTACCTAGTACGGTCATGAAAAAGGCATTTAGGAACCATTGTGTGAGCAGACGTGGCCAGCCTATCTTGTGTGCGCGACGGCCGGTGTGATATATGACTAGATTTTTGTCCATGCGTATCCGGCCGAGTTTCTTGAGTCGGCTCAGTAGCTCCACGTCTTCGGAAGCAACTAGCTTTTCGTTGTAGCCGCCGACTTTGCGAAAGTCCTCCATGCGCATCATTTGGAATTCTCCGCCGGAAACACCCAGATTCAATATATTATTTATGAAAAGGAGGTAGGTATTGAAACACGCATAGACTATATAGTCCGACCAGGTTTCGTATTCCTTCATGACTTTGATCCAGGGCACCAGAGCGACGACTTTGGGATCATCAAACTTAGCTATAGCCCGAAGTATCTCGGTATCTGGGTTCGGGATGACACAGTCGGCGTCGAGGAAGATGAGTAAGTCACCGACAGCGACACGAGCGCCGTCATTCCTGCCTTGCGCTATTGTCTGTCTGGTCACGCCATCATAGGCTACGACTTTGTCCGCATACTTTCTCGCAATTTCCACAGTCCTGTCCGAACTTTTACCATCAGTCACGATGATCTCATGGGGTATCGTGAGAGTGGATTTGAGCCGGCGAAGCCTATCTTCGATAACACTTTCTTCGTTTAGAGTTGGGATGATTATGGATATCATGTTATTTGATTAGGGTGGTAATCTTTTGCTTCATGTACTTGCCCCAGCCGAATAATGCAAGCAATGCGATCACAAACATCGCACCTGCAGACATTTTACCCAGTATGCCGTCTATACTCAGATATAGGTCGCCAAATTTGTACCCGATAAAAACCAAAATAGCGGTCCATATGACCTGACCAAAAGAGTTTAGTATGACATATTTGCGGATGGGAATTTTTACAATTCCGGCCGTGATGAGGGTGACTAAAGCGAAACCAAACCCCGTGGTTATTTTGGAAATTATCAGTATGCGGGTGTCATATTTGTGAAAAATTTTTTTGACTGTATCCACACTTTCTTCTGTGACACTAAAGTATTTGCCAAATCTGCGTATAAACCCTCCACCGAAGTAGTAGCCGACATAGTACCAGGCTATATCGCTCAATAAATCTCCGAGCATGAGAGTTATGTATAGCGGCCAAAAGGGTGCATCGCCTAGTCGTATCAAAAGTCCGCAGAACATCGCTAGGATAGGTCCTTCCAAAAAAGAGAGCAATATGATCGCACCATAGACGAGGGTGGGATATTCCTGAAAGAGGTGACTGACCAATTCCTGCATAATGTGAAATATTATAGCACCAAACCTATACAAAAAAGCGCGACCAGAGCTGGGGCAGTGGTCGCGCAGGGTGATAGATATGGAACTAGTGCCGTCCTCCGGGGTTGAAGCAACGCATCTTGCGCGGATTCATGTGCCGGAACCGCTTGTAGTATCCGGGCTTCCGGAGCATTTCGTTCTCATGTGGATCAGGCGGGGGGCAGGAGCCGCCGGTTTGTTTACCTTCCTGACTGGCTGTATTGCTCATATCTAGGTGATAGGTTCACTAACAGGCATGACGCATGCCTGCATTTCCGATAACAATCTAGCACAAAGCCCTCCGTTTGAATATGGTATACTTTTCCTGATAGGTTAATATAAATAATATGAAAAAAATACGAGTCGCAATCAATGGTTTCGGAAGGATAGGGCGTGCTTTTCTAAAAATTGCAAAGAATAGGGAAGAGATAGAGATAGTCGCTGTAAATGATCTCGGCAATATAAAGAATTTTGCATATCTTCTGAAATATGACACAGCTTACGGTGTGAGCCCATTTGAGGTAACTGTCAATGAAAAGGACAGCATTCTAGTTATAGATGGTCGTGATGTGAAATATATCAGTGAAAAGGATCCTACCAAGTTGCCGTGGAAAGAGATGGATATCGATGTGGTAGTCGAATCTACAGGACTTTATACTTCAGCGGAAAAAGCACAGGCTCATATAGATGTCGGTGCAAAGCGTGTGGTAGTCACCGCTCCTATCAAGGATGATCCATCTTCACCGGTAAAAGGCGAGACAGTCCTCATAGCTCTGAATGAAGCAAAGCTCGAGAATTGTAAAGTCTCATCAAACGCTTCTTGTACGACCAATGCCGGCAGTCCACTCATAGCGATATTGAATGAAACTTTGGGTATAGAAAAAGCACTTTTGAATACCGTCCATGCTTATACCGCGAGCCAGGCTCTGGTGGATGGTCCCTCAAAGAAAGATCTCCGCGAAGGTCGCGCTGCGGCACAAAATATAGTGCCTTCGTCTACGGGTGCAGCAATAGCGGTGACAAAGGCTTTTCCGGAATTGGAAGGACTCTTCGATGGTATATCTATTCGTGTGCCGGTGCCGGTGGGTTCGATAGTGGATATCACTTTCATCTCAAAGCGCAATACCACAGCGGAAGAAGTAAATGGCATTCTAAAAAAAGCGGCAAATGAACCGAGGTGGAATGGGATCTTCACTGTTACAGAGGAAGATTTGGTTTCGCGGGATATTGTGGGGAACAGGCATGCTTCGATAGCGGACTTGGCTTTCACAAGGGTGGTAGGAGGAAACTTGGTAAAGGTGTTGGCTTGGTATGACAATGAGATGGGGTATACGTACACATTGGTGGAGCATGTTATTAAGGCGGGGAAGTTTATTTAAATAATTCATTATTATGAATCCAGAAATAAAATTGCAAAAAGTATCACTATGGTCAGTTATATCTATGGTGCTTGGTATCTTTGGCTTGACGTTCTTCATTGCATTCTCTAAAGAGTCTTCTCTTTACCTAGAAGCCACCGTTATTTCTGCTGCACTGGCTGTAATAGTTGGATTGATAAGCTTGATTATATTTAGGAAGAAGCAAAGTTCACTTAGTAAAGTTTTTTCCATTCTTGGGATATTATTTGGTTTTCCCACGATTCTCTTCGTAGCTACTGTCGCGCAATTTATTTTTGATTTATCTTCAGGGATTTAAAATTATAACCAGCTTTTTCTTGTTATTCATCAGGAGTTTGAATATAATTTAATTGTCCTTTGATATTGAAATGGGGTATACGCATATTTGGTCGAGCATGTGATTAAAGCGGGGAGGTTGATATAAATAATTAAATTATGAAAATAAATATTGCGATTGTAACTTCCGTATTTGTTCTAAGTGCTTTCTTTTTAGGAAATAGTGAAATTGCTTTTGCCTGTACACCGATTTATAGGACTGCCCAACAATCTCTGAATGGTGCTGATTTGGTATTTCAAGGGAAAGTAATCTCAACCGCAACATCTACTCAAGTATTTGTTTATGATGGCACGAGTGTTCCTACGAAGGTTAGCACGATGGATTTCCAGGTTGAGAAATTTTGGAAAGGAAGCCCCACTGAGCGGGTTACTGTAAAATCAACTGCCCCGGATGGTTATTCTTGCCCAGTGTTTATTCCAAAAGCTGTCGGAATGGAATATTTGGTTTATGCGAATAAAGATGTAAATTCAAATTCCTATGTTGTAGGATATACTGAAATTAAGGAAATCGCATCAGCCACTGTTGATCTCAATTTACTAGGAAATTCTAAGACTCTGAATGCAGAGGTCAAGACTAATGTTTCTGTCACTCCAATAAAATCAAATCCAACTCCGAATGTTGTTGCTAGGCCTGCTGAAAAACCCGTCACATCAGTTAACGTACAGACAGATTCTCAATCAAATGTTGTTGAAACTCAATCTGATGTTATGGTAGAGGTAAAGAAAAACTTTATCCAGAAGATTTTCTCTTGGCTGGGAGGCTTTTTTAAGTAATTAAATCAACATACAAACCTAATGGCATCCTCTATGGGTGCTGTTTGTGTTGCTTGTTATTCGTCAGGAGCAGGCTTATAATTTATCTGTCCTTTGATATTAAAATACGAACACCAAACCGCCCACCTTTTCAGCACTTAATTCGTTGAGTATTGGAAAGGTGAGCGGGCGGGGGATTTTCTTAAAATTGTGATAAAATATGCCTATAAAGCTGGCGTGGTATGACAATGAGATGGGACATGTGTTCACTTTAGTAGAACATGTTATTAAAGCGGGGAGACTAGTATAATAAAGAAAATGAAAATACTTAAAAAAATATTGGCAATCATAGTAATCGTCAGTGTCGTGGGATTTGTGTACCTGATGTACATAAGCAGTACCACACCAGGCATGGGTTCTCTCGGCTTGGTTGTTCCAGGTGTCTTAGTCATGGTGGTAGGCCTCATATCGCTTGCGACTCTTGTGTTAGTGAGTGTAATCTTTCGAGGAAGGTAGAGCGGTCGTGTGATTACGAAGAAGATATTTATAAGTAAAATGATTAGAGTATTGACGATATTGTCTTTTTCGGCACATGTAATATACTGACTCCACATACAGCGTGTACGATGAAGTAGGGTGTGAATCCCTCACTGTCGCGCAACGGTTTAGATCCTTCCGGTTGGTAGGATCAAAGTCCGATCTCGTACACCCCGCCCCTCAATAAATTGGGACGGTTTGCCCGCGTCAGGCCATGCGACTGTTTCGCATGAATCCTCAAGGGTACGCTGTGTGGGTTTACAAGTAATCCCGCACATATTATGAAAAATAATATTGTTCGTTCGTTGGACGGTTTGCCGAAATACGTAGCTGGGTTCGTCGGTACGTTCCTCTTCCGGCTCATCTCGCCTTTTCTAGGCTTGTGGAATGTGTCGCCACTCATGGCGACGGAACTTTCCGGATCGAAAGCTTATGGCCCGTGGGTTGGTGGTCTGTATGGAGCTCTGAGTATCATATTACTCGATATCATGGTTGGCAAGGCAGGTTCGTATACTCTTGTCACTGCCTTGACCTATGGGGTAGTCGGAGTCTGGGGAGCGTATTTCTTAAAAGGACGTTCGGCATCGGCCCGAAACTTTGTTGTTGCTAGTATAGTGGGAACATTGTTCTTTGATCTGGTGACTGGTGTTCTCATGGGACCGATCCTCTACGGACAGCCGTGGCTCGAAGCGATCTTCGGACAAATACCGTTTACGTTGCGACATTTGGCGGGGAATATGTTCTTTGCCAGTGTTATCGCACCATGGTTCTATCGCAAGATCATGGACAATCCGAAGTGGGAACTAGTGAGTCTATTTAGGCTCGCATAAGTACCAAAAGATTGTTTGTCGTTTGCGTTTTCATAGGAGCTGCACTCACGGCAGCTCCTTTTTCGTTATGGTAGAGCTGTTTATTTCATAGGGCTCGCATCCTTTTTTCTTATTTTCTTGAAAAAATCCAAAAAAAGAGTACCATCATTCCAGATATGAAAATACTCCATAAAACCACTAACCTCGAAATAAAGCGCTGTTTTGTGGTGGGAAAGTTGTGTGCCGGAAGAACTCATAAAGGACACATGAAGAAGGTTGAGTCTACGGCACACTTCCTGCATCGAGTCGCGGGAGTCCGTGCCAAAGTTCTTCATATGAAGGAAAAGGAACTGGACAAGATCATTGGCGGAGAATACCAGAAAAGACTTGATGCCTATGATGCTTACTCCTGGCATCTAGTCGAATTTTCTCCACTAGAGCTCGGGGTTTGGACGCGAGCAGGTGAGATGCCACTTCGTTGGACGAACAGATCATTGATGGAGACTGCTGTGACGGTAAAGCGAGCCCTTGGTCGCAAGCACGGATTCAAAAAGAGAAATATTCGTGCCGCGCATGCTATTCCTGGTATTCTAAGAACCAGTGTAGGTGTTGTTCAGGGTGAAAAATACCTGCTCCCTATCACCTTCAAGTGCGATACTGGCACGCGTGGCAGAGCCCGTCTAAAAAGGAAGATGAAAGCCGATATTGATGATGGTTGTATGAGGTCAGTAGCGCTCGCAGTGAACGGAGCAGAGAAGATACTGGCATATTATGGTACACCTTCTCCAAAATGAGAAAAATTGCCGGCGGGATCCGATAAGGTGGTCGAGTGACCGCCTTTTTTGTTGTACAATGTCTCTGATGACCCCACTCGACTCACTCATTCTCGGCATTATCGAAGGATTCACGGAATTTTTGCCCATATCTTCCACTGCGCACCTGATACTCGCTTCGCATGTTTTGGGACTCGACCAGGGCTCTTTCGTAAAAACTTTTGAAATAGCCATCCAGAGCGGCTCGGTTCTCGCTGTTCTTGTATTGTACTGGAGAAAGTTCCTCGACGTGGATGTACTAAGGAAGCTTGTCGTGGCATTCCTGCCCACAGCAGTGATAGGTCTCGTACTCTATAAGATCGTAAAAACATATTTTCTCGGGAATATTTATGTCGTACTTGTGGCATTGGGCATAGGTGGCATACTACTCATCCTTTTCGAAAAGTTTTTCAATAATAAAAAAGCTATTGAAATAAAAGAAATAAGGGATATCAGTTACAAAAGCGCCGCCTTGGTCGGACTCGCTCAAGCTGTAGCCATAGTTCCAGGAGTATCGCGTTCTGCGGCGACCATCGTCGGTGGATTGCTTCTCGGTATGGATCGTGCACTCATAGTCGAGTTTTCATTCCTTCTCGCAGTGCCGACCATTCTCGCCGCCACGCTTTTGGATCTGATGAAGAATGCTCATGCCCTTGGCTCTGATGAAGCGGGCATTCTCCTCATTGGTTTTGTTGCGGCTTTTGTGACTGCTATGGCGGGAATAAAATTCTTGCTTCACTACGTAAAGAACAGGTCATTTGCCGTCTTTGGGGTCTACAGGATCATACTCGTTATATTTTTTGTGTTGATTTTGCTATAGAACACATATTCCTGTGATATAATACCGCCATGAAAAATAAGACTATAGTTCTTGCGTCAGACCATGCAGGTTATGAACTCAAACAGGCCGTAAAATCCTTTTTGTTAGAAAAAGGCTACCAGATTGAGGATGTCGGTGCGACTAGCTATAAGGAAGGTGATGACTATCCCGAATATATGGCAAAAGCGGCCTCTATGATAGCCATGGACCAAACCGGTCTCTTGATAGGAATACTTTTCGGCGGATCCGGACAAGGGGAAGCAATGGTTGCCAATCGTTTCCCTGGCGTTCGAGCTACAGTTTGGTACGGAGATGTTACAAGCACTGCGGTTGACGGCGGCGACATCATTTCTCTTTCCCGCGAACATAATGATGCAAACGTGCTTTCTATCGGCGCGAGGTTCGTCAGCGAAGAAAATACAAAAGCTACAGTTTTGAGATGGCTAGAAACGGCCTTTGGCGGAGATGAAAGACATGCGAGGAGAAATGTTCAAATTGATTCTATAGAATAGAAATAAGACGAGTTATAAAATGGAAATAATACCTGCAATATTGCCAAAAAATTTTGAGGAAATCGTGGACAAAACTTCCTCGGTAAAGGGTGTTGTAAAATGTGTACAGGTGGATATTTGTGATGGACAGTTTGTAACTTCTAGAACATGGCCGTATGACCAACGCGACAATGTTTTTGATAGGATAATTTCGGAAAATGAAGGTTTGCCTTTTTGGCAGGAGCTCGACTATGAATTTGATCTGATGATAAATTTTCGTAAACCGGAGGATATAGAAGATTGGATAAAGATTGGGGCTTCCCGTATAGTCCTCCATGCCGAGTCCAAGGGTGACTTGGGAGGTATGATCAACATCATTCGTGACCAGGCCGAGGTCGGTATTGCTCTAAATATAGAAACAGAACTGAATGTTATCGAGGTATATCAGGGAAATATCAGTTTTGTACAGCTAATGGGCATAGATCATATAGGAGCCCAAGGTCAAAATTTTGATCCAAGGGTTCTGGAGCGCGCACGAGAGGTAAGGGCAAAATATCCGCATTTGGGCCTGTCAATCGATGGTGGAGTGTCGATCGAAAATGCTGCAGAATTGAAAGCCGCGGGGGTTACAAAGTTGGTTGTAGGTTCCGGCATATATGGCGCAGATGATATCGTGGGTGCGATAAAAACTCTACAAGAAGTCTCATAAGTCATAAGGAGAGATATTTGCGAAATATACCAAATAGGTTATGATTTTATCCTGCCTGTCGTATTTTAGGCCAACAAGAAACTAAGCAAAGGAGCAAAAATGCGAGCTGAAAAAGCAGAACAAGTAGGAAATACTGCTGCCAAAAAGGTATCGAGAGAAGGGGTTGTGGGAGATATCGTCGATAGGTTTGTGACAGATGATGAAAACCATCTGCCGGAAGGTCGAGGGGGTGTAGGCATACAACCCGATCTTGTTTATCATCATTCTGTTCTTACTGAGTCGGCGACAGACTAAATCGTTCGTGAGTCTACAGTATCCCGCGCGACCAACATGGTCTGCGCGGTTTTTTATTGGTATAATATGACAAATGTCTCTCACTGATGAAAAAGTGAAATTCCTGCAGGAAAAAGCGCTAGATATCCGTCGCTCTATCATAGAATCCCTGATCGAAGCCAAGAGTGGTCACACAGCGGGACCACTCGATATGACGGATATTTTCACATATCTATATTTCCACGCACTGAAACATGATCCCAAAAATCCTTCATGGGAATATCGTGACAGGCTTGTACTATCGAACGGACATATTTGTCCGGTGCTCTATGCGACTATGGCTCATGCGGGATATTTTCCTGTCTCTGAGCTCATGACCTTGCGCAAGTTCGGCTCGAGGCTCCAAGGACACCCTCACCGCGAGTGGCTGCCAATGCTGGAAAATTCTTCCGGTCCTCTCGGTTCGGGGTTGTCTCAGGCTGTGGGTATGGCCATAGCAGATAGGATGGAAAGTGGTAGGTCATCGGGTCGGCAGTTCTACTGCCTCATGGGTGATGGGGAGCTCGATGCGGGGAACAATTGGGAGGCCGCTATGCTTGCAGCAAAAGAAAAAATTCAGAACTTGACTGCTATAGTTGACCGTAACAACATACAGATCGATGGTTTTACTGAAGATATCATGCCTCTGAATCCTCTCGCAGACAAATGGCGGGCTTGGAATTGGCATGTAATAGAGATAGATGGGCACAATTTCCGGGATATTGATCGCGGTATCGGAGAGTCTATGGCCGTGTTCGACAAGCCGACCGTGATAATAGCGAACACAATAGCGTCGAAGGGCATACCTGCCTTTGAGCGACAGTTCGAATGGCACGGCAAGCCCCCGACTACGCCACAAGAGATCGAAACCGCCAGAGATGCTCTAAAATAATATGTTAAATATCGAACTAAAACTCAATCCGAAGATTTTCGAAAAGGATGTGGAAATGCAACCCATCCGAAAAGGTTTTGGCGAGGGTCTAGTAGAGGCGGCAGAGGCAGACAGACATGTGGTGGGTCTTTGTGCTGACCTTACTGAGTCTACGCAGATGTTGGCCTTCCGAAATAAATTTCCGGAGCGGTTCGTCGAGATCGGTGTGGCCGAGCAAAACCTGGCTGCGGTAGCGAGCGGCATGGCGGCAATGGGCAAGATACCTTTCATGACTTCTTATGCCACGTTTAGTCCCGGGCGCAATTGGGAACAGATCCGCACCACCATCTGTTACAACAACCAGCCGGTAAAGATCGTCGGATCCCATGCCGGAGTTTCGGTAGGTCCTGACGGAGGTACGCACCAGGCCATAGAAGACATAGCTATCACTCGTGTTTTGCCGAGGATGGTGGTCATATGTCCTTGTGATGCCGAAGAAGCTAGAAAAGCAGTATTGGCGGCGGCAAAGACGCCGGATCCCACATATATACGTCTTAGTCGCGAAAAAACCCCTGTTATGACGACTCAAGATACGCCTTTTGAAATAGGCAAAGCTGCTATTTTCTTTCGTTCGGATACTTTGGGACGGACCGATGTGAAGAGAAATACTCCGTTAGATGTGGGTATTATTGCGACAGGAGCGCTAGTTCACAAAGCACTTACAGCTGCAAGAGAACTCGATCGTGCCGGGAAAAAAGTGGCAGTTATGAATATTTCCACCGTGAAGCCTCTCGATGAAATGGCAGTGATACAGCTGGCGCGGGAAGCAGGAGCCATAGTCACGGTAGAGGAACACCAGATAAACGGCGGCATGGGGTCGGCTGTAGCGGAATGTCTGGCCAAAAATTATCCTGTGCCAATGGAATTTATCGGCGTAAAGGACCAGTTTGGTCAGTCAGGAAATCCGGACGAGCTCATAGAACACTATGGTATGGGCGAGTCCCATATACGTGATGCCGCAAATAAGGTCATGATGAGGAACAAATAACATGTTTTTGAAACAGACATAATTTGCTATAATAATTTTGTGCCAAGACGAGTTCAAGACATAATTCCGAGTAATGCTAAACCAGTGAAACAGGTTGTGCCGGTTTCGCGCAAGGAAAAACCGGAAGAAAAAGAAGGTGAACAAAAGATTGCCATAAAGAGGATCGCTACTCCACCTCCGGCTATACTCGACCATACTCCAAAAAAGAAAAAGCGTTTTCCTAGAAAGTCGCGCGTCCTACTTGTGCTTCTCGGTATTGTGGTTTTGATAGGATTGCTCGGATATTTTGCATCGACATACTTTGCTAGGGCGATATTCACAGTGAAGCCGAGGGAGATACCCGTAACCGTAAACAGCACTCTCATAGCAACCGCATCTCCAGTAAACGGCTCACTCACATATGACCTAGTGAGCGTTGCAAACTCTGCGACTAGCACAGTAAAAGCAACCATAGGCTCATATTCAGAATCAAAGGCCAAGGGTATAGTAACCTTTTACAATTCATTTTCCGCAAAGTCGTGGCGCCTCATTGCTGGCACACGTTTTGTGACTAGTGAAGGTCTCATATACAGGCTTGCCAGCACTATTTCCATACCTGGCTTTACTACTTCTTCTTCGGGCGTTTTTACGCCAGGAACCATTACCGCCACCCTCATAGCTGACCAAGTCGGTGAGGAATACAATGCTGTACGTATGGACCCATTGGAAAAGCTCCGCGTCGTAGCCTTCGAAAAGGATCCAAAGTACGAGACTGTATATGCAAAGATAACCGGTCCGATTTCAGGTGGCTTCAAGGGCAATAAGGTCACTGTGAGCCCAAGCGTCCTCGCTTCCACGACGGTAGAACTGCAGTCAGAGATAATACGAGATTCTTTGTCTCATCTGAAGAGTATAGTCCCCGAAGGATATGTCCTGTACAGTTCCGCATATTCCGCAGTTTTCAGTCCAGCCAGTGTAAACAGTCTCGCAAAAACTCCAGTTGTGAGCGTGAGGGGAACAGTCTACGGCATTCTTTTCAAAAAAACGGATCTCGTATCCAAGCTTGCGGGGCAGTCTCTAGTCCAGTCTTTCAATGGATTTACTTTTGATACAGACGGACTGGAGGGTCTAGTTTTTGCAATCTCAAACGCAAAGGACTTTTCGCCAATAAAGAAAAACAATCTCATCATCCAAATCAAGGGAAATATGACTCTTCTCGGTGTTGTGCCAGTACAAGAGCTCAAGAGCAAGCTTGCAGGCATGGCCCTAGTGGATACGGAAAAGGTTATTCATGCGTATTCGCCGGTTATAGATCTGGAAAAGTCCAGCGGCCAAGTTGTGCCACCGTGGTCCAAGGTTCCGACGAATTTGGAGAAAATATCGGTTGTCATTCAGGACTAGGCAACGCAAGAGAAATATATAAATTATTAAATAACATGCATAGTATAAAAAAGAGTATCGCGGTCCTTGTGTTGACCTGTTTGGCAATATTACCTCTAACAGTCTCGGCTCAGACAGCTATGCCGACGCCCCAGTCTGTCGGAGGGGCTTCTACGGACTTGTCGGTTCACTTGTCTGCAGAGATAGATAGCAGAATAAACGGAGCGGACCCGTCCTCTTCCTTACCCATTTTCCCCGGCGTAGAGCCAACTTTTTCGGGTACCGCGCCATTCACATATTCGAGCACCATAGATCGGTGGGCTAGAAATGCCAGTTCATGGACGAAGAGAGGCACGCCCATAGACTTTACCGGTGTAGCAGGCTGGAATGATCAGTCTGGACTGCGCGGTGCCGCAACTCTCATTACACGTCGGCACTACGTCACTGCTGACCACCTTTCTTTTCCAGTAGGCGCAAAAGTTACTTTTTTCACATCATCTGGTGCGCCTGTAACACGTACAGTTACCGATTTCAAAAGGATAGGCACTACGGATATACATGTGGGACAGCTGGATAGTGATGTTCCTTCTAGTATAGTTAGCTATCCTATTATGTCCTATGGCAATATGGAAAGTCAGCTGCAAAGTACATACTTCCAAAAGTTTCCGAATGTGCCGATACTCATCTTCAATCAATACAGAGAAACTTTGATATACGAACTCGACCGTATATCTTCTTATGATATCGGCTTCGTTGCTCCTTCTGGAGTGCGAGGCAATTTCTATAAGAGTCTCATCACCGGAGACTCTGGTCAGCCTATATTCCTAGTAATAAACGGTCAGGCAGTTTTGATATCTACGAACTATACTCCTTTTTCCGGGCCGACTTTGGGAGCGCATATATCCGAAATAAATCAGGCAATAGTATCTATGGGTGCGGCAGGTTACAGTGCTCGAGTATTTGACTCTTCCGTGTTTACAAAAAATACTCTCGAATATGCCGCTCCTAGGCAGTTTTCCGCTGTCCCGCCTCCGGGGTCGTGCATACAGTATACGAGTGATGCTAAAGTCACTCTGGAATGGACTATCCCAAATACAGCGACCAGTTATAAGGTTGCGAATTATGAGCTTACTGACAATGCTGGTTCACCAATCATCATTCAGACATCATTCATATCGAACTTGGCATACCCAACGACTCTCAAATATATAGTCGATAGTCTTGCACCCGGCAGTTCACATACTTTTGTTCTGAAGGCAAAATACGGTACAAATGTTTCTCCTGCCGTGAGCGCTACAGTCGTAATGCCGCCATTGTGTACAGCGAGCGGATCTGTTTCGAACCCAGCAGCTACTCCGACAGCGACACCAACAGCAACAGCAAGCGTCATTCCAGTGGTCGTGATCACTCCTCCGGCAAGCGGACAAGTCAATGGTTCCGGATCCTCCAATGTTCAGGGTGGTGGTTCTTCCGGCAGTTATTCTTCGGGCGGTTCCACGGGTAGTTATTATAGTGGGTCCGGTTCCTCTGGTATTTATTACCAAGGCACTGGAGGTAGTACTTACTATCCGTATTATGGATCGGATACTTCTGTGACACAGCCGAATATATCGAATAATTACATAGGTTCTGCTACAGTCGGAGGTAAGATTCGCCGCAACATCAAGGTGGGTGATATGGGTGGTGATGTCTATCTGCTCCAGGTCACCCTGAACAAACTCGGCTACACTATCACTACCGAGGGTGCGGGCTCACCCGGCAATGAGACGGCATATTTCGGAACTCTTACTGGTATCGCTCTAAACAAATACCAGGAAGACCGATCGGAAACTGGTGTCATACCGAGCGGAATATTGGATAATGTCACAATATCTCTTATCAATGCTGACATACAGAGATTGAATGTAGTCTCTAGTGTTTCTCCTGTCACAGCGACTAGTTCTGCAGTAGATAAAGTCAAAGCTCCCGTTGGTCTGTTCGACAAGATCCGTTATGGATTGCAAAAACTTCTGCATTTTCTAAAAATCTACTGATAAATATGTACAAAGGAGACAGAAGCATATTTTTTAGAGAGTCATTGTCGAACTGGCGCGATACGGGTAGTATCATGCCGAGTTCTAACTTCCTCGCTAGGAGGATGGCTCAGCCGATAGGCGAGAATGAAACTAAGCTAGTCGTGGTGGAGCTCGGTCCTGGTACAGGAGCTTTTACTAGGTTCACACTGAATATTTTACCCTCTGACGCCCGGCTCATCACTATAGAGATGAACCCGGTATTGAAACAGCGATTGTCGCAAAATATTTCCGATCCGCGTTGCGAGATAGTTGCGGGTGATGCTTCGGATCTGCCGAAAATCCTAGCAGAAAAGGGTATTGCAAAGGTGGACTATATTATATCTGGGATACCTCTAGGCAACCTCGATGAAGTTTCTCGCAAAAAACTCTACAATGCAGTAAAAATGTCCCTAAAAAAGGATGGTGTTTATACTCAGTTTCAGTATTTTATGGCAAATTTTGCGGAGATAAAAAAGCATTTCTCTGTCACGCACCTGGCATGGGAATGGCGCAATATTCCGCCGGCGTTTGTCTATACCTGCAAATTGCTATAGTATTGATATATGGCCACGTAGACAAGTGGTAAGTCAGCGGTCTGCAAAACCGCTATGCGCGAGTTCGATTCTCGCCGTGGCCTCCGCGAATTTTGCCTGAGCGTAGCGAAGTGCAAAATTCAGCGTCCTTTGAAGCTGTAGCGAAGAAGGACAGTTACTTGAAATATGAATTGCCCGGGTGGCGAAATTGGTATACGCGCAAGACTTAAAATTTTGTAGCCGTAAGGCTGTGTGGGTTCGATTCCCACCCCGGGCACCACAATACTTTCTATAACCGAGCGCCTTATGCCCGGGAGCAAAGCGCCTACGCGCTTTGCGAGTGGGAATCGAAAAGGTCAAGCTTATTTTTGGTGGGGCATTCTCCACCAAAAATGCGAGACCTGTACAGAGTCTGTAAGACTCGATTCCCACCCCGGGCACAAAAAAATGGCATGCGTGAGGCATGTCATTTTGCGTTCGTATGAGTATCAACCCACATAGTTTCCTCGATAGCCGAGGAACTTTTGTCGGATAGCGTAAATTATGAGGGCACTGGCACTCCTCGTCCACCAGAGTTCAGACTCCGGATCAAAGCCTATATGTCCGATGCGATGTGCTCGGAGAGGAAAGCCAGATTCGCGCACCAATCTCTTGCATTTTGATAGGTGTAGGAATGGGTTTGCGATAGGTACGATTTCATCGACTCGTCCTTCGCGGAAGATCATTGTAGCCTGTCGCATCACTTCTTCGCTGTCGAAAGGTAGACACTTGTCATGTTCACGTTCCTCGATGGAGGCCGCATAATGAACTTTTATCTGTTCCAACCCTCTTGTAACTTGCTTTTGTGCCACCATGACGGTTGTGTTGCCGGTCACATGCTCGAGAGACGCGATACGTTGCGCTTCCATAGCTAGGCGTAGACTACTCCCGCAAGGCTCCTTTTTGCATAGAGAAAAGCCAAATACCACAATACCTATTCTCAGAAATACCTCCTGGTTATTTGTTTGTGCTGTTTATTAGATTTTTAACATACACCGCCGACTATTACAACGCATGCAAAAAACATATTTTGACTACAAATTTCCCGCTCCTGTCCTTATAGAGATATCCTCTATCTTTTGCCTATTCTTTTCTCCTTCATCTACCGCAACATCGAAGTAAGGTACACGCATCATTCTTGCATGTTCATTTACATATTCTCGAAAATCAGATAGCTGGCGATGCATGAAGTCTAGTGCCGCCGGCTCCTGTGTCTGGGGTAACACTGTAAAGAGTATGGTCGCGCGGGTATTCCTGCTCATGAGCTCTACATTTGTGATAGTGATGAGGGAAGTACGGTTGGATTCGCGGGAAAAGTATTCCGCGGCGAGCTCTTTGATAGTTTCCTTTAGTTTTGATTCTTTGAATGACATTTGTATTTTACTTCTTCTCAATAGTTCGCACTGCTTCTACTCGGTCACCTACAGCTATCGCCACCTTTGCTTCCACCATGAGGCCAAATTCATGACCCTCGGCTACTTCGGAAGTTCTTTGTTTCTTTTCTTGTAGTTCGCGTATTTTTCCCCTGCCTATCTCGGCACTTCTACGCATGATTTTTACATCATTGCCTGTATTAATAGTACCTGTTTCTACTTTGCCACCTATTACCTGGCGGTCTTTTTCCTTGGAAAATATCGCTAGGATTTTAGCTGTACCTGTAGATTCTTCCATGAACTCTTTTGGAATCTTGGCTGTGAGGATATCGCGAACATATTCTGTAAGTTCATAAATAATATTAAAAGTCTTCACATTTACAGGTGAACGTTCTATGAGTGAAGCGGCCTTCTTGTCTGGGCTTGCATTGAAGCCTATGACGGTGATCTCCGGATCGCTCATGGCTGTCTTTATGTCATTTTCATTTATGTCACCTATGCCTTCGCTCACTATCTTTATGTGGACTCTGTCGTGTTTTATCTTTTCTAGTTCATGCTGTATGCCCTGGAGGCTACCTATAACATCCGCCTTTATGATGAGGGGGACTGAGACTATAGGTAAGTCAGACACTGGCGCAACAGGCTCGGTCGAAGTAACTATAGTCGCGAGAGCTGCTTTGTCCGCCATGATATTTTCTTCTATGAGTTTCTCCGCATCTTTCTTTGTTGCAACTGTGGTAAATGTCGATCCACAATCTGGTATTTTGGTCCACCCGATGATCTTTACTGGCATAGAGGCACTAGCGGAAACAATTTTTGTTCCTTTGAAGTCTTCTATATATCGTACGGGCGCATATGCATCGCCAGCAACTACGAATACTCCTGTTGGAAGTGTGCCGTCTTTTATGAGCAGGGTTGCAGATATGCCTTTGCGGTTATCCAGAGTCGATTCGATGACTAGTCCTTGTGCATTCTTTTCCGTATCTGTCTTGAGGTCTGCTAGCTCGGACATGAGGATGACCATATCCAGGAGTTCAGATATGCCCGTCCCTTTGAGAGCGGATATGGGAACGTTCGGTACATCACCACCCCAACCCTCTACATATATTTCGTGTTCACCCAAGCTTTGTTTGGCACGATCTATGTCGGCATTGGGCTTGTCTATCTTGTTTATGGCTACTATATATGGCATCTTTTCTGCCTTGATATCATTGTAGGCTTCTATAGTTTGTGGCTTCACACCGTCTTCTGCGGATACAACCAGTATGGCTATGTCTGCGGCATGAGCACCGCGTTCGCGGATATTGCAAAAGGCTTCATGTCCGGGAGTGTCGAGAAATGTGATGGCATGGTGTATACCATCGGCAGAGATATGCTCGGCTTGGTATGCGCCCATATGCTGGGTGATGCCACCTGCTTCTCCGTCTACGATGTGGGATTTGCGGATATAGTCGAGGAGGGTAGATTTGCCATGGTCGATATGCCCCATGACTACTACTATGGGTGCGCGTTTGACAGGAGAGCCTGTGGTGCCTATGGATTTGTGGGTTTTTGCAGGCTTCATGTGAATATTTAAAATACCACATTTTTTCATAATTTCCAAATTTTGATTGTAATTGCACCTTCTTCATTACATGCTTCTCCCGAAGCCGAGGACTCTTTGTGAAGTAATATCTCGATGCATTTCCCAAAACGGATCTGAATCCTAATATACCACTGTGCGTGTTGTATCATTGAACTAATGTTCCTTGATTGCGGAGCGGC
>JBAYIX010000009.1:0-25695 GCA_041665385.1 Minisyncoccota bacterium | reverse complement strand
TCGATCCTAACCCTCTCTTCTAGTGAAAACTGCCTAAAATTTCGCTTTTTGGTTCGTTTTTTAATTTTTCGCATAACACCTATATATTAATACAAGTGTTGCAATTGATTGTTGAACTCGGGATAGAAATCCGCTCGGCACAGATTTCTATGCAAAGCGGATGGGGTATCAAATCTTCGGCTTGATTCTCATTGGCCAATCTTTCCGGATCTTTTCTGGAGGTGAAGAGTTATTGCTGAGTTTTTCCACATTTTTTTCAAAATCGCTCTGGAAAAGAAAGAGAGATCTGCCAGTCAAATCTTCGAATCGAGCCTTGTATTCTCCAGTCGGCAAATGGAGAATGTACTCCTTGAAGGTAATGTTATTCATAGTTTCAATCTGTATCTAATTATATACGCTTATTGACAGATTGTCAAGTCTCACATGAATCCTCGTTCCAAAAGCATCCATTCTCATTCCTTGCCATATCCACTACCTGAGTACTTCACCTTCCACGGTAAATATCCGCGTCCTTACAATAGAAAATGCTAGCGCCCCCAAATCTGCATCCTTGCCCATATTCTGCGCGAGTGATCGCATATATGTGCCGCTCGAACATTTCACTTTTATGGAAATAATTGGAAAAATGACACTTTCCTTCCCCCTCAACACTTCCGTCCATTTTGCTACTATTTCCGGTTGCCTAAAATCTCCCTTTACGCTTCCTGCAACTTCCTTTATATGCAATAGCAATTCTTTGCCATTTATAGCTGTCTCCCCTTTCTTTTCTATGAAATATATATTCACTTCCTTTTTCGGCATTATCGCCGGCAGTTTGCCATTTCTAGCCAGTTCATGAAGTGGTTTGCCTCCAACAGTTTTCGATGAAAAAGGCGGATAATCTTGTTCAAAAGTGCCTTCATATTTCTTTATTTCCAAAGTTTGCGCTCTCTCCACCATATGACCATTGTCATGTTCTCCAACCAAAACTTCTGGCATGCCGAGCAAATCATACGAATCCGTCTTCACACCAAAAAGCACGGATACTTCATATTCCTTATCAAATTCCGAATATTTTTCTTTCATCTTGCAATCGGCTCCGGAAAGTATGAGGAGCACCCCTTCCGCGAGAGGGTCCAGACGTCCAGCATATGTCATAGGAAGATCACGCAGTTCCGAGTCGCGGTCGCGCAAGCGTTCGACAGCTTCTAGAGGCGTCTCGCCTAGTTTTTTATTGAAAAAGTGGATCATTATTCCTCCTCATTCCCCGCTTTGCCAGTCCTTTCAAATTCATGGAGATCATCGATGATGGGTCCGAGTTTGCCTTTTAATATTTCCGGCAGATTGTGCCAAGACTTCTTTATCCTATGGTCAGTGACACGGTCCTGCGGATAGTTGTAGGTGCGTATCTTTTCCGAGCGGTCGCCTGTGCCTATCTGACCTTTCCTGTCCGAGGCAAATTTTTTGGCTTCCTCTTCTTCTTTCCTTGCCGCTAGGCGGGCTGTGAGGAGTTCTAGTGCCCTTTCACGGTTGGCGTTCTGGCTCCGCTCTACGGTCGAACGCACATCCATGCCCGTTGGCTTGTGGACTATGCGTACAGCAGTCTCAACTTTATTCACATTTTGGCCACCTTTGCCGCCGGCGCGCGAAAATTCTATTTCTAGGTCAGCTGGATTTATTACGAACTTCACATGTTTCCGGATAGGCATGATAGCGACCGATGCGGTAGAAGTATGCACGCGACCCATCTTTTCTGTTTCTGGTACGCGTTGTACTCGGTGAACACCGGTCTCCCATCGCAGATCCGCATAAGCATCCTTGCCGCGGACCTCGAGTGAAGCGTCTTTGCAGCCACCGATACTATTCCTCGATTCGTCTATGATTCTCGCTTTCCAACCCTTCGTCTCTGCATAGCGCTGGTACATTTCCAATAGCTCGGCCGCGAACAATGCCGCCTCGTCACCGCCGGCACCGGCACGGACTTCGAGTATCATCTCTGTCGGATTTTCTATCTCTTCCTTGTCACCTTCCAGTATGGATTTCATCTGTTCTTCCAATGTCTTTTTTTGCTCCTGAATATTGGCGAGCTCTCCTTCAGCGAGATCCTTCATGCCCGGATCTTTTTCTATCATTGCCAAGGTTTCCTTTTCATCTTGAACAAGCTTTTCGTACTGACTCGCCAGAAAAGCAGTTTTGGGATTGTTTTTGTATGCGTCGAGATTCATTGGGAGAGAATTATGAATACAGAATTACGAATTAAGAATAACACAAGAAAAGTGTTTCCATTCGTAATTCATAATTCTTAAAACTTAATTGGCTGCGACCGGTTTTGCCTTCGCCTTGGACTGCCTGGTCTTGAACTTCTCTACGCGTCCTGCAGTGTCTATAGTCTTGTCCTGGTTTGTGTAAAAAGGGTGAGAAGCACTGGAGATTTCCACTGTTTTCATAGGATATTCCTTACCATCGGTCCACTTGCCTGTTTCCTTTGTTTCGATAGTAGAAGATATGAGAAATTTGTTGCCGCTAGATGTATCAGCAAATATGACTGGTCTGTAGTTTTCTGGGTGGATTTCTTTTTTCATTGCCTGAGTAATGTAACATGAATGTGCAATGCGTGCAACCGGCGTTTTTTGAAGCCTTGGATAAATGTTATTCACTCGATGGATGTTCGGATTAATGTATAATTACAACAATATGAAAAGCATTAATCTCACATTAATCAAAACGATGAAGGCATTAGTCTGTACTTTATTTCCCGAGTCGATATAATACTTACATATGCTCACCAAATCAAATACTATTTCATTGCTATTCGTTAGCACTGCGCTAAGTCTTATAGATGTAATCTTGACACTTGGAAAACAGACTCAAAATTGGATCAGCCAGTCATCTTTACTTGAAACAATCGGCACAGTAATTTCGATACCATTCAATTTTGTTTATTTTTTTATCGACTTACTATTCTCGAGCAGTTACGGATCAGGTATTGGAGCCGGTATTCTTGTAGCTTTTACAGGTCCGATAATAATATTTGTCGTCTGGTTTTTACTATTATATGCAGCGAACCTCCTACTAGTTTTTATCATTGGTAGAAAAACAAATACATCTCCTCGTATAAATATGACGAGTAGGGATCGCCGGCACATATGGATCACATTTACTATATGCGCGCTTATCGTATTATTTCTAAATATATTTGTGGTATTGAATATATAAAAGGCCCGCTCGAAAGCAGGCCTATGAAAACCAAAAAACATTTTTCAGTAGATTGGAGTTGCTCGATAAAATCTCTGACTAAAGTTTGTTGACTTATTATCAAAGAAACGTACACTTCCATTCGTGTTGATTAACAGCGCCATGGTTTCCCAATTAATCATGTCGACCGAGGCTTCGACAGAGTAATTAAAACCAGACTGACCCATTAATTCGTACTGCTGAAACCCTTCAGATCCATCTGATAGGGTTCGAAGTTCAAATGACTTTGCATGACCATTCGCACCTATGAATAAGTTTGTGATTAATACCACAGACTGAATCTCAGTAAGACGGTCTATTCTAAAACCTAGGAAATGGTTTCCGTTTGTGGCTTGTGGAAATACCATTGTGTAATGTTTCATTCCAGGCCGTATCACCTGTTCATCGACTGAACCGATGATATTCGTGTCCCAATACACAGAAAGTAATCCTCCAGCCTGCTTAATACTCTGGAATTGTCCTTCGAACGACACAAAATTTAGAGCATTTGTAACGTCGACAGACAGGACGATCCATGCTGGAGATTGAGTCGTAGCCTTGAATCCATTATCATACTTCTCTATACTACCTTCTTGGACGGAGTCCGCCTGAGATACGACAATATTCAGAACTAACTGAAGATCGGAAACTTGCGAGAATGACGAGCACTGTTGATCCGGGACTCCAAGTTTCCTCAATGGTTCAGAACTACCCTTAGTTCCGTTCCCCCGCTTATACCTCACAGCAGTATCCCAACCACCACCCTCTTTACTCAACGTGAAGCCGAACCCATCGTACAGTGAACTGACATTACCTATGATTGTATTCTGATAGAATTCTACTGCCCAACTATGAGAAGTAGCAGTTTTATAGCATAATGCATAAGTGTTATTTCCCGTAGAGACAAATGAACCGTAGTCCCTAACTTTGTTTAATAACGTAATGTCCACATTGTAAGCAAATTGCAATGGAGATTCCGTTACCCGATATACATGCCCTCCTACTGTCTCATAGTCAAAAGAATAGTAGTGTTCAGACCAATACGTATTCCCTCCGTATTTTGATGTTTGCTCAAGCCTGATGCCGACAAACGGATCTAAAAAAGTACAATGTATTGTTGTAGAATTAGATCCAACCTCATCTGCTACTGACTGTATCAAACGGGCACCGGCGCTATGACCAATGAGATGAATATGAGACCACTTCTGCAAAGCCAGACATTTACCTAATTCACCCCCTTCATCAGATGCGGCATTCAGCGATGCTTGTGGAGTAAAGTCCGCTCGTTGTGGATTTAAAGAAAATTTAGCCTTTTCTGCCCACCTATGAGCATGGACCTGCCAATTTTTAAGATTGTTCTGAGCCAAATATGTCGTTAAGACGTTGGTCATAGAATCAATCCACCCAACCGAACTTTCTACTTCTTCCCAAGACGGTATCGCACCATGCGTCACCACGATCAAACTATCCTTTCCGTCTTCCTTCACAGGACAGTTTCCGTAAACCGGCTTTGCCGGCTGCTTTTGTATGACATCCAGCACGTTTCCATCAACTGGAGTCATCAAGAAGAAGTGTGTCTTACCGTTACGGCCACCGAAGCCTGCTATCTGACCTTTGTTATTGATGGTCCTTGCAGACCATGTATCCCAGCCGGAGGCAGGATCAATGAGCTCATCCAAGTCATAGACGACACCATTTTCATAAAGGAATGCTCTACCCACCATTCCCTGCGGATACCCTTGCAAGTGAATTTCGAAGGCAGGATCCGAATAGCCGACTACTTGGCCACTATCATTTATGTCGTATGCGACATTACCGAAACCACGAATTTTGTATATATCTGTCATTACTCCATCCGAATACAAGAACGCATGTTCCACTTGTTTTTCCGTGTAAGCGGAACCCACGACTTGTCTTTTGTTATTGATCGCCATTGCCAGGCTCCTTTCTCCTCCCAAAGTTCCAAGATCTTTCATAGAACCATCGGAGTATAAAAAGGCATGACCTTGCGATTTACTCGCAGTTTCCGATATACCAACAACGTCGCCATCATCGTTTATATCGTAAGCAATACTATCTCTTCCGCCCAATGTTTCCAATTCTTGCACTTTACCGGAATCAAATATACAGGCACGGTTGTAATCGCCATAGTTCAAATAACCGGCAATCTCGCCCTGCAGATTGATAGCATTGGCTCCACCACCTTTGGCAATACCAACATTTAGATATGATATAGAGCCACCAGAATACGCAAAAGGACTAGATTGTGTTTTTCCTTCCCTTATGACGTATCCGACGATGATCCCATTATCATTGATACCCAGAGCAGAACTATGTGTACCACCCAATTCCAAGAATTGAATCGCTCCGTCAGAATACAAGAATGTAAGTTCTGGAAATTCTTGAGCGTCTAACACAAGTTGACCCACTATTTGCCCGTGATTGTTCATATCCCAGGCATCGACATACAATAGATCTTCTGGTCCCAAGTCCTGGATTGCATAACGAGGTTTTTGATCCGCTCCACCATATACCAACACCAAACTCGCCAACAATACAAACATGTTTTTGAACATACTCTTCCTTTCTCTTGTTATTATTTTGCTGTCAAAAGCGACACGCACACGCATGCCGCCGTACCATTTCTATTTGTTTATACAGTTTACACACCCACTACGCAAGCGACCTCATCACAACCCCTGCAACGGATCTATCATCTCCCTTTGGATCTTGTCCGCGAGTGACATCACCGAATTGCCATAAGAAGTATTGCCTGTGACCAGTCCGCAGGCTCTGCCAGAATAATACTTACAGGCCGCATTTCTTTCCGCAGAATATGTCTTGCTACCAGCGCCGAGATCACCCAGGTATATAGCAGAAGCCATAAAGGCATGAGAAGGATTCCACGGGTCAGGTGTACCCGATATCCCCACTGCCGCGGCGATGCGATCCTCGAACAGTACCCACGTGGAAGCGATAAATTGTGCTGGTCCCATGGCACCTCCCCAGCCGATATCTAGCGGACAAGATACAACCTGCTGTTTCGGGTCGCCACCGAGCTTTTCCATGATTCGCAAAAAAGGCGGTATATCGCGCTTGGGGCTCATCACGCCTGCTATAGCCAAACCCGACTTTGCCTTGAGACCGTCTCCAGTCTGGTAGTTCGTGACATAGCATTGGCCGACATTCTTACCCAGAGCAGACTCCTGGGTAAGAATAGCGAGCAAGAGAGCCGGCCGCACACCCGTCACCGCCGAGGCGGCATTGGCATATTGTAGTGCCTTGCCAAAGGGTATTGCCGCCGCGTCACGCAAGGCAAAAAGCGCCGCACGGATTTGCGCCGCTCTGGCTTGTTTTTGTGCTACAACACCGGCATATGCTTTTTCATTACCCTTACTAACTCCGAGCAAAGTATTTTTTTGTTGCTGATCGCTCTTTATGCTCTTTTCCGCCTGCTGTATCGCATACCGAGCATCCACTTCTTTTGCACGTCTGGCATCGAGAGCGTCCTTTTCTGCCTTTGTATTCTCCTGATCATCCTTGAGCTGGTTAAACACCTCACCCAAGCTCGTCTGCACCGCGCCAAATGTATCCACATCCTGGAAGAATCCCGCAACCGTGTGCTGAGAGAGGATAACTTCTGGCAAGGAATAGTCGTCGAGCTCATTTGTCTTCCGCAAAATATCTGCGAGTGATTCCCTGCCGCGGTCGATGTGGTTTTCGAGATTATTGATATGCTTTTCCTTGGAGACTATGTCATTTCCCAATGTCTGTATGAGCAGATTTTTTGCTTTTATGTTGAGCTGTGCGGCTTTTATCTTTGCATCGAGTACGGCAATATCACGCTGGAGCGATGCAGACTGCGCCTTGGTCTCAGAGAGAACTTTCTCGGCCTGTTTTTGTTCGGCTTCCACCTGAGCGAGCTCACTCTGGAGCTGTGCCCTCTGCTGGTCTGTGAGATTCTGGGCATGGATGAAATTTGGGGCAAACCAAAATACCAGAATTACCGCAAAAATCATTGAGGTTTTTTTTGTATTTCTTTGAATTGTTTGTGTCATTATTTCTGAGCTTTTTGAGCCTGGTATTATGTTCGGCGTGGCGACAGAAAGAAGAATCCGAGGGACGTTTCGGAGGCCGCGTAGGCGGCCGAGAACCAGCCGCGGCGCCAGCAGGCGCCGACGGCGTGTCCCGAGGAACTTCTTTCTGTCGCCACGCCTCTACTCCAGGCTTATATTCATTATATGTCATGCACAAAAAAATGCGAGAAAATCTCGCATAATACCGCGCAAATACTGAATTATTATTTCTTGCCTTCTGGAGCCTTCTTGCCATCTGCCTTTGCGTCCGTTTTACCTTCTCCCTTGCCATCAGCAGGAGCCTCACCTTCTTTGGCTTCCTTACCCTTTGCTTCTACTTCAATAGCAGACATGTCGATAGCCGCAGGAGCTTCTACTACCTCTTCCTTGGCTTCCGCTACAGATGCGACGACTTCGTCTGGAACAACCTTGAGCTCTACACCCTTGGGAAGGACCAAGTCCTTGGCCTGAATAGTGTCATTGAGCTCTATAAGCTTGGAAATATCAACTTCTATCTCGCGAGGCAAGTCACGTGGAGCGGCCTCGATCTTGATATCGCGTTGAACCTTGACCAAGATTCCACCCTTGTCCTTCACTGCAGGAGAAACACCCACGAAAGAGAGGGTGACTGCGACTTCTACTTTCTTGCCCTTTTCGATAATATAAAAATCCACATGTCTAGGTTCGCCGTTCACTGGATGCACGTCTACTTCATGTATGAGAGATTCAAATTCATTGCCTGCGGCATCCTTCAGGATGACAACCGAAGATTCACCCGCCTGTTTCCAAACTTTCTTGAAATCATTTGTCGATACAGATATAGATGTAGAGGCTTCTTTGGGACCATAAAAAACCGCGGGAAGCATGAGGTTTTCCCGAAGAACGGCGTTCTTTTTCTTGCCATCACGCTTTTCTATGCTCAAAGTCAACATAGGTCACATTATACACAGGCTATGACCGAAGTCAAAGAATATGATGTGCTCAATATGTATATTACGACAGCATTTGCCACAATAGTAAGACCAAAAATAATGTGTACCGAACGTGGAGCAGAACGTGGAATAAGTTTCATGTTTATATTTTTAAACTGACTTTTATAAGAAAAAGACTACCAAAAAAACAGTGATCGCAATATTTATGAAGATTATTGTGGCTATTTCCATATTTGCGGACTTTTCCGAACCTGCAAGGTGATGACGTATGAGCCACTGCACCATCTTTGGCTGACTCGAGGACAAACCAGGTACGGGTGCATACGCCGTCTGGCGAAATACGGGCGCAGAATTATGCACAACAGGAGCCGCAGGCTTCGGAGTACCAAAGGAATCCTCGTCAAATTGAACATCTGACATGTTATTGGTTATATACTTTTAACTTTTCAATGACGACCTTTTTCATGTTGTTTTTTGCCAATTTCAAATACTTGTAGGGAGCAACTTCGTCAGGATCATCCGACAGTGCCTTTACCAGACCAGATCTGTATGCCAAACGGAGCTCGGTACTGACATGCACTATTGCCACACCGGCATCCACAGTCCTCTCAACATCACTATCAGAATTGCCCGATGAACCATGCAGTACCAGTGATACGCTTATTGCTTCGCTTATTTCCTTTACTCGAGTAATATTCAGTGCCGGGTCTCCTCCACGTATCACACCATGGATATTTCCGACTGCGGGAGCGAGCAGGTCCACTCCAGTCTCGAGAACAAAGCGTTTGGCATCTTCTGGATGAGTCATCTGTTCCTCAGATATTACCGCTCCTGCCGGTATTTCATCCAGAACCTTGGAAGACTGACCGATGAAGCCCAGCTCACCTTCGATGATAACATCCCGGCCACAAGCACGGGCATACTCAACGCATTTCTTTGTTATGGCGATGTTTTCTCCAATATCGAGCTTTGCTCCATCAAATATCGCGGCGTCGAAGCCTGCGTCTATGGCTTCTTTTACCCTGTCAAAAGAATATGTATGATCGGCATTCAGGAATATTTCCTGCTTTCGGTTTTCTCTTATACTTTTTATGATCGCCACAGCTTCCGGTATACCCACATAGTCCCGCTCTCCTTCAGAAAGACCGACTATGACCGGCACACCGAGCTCATGACCCGCATCCGCAATGGCCCATATAGCGTCCAAAGTAGAAGCATTGAAATGACCCACGGCTTTTTTGTTATTTTTTGCCTGTTGTATGCATTCACGAAGTGCCATATGTACATTGTAGTGCGAAAGTCAGAGAATGCAAACAAAAGTTATCCCCGCCTGTTTGCGACAGGACGAGATATAATGTTCATATGTTCTCAAAACAGATCGATTTTCTATCACTAGGCGACATGGCGACAGACGCTTTCATCCGCCTCAAGAACGCAAATGTGCACTGCAAGGTCAATACCAATGACTGCGAGATCTGCATGCCCTTTGGCGACAAGATCCCTTTCGAATATGTAAAAGTTGTGAAGGCTGTAGGGAACTCGGCCAATGCCGCCGTCTCCGCCGCACGTCTAGGTCTTCGCACTGCTTTTGTGACAAATATTGGAGAGGACCAGAATGGCCGTGACTGTGTCGTAGAACTAGAAAAAAATAAAGTCATCACCTCATATGTAAAAAGGCACAAGAACAAGTCTACAAATTATCATTTCGTTCTCTGGTATGACGTAGACCGGACGATCCTCGTGAACCATACAGAATTCGACTATCACCTACCCCATTTCCCCGCGCCAAAATGGATATATTTGTCTTCCCTGGCTTCCAATTCCTATCCTTATCACATGGAAATAGCGGACTATCTCGACAAAAATCCCAGCGTAAAACTGGCCTTTCAGCCCGGCACATTTCAGATGAATCTCGGCCTTACAGAGCTAAAACGCATATATGAGCGCACCGAAGTCTTCGTGGTAAATGTCGAAGAAGCACAGCGTATACTCAAGACCGATTCTCGTGACCCCAAAAACCTGATGAAACAACTCTCTGTCTATGGGCCGAAGCTGGTAGTCATAACCGACAATACAAATGGCGCATATCTCTACGACCACGACCACTATTACCAGATGCCTATGTATCCAGATCCTAGACCAGCATTCGAACGCACCGGTTGTGGCGATGCCTGGGCTTCGACTTTTGTCTCCGCCCTCATCATGGGCAAGACTCCGCTCGAGGCACTAATGTGGGCTCCTGTGAACCCGATGTCTGTCGCACAGTTCGTGGGCGCACAGGAAGGATTGCTTTCTAGAGAACAAATAGAATGGTGGTTGAAGAGGGCGCCGGAGGATTATAAGCCGAGGGAGATCTAGTTTTAGTGAGGCGGGCAAGTATTCATTTTTTGGATCCTGCGTAACTCGCTCGTTAAATTTCAGGACAAAATGGTCACGAGGTCATGCAATGGTTCCCATTTTGTCCAGAAATTTATACTCTCTCAGACAGTACTCGGATCCAAAAAATGAATACTTGCCCGCCCCACTACTACTGCTACTTTCTCTTATTCTTAAACTCCTCCCATTTGCCTTCCAATATTGCCTTCCTTGCTTCCTTCGCGAGATTCACTACAAAATATAGATTGTGTATGGAAATTAACGTCGCAGAAAGAATTTCTTTTGCCCGACAGAGGTGTGCGAGATATGCCCGAGAATAATTCGTACATGTATAGCAATCACATTTGGGATCGAGTGGCCCCATATCGGAAACGAAACGTGCATTCCAGAGATTGAGCCTGCCTTCGCTCGAGTACGCCGCACCATTCCGTGCTATGCGGGTAGGCGCGACACAGTCGAAAGTGTCCATACCGTTTTCGATACCAAGAATGATATCCTCCGGCTCACCTATGCCGAGGAGGTGCCTAGGTTTGTCTTCGGGAAGTTCACTCGCGACCCAGCCAACAGCCGTGCCGATATCATCCTTGTCGAAAGATCCGCCTATTCCGAAGCCGTCAAAATTCATAGCTCCTATCTCTCTCGCACTTTGTCTTCGCAAATTCTCATGACGTCCGCCTTGCACGATACCAAATAACGCCTGAGGAGGCTTACTGCCATTTATATTGCCTTCTATACTACTATCCGTAACTTTTGCTTTTTCAAGCTCCTTGTGACGGACTAGACAGCGCTCGGCCCATAGGCTAGTGCGCTCTACGGCACGCTTTTGTCTTTCCATATTTTCTTGAGGTGAAATACATTCATCCAAAACAAAAGTAATGTCCGCTCCTATGGAATGTTGTATGTCTATGGAAGTTTCCGGGGTGAAGCGATGCATGGAACCATCAATCACAGACTTGAATGTCACGCCATCGTCATCGATCTTGGAGTATTCGAGAGGTCGGACCTCTCGGTCAGTTTCTTCAGAAGCTAACAAAGGATCAGTCTTCACAGGAACACTGGAAACCTGTGCTAGTTTGCTCACCTTCCGGTCGAAAGCCGCGCCCAGGGAAAAAGCCTGGAAACCTCCGGAGTCGGTAAAGGTAGGACCTCTCCAGTTCGCGAACTTGTGCAAACCCCCGGCTCTTTCTAGGATCTCAGTGCCAGGCTGAAGGTAGAGATGATAGGTATTTGCGAGCACTGCCTCGGCACCCACTAGGTCGCGGATCATTTCCGGAGTGAGGGATTTCACAGTAGCTTTTGTTCCCACAGGGATGAAAGCCGGCGTCTGTATGTCGCCGTGCGGTGTATGTACGGTCCCCGCTCTGCCGAGAGCACCTTTTATTTTGGCTTGTACTTCAAATTTCAACATGTTTATCAGTATACACAATAACCTGCACTTTTCCTCATGCTATAATATTCCCATGAAGCAGATCACCACCAAGGATATTCGCGACGATGGCATAAAGGAACATCTCGTCCACATCAATTCCGAATTTGCAGACGGCTTCGAATTTCTGAAAAAGTATCCTCGCTCAGTGAGCATATTTGGCTCAGCGCGAACCAAGCCAGGTGAAGAAAACTACGAATACGCCGAAGAACTGGGAAAAAAGATTGCCACCGACCTAAATTACGCAGTCATCACCGGCGGAGGGCCAGGTATAATGGAAGCGGCCAACAAGGGTGCCTATGAAGCTCATGGTGTATCTCTCGGTCTGAATGTCAGCCTACCTCATGAATGGATGACCAATGCCTACGTCACACATTCCATAAAGTTCAGCTATTTCTTTGTGAGAAAGACCATGCTCACTTTTGCGGCAGAAGCATATGTCTTTTTCCCTGGAGGCTTCGGCACATTCGATGAGCTCTGCGGCATACTGACCCTCATACAGACAGAAAAGATACCACACGTGCCTATCATACTTTTCAACTCCAAATTTTGGGACCCTTACAAAAAATTTCTGGAAGTTTATCTCCTGGACATGGACCACGCCATAAGCACTGTAGACATGAAGCTCTTCGAGATCACGGACTCGGCCGACCGGGCTATAGAAATTATCAGGAAAGCTAGCGTTTCAGATTGGTGGAGAAATATTAACTAACGTTCGCGAGGTCGGACCTCGCGGAATGAGGCATAGAAAAATCCCCACCTTTCGGCGGGGATTTTTCTATGCAGACCGTGGGCTTACGCCTTTGGCCTTGCTTCGGAGACGACAATCTTGCGACCGTCCAGTTCCGAGCCGTTAAGCTTGGAAACTGCTTCTCCCGCATCTGCATCGTTCGTCATTTCGACGAAACCGAAGCCACGAGAACGGCCAGTCATCTTGTCCATAAGGACATCAGCCTTATCCACGGCGCCAACCTGTTCGAAATGCTTGCGCAATCCTTCTGAGGTTGTACCCCATGCAATAGAGCCTACGAAAAGTCTTTTTGACATTTTCACACTAACAAAACACGCGTTAGTTACGGTCTCGTACCATTAACTACTAACGCGTAAGGACGAGAAACTTACACAAGGGATAGCATAGCATGGAAGTTTCGAAAGTGCAAGGTTTTTATCGACGACTTCGACATGCTGGTTTATGCATGCCAAAACCGCCGCTCTATTGAGCTATATTTTACCACAAGTTACCTTGACAAGCAGTACAAATAGTGCTATACTTGATACCAGATAGGTTCCTAGCTCTCGCGTGAGAAATTAGGAATTATTGACAATTTGAGTTAGTTTCGACGGTCAAACAAACCAACGGACGAGAGTCCAAGGAGGAATACATGAGAGCTGAAAACAGATGGGGTTACTTATCCCTGTCATTTGTACTGGCCTTAGGAATAGGGCTGGCAATGGCAATGTCGATCATTCTCGGTCTCAGACTCATCGGTCTCGATCTGGGTCCACGAGGTCAGATGAACGTCTATATCATGGTATACATGGTGTGGGCATTTGTCTTCTTTCTCTATCCAGGTCCAAAATGGCCTATTCACAAGTACTTTTTTCGTAAAAGTCCGAAGAATAGTGCTCTGGTCATAGTCAACGATTGGTCGACTTTCGAGAAGCCTAAAACCGATGTAGATCGAACAAAGCTTCAGCCCACTTCCTCAATGAGGGAGACTGGTCCGGGGTGGCAAGGTCTCATACCCATCATAGAAGAAGTTGGGTGGACTATCGACCTTGGAAAGCAGATCGTCCTGAATGAACCGATCACTGCATACACAAAGGACAAAGTGAAAGTCACTGTCCGATGGCAGGTGATCATCACTCCACTTCGTGGCTACTTGGTAAACCTAGTACGTCATGACGATGAAACCATCGAGAAGTATTTCATGGGAAGGTGTCGGAGCAAGATCATTCAAATGATCAGCAACGAATACTCCCGCGAGATTCTAGACGTCGATGGAAAAAAAGTGCTTCATCGGGGCTTCAATGAGAAGATAGATGATCTAAAAGATAAGTTCAAAGATCTCTTTGATGGTCCAGACGCCGTAAGCAAGGATGAAAAAGAATTTGGGGTCTATACCAACGATCCCCAGATTACCGAAATCTTACGGAGCGACACAGTCCAGGACGCAGTAGAAGCCACGGAAAACGCAAAGATCACAGCAGAAGGTATTGCGGCACTGAAGCAGAACAATCCCAAAATGACAGACAAGCAGGCCGCTATGATAATGCTGACACTACGCGGTCTCCCGACCGATGGACTACGCGACTACACGATCACCGGACTAGAAAATGTCCACACACTGATCACCGCTGACAACCCTCTTACAAATCCAGCAAGGGAAAAGCCGGAAAAGAATAAGAAGGACGACGGTAAAGGTGGAAAATCCAAATAAGAAAGGAATTATGCCAGAACCAGAAAGATCGGCATTCAGCCATGACCGAGCATCCGAAGTAATGCGCCCATCGGTTACGGACGGTAAAAACCTGAATCCTGTTTGGCTTGTCACACTAGTTGTAGTGGTTTTAGGAGTACTACTCCTACTCATCACGAACAGTGGATCGATCAAGCAGACTGTGCACAGCACAGTTGAATCCAGGAAAGCTGAAGCCAAGAATGTACCGAGAAGCATCGCCCTCCTCCACAGCGGAGACGTTGTGGAGGAAGGCCAGATAGAGCTCAGCAACACAAACTGGGTGGGAGTTGCCTGCAATGACAGCAGATTGTCTGTGAAGCTGTCGATCGTCGATCAGGACTTACTTTGGTACGTTCGCTTCGACAAGGGTAAACCCTACCCTCTCTACCCGGCGACCTGGAGCGGACCTCGTAAGGTGTTCAAGTATCCGTTCGGGTTCAAGCTGATCGAAGCAATGGTCGCTCCAGACCAAGACCGGTCAAAAGCGACAGCTGTCTGGACCAAGTATGTGACCCCTACGGGAAACAACTTGGCGCCAGCTGACCAGCTCCGACAGGCACAAAAGCTGAACACCCTCGATGGCGACAGTTCCAAGACATCACTGGAAAATTGAAACTACTCAGAGCACACATCACGCAAAAGGCGGCGACTTCTAGTCACCGCCTTTTACTTTTGGTTGCCTTTCGTCAAATCTACTTATATTTGTGCGCAGGCGACCAGCAGGTCGTGCCGAAGGAGGCTAGGGATTTGAGTCTTACAGACTCGGTACAGGTTTCGCATTTTGGGTGGAGAATGCCCTACCGAAAATATTAACCCAGTGGCGATCCTGCTGGATCGTCAACCTTTTCAAATCCCTCCTTGCGACTCGCATAGGCGAGTCGCTCTGCGCATACTCAAAAATCCGCATAAAGCGGATTTTTTCGTGTGCGCAGGGAGGGATTTGAACCCCCGTAGACCATAGGTCGATGGATTTACAGTCCATTGCAATTGACCGCTCTGCCACCTGCGCATTTCCGAACTCGTAACAGTCTACCATTTTTTTGACATACCACAATAGTTTGCTGGCAGGCGTAATCGGTCGTGTGCATTTTGTGCCCCGAGGACTGTCTGAGAGAGTATAAATTTCTGGACAAAATGGGAACCATTGCATGCCCTCGTGACCATTTTGTCCTGAAATTTAACGAGCGAGTTCCGCAGGGGCACGAAAATGCACACGACTGATTACGCCGATATCTATACTACTTTTGCATCATCACCTCCGGCAATATGATCGAACTCTCACCTCTACGTTTCTTCCTCACATCAAAAGTAAATTCACTATTTTTGGGCAACATATTCACAACTATGTTATTTCCCTTGCCGACCTCCTGAGAGATGAGCAATCTTGCGACAGGTGTAAGTATTTTATTCTGGATGAGTCTCTTTAGCGGTCTGGCACCATATTGAGGGTTGTAACCTTCCTTGCCCAGGTACTCCACTACTTCCGGTGATATGCTGAGGTCTATATCTTTGTCACGCAGGCGTTTCGTAACCTCTGCTATCTGTATCGTCACTATAGACTTTATAGCCTCTGGCGAGAGTATGTCAAAAAGGATGATATCATCGATACGGTTCAAAAATTCCGGACGAAAATAATCCTTGAGCGAAGACATAACTTTTTCCTTGGCCGCACTATAGTTGTCCTTGTCTGTCGTCTTTGCATCACGGGCGAAGCCCAGGCGCTCCATCTTTTCTATATGTTGTGCGCCGATATTCGATGTCATGATGATAACAGTATTACGGAAGTTCACTACGCGACCCTTGGAGTCTGTGAGACGACCATTATCGAGGACTTGTAAGAGGATATTGAATACTTCTGGGTGAGCCTTCTCTATCTCATCGAAGAGGATAACAGAGTAAGGGCGATGACGGACCGTTTCCGTAAGGTTGCCACCTTCATCATGGCCGACATAGCCAGGAGGCGCACCAACGAGACGCGAGACGCTGTGCTTTTCCATGAACTCGGACATGTCCACTCGTATGAGGGACTTTTCGTCGTTGAATAGGAACTCTGCAAGAGCCTTTGTGAGCTCGGTCTTGCCCACACCAGTAGGTCCGAGAAATATAAATGAACCGATAGGCCTGTTCGGGTCGGATATGCCGGCACGGGAACGACGTATGGTATCTGCTATCTTGTTCACAGCATCATCCTGGCCGACTATACGGTTACGGAGGACGTCTTCCATACGGACTAGCTTGGAAGCTTCGGACTCGAGCATGCGAGATACCGGTATTCCAGTCCATCGCGAAACTACAGAAGCTATGTCTTCTGCTGTTATCTCTTCTTTCAGGATACGTCTCGAAGACTGAAGTTTCTTCAAACGTTTGTTCTTTGTGTCTAGATCTTTCTCTAGTGCAGGCAGACGGCCATAACGGATCTCAGCTGCCTTCGAGAGGTCGGACCTCGCTTCGGCCATCTCGGCTTCCATTCGAGAAGTTTCCATGTCTTTCTTTATGCGCTTGAGGTCGGTAATGGTCTCCTTTTCATTTTTCCATTTGAGTTCGAGTTCGGACGTGCCTTCTTTGAGATCTGCAATATCTTTTTCTATGATAGCCATACGGGCCTTTGCAGTCCTGTCTGTTTCTTTCTTCAAGGCTTCACGCTCGATCTCGAGGCGCATGATTTTCCTCCGAGTTTCCTCTAGTTCTGGAGGCATGTTTTCGAGCGATATACGGAGCGACGAAGAAGCCTCGTCTATGAGGTCTACCACCTTGTCAGGCAAGAATCTGTCGGTGATATAACGACTAGCTAGTGTCACCGCCGCTACTATTGCATCGTCAGTTATGCGCACGCCGTGGTAGAGCTCGTACTTTTCTTTTATACCTCGAAGTATGGCGACGGCATCTTCTGAACTCGGTTCTACGACATTCACCGGTTGGAATCGGCGTGTAAGAGCCGGGTCCTTTTCTATGTATTTTTGATATTCCTTTAGAGTTGTGGCTCCTATTGTGCGGAGTTCGCCTCGAGAAAGAGCGGGCTTTAGCATGTTTGATGCATCCATGGAACCTTCTGCGGCGCCAGCACCAACGAGAGTATGGATCTCATCTATAAATAGTATGACCTTGCCATCTGCACGCTCGAGCTCCTTCAGAATATTTTTGAGACGTTCTTCGAACTCGCCGCGGTACTTTGTACCAGCGATGAGTGAGCCTAGGTCGAGAGATATGAGCTCTTTATCTTTGAGGGATTCCGGAACATCTCCTTGTGCCATGCGAAGTGCGAGACCTTCGGCTATGGCAGTCTTGCCCACACCGGCTTCGCCAATGAGGATGGGGTTATTTTTTGTACGGCGGGAGAGTATCTGGATGATACGCATGATCTCCGCATCACGACCGATCACCGGGTCGAGCTTGTTCTCTTGAGCGAGTCGAGTGAGACTACGTGCATACTTGTAAAGAGTGCGGAACTTTTTGGGCTGAATATCATTTTGCGCCGGGCTCGCCTTGAGCTCGTCTATGATACGCGCGACCTGATCACGCTCGATCTTGAAGCGTGCGAGGATGTCACGGGCACTACATTGTATGTCGAAAATCGATAGGAAGAGGTGCTCGGTAGAGATGAACTCGTCTTTGAGAGTCGCCGCGACACGCACAGAATTATCTAGGATCTGCGCGAGGTCAGGAGTGAGGTATATCTGATATGAAGGCGAAAGAACGTTTGATCCCTCGGGAGATTCTATGTGTTCGAGGGCGATATCTACGAGCATCTGGGTATCAACATCGAGCTTATCAAGTATGGAAATGACCATGCTTTCTTCCTGGAGGATGAGTGCAGTGAGGAGGTGAACAGGGTTTACGTGGTTTTGGCCACGCTCTATGGCGAGCTCGTGCGCACGACGCAAGGCTTCCCTAGCTTTCGTGGTAAGTTTGTTCAATGGAGGCATGAGAGTATTATATTACAAGAATTAATGATTGGCAAATGGAAATGATAAAATCTATCCAAACCTGCGAAACAGCAGTTATTTATGTACGAAAAAGTAGAATTTTTGGTTCACTGTGGTTTTGTGAGACAGGGACTCATAATAAGGGAGCACATTTTATACCTGGCGGGCATGCCTTCGGTTACAAAGAGGCCCATTATTATAGCACGCACGCTCTTATTTTTGGTCAAAAACGTGGCTTTACTGAGCCGTATTGTGACATTCTATATCGTGGCTCAATAGCAACGTAAAAACGAGTAAAAATAAGAGCGTGCGTGCTATAATAATGGGGCACTTTCAAAAGTGCACACACACCCCGCCTACGAAACGACACTTAATAAAGTCTCGTAGTTAATAACGGCACTCCTTATCGAAACATTGTCTCTTCACCGAAGTTTCCTTCTGCCATTATGAGCTTGATAATTCGTCACTTCATATCAGTCTCAATTACCGTCAATCCTTCTGAAAAGTAAAAGCACGCGCACCGCTTTTTCTTTATGAGAAAATATCACCACTTTTGTAATTCCGACTCACTACTATTATGTCCAGAAAAAAGGTTATGCAAAGCATATTCGACGATCTTGAAAATCCAAAAATACGCGAAGTTTACGCCGGCTCTCACCCTTCTTTTGAGATTTTTCACACTTTAGCAAAAGCACGCCGAAGAAAAGGTTATACACAAGTCACCCTGGCAAAGAAACTAAAAATGCCCCAGTCCACCATAGCCCGCATAGAAGCAGGTCGGGCAAACCCAAAACTGGAAACACTTCAAACTATTATCGGAGAACTTGGTCTGCATCTTTATCTAAGAGAAAAAATTAACCAGGAAATGGTCCGAGCTTTACGTCCCCAAAAAAATTATCCTGACCTACTCTGACTTCTTTGGCTTCATAAGTGGAAAGAGTTGTGTCTCGCGCAGCGGCTTCCCTGCCAGAGTGGCAAAAAGTCTGTCACCATAAGCAAAACCAAATGCCGGCGGCATGGCGTGCTCCAACATCTCTACAAATTCCATATCTGGCATCATAGCTTCCTCATCTCCGGCATCAATGAGCTTTTTTTGTTCTTCAAACCTACGCCGCTGATCTGTCGCATCATTTAGTTCGGAGAAACCATTCGTCATCTCTGCGCCTGCTAGGAGGAGCTGGGCACGAAGTGTCTTTTCTTTGTTTTTGGGATCGGATTTCGAAAGTGGCGAGACGAGCTTGGGGTGACCGACGATCCACGCCGGACCCACTATCTGTTTCCGGCAATATTTCCACAAAGTATCCGTCAGACGTTCCCTATTCTTGCCATCAAAATCCACTTTTAGTTCGCGCAACTTTTCCGTCATTTCTTTTTCATCTGCTGAAAGCACATCTACACCTGTCATCTTTTTTATAGTCTCGCAGTAGTCCATCCTAGGCCAAGCCTCTTCTGAACCAAGATTAAACTTCGCATTCTTGGCTTCGAATGTAAGTGTCCCAAAAGCCTCCATCGCAACTTTCTTTATGAGTTGCTCGCTAAATTTCACACCTTCATCGAAAGACATATAGGATGCGTAAAATTCCAGGTTTGTAAATTCTTGAGCATGCTCGGGACTCGTACCCTCATTCCTGTATGTCCGACCTATCTCAAAGGTCCTAGGGAAACCACCTGCTATGAGCCTCTTTTGCCAGAGTTCTCCCACTGATATACGCAGATAAACATCCAGATCAAAGTCATTGTGATGTGTCTCGAAGGGTCGAGCTTCCGCACCACCCGTAGTAGTTTCAAGCGTAGGTGTCTCTACTTCCAGAAAACCCTGTTCTTCGAGAACTGCTCGAGTCGCCGCCCAGAACTTCGCTTTTTTATAAAAAATCTCCCGTGACTCCGGTTCCATGATGAAGTCGAGATAACGCTTGCGCAGTTTCTCATCCGGATCTTGGAGACCATGCCACTTTTCCGGCAGAGGCAAGAGTGACTTTGCGGCCATAGACCAAGAGCTCACAAGGAGACTCTGCTCGCCTTTCTGAGTTACAAAAAATGCGCCAGACACACTCAATATGTCACCTATATCGCAAGCATCCTTGAAAAGAGTAAAAAACTTTTCATCCAGGGAATCTTTCTTCATCACAGCCTGAAACGTACCCGTACCATCATCGAGGACTACGAACAAGATCGCACCTTGGCCGCGAATAGCCATGATGCGCCCGCACAGACTCGCTTCTTTGCCACCTTCGCCGTGACTATCCTTCAGTTCACTGAACCTCTCCCGCGCTTCGCGCAAAGAAAAGTCCCTGGGTACAGAAACAGGATAAGGTTCCATGCCTGCTTTCTGTAGCAGATCGAGCTTTGCAAGCCTGGTTTGTTTTAGTTCTTCGAGAGATGCCATGCGATGAGAGGAGACCGAGAGGTCGGACCTCTATTTTATAATAACCACCTTATAAGCAACGATACCCTTCGGTGTATTCACCTTCACCGTATCCCCTTCTTTCCTACCCAATAGTGACGAGCCGAGCGGTGAGAGGTTCGAAATCTTGCCCTGAGACATATCGGCTTCTTCGGAACCGACAATAGTATAGAGGTACGACTTATTGTCGCCGTCTTTCTGGAGGCGGAGCGTTGTGCCAACCGTGATAACTTCGCCACTAACCTTATCCGCTATGACTGCTTTTTTGAGGAGATCTTCGAGACGGAGGATCCTGTCTTCGACTTCTGCTTGTTCTTCACGAGCCTGATGGTATTCGGCGTTTTCGGATAGGTCACCTAGCTTCTTGGAGTATTCCAGGTGCTCCGCGACCTCCTTCCTACGCTCGGACTTCAGGAAATTGAGCTCTTTTTCCAGTTCGGCAAACTTCTCAGTGGTCAAATATTGTGTTTCGTTGGACATGTGCTTTGATTAATGTGAGAAATTAAAGGAGTAATATGCGGAAAATGATAGCAGAAAATGGTTGGAAATTCAATGTTTTTTATTCATTTTCTTTTACTACCGGCGCGAGTTCATTCGTCGGTGTCACAACAGGACTATTCGTAGGTGTCACAACAGGACTATTCGTAGGTGTCACAACAGGACTATTCGTAGGTGTCACAACGGGAGTATTCGTTTCTGTCGGGCTCGGTGTGCTACTAGCCTCAGGTGTCACTGTCGGAACACTGGTGGGGCTAACTAAAGGCGTAGGCGTAACTACAGGTGTCGTACTAGCCACAGGCGTAGAGCTCGCCGTAGGCATAGCTATAGGCGTGATAACTGGTATAGGTATCACTACAGGTGACGACGTTCCTACCACCGGCAATTCCGGGTTTACTATTGGCGAGACTATAGGTACTACTACCGGCGGCGGAGTCAAAGCCGTCTCCGAGGCACTGCAAGCACCGAGCATCTTGCTCCAATCGCCATGCTTGATACTCACACAGTATATCTCTCCTGTGGCTTGGTCGGTCATCTCGAGTCCTTGTGTCACCGCCGCGGTCTGTGTCTCTATGCGGGTAGAGTTGACGATCTTCGCAGAAAGCTTGTTCACTATCCAGTCGCCCAGACCCTGGATGCTGTTTTGCACTGCCGCGGCTATGGACTGGATGAAGCCTGTGCTGGTGGAGAGCTCGCTCGAGACCAGGGCCGATGTCGAAGCGATACTCATGACGTTCGTCGTGGTAGCAGTGGAAGAAGCCAGAGCATCGATACGGAGATTGAGCGCTGTCACGACAGTAGCAAGACTCTCGGCAGTGACGGAGGTCGAGGAGGCGCTGGCGCCGACCAAGTTCCAGATATTGTTTTCCAGATTTTGTGTGGTACTGCCGAGAGCAAAAGTACTGCTTGCCAGAGCGGAGAGAGCACTATTGAGCTGTGTGAGGGACTTGCCAAAACAGGTCACATTGTTGGCACAGATGTCGCCATTCACCCCGAGATTGCCAAACTCATCCACCGTCATGACTGGCGAGCCCATCTGGTTTTTGAGTACTAGACCCTGGGTCGTGGAAGTGGAGCTATACGGCGCTTCGGTAAAGCTAAAGTTGTTGGCAAAGAAGAGGTCACCGGTATACCATATGCCCGCCCTACCAGTACCCCGGACTTCGAGATTGTTGTATATGGTACTCGTACCAGTGGTAAAGTTCGCCACGCCCTGTATGCCAAATATTGTGCCAGGAGAGGTTGTGCCAATACCCACATTGCCAATAGAATCAATCACAAACTTACTTGTGCTTGCCAGTTTTATGTCTACGATCGGAGCCGTCTGACCAGAGAGAGCATCTAGGCCGAGCAAGGTTGTACCGACAGCAGAACCGCCGATACCGAGTTGGGCAAATGGCGTAGACGTGGCAACTCCCAAATTGCCAGTTAGATATGTATTATGGGCAAAAATGTTGTTACCAACGAAGTTGTGGGTTCCTTCGACTTCGATATCCCACACTTGTTCGGTACCGACATGTTCAATGCTTACTATCTCGTCCCACAAGACATCCCCATTCTGCATTTCTGCATTTTCATTTTGTTCACCACGCACCGAAGAAGCATTAGCGATCCTACCCGCTTTATGAGCCTCCAAGATCCCATCTTTCGGCACAGCGATCTGCATACCGACCGTGAGATCGGCTACAGTGCGCCATTCGCCGTCTATTTTTTTGTTTTTTCTAAAAAATCTTGACATATTATTTAATACTTAACGTTGGTTTTTGGTTTTATCACGCCACTTGCTTCATCTGTCTTGAAACGCTTCCACGACTTTTCCAAATGAAAAGATTTTAGTCGGCTGGCCGCATATCTTCCTATGAGATCATCAACCAAGTCTATATCGATCTTCGAACCATATACACCCTTCATTTGCTCTAGATAGACAATCATTTTATTACACCCTGCCATTGATTTCTCCAGTAATGTCACTCCTCCTTCGAAACTTTTAAACCTCAAACTGTGTGCTTCGCCGATGTATAGTGGTACAGACATGGCACAATTGATCATATTTTCTCCGAATGAATAATTCAATTTCTCCAAAACAGGCATAAGATCTTTGACTATGAGGACTGAACATTCCAAAGTCTTTTGGTATATTTCAAGATCACGAAAGCTTTTTACTGGCTTCCTCGCTATGAATAGTTTCGAATATTTGCTGTTTTGAATATAAGACATGTTTTTTGTTTTTCTCTCTTTCCCTATCTACTGACTACTAGTCATGGTGGCGCATTGACTGTTGTTACTTTTTCCCTTGAAATAATTGTCAATATATTTTCTTTGGGAACCTCGGCTGTTTCACCACTCCGGTAAAATACCTTTCTTTTCTTTTTTGTTGGCTGAAGTTTTTTGACGACATGCAAGGGATAAAATTCAAAATAATCTTTCTCATCGAACCAAGCGCAAGTAAAATTGAATATTCGCAAACCTGTCAATCGTGACATCGCCAAGGCATACCAAGTCAACTGTTCGATCGGCTTTTCTTTCGCGGCGTTTGGTTTGTAATCGAGTAAGTGAACTTGACCATTCCTCACTTGGACAAAGTCTATATGTCCCGTCAAGAGTTTTGGCATATCGATCCTCTTTCCACCTTTTATTTCTATTTTTCCGTCTTCTGCAACTATACTAAATTTTAATACATTTTCCATATGCGCCACGTCCTCTCTCCTGATATACACCGGCACCTCGGTCGCCACAGTGCAAGAATCATTGGCGATCATAAATCTCTGCAATTCCTCGTGTCTCTGTTTATTATCCTTGACGGCTTGCAAAACAAAATCGGCAAGTTTGTTGGCATAATTGAATTTGCCTTTTACTATCATATCGGTCTTGTCGAACTTGCTTTTTACTTCGCTCATCCTTTCTCCTTCGGCAAAATATTGATGCGGAGTTTCAGACGAGACACTATCTAGATAATCTTTGAGTGGACCCAAGGTACGATTCTTGAACTCTTGGAGCATTAGAACGATCTTGGCTCGATGATATCGGAAACGATAGAGTTGCCTGTGAGCCATAGTGACGACTTCTACCATGTTTTTTGGAGAAAACATCTTGATAGCATATTCACGCAACCTTCCAAAGGTGCAAAGTGATTTGTATTGGTTTATCCAGTCAGACAGAGTAGAAGTCCCCGGATTGATATCGAACTTCTTCTTCAGCACTTGGCAGGTCTCCACCAGATTTAGTCCCAAGTTGTAATAACTCATACCCTCAATGATCACTCGCAGTGGAAAATGCTTACCCTTGACATCACTGGCGGTAAAGGTCTTGGCACATTCCATGTTTCTACATAGGTACAGCTGAACGGTTTGATGTTTATTTTTGCGGGTACCTCGCCTGACAAAATCTGAGGATTCACAATATGGACATTTTTGTGCATCTCGCAAATCTACAGAAGAAGTAGGCTTTGCTATTATCTCACGCGAAATCTCACTACTTTGTGGGGTCAAAATCTCACGATTTTCGGATATTTTGGTATCTCGCGTGCTATTCGTGATATGGCTAATGATACTTTCCTTTACCTTTGTCAATGTCTGTGTTATGGATCTTTTGTTGGGATTTGAGGATTCTTTTGCTTGTAATTTTACCAAGTACGGGTGTGTAGATGTGGTTCGGATCACTCTGCCGGACCTTGTTTTCAGTTCATAGACATCTTTGACTCCCATATCCATCAGACCTTTGATAGGATGATACTCCACGAGACCGTTATTTTTGTTCAAGGAAAGCACTTCGTCGCCTGTTTGGATGTCTTTGATGGGGACCATCAAGTACTCCCACTCACCTTCATCTGTCTCAGTGTCGACATTGCCGAGTTTTGGATCTGGCTCACCTTCCCCCTCACCCTTTTCACCTTTCTTACCTTTTCGGCGACGGCGAATCGGAAGCAAGGTGTCTCCGGTGACACAGTGACCGTTCACCTGAAGTTTTTGAGTGGGATTCGTCGTCCCGATGCCGACGTTGCCTGCTGTTGTTATCGTTAATCTCTCAGATGAAGCGCCCGTATCATTATCTGTCCAGAAAGACATTTTATTTGCAACTAATCTTAAATCTTTGAAAGAATTATTATTGAAAAGACTTTTTATGTAACTAATGCTGTTTGTATTGTCATAGCCAAAATGTAAACCTTTAGCATTACTACCTATTCCTGAAATACTACCAATACTCCAAGCTCCTCCACTTGAAATTAATTGATTGCCGTATACATCTAATTTACTGTCTGGACTCGTCGTCCCGATGCCGACGTTGCCTTGAATTATCATGCCCCCTGTTGGAGCCGCAGTACCAGCGTAACCGATACCAACACTCGCACCACCTGCAAACGCACTTTCACCCAAGACACTTAACTT
>JBAYIX010000008.1:0-33341 GCA_041665385.1 Minisyncoccota bacterium | reverse complement strand
GGTGAAGCGATATCTAGCTCTACCACCTTGAGTAGGGTCTGTAGTTTGGGAAGACTGGGATATGGTAGTACCAGAACTGGTAAAGGGAGACTCTAGAAGACCTGCTTCTGCTTCGAAGGAGAGAGACGACATGAGAGGGACGGTGGTAGGAGCATTTGTTGTGAAGTTTGCTGTGAGGGAGACATTGGAGTTCAGAGTTACAGAACAAAAGCCTGTACCAGAACAAGATCCGCTCCAGCCAGAGAAGGTGGAACCTGCATCTGCTGTGGGTGTGAGGGAGAGAGAGGTACCTGCGTTTACTACTTCAGAACAGTCTGAACCGCAACTGATACCTGCTCCTGAGACGGAGCCACTGCCGGTACCGGATTTGGAGACGGAGAGGGTGTAGGTGGTGGGAAGAGATACAGGTGGAGGAGAAACTGTTCCGCTTCCAGGCGGCAAGGCTCCCGATGTGCCGTATTCAAATGCACCAACATCCCATGTACCAGTCCTCGATGCATTTCGAATATCGTAAGAAAAGTTTGGAATAGTTATTCCCTTATCAACAGTAGGAGAGTTACTCGATGGCGGTGCGTAAAAATTGGATGCGCTAAACCCTTGTGCCGAAGCTTGCGCTGGTGTTAGAAATACATTATTTGTATTTGTTACCGAGTTTACATTTGCACAGCCAGCTCCGATATTGTTGTAACAAATATCTACACTTGCTTCGCTGATACATAGATTGTTCCTAGCATCTAGCAAGTTCAAAGGTCCATTATTCCTATACCCGACACGAACACACAGACCCGGATACTGCATAGTGTTGTTATATATCCTAGAACCATTTTGTGAAGCAGCACCATTTGTATCTACTTGTATAGGTCCCTGTGCTCCATAAAGATTGAATATTACATTGTTATAGACCAAGTCGACACCTGTACCACCAGCCCATCCCGTATCTAGAAATATTCCATTACCACGACTGGCCATATCATGTATTACGTTGTTATAAATAACGCTAGGGACAAAAGTAAGTATTCCATTCTGATGAGCTTGTTTATCATCGAAATCTTGAATATGATGAATGTAATTGTCATGAATAGTGCCTCCACCTAACATACCTGTGCCAGTATGATGTATTTCATTGTATGCGACTTCTGCCCAAAGCCAGAGAGGTGTTCCGCTCCTTACCGATACGCCAGACTGCGTAAATATATTATGCAGAATCTTTATGCCTTGCCCATAACCGGCCGCAATGCCCGGTGCTTGTATACCTCCTCCTCCACCGCCATCTGTATAGTCTGCAACAGGTGTAGGCAAAGACCAGTCACGTATAACAGAATTCTGAATTGTGACATAACTTACTGCCCCTTCCATATCTATAGTAGCCGATCCCCAATCACTAATGCCGTCTTTACTAAGTGGTGCTCTATGGTGTATCAATTCAAGATTATCTATAGTCAGATAACTTGCTCCACTTATAAATACTCCAGCACTTGAGTTCCAACCTCCACCTATTTGTATATGTTGAAAATCGAAAATAGGCCTTGTCCAAGATCCTCCTGTATACCAAGATGTATCTGCTCTGTAATAATCCCTATTAGACTCACTCGATCCTCCTTGTGTGATCTTCATCTGGAAAGCTGTATTTGGCCAAGTCACTCCACCCTTGAAGATAAAGCTGTCACCTGCTTGGTGAGAGTAAGAACCTGCAAAGCCTTTCATGTAAGGCTGGCGTTTCCAGGGAGAAGACTTGGCTGTACCGTTACTACTATCATTACCTGTATCCCAGTCTATATAGAAGGTGCGGGCACCTGATACTTGAGCGAGGTTGGTGGAGGGGTTGGTCTGTATGGAAAAAACAACGAAAAAAGATAGTGCGATAGCAAGTCCAGACATCGAGGCAACAACTGCTACAAAATACTTCATTTACAATATATTTTAGCACAGATAATATTTGTTAATTGTAAACTTGGGGATAGTTAAGCTGATTTGGCATACACTATCCAATTTATCGTCACGTTCGGTTTACAAGAAAGACCTACACAAGAAGACTTCAAATTCTTCTCGTATAGGTCTGAGCGGGATATCTCGTTCTTCTACGCTTTCAACTCGTGTTCCCCCTTCGGATTACACATGTGACATGGCGTCCTGGTCGCCATACTATCCTTGTCGTTTTCACAGACCTCGCCACAGCCGCCACATCCAGGACAACTGCCACGTCGACCTCGAGCCTCAAGTGAACTAAATATCTCCGATACAACTAGAAAAATGAATGCCCCGATTGGGAATATCCATTCAGAAGTCATAATGTTCCTTTCTCTTTGTACTTTTGTCATGACGATACAATGTTTACAATCGATATTCAAGAGAAGGGGGTTGTGGTATTTGGTGAGTTTGGTGAGCCAAAGTTGTAACCAAATATAACATTAAAAAAAAGACCCCACAAAATGTGATTTGGGGGATCTTCGCGAATGATCATCGAACATACATGCGGCGCACATCTTCGATTGTTATACGACGCACTACGCTTTCGCCATTCAGCATGTTTTGCATACGATGACACTGGGTGTTCTGTACTGATGCTCTATCAATCACATCATTCGTCGATAGAGGCGAGCTCCACGTGTCACAATATCGCACCTTGAGTTTTTCCAGCTCTTTCATTGCCCAGGGTCGATTAGGCCGAACGACACCACATATTTCCATCATGCGATCGTCTGTGCAATCGACCGATGTTGCCTCCTGCAACAATTTCTTCATCAAGCCCTTGTTCACTTTTTGCTCCTTTCATGACTGAGTTCTGCATTTAGAATAACACTTAAGTATGATTAAGTCAATAGTACGTAATGTTTAGCATCTCGAAGATCCAGGACGCAGCGTGGGACTACAAAAGTCAAAACCGCCTGACGGCAGTTGGATTTTAAGGACTCACATAACCCTTTTTACCAGAAAACCACGCTGGATAATGACTAGCTTCAAGATCACTAGGCAGACAAAACTGACCAGACGAATATTCCAAGCCAAGTCAATCCCAAAATTAGTAGTAGTGAACCGAGAAAATAATTTCCTCTTTGCAAATGCCTAACTCCAAAAAGTGGAAATCCTAATACGACAATAGGAAGTAAAATATATGGAACAATTATTTCTATAAAGAGTAATCCCATATGAACATTGTATCATATACTCGGAATAGGATTCCAACTTTGTGGCGCCGGCGCTACGGCGCCGGCATCCTACAAAAATATATTCGCTCGCAAGCGAGCTCATTATTTTTTGATGTGTACCCCTTTTAGTAGACACTTCTAGATCCCAGAACCTAGACTAGCCAGTAAGTGATTCCTGTATTCTACTGGTGTCATCTTGTTTCTTGTCCATTGTTTTCTTTCGTTGTTGTAGTATTGCATATATTCATCAATTTTTGAACGAAGATCATTGAATGAAGTGCATGACTTGTAATCAAGCTCGTCTTTCAAGTGACCAAAGAAGGATTCAATCGGTGCATTGTCGATCGCACTACCTTTTGATGACATCGACTGAATCATATTTAGTTCTCTCACCAGCTCAATGTAACCTGGGTGTGTGTAGTGAAACCCTTGATCTGAGTGGATCATCGCGTTCTCACACATGTCTCGAGGCATTTGTTTGACCGTATCCGCCACCAAAGTCATTTCCAAGCCAGGAGATACATTCCACGCCACCGCTTCTCCGCTGGCAATATCTTTGACGACAGAGAGAAAGACAAACTCATTCTGAAATGGTATGTAGGTGATATCAGTTGAGAAAACTTTGTATGGAAGAGGTTGGTCAAATTGTCTCTTGAGGAGATTGGGGAATGTGCGATGCTCCATTCTTTTCTTCATGATTTGTTTGTATGGATTCTTTCTTCTCACCTTAGTAATGAGATCGTGCTCTCTCATAATTCTCTGTATCTTCTTGTGATTCATGGCTGGTAGAGCCATTTTGATGCTTCTCCAGCCATATTTTCCTTTGCTTTCATCGAAGACTTTTTTGATTGAGATGTAGTCCTCCACGTCTTTGTCCGGCTCATCTGCATGCTTTAGCCATTCGTAGTACCCGCTCTTTGAAACGTTAGCTAAACCGCAAAGAGTATTGATATCATCTCCTAGATCTCGTACAAGCCTGTATTTTTGGTGCGGCCTGAGTTTCTCTCCGCTCTTTTGGCCCGGAGTTTTGCTAAAAAATCGTTTTCGGCTTGAAGATATTTAACCTGGAGTTCCAGACGCTTCAGTTTGTCTTTGTCTGTGTTTTTGGGACCTCTGTCATACTGAAGACCTCCCAGCTTGTTCAACCCTTCTTCTCCATCCCTAGCTACGATTTTCTTCCAGTCACGAAGAGTCAGAACGAAGTAATCCTTTTTCCATTTGGATACGTCGAAACCAGCACGTCTCCAAATTTCCTTTGGACCCACTCCTTGTGCATACAAATCAAGAGTACGTCTCTTGAATTCATATGTGTAGTGCACTGATTTTGTAGTGCAGTTGAAAACGCACGGATTCTTCTTGAGTTCCGCGATTTCCTCACTTGAAAATGTTGTTCTCATGTTCTTTTTGTTAATTTGCTAATTATACAAAAGAAAACAAGGGTATCTACACAAATGTGTCCACTTTATGGGGTACGGATCATTTGTGGAGATGCTGGGAATCGAACCCAGGTGCAATTGGTGTTGGTCGAACGACTCTACGACGGTAGCAAACTTTGAAGTTTAATATTCAGACTCGAAAGTGAGCAAAACGCCTGAATACGATCTCATTGTTTCGGGAAGTGTGGTGAGAAGTCACACTGCCCTACATCCAGATTATTACGCCAGTCCTATAGTATGGATCCCCATAGGTTGACGGCCTCGTTAAACGAGAGCGAATGCGAAATCGCGAGCTCCGAAATACGGAGATTGGACTTTTGCATTTGGGTTTGGAGCAGATTTACGAGTTACCCCAGCTCGCGCCGCACGGACGACAACATTCAACTGTCTTGCCGATCATCCCCAATTTTCAACGTGCTCTCATCACTCTTCCCATCTCTCTGTCGTTCTCTCTGCTCTTTATAGATTCGCGTTTGTCATATTTCTTTTTTCCACGAACTATTGCTACAGAAACCTTGACTAGATTACCTTTAGTATAAACCGAAATTGGCACTATTGTCAAGTTTTGACCCTCATCCAAATCTGCCAGTTTTCTTATTTCTTCTTTTGTTAAGAGTAACCTTCTATTTCTTCTTGGTTCATATTCCTTAGGTGTATTTTTTTCCTGATATGGCGGTATAAGCATGTTCATGAGGAACGCTTCCCCACCGCGAATAAGCACGTACGAGCCTTCTAATGAACCATGCTTACCCTTCAGTGATTTCACTTCATAACCGACCAGCTCTATACCAGCCTCATATTTCTCGAGGATTTCATAGTCAAAATGAGCTTTTTTGTAATCTATCAGATTCATTAGGCATATAATACAGCCTTCCCTATTAAATACAAAAGGCTATCTGATTGCAGACAAATATTGTCCGACCACCCAACCTGTTTTACCAGAATCAAGTTTTACCTGATACCAAACATATATACCGGAAGATACGGGACCGCTAATTATTGTGCCCTTATCATTTGCAAGAGATACCCCCAATAATTTACCCGATACATTTGGAAGAGTCCTCACATTTAATTTTGCTGTTGTATTTACCCTATCACTTATCTGAAAACTTGTACCGGGAGTATTCATAATATACGTATCAACAGCCCAGCCTGTGGCACCATTTGGTAATTTAACAGAAAGCCAATTATAACCAGCAGACTTGGTGCTCATACCAGTAACATTTATGGGGCTGTAAGACTGTACCTGACCTAGTATTGTTGCCTTTGTACTCGGAGTGGATCTAACATTTAACTTGGCGCTTGTACGGTAACTACTAGATACCGATGTTACACTCGATGTAACGCTCGGTATTACGTAAGTATCAGCAACCCAACCTGTAGATCCATCGCTCGCCTTCACAGGCAACCAATTGTATCCACCAGAAGAAACAGCACTACCGGTCACAGAAAGAATAGTACCCTGAACTGCTTTTGTAACAACTTTTCCAGAAAGTCCCGGGGACATCCTCACGTTCAAATTCGATGTTGTTCTGACCTTACTCTCGAGAATCGGCATATTTACAATAGGCGCTAAACCAGTATTACCCGTACCGACATTCTGCGAAACATTTGTATTTGCTCCACTATTTGTTGTGCCTCCACCATCAGTAGCGCCGCCGGTACCGCCGCCAGAAGTTCCTCCACCCGCCCCTCCTCCGCCAGAAGTTGTCGGAGGGTTTTGTGCAGGGGGCGTACTAACAAAGCCTGTGTATTCATATGCACCAACATCCCAAATACTACTTTGTGGACGAGTTGCACCCAATATATCTTTTGTCATATGCATAAGACCCATTGGATATAGATTTGCCGAGACCAAAGAAGAAAGATCTGATCCTTTGTTCACAGTAGGTGAATTGGCAGAAGTCGGTTTGTACCTATTTGCCTTTGTATACCCCGCGGCGGCGGCCTGCGCCTGAGAAAGCAAGATATTGTTTTCTTCATTTACTGTCTTAGGACTCTGACAGTCACCTACACCCTTGTAACAAACAGGACCTCGGTGTGTGGCATCTGTAATGTATACATTGTTCCGTATATCCATATAGTCACAATACAAACCAAAACTTCGTATAGCATCATAGCTAGCATGTTCCAAGGTATTGTTAAATATTCGTGCACCTGTACGAGTAGTTGCTTGCTCTCTACAATCTAGCTGGACAGGGACAGGACCAACATTGTATATGACGTTGTTATATATATTGAAGTTTCCTCCCTGAGATGGAGAACCTGCCCCAACCCCTATAGTCATACCTACAGCAATATCATATATATAATTGTCATGGATACTCGTAGGACCAAATGTCTCGACGGCATTCTCATGTGAACCGGGGTCAAAAGAATCTCGGAGATCATATATTTCATTTCCATATACTTCCAATGCAGCACCTAAAACTAGGTTTGGTGCACCGTGCAGTTTGTTGTATCGGATAATATCTATATTTCTTGCAGCTACACCGCCTCTACCACGACCTCCGGTACCCCCTATGCCCGTTGGGCCACCTGGACCTATTTCGCTATATTCCAAAACCAAGTTTGTCTCTCCCCAACCACAAAAACCTCCTACATTCTCATCTGTAGAACGGTCCATTATCCAGTCATGAATGTAGGCATTTCGTACAGTTACATTTGTAGAATACCTCGAGGTAATAGCACAATGTAACCACGCGTAAGAATTTCCAATATACTGATTCTTTATCTCTATGTTATCTATTGTAATATTAGATACGTTACTTACATCTATTGCTATTTGTTCTGAACCTGCAAAACTCTTACTCTCCAGATCAAACACCGGTCTAGACCACCCCGATCCTGCATACCAAGTATTATCGACTCCATAGTAGTCTCGTTTAGAATCACTTTCACCACTTGCTTTGATCTTCATTTGGAAAGCAGCGTTTGGCCAGGTTACACCACCTTTGAATATGAAGCTGTCTCCAGCTTGGTGAGAGTAGCTACCTCCAAAACCATTCATGTAGGGATGCCTCTTCCACGGAGTCGCTTTTGATGTGCCCGAATTTGTATCGCTACCCGTACTCCAATCTATATAAAATATCCTAGACCCAGAAGAAGGATCTGAAGGTGGATTTATAGGTGGTACAACAACAGGTGCAGGAGTTACCACTGGAGGCATAACGACTGTACCACTGCCCACCGCATCATATATATTTCTTATCTCGGTACCAGATAAGGCTCTGCTATATATACGTATATCATCCAATACTCCATTGAAATACCAAGGACACCCTCCAGAAGCACCTATCTTGAGGGATACCGTATTTGAAAGTACAGATACAGCAGGAGCACTACCCGATGAGGCTTGCACACCATCAACATACATTGTGCTGGTATTACCTGTCCTTATTATTGCAAAATGATGCCAGGAACCATCTCTGACATTTGGTCCACCAAAATAGTTTAGATAATTTACCCCTGTGGTGTCATGATCAAACTCCACAACAACACTATTTGTATCAGATACACCCACATTCCAGAAACTACTCGGCCCACAAACACTTCTTTTAGAAAGTATAGGCCCCCCTCCAGAAGAAGTTATCTTGAACCATCCAGAAGTTGTAAAGTCGCTACCATCAAAGTTACCGAGAGATGTGTTATTTATTTCCACAAAATCATCTGTACCATCAAACGACAGACCACCCCCTATCTTACCCGTTGTCCACGATGGACTATTTCGGAGTGTTGCAGAATTTCCAGATCCAGAACCATCTGTAATAGATGTACCTGTACCCTCATCGAAAGTATAGTAGCCCACCAACCCTTCGGTTGGTGCAGCTGCCAAAGCAAAATTCATTCCCAAAAAAATAAATACAAATGTAAGTATTAATGATGTCTTTTTTACGTGAACAGCAAAGTAATCGGCTATTTTATATTTCATTTGTATGATTTTTTACTATCGGAATACGCTACAGTTCAGGCAAGTTTAACATACAAAACAATTTATCCAAAAAATCCAAGACAAATTGAATTATATATCCTACAAGGATTATTTCTTTATCTGCACATCTCGAGCCGCCTTTCTGTAAGCACAGTAATCGCAGTTCGCTGAGGGTTTCGGCGGCTTGTCGGCGTTGAGTGCTTCCTTGATCTTGAGTAACGTCGGTTCTATCCATGTCGGATCTCCCTCGCAAGGTAAAAGTACCACGCTAAATTCTAGTTTTTTATCAAAAGCTTCTGCATCTTTATTTCCATTTACATATACAAAATAGCCCGTCTTAGAAACCTTGAAGCCATTCATGCGTAGGAGCCACTGGTAGACTTCCATTTGTCTCTTGTATTGAGCACCTAGACTACCATCGAGTGTTATTTCGTCTCTCTTCGAAGTGGCTTTGTAATCCACCACAATGAGCTCTTCTTTTGAGTTTATCCAGACATCATCTACTCCCCCACGCACAGACAAGTTCGTTTTTGGATGCAAATATTCTACACCTTTTCGAAGCGAGTCTCTCCAGTCATCCATAAGTTCGTGTTTGAAAGGTACAGCATCGATCTTATAAGTCTCCATGAAGGGGTGTTTCGTACCAGCCGCGCGATGAACATCAAATTCCTTTTTTAGGAGCTCGTCAACCGCCACATTCAATGTCAGCGGAAATCCCGGTGGGCGTCCCACTCCCAATTTTATATCGATATAAAAGCACAGCGGACAATCTATGAAGAGGTCCACCTTGCTCCTACTAATACGAAAAGGCTCGCTACTTTTCGGATCATAAATATTTCTCGTCCTGTGAGGTTTGTAGTAGTCAGACATGTTTTAGGAAGTGGAAAGGCGGCATCAACTTGATTTTTGAGTGACGAGGACTCTTTGCGAAGTAATATCTCGATGCATTTCCCAAAACGGATCTGAATCCTTGGAAGAAACGTTTTGTGGAAATGCCGAGAGATTACGAACAAATCCGCAGACACTCAAAAATCAAGTTGATGCCGCCACTAAACTTACTTCTCAGATACTGTAACTTTGATCATTTTCACATCCTCAACCGGCTTGTCGCTAGCATTCTTCGCAACCTTGGCAATAGCATCCACAACTTCTATTCCCGAAACCACCCTCCCAAAGATCGAATAACTCTTTGGCAAAGCATTATCCTTGTGCATTATGAAGAACTGACTGCCGTTCGTATTTGGACCCGAATTTGCCATAGCTACTGTGCCTCGAACATAGCCAGTCTTATAGGATTCTGTCGTCGGATCGAGTTCGTCTGCAAACTTGTATCCAGGACCTCCCATACCAGTACCTGTCGGATCACCGCCCTGAACCATGAAGTTTTCTATCACACGGTGAAATATAAGACCGTTATAAAATCCTTTATTTGCGAGAGAGATGAAGTTCTCTACCGTTTTTGGCGCATCCGCATCATAGGTTTCAAAGACAATTGTACCCTTATTAGTTTCTATTGTGACTGTATGCATAAAGTTTTTTATTGATGAATTGGTATTGGTTTGAGAAGGACTTGGGAGAACACTCGGTGAGGGAGACGCTTCGATATTTGTAATTGGGGTCGAGGTAGAGTACATGAGATCCGCAACACTTTTGGGATATCCGGAACGATGGTCGAGGAAATACCAGCCGAGGCCAATAGCCGCAACTATGATCAATGCCACTATCCAATGTTTTTTTATCATATTATTATCAAAATTAATTATTGTAATGTGGTTAGAGATTATACAGTTCTTTTGTCTTGGAGACAATTTTCTCCTTGGCTTCGGCTAGCGACATATCCAATACAGCACCTGCCGCAGCCTTGTGTCCTCCACCACCGAACGCTCCGGCGAGCACTGTCAGGTCGTATTTTTCATTGTCACGCGACCGGAAGCTCGCTTTCACCTTGTTGGGTTCCACTTCGACCAATGCAACATCGATATCCCAGCCGATCACGCTCCGGAGCATGGAAGAGATGAAATGCGAGCTCATTTCTTCACTTGATATTTTTTTTGATTTTAATGTCTCGTTCGATACAGATGCTAGGGCCAAACTTCCACCGAGAAAAGTCTCTATATTATTTAGCGCCATAGCCTGAAAGGCTATGAACCCGGGCGTATTACAACTCTCTATTGCAAATATGATCTCAGGGAAATTTGGTACTACTTTAACAAGTTCTGCCGCCATCAAAAAAGTCTTGTCCGTTGTTCCTTTGTACTTAAATCCGCCAGTATCAGTGTATGTGCCAATAAAGAGGTTTGCGGCTATTTCAGGAGTGATCTTGATATCCCACATTTTGAAAAGATCATAAAGAATCTGAGTAGTACTAGGATATGATTTTTCTACTAGGTTTATGTTGCCGTATTCTTCATTTGAAGCATGATGATCGATGATTATCACCTTCATACTTTCGAGAAATTTCACTTGCCCTCGCCTAGAAACCATAGTTAGAGCCCCGCTATCTAAGGCAATAAATAGATCAAAATCTTTTTGTTCTACATCCACGAAACTCTTTGACGATATATCTCGTGCACCCGGGAAAGACATGAACACTTCTGGTATTGCCGAATCCCCGCTTATTACAGTTACCTTTTTCCCCATTTGTTCCAGGGCAAACCTCATCGCAAGAGCCGAACCCACAGAGTCAGGGTCAGGAGAAGGATGACAGTGGAGCAATATGGAACTCGCTCTTTTTAGTTCTTCCAATATCAAAGGTGATTTGTCTAGTATTGTTGGTGAGATATTGGCATCCATATAGTCTGTATTTATTTGTTTTATTTGAATATTATCGGTATCTCCACAGCCGCATCTCTGGCAGGGTCACCGGAAGGATTGTCTTTCTTGAATATTACTGCGCCACGTTCATTGTATGTTCCAGATACTATATTTTCCGGACGAGTAAAAGTGATGGTACCTTCAAACGGCACAAAATCTTCCGTCATCCAATCTCCCTTTGCCTTTGCATAACCTTCCCCCATGATAAGACCATCCCAATTTACCACGATTATTGGAAAGCTCGCTTCGAAGAACCAAGTCCCTCGAGCTTCACCCTTCACGACGAGAGGCGACTCTATCTTGTCTGTTGGTTTGGGATATGTGACACGGATCATGTCATTTTGCGATATATCTTTCAAAAGCGGTTCGTAGTGGCTGGTCTTCGCATATACGAGCAAAACCACGCAAGCGAGTAATATAGCACCCAAAATAAAGTAAATTTTCCTCATAAGGCGATTTTAGCATATTTTTACGCAAAACGAGTCTTGTGCTAGACTGACAGCCATGAACAGAACCTATATAAAAGACCTGAAGGAATGTGTAGGAAAGGAGGCTTCTATCAGTGGCTGGATAGATGTACGTCGCGACCACGGCAAGCTCATATTTATCGATATCCGCGATATGACAGGTAAAGTCCAGTGTGTGGCATTACCAAACAACAAAGAGGCTCATGAAATAGCAAGCAAGGTCCGCCCAGAGTGGGTGGTGCGTGCGACAGGTATTGTAAACAAACGTCCCGAAAAGATGATTTCAAAAAATGAGACGAATGGAGATATAGAACTGGAACTAAAGAAAATCGAAGTCTTGAATGAAGCCACCACGCCGCCATTTGATATTCATAGTGACGGCAAAGAAATAAGCGAGGAGATACGACTCAAATACCGCTACATGGATCTACGCCGCCCGAACGGGCAGAGGAATATCCGCACACGCCACAAGCTCATAAAACATGTCAGAGATTTCCTAGACAAGGAAGGCTTTACTGAGATAGAAACTCCCATACTTACAAAATCCACACCGGAGGGTGCACGCGACTACGTCGTGCCTTCCCGCCTGGAACAAGGACATTTCTACGCCCTACCTCAGTCACCTCAGCAATATAAACAGCTCCTCATGGTCGCCGGCTTCGAAAAGTATTTTCAGATTGCGAGATGCTTCCGCGATGAGGACACCCGCTCCGACAGGCAACCAGAATTCACCCAGATGGACCTAGAGATGAGCTTCGTCGAACAAACGGATGTCATGGCACTCAATGAAAGACTCCTGATAGAACTCGTAACCAAGCTTTTTCCAGAAAAGAAAATACAGTCTGTGCCATTTCCGAGAATGACGTACAAAGAAGCTATGGAAAAATACCAGACAGACAGACCGGACATACGAACAGATAAAAATGATCCGAACCTCCTAGCCTTCACCTGGGTCGTCGATTTTCCTTTCTTTGAAAAGGAAGACAGTGGCGGATGGACATTCACGCACAATCCTTTTTCTTCACCAAAGCCGGAACACATGGATATGCTCATGAACAAAGAGAAGATCGGCGACATACTCACGACACAATACGACGTCGTTCTAAATGGCTTTGAAATCGGTGGGGGTAGTATACGCAACCACAAACCCGAAGCTCTAAAGAAAGTGCTCGAAATAATGGGTTACAAAGATGAAGAGATAGAGTCCAACTTTGGCCACATGCTCCGCGCTTTTTCATACGGCGCGCCTCCACATGGCGGCATAGCATGGGGACTAGATAGGCTGGTTACATTACTTCTAAATGAAGCCTCCATAAGAGAAGTGATACCTTTTGCAAAAACTGGTGAAGGCAAAGACCTCATGATGGACTCACCGAGCGATATTACAGACAAACAAAAAAAGGAACTCGGTCTGGAGATCAAAAAAATCGCCGGCTGAAGTGTCCGGCGACCTACGAAACGAAAACGGTGATTCAAGATATGATCTTGGTAGTTTTCTTATGACCATCACTTTTCAAGTCTACCTCTGAGTGAAGATCGGATATGACTTTTTCGACATCGACCCTGCCCAGCCACATGTCGGCGAACGCCTCGTAAAAAACATGGATACTTTGGACAAACCTGGTATCCAGCGTACTTCTGGGAGGACAAAAGGTGATATTGTAATGAAATGTTTCCGCAATTCCGAGACCGATCCCGCGTGCCTGATCCCGGATGCCTTCACATTCTCCAACATGGAGGATAAAACCCTCATCGTCATTACTCAATCCTTCGCCACAGACAGCCCTGCTGAACTTGAAACGCAATATGCTGCGTGACCGGAATTGATCCAATATGTGTACAGTCGAGCACCTCACTAGAAAACTGTCTGCCGCACTCGCAGTGCGCCCGAGTTGCCTGAACCGCTAAGAGAGAATGATTTCATTACATACCATATGAACTCCCCGTTTGATTGATGTTGCTGATTTGGAAATATCATCTAGTGGCAAAGAATATAACAATTATTTGCAAAAAGAAAGCCGCCCCTACTTCAAATCCAAACAAACCGAATTTAAACAAAAGCGCTTCCCCGTCGCAGTCGGCCCATCAGCGAAAACATGCCCCAAATGGGAAGAACATTTCGCACATGTCACCTCTACACGTTCCATGCCATGACCACTGTCTTTTTTTAGGACAACAGCTCCGGGCAAAGCCTGGTCGAAGCTGGGCCAACCCGAGCCAGAATCGAACTTTGCATCAGAAGCAAATAGCGGATTACCACAGGCCCTGCAAACATATGTTCCGTCCTTATTCTCAAACAAGAGTCTGCCTGAAAATGGTGCTTCCGTACCCTTGTTACGAAGCACGGCATATTCCTCTAGAGTTAGTTTTTTCTGAAATTCTTCTTCAGTCATATATTAAAAATAATTCTGCCTTTATAATATTACTTTATAAGGTCTGCAAATCTTTTTTGCATTTTTTCCAGCTTTGGAGCAATAACTATAGAACAATATGCGTCACCGGGATGATTTTTGAAGTAATCACGGTGATACTCCTCCGCTTCATAAAAATTTGCGAGTGAGACGACTTCCGTAACCACATCCTTTCCATACGCATGTTTTTCGTTTAGCTCTTTTACCAGATGTTCGGCTTCGTATTTTTGAGCTTCATTGGCATAAAATATAACAGATCGATACTGTGTCCCCACATCATTTCCCTGTCTATTCAAAGTGGTCGGATCGTGTGTATTAAAGAATACAGTGAGGAGATCGGCGTAGGACACAATGGATGGATCAAATACGATCTTTATCACTTCGACATGACCCGTTTGACCAGTGCTGACTTCGTCATAGGTTGGGTTTATGCTCTTTCCGCCCGTATAGCCTGGCACAACAGAAATAACACCTTTCAACATAGTAAAGGTCGCTTCCGTACACCAAAAACATCCCCCGCCAAAGACAGCTATTTCGTGGTTTGCGTTTGTCATAGTTATAGTACGACTGAAATGCTATTTTTTGTGCAAACGTGCGTGTTTCGCTTTCAAGCGCTTCTTTGTCTTTCTCGAGCGCGAAGTTTTGAGGCGCGTGTTTATCCTTTTTGCCATGCAAAAATTATACACTATTTTTCAAAATATAGAAATCCGCCCATGCTATAATAATAAACATATGCGTTTTCTAAAAAAGATTTTTTGGAATCGGTACGCACTCATAGTATTCATCGTGTTTGTCATAATCGTATTTTTTGTCTTCAGACAAGGAAGCGCTACACCAAATATAGAATATGCGACAGCGAAAATCGCAGACGTAGTAGAAAAAGTGAGCGTAACGGGAAAGATCATGCCCCAAAACAAAGCGAACTTAGCTTTTGAAAAAAGTGGTGTTGTGAAGAGTCTCCCCTACAAGATCGGTGACATAGTCGAAACAGGTTCTGTCATCGCTACCCTCGGTTCTGAGAGCGATACTGCTGCACTCCAAAGTGCCGAAGCACAACTTCGCGAGCTCATCCGCAGTCTAAGACCCGAAGAATATTCCTCCGACGAATCCGCCGTACTGACCGCTTCCACCTCCGTGGCAAACGCCAGACAAGCGGCACTTGTCGCTGTGCGCGACAGCTACGTAAAAGCTCAAGGTGCAATTCTCAACAGCGCTGATTCTTTTTTTAACAATCCTCAGAGCGCAAATCCGACCATAAATATCCTCACACAATCTTCAGTAATACAGAGTTCCATAAACCAAAAAAGGTCCGCGGTTACCGAGGCCTTGCAGTCATGGAAAAATCTGACAGACGAGCCTATTTCTCCAGAAAAAACCGACACAACTCTCCAAAAAGCCGAGGAATACATCGCAGTATTACAAACATTCATGAGCGATCTATCCTCTATAGTGAGTTATCTCAATCCAAACAATTCTGCCCTGTCCCAAGCCACCATAAATGTATATGTATCTACCCTGAGCACAGGTTTATCGAACCTGAACCTAGCAATAACATCACTGAATACAGCACAAAGTTCTCTAGCTAGCGCTCTCACTAACTACGATCAGGCCGTAAATCAGTTCAATGTGAAATTGGTCGGAACATCTGCAGAAAATATCGCCGCCCAAAAAGCCAAAGTGGAACAAGCTCGTGCGGAAGTTAACAAAAATAAGATCATATCTCCCATAAATGGCATCCTAACCAAAGCCGATCCGGAATTGGGTGAATATGTGCGAGCTGGTGAAAACATGTTCACAGTGCAGAGCAACGGGATATACAAGATAGAGGCAAATGTACCCGAAGCAGACATAGCCAAGCTCACCTTGGGAAACAAAGCAGAAATCACACTTGATGCATACAGTTCCAACATAACATTTCCAGCAACCGTAACGTCCATAGATCCAGCAGAAACTATACTGGAGGGAGTACCTACATACAAAGTCACTCTCATTTTCGACCAGAGTGACAACCGCATTCGTTCTGGCATGACTGCCAATACCGACATCCATACAAGGCGACGTGACTCCGCTGTCACTGTGCCGACACGTGCTGTTACAGAAGTGAACGGCGCGAAGTCTGTACGCATATTGCATCCAGATGGAAAAACATTTGATACTGTGCCTGTCATAACAGGAATAAAAGGCTCGGACGGCACGCTAGAAATAGTCTCTGGCCTGGAAGAGGGACAAAAAGTCGTAACATATATTAAATAGTTTTTGGCTATTATCGTGAATATAATAGAAGTCAAAAACCTAAAAAAGCTTTACCACGACGGCGAGACAGAGACCGCCGCACTTACGGGAGTAACATTCAATGTCCGTAAAGGAGAATTCTTAGCTATCATGGGGCCATCAGGTTCTGGCAAGTCCACCCTTCTCCACTTGTTGGGACTATTGGACGAACCGTCCGGAGGAAGCTATATATTCAACAACAAAGATCTCACATCATACACTCGCGACCAGCTCGCCGATCTCCGCAACCGAGAAATAGGATTTGTCTTCCAGGCATTCAATCTTCTACCCAGAACAACCGTACTAGAAAATGTTATCTTGCCGCTAAATTATTCCAAGGTTCCAGAAAGCAAATGGATACAGAAAGCCAAAGCCGCCATAAATTCCGTAGGTTTGAGCCATCGCCTTTACCACACTTCTGCAGAACTTTCGGGTGGAGAAAAACAACGCGTGGCAATAGCACGAGCACTGGTCGCCGAGCCGGAGATAATATTTGCCGACGAACCCACAGGCAACCTCGACTCAAAATCCGGTCAGCAAGTCATGTCCATCATCCAAGGGCTCAATCAAAATGAAGGCAAAACTGTGGTGCTGATCACACACGAAACATCCACAGCAGAACATGCCGAGAGGATCATCCGACTCATGGATGGTGGGATAGAGAGCGACAAACCTGTAAAAAATCGCCTAACAGCCAAAGACGAATACATAAAATGATGACTTACAAACACACTGCAAGGACAGCACTGCGCGGACTCACCACAAACAGGTCCCGCTCTTTCCTTACTATTCTCGGCATAGTTATAGGCATCACATCCATCATGCTCGTCGTGTCCCTCGGTGCGGGTGCCCAAGCACTCATTTTGGGACAAATACAAGGATTAGGAACAAATACCATAGCTGTAATTCCCGGGAGAGAACCTACCAGCCCTTCCGACGTCACTTCCCTCTACAGTGACTCGTTAAAAGAAAAAGATTTGACAGCGCTAAAAAACAAAGCCAACGTTCCCGGACTAAAATCAATCATGCCGGTAGTATTCGGCGCAGGAGCCGGATCGTACGGGGCCAATGCTTACCAAATCTCAGTTTTCGGCGCAACCGAGCTCATGCAGGAAATCTTTGACCTGCATCCTCGAGGAGAATTCTTTACCTCCGAAGACATATCTGCTCGTGCAGATGTTACCGTGCTCGGTTCAAAGATAGTCGAGCGACTCTTTGACGGAACAGATCCTTTGGGCCAGAAGATAAAAATAAAGGGAAGAAATTTTCGTATTATAGGAGTCCTTCCGCAGAGCGGCGGCGGATCGCTTTTCAATTTCGATGACATGGCACTCGTACCCTACTCCACTGCACAGGACTATATCCTCGGCCAAAAGCATTTTAGCAGACTTATTATCCAAGCAGAGAGCGACATTATGGTCTCTTCAACCGCAGAAGATATAAAGCTCACTCTACGCGAGTCTCACAATATTACCGACCCTACAAAAGATGACTTTACGGTACAAACCCAGCAAGACTTGGCAAACAGACTTTCTACGATAACTTCCGCTTTGACATATTTCCTGGTCGCTGTCGCATCCATCGCTCTTTTTGTCGGCGGAGTGGGAATTATGAATATCATGCTTGTATCAGTCACAGAGAGAACTCGTGAGATTGGACTCCGCAAAGCCTTGGGTGCGACAGATCGCGACATTCTCTCGCAGTTCCTGTTGGAAGCAGTCCTGCTCACAGCCATCGGCGGAGTGATAGGTATCATCTTGGGCGCCATGCTAGCCTTCGGTATATCTATCGGTCTTTCCAAGGGTCTCGGCGTTGACTGGCAGTTCGTTTTTCCTTGGAATGGAGCCTTCCTGGGCTTGGGTGTTTCCGGACTCATCGGTCTCATATTCGGTAGTTATCCCGCAAAACAAGCCGCAAAGAAAAGTCCAATTGAAGCACTGAGATATGAGTAATTCAAAAAAGCTGAATCCCGAGTTGACATTCTTTATAACCATAATGCTATAATCATCCAATGAACAAAATAGCCATACAAAACAACATATTGAGCTGGGGACTGAGTTTTGTCTTTATCTGGTTCGGCTTGAGTGAGATACTCACACCCACAAATTGGATATCCTATGTTCCACCATTCCTGAGTTCTTTGGGAAATGAGACTTTTATCATGAGTTTAGTGGTCATTCACGGCGCGATCCTCATCGGCTGTGCGCTCCTACTCATCATAAACATAGGCAGGCCAGTGGCTGCAGCCTTATCTGCCTTACTCCTGGCCCAAATCTTAGTCGCAATGATCCTGGAAAGCGGACTTAGTCCCGTTGTAGTACGTGACATCGGACTCTTCGGAGCAACATTGTCCTTGGTTTTCTCTGGAACAAAGACTGACCCCTCCGTTCTAACATCGAATCTTAAAGGAAAGGGTATATTCCCAGAAAAGTACAATTGAATAAATGTCAAAATTTGACAGTCTTTCCGACGAAGAATTAGCCGAATCTACGAAAAAAGGCGACGATGAAGCTTATCGAACTCTTATGCTGCGACATATGCGGCACATATTCAACTTTGCCCGGCAATATACCAAGAGCGAGGAAGACACTGAAGATGTGGTACAAGATTCATTTTTTAAGGCCTGGAAATATATAAAGCTTTTTGAGAAAGGTAAAAATTTTCGCCCGTGGCTTTTTACCATTACCAGAAATACCGCCCTCGACCATATAAAGAAAAAGAGGGCTATGTCGTTTAGCGAGCTCGACGACGGCAATGAGGATATGTCTTTTGCAGATACCCTACATGACCCCGAGCCCTTGCCACAGGAAATCTTCGAGAAAGGCCAACTAGCTGAGGAAATGGAAGCGGCCATGACCAACCTCCACCCCGACCACAGAGCAGTCCTCATAATGCACTACCGCGAAGAAATGACATTTGATGAAATAGCGGTCGTCATGAAAAAGCCCATGAACACGGTCAAAAGCTGGCATAGGAGAGCGCTCATAAAGATCCGTTCTTTGTTCGTGCACCAAAGACCAAATTGAGGACGTACTACCTCTAATATCAATATGGCATACGATTCATATAAAAAGCTTATAAATAGCGTAGAGATGAAGGCTACATCCGAAAAAGGAGACCATGTATACTTTACCGTATCTAGCAGGATACAGCGTGCTCGCCTAGCCCAATTCCGTGCCAAACTTGTCATTTACTTCACTCTCATTATTGGAGCAATAGCTTCATTCAAGCCCGCGCTAAACTTCTTGGTGAATAGCGGCAGTCAATCCGGATTTTTCGAATACCTGAGCCTTTTTGCATATGGAGGTGCCAGCATCATCGTAGCCTGGGAAGATCTGCTGTTGTCCATAGCCGCTTCTCTTCCGCTATCGGAAATAGCCGGATTGATCACTATTGTGTTTGTATTTGTCTACTCTACTTACCATATCATTTCCGTCTTACGAAATCTTTCTTTGTACGGAGAAAACTTAGCGCCAAAGCATATGCGCGCAAAAAACTAACATGCCTTTCCGAGAAATTACCACCCTTTCTTCATATACGAAACTTGGTTCCCTGCTCGGAATATTGCTTTTATTATTTGTCGTATTTTCTGCTGGCGTTTCCTTGGGCAGGATGAATCAATCAAATCCCCATGGAGTGATCGGTAGTGTCAATCATATAAATCTCCCCAGATTTTCTGTGCGTGGACCGCATAGACCAGAAGTTATGGTCATGATCGGGTCATCTACAGCACTCCGCCGGTTACGCACTCCCGTCGGACCCGAGGATCTCCGAGTCGGACAACAAGTCGTAGTTCTCGGTTCCCCAGATAGCGAAGGTACTCTAAGTGCAACCTTTATTAGAATCCTTCCACCCAAACCATGAAAAAACAAATATTTTCCAAAATAAAATTCACGATCCTTTCGCACAAAATCTGGAGTACGCTCATCATACTTGCCATCCTAGGTGTATCTTATTATACATACGGTTTTATCTCAACGAAAAAGATCGTGCCCCAATATGTCCTATCTCGGGCAAGTCTAGGATCTATAACAGAGGTGGTGACAGGTACCGGCCAAGTCTCTGCTTCGAATCAGCTTGATATCCAGAGCCAAGTCAGCGGCATGATAAATACGATCGATGTCTCTGTCGGTGATCATGTAGATCAAGGAAAACTATTAGTAACCATTGATTCCAAACAAGCTTACAACTCTCTCCAAAATGCCCGCATTGCCCTATCCAAGCTAACTGCCCCACCAAAATCCACTGACCTTTCCAGTGCAGAAAATACCCTGAGCAAGTCATACACAGATGCATTCAACAGCATATCTGGCTTTTTCCTAGATACTCCCGCCATAATGGCAGGACTAAAAGATATATTTTATAGCCAAGGAGGCTTTCTACAGGATCCGAACGCCTCTCTACCCGCGAGTATACGCAAAGAATACCGGGACTCGGCCTTGACAAGCTTCGACTCGGCGAGCATACAATACACAGCTATTTTGCAAAAATACAAATCCCTAAATCGTTTTAGCGCGACATCGGACATAGAAGAACTGATAGATCAAACATATCTCCTCGCAAAAAACATTTCCGGAACACTGCAAAAGACACAGAGCGCCGTGAACTATATATCGACTACGCAACCAAGCTACAATGCATCTCTCGCACCTACGACGGCAACAAATATCAATTCCTGGTCGAGTACAGTGAATAGCCAGATATCTTCCTTGTCCTCGTCACAAAACAGTATTGACTCCGCAAAAAACGCCTTGCTCAATCTCAAAGAAGGCACAGATCCATTGGATATACAGAGCCAGGAGCTTTCGCTTTCTCAACAACAACAAACTTACGAAAATTATTTTATCCGCGCACCTTTTAGCGGAACAGTCGGGAGAATACCTGTAAACATATACGAACAAGCGGGTAACGGCACTACGATAGCAACTCTCATTGGTGATGAAAAAATCTCTGTTATTCCGCTCAATGAAGTCGACGCGGCAAAGGTTCATACAGGTAACAGAGTTGACTTGACCTTCGACGCAATAGAAGGACTGAACGCCACCGGGACAGTTTCCGCAGTAGATCTCGTCGGTACTGTGAGTCAAGGGATAGTTTCTTACAATGTAAAAATAACTCTGAACACTTCAGATCCACGAATATTACCTGGAATGAGTGTGAACGCCTCAATCATTACGAAAGAAATCAATAATGTATTAGTAGTACCATCAGGTGCTGTGAAAAGCCAAGGTAACAGATCATATGTTCAGATCTTGGATGTAGCATCTACGACAAAAAGACTTACACAGACGATATCATCGGAAGCTGTTCCCCGAATCCAGTTCGTGACACTGGGAGCATCGGATGACAGCAACACCGAGATCATATCTGGTCTCACGGGCGGCGAATGGGTAGTAACCAGAACAATTACCGTGAGTGGAACCAGCCAAACATCCACAGCTCCCAGTCTACTAAATAGTTTGGGTGGTACTCGCACTGGCGGAACCGGAGCAAATGCCAATTTCCGCACTGTGACCAGATAATATCCTCACCGAACAGTCACACTATGATCCAAGTCAAAAATATAAGCAAAGTGTACCAAACCGGGGATACGCTGACTCACGCCCTAAAGGATGTTTCATTTGACATAGACGACGGAGAATTTGTTGCTATCATGGGACCTTCCGGATCTGGCAAGTCCACTCTCATGCACATTTTAGGTGCACTAGATGTTCCGACTTCCGGAACATACAAACTCGACCATCACGATGTTTCCAAACTATCTGACAATGAGCTAGCGGAAGTTAGGAGGGATAAGATCGGCTTTGTATTCCAATCGTTCAATCTGCTACCGCGAGCAACCGTGCTCCGCAATGTCATGTTACCGCTTGTTTATGCCAATATCTCCCCAAAAGAAAGAGAAGGGCGTGCTATTCAAGCACTAAAGGGAGCCGGATTGGGGGAAGATCGCTATCATCACAAGTCAAACCAGCTCTCCGGCGGACAGATCCAGCGTGTGGCCATAGCCCGAGCCCTGGTAAACAATCCCGCCCTCATACTCGCCGACGAGCCCACCGGTAACCTCGATACCGAGACTGGCAACATCGTGCTGGGTACATTCAAGCGACTCAACAAAGAGCTGAACCGCACCATCATCCTCATCACTCATGAACAAGAAATAGCAGAGCACGCCGATCGCATCATTCATATTCGCGACGGCAAGATAGTAGAAGATAGCAAAAACCATATAAAAAAATGATAACCCGAGACATAATACACGAAACATTCTCTGCTCTGACCGCAAACAAAGTGCGCACAGCTCTCACGATGCTTGGCATCATCATAGGCATTAGCTCGGTCATAGCGCTAGTAGCTGTCGGACAGGGGGCACAAAGCTCGATACAGTCAAACATACAGTCCCTGGGCTCGAACTTACTCATCATCTATCCCGGAGCGCAAAGAGGGCCGGGCGTACAAGTATCTACAGGCAGAGGTGCATCACGTACGCTCACACCTGACGACGCCGAGGCTATAAAACAAAATGTTCCGAACATTTCTGCGGTTTCTCCCGAAGTCTCCGGCCGGTATCAGATCACAGCAAAAGGCACGAACACAAACACAACCGTGAACGGAGTGGTACAAGAATATTCGAGTGTACACAATATCGATATTGCTTCCGGCAGATTCATCTCTGATAACGATGTGTCTACTCGCGGCAAAGTCGCAGTCATCGGCCCTACTACCCGCGACGACCTCTTTGGTGCTGATGCTGACCCCATAGGACAATACATACGTATCAACGGAACTCAATACTCCGTAATAGGTATGACGAGTTCAAAAGGTTCCAGCGGCTTTACCAACCAAGATGATGCGGTTTACGTTCCCTTTTCCAGTGCTCAGTTATTCCTCCTAGGCAGTACAGCATATTTGTCTACTATTGGCGTGTCGGCAGCTTCTTCGGATACTATGACTCAGGTACAAGATGACATCACCGCCCTACTCACCGACCGACACAAAATAAAAGATATCTCCCAAGCAGACTTCAGTGTCTTGAACCAGTCATCCATCGTCTCAGCCGCATCGAGCGTGACCGGCACCTTCACTACACTTCTCGGTGCAGTAGCTGGTATATCACTCCTAGTCGGAGGCATCGGTATCATGAATATGATGCTAACCACAGTTACAGAAAGGACAAAAGAGATAGGACTACGCAAGGCAATCGGCGCAAAAAGTTCTGATATAAATATTCAGTTTCTATCCGAAGCAGTAGCGCTCACAGTCATTGGCGGCATTATCGGAGTTGCCTTGGGTTGGGCGACTTCATATGCTGTCACGAGCCTGGGAATACTTCAGACTTCTGTATCCTTGTCTTCTATATTCATGGCTTTTGGTGTCTCGGCGGTCATAGGTATAGTATTCGGATATTATCCGGCACGACGTGCATCTCGTCTCAGTCCGATACAAGCACTTCGATATGAGTAGCAGTGACCGGATATATAGCTGTTTTATTTTACCAAGAGTCCTATCTTGAATGAAGCCAGAGCCTTCGCAGGATCGGCCTGACCATCATGCTGGTTATTGAAGGCAGAAGAACCATCCTTACCACAGATGGAAAGAATGGCCTTTTCGCCACCCGGGTGCTTTCCTATCCATGTCGTGAGATTGTAAACTCCACCATTTACTGCCGCCCAACAACTCGATGCGGTATTATGAATTGCGACCTCTGTCAGAGTATAAGATTTTACAGTCATAGTCGTCGTAGCAGTTGTTCCTGTGACAGGAGTGCTCGTCGCATTTATAATATTTGTAGTAGTAGCCATATCGGTAACTTGCGGCGTAGATGTGCCAACTCCATCATTGTTAGACACAGATGTTGGTGATTGAGCAGACTTATTGAATATGAGGAAACCGATGACGATGAGAACGACGATGGCAACGACTAACTTTACGACGGATGATGATTTCATATTTGGTTAATTAACATTATTACCTGTAATAATACTACAACGAAAGATCCAGATTATGAACTTGTTATTACCTCAGATCTGTGGTAAAAATCTGAGTGAAAGCACACCACAAAACACTTATTGCATATGCTATTACAACGGGCACCTGTCACCCAGGCTTACAATCGACACATTGAAATGATCGACGCTGAATGCCTGAGACTCGTCGGGCAATGTGAAGACCTCTATTTCGATGAAGGTACGTCATACCGAGTCTGCGAAGAGCTCGATATCAACAGCTCCGGCATCAGACATGTTTTTTCCACCACGAGCACACCGGACCTGAGAGACATCCTGAACGGGATCGAGCTCAATAGCCGTATTGCGTTCGTGAAAAAATACATCGAACACGCCCGAAAACTTTTGCACGTCTAACTATGTTCGAAGATGATAAGAGATGAGAGAGGCCGCTTGTGCAGGCCTCTTTTTTTACCCTATTTTCTTCAACTCCTTCCGAATACTCTCGTAGTCGGGGACAGTTTCCCGAACCAGATTCCAAAATTTTTGAGAATGATTTAGCTCCTTCAAATGACATAGTTCGTGCACGACGACATAATCAGACATATTTTCCGGCAGGAAAATAAGCTTATAATTGAAGTTTATATTCCGTTTCTTGGAACAACTTCCCCAGCGGGATTTTTGATTACGAATAGAGATAGAATCTATCCGGAATCCGTAGTGTTGATTGAAAAAAGAGGTTCTTTCACTCAAAAACTTGAAAGCTCTTTCTTTATTGTTTTCGTAATCCTTGCTGTTCATTTTGCGAAGCGAAAGTCGCATGGGGTGAATAGGGTGCATTTTGAACTTTTCCTGCTTTATTTTTATCCATTCTTTTTTACTACTGACAAATTGCTCGATCAAAAAGTTAGGTACGAGCCTGGGTGCGGAAACTACAACTCGCCCGTCGGGGTGTACGGCTATGCGGATAGATAGCGATCTGTTGTCTCGAACAAGAGAATATGATGCATCCATAAATTTATAGGAACAACCTGACAACTCTCAGCTCCTCGAAGCTGTAACTGCCAGAGCCAGAACTTTTCAACACCGACATTACCGGCGAAAGAGGTCGCTCTCCACCTTCCTGCATGCCCACTTTGTGAAAGGCTTGTGCTATCCGCTGAAATTTTACGACTGGCACACTACCCTTCAGGTGCGAAATATTCCAAAAAGGATCCCCTGCCCTAAGAGTTTCTATGTGGTTTAGTATGGTACCAAAAACCATTTCCCTTTCATCGGCGACTTGCCTGATAGTTTTGCCTTCAGATATTAATCTCTTTGTTACTTCCTCGCTCCTTATCTTTTTTTCTCTCGGCAATTTTATTTTCTTCTTTCTTATCTCTTTCCCTGTAGGTTCCGGTCCAAGGAAAGCCAAGTGCATTTTTTTTATCTCTTCGAGAGGAATACGTGCAAAACGCTCACCTTGCTCGCGAGACATCTCCCGAAATGCAATATCGTGTTCCAGAGCTTCGTCATGGATCTCAAGTGCGTGCTTATTCAGACCTATGAGGGAAAGACCTTTTAACGACCGTATCCTGGACAGGGCGACATACCCCATACCCTTTTCGAAAGACTGCGAGAGATCCACCGTCGCAGCGTCGAGCGACATGCCCTGACTCTTGTGTATTGTGATAGCCCAAGCCAGGCGTAATGGGTACTGGCTGAGCTCAGCCAGGGTACGGCTATCTTCTTCTACGCTCCACTGCATGGGTTTTACTTCAATATCTTTACCGTGCGATGTGCGAACAACTATCCGACTATATGAACATTCTATAACAGTACCGAGTGTGCCATTCACATACCCGTCTTCATAGTTATTCTTTACGAACATCACGCGGGCATTTTCCTTGAGATATAGCTTTTCGGGGGCGAGACAGCTTTTCTTCAGAACCTCTACCAGCTTCCGGTTGCCACGACCGTTCATTTCATAACTGAAAACTTGACCGGGAATCTTTGCCAACTCCTTTTCATTTTCGACATCAACATTGGCATTATGGGAATACAACCTCGTAGGCTCAACCGATATGTCTACCTCCGGCTCAGCGTTTATTCTGCTCGTGAGGATTTTCCATGTATTTTCAGAAACATTGTTATCACGAATCTCATTTAGTATTCTCGTATATTCGTCATCACTCTGACGATGTTGCTCTTCCAGATAGCAGATCGTGAGACCGAGAGATCTCCAGCTCGGAGAATGATATGCGAAGTTTGTCCGCACTTCCTCGCCAAAGAGCTCGTTATACGAATTTTCCCTAGAACGGTTTATCGGCGGCAACTGGAAAAAGTCTCCACAAAGTATTACCTGAAGTCCACCAAACGGTTCATCACATTTGCGAATATGTCGGAGTACTCTATCCACGCTGTCTAGGCGATAATCATGTAACATGGATATCTCGTCTATTATGAGAACTCTCACATTTTCAACCTTTTTCCTTACATAGTCCTTTGCGCCAATCTCCTCGATATCTTGGTCGGAAAGATTGTCCTTGATGCCTATACCACACCAGGAATGGATAGTGACGCCGCCCATATGCGTAGCGGCTATGCCGGTCGATGCAGTAATGCCGATGGGTATGTCTCTCCTTCGGAGCTCGTCTATATACAGTCGCAGGACATGAGTTTTGCCACTCCCTGCCGGACCGGTCAGGAAGACATTTGACCCTGTTTTCATGATCTCTAGTGCTTGCGCCTGTGTCATTACCCGATTATACCGCTGTTCTCATGTTTCTGTAAAAATTCTTTGCAAGTACTGCCGCCAGGACCAAGGTCACAAACATGGAAATTTGTACTGTTATGGTCGTATGCAGTGTAGCTCGATACATATAACCAAAACCATCACTCACGTATTCGAGCTCAGAAATATTGTGGATTATATTCCTTATAGATACCGACAGGAGGGTAAGCACTGTAAATGCGACAAAAAGAAGTCCCTCTATCGCAAGCGGGGTAGAAAAACGCCGGAAATAAAAAATGAGCTTGACGCGGAACATTACCCGCCTCTTCAGCTCCTCGTCAGGGTTGACGCTATTCCATATATTCATCATGTATATTTTAATACAATTGCAAACCCGATTCCAAGTGCATTTTGTGCAACTCCCTCTTTGCCCTATGGATACGAACCCTTACAGCAACTGGCGAAATATGCTCCATCTCCGCTATCTCCTTTTGGGAAGTACCCTCGAGAAAATGAAGTTCCACTATACGCTTGAGCTTCGCCGGCAACCGTGAAATAAGTGCCAGAGCACTACCCATGGAAAGTACTCGTTCACGCTCATCTACCCCAGCTTGGTCAGGTATGATTTCTAAAAGCTCAGGATCGAGAGGAACACTGAACGCCTCGGCACGCTTTTGCTTTTTGTAAAAAGAATAGCATTGGCGAACCAATATAGTATATGCCCATGATCGGAACGAGGCGTTGTCTTTGGATTTAAATCTTTTGGCTGCGGAATATATACGGACAAAGGTTTCCTGGACCACATCATAGGCATCGTCTTCATTATGCACTATTTCACGGGCTTTCCTCACAAACAAACGCTCATAACGATTTACAATTTCTCCGAAGGCATTGGGGTCCCGGAGAGATAACGTTAGCACCTCAGCATCAGCCAAGATACTAGAATCCGCAACCACCTCTGGCTTTGCGTATTTGCTACCTCTTATCTTCTTGAATAACGATTTGTATGCCATGTTCTCACCTATTATAACCGATCGAACAGGCGAAATGTTACATTTTCTAAACACAGACTATGTAATACTAGCTGATATAAGTATCCTTTATATATCTCCTGTGATAAAGCAGTTTGAACCATTCCGCCACTAGAGTGAGTATCATGGCCATTATCCAGCCTATGCCCACTATGAGCTCCAGCCGAAATTCCCTTTCTTCTATCTCACGGAGAGATCGTGCGGCGAGGACGAAACCTTCGCCAGAGGAAGAACCTTTCCAATACTTTACTACTGCCGCAAACCGCTCACCTGAAGGCAGTTCCCAAGTAATATCATTTATACCTAGAGAACGAGTGGAACTAAGTACGCCTTCCGGTAATGCTGGAGAAGAGCTACCTATGAACCCCGAAGAAAAAGAAGCCTTACCTTGTGCATCGAATACCATAACAAAAGTTGCCAAACTGTTTGCAATATCTACCGGAGGAATACTACCTGCGAGCTCTTTTGGCTCGAGGCCGCCTCGTAACATCGCCGAGATATCTTCTGCTAGTTGTATCTGAGGATCATTTGCACTCTCGCGATAGTTTTGTTGCACAGCCGCATACACAGTTCCTAATGCGATAGTGACTGCTATAGCTACCGGCAACCAAGATACAAATACTCGTTGATTTACCATATAAACGCATTATACACCCCACACGAGACCCGACAAGCACAATACTCAGAGAGTAGTTGGTTATTTATTTATGACCCCCCTAGTCATGGGGCCGAAGAAACCGGTGCTAGGTAAACCTTTGTTCGCCTGAAATTTCATTAGTGCCGTCTTTGTCAGAGACCCGAAATAATCACTTTCATTACCCGAGGAACCAATCCCGGACTCGGCTATTACATATTCATTGCTGTTCAGATATTTCTGGAGCATCATAACATCACTATCAGTGTCTCCTTGGGTCAAGTTCTTATTGAATATGTATCCGGCGCCAAAAGAAGAACTGGTTGTGGTAGGAGCCACCGTCTTTATCGGAACAGTTGCACCACCCAAAATAACACTATTCACTTTTGCAATAGTAAGCGGACCAAAGAATCCTGTACCTGGCAAACCGACGCTCGCCTGATATTTTACAAGTGCAGCTTTAGTGCCATTGCCAAAATACGATGTTTCATTTCCAGGCGATCCACTACCGCTATTTGCTATCACAAAACCGTGGGTATTTAGAAAGACTTGGAGTGCACGGACATCGATATCTGCAATACCAAACGCAAGTGTCTTTGTGAAGAGTTTGAGACCAGAAGTAACTCCACCAACGCCGGTTGTGGCAGTGGCTGTACAGATCATACCTGCGGGGCAATTTGCCGGCTGAGCCAATGATACGCTCGGTGTAGGTGTAGGAGCTACGTAATAGCCGCCACTACCTCCTCCCGACGATGAACTGGTATTTGAAGATGCAGGTGTAGAAACTCCCGTAGGTCCACATATCCCAGAAGAAGGCGTGATAGTGTGTGTCACCGAGCCTGCGCCGGCATATGTCAGGTTTATGGAAGAAGCAGTCGCATTGCAAGTATCGACTACAGTAGCTCCTGCTGCATCGGTAGAAAGATCATTGAAACTCGAGGAATACACAGTGATAGCAGAACCCGCGGCCAAAGTCACAGTAAAATTTGAATCATTTACAGTGATGGATTCTATAGCGGCTGTAGAACCACTGATATTCAAAGAATATGCACCGACGTTTATGACAGCATCTGTGGTAATACCAACATCATCAAAAGCAGCGAATGCGATCACGGGTAATAACAAGGAGCCAACAAGCAAGATTTTTATGTATTTCATAATTGGTTATATTATCACACAAGAAAGCAAAATTTTCCTTAGCAATATGTGGGGATAAAGGTTTATCTGCAAAGATTGTTTTCTACAACCATAGCTGTACCGACGAAGTAAAATGATATATCGGCACCGACACTGTTTTTGGTGTTAAAGCATGATTTACTGCTGGTCACCCCCACCTCCCCGAAGTTCGATGTAGTGGTAGCAGATGCACCCGAAGTGACATGGAACTTGGAATATGGTGTTGTGGTGCCGATACCGACGTTACCGATACTAGTTACTCTTAGTCGTTCATTTACGGCACCAGCTGTTGCTGGCTTCAGAACAATGTCCCCAGTCCCATCTGCACCAGCACGGACAGCAGCAATATCCGCAATCACATTAGCTGAGCCGGCGTTATCCTGTATAAGAAATGTCATAACTGAACCGAACCCGTCTCCCATATCCGTTGCCTTAGTAGCCAACAATCGTAATGAAGCATATGGAATATTTGAACCACCGGCAATGCGTTCAAATAATTGAGAGCCGGAAAATGAAGAACTGACAACATGTAAAATCCCATTTGGGCTCGTAGTTCCGATTCCAACATTTCCCATAAATGTACTTGTCCCTGTCACACTCAGTTGCCCTCCTGTCGTAATATCAGTACTTATCGTCGTCGCCGCAGACACAATCCCTGCCATAAACACAACAGAAAGAACCAATAGAGATATGTTTTTCATAGAGGTATTATCCCACATACGCTCACTTCAATGCAAAGTGTGGATAGTGTTTTGAAATACAAACTATTTACACGATGCAGAAGAAAGAGTAAACGTGCTTGCCCCAGCAGAAACATAGGCATACACTGCGGTGCCAGATGAATCAAATAATTCTAGACAAGAACCCTTTGTTTGACCTGTCTTACCGATCGTAACCGAAGTAGTCGCATTTGCAGTAGTGGTCGCAACATGGAACTGAGAAGCGGGTGCTGAGGTACCAATACCGATACTACCATTATTTGTGATAGATATAGCTTTTGTATCTGAGACATTCCAAGCATCCGTGCTAGTTCCGAAACTCAACACTCCGGCATTGTTCTCCATGAACCAGTGTTTTTTGTTTGTAGCAGAGTTTGTGTCTGTTATATAAATGTATGGCAATGTTGAGGCGACATTCAACAATCCTGCCGGAGATGTGGTACCGATGCCAACATTGCCACCGAAATAGTTTTTTGCCGTTGTTAATTGTTGAAATATACCCCAATGATTAGCCACCGTTCCACCAATAACTGTTGTAGTAATATAAAGATCAATTAGATTTGTAACATAACCCGTACTGACTCTGCCTTGCAAATTGATTCCGTAAACGTTTGTCGTTGTAGGGGTTGCGGTTGGATCGGCATTGTAATGACCATAATGATAACGATGACCATAAATTGCTGCCAATGTACCATTATCACCCTCTCCTGAATTGATATTTCTTAGAACCTGGGTATATGCACCTCTAACCGACCCACTATTTGTAATCCCTGTAGCAACCTTCGTATTAATAATTGTATTTAAAGCTGTAGTGTTGTGCGTTCCATTAGCCGTCGATAGAGCATCATGTTGCAAACCAAGTAAAGTAGAATTATCTTGATCAATCACATATTTATTTACTGAAAGTAAGGTATTAGAAAGTGGTGTAGTCGTACCAACCCCAACAACCCCCATGAGGGTACTTGTACCTGTAACGGTGAGTTGTCCGCCCGTTGAGATACCACTGCTTATTGTAGTCGCCGCAGATACTATTCCAGCCATTAGCACAACAGAAAGAACCAAAAGAGATATTGTTTTCATAGAGTTATTATTCCACACACACACACACTGCAACGCAAACTGTGAATAGTCAGTTTGCGAGGTCGAACCCTGCGACACACCCTACGTCAGCTTTGTCACATCTCTGGTATAAAACATGGCCACAAACCACTCAAATCCGATTCGGATACGCTTACTCCAAGAGGCGAACTTGCCCAGGTAGACTGTCCGCCACATCCACCAGGTGAGACGGCCAGTCATCTTTACAGAAAATACCTGACCGACTGCAAACCACTGGCCGAGAGACACGAGCGAGCCTTTGGAACGATAACGGAATGAACGCAAGGTGCTTCCGGAAATAGCAGACACAATATTTGCCGCCACAACTTTGGACTCACCCACTGCCGCCTGCGCTAACATTGGTATAGATATATTATTTTTGGAATCCGCGTAGGCCGCAACATCGCCCAATGCATAGACTCTCTCTTCTCCGACCAATCGAAAAAACTGATCGACAGTGAGCCTACCTGACGAGAGTGGGGGCGTGCCACCTTCGAAATCAGGTATGATGGCTTTTACCCCCGCCGCCCATATCGTAGTACCAGAAAGAACATGTGTGCCATCCGACAAAGTGAGTCCTTTTGGATCCACAGAGGTGACAGTCTTGCCCAAGATAAGTGTAATCCTCTTCTTTGCCACCCTCTCTGCCGCCGCCTTGCGCAAAGTCGGCGGGAACTGCTGCAAAAGCTCCGTACCAGTATGTATGAGGGAAATACTTGCTTCTTGTGGTTCACAATTGCGGTAATACCTATTGACCATGCCACAAATAAATTCTTCCAGCTCTGTCGCCGTTTCCACTCCCGTAGGACCCCCGCCAACAACCGTAAAGGAAAGTAAAAGTTTCCTCTCATCAGGATCCTCGGAAACTACTGCCCTTTCCATAGCATCGATAACCCGTGTACGTATCTCCGCGGCATCCTGTAGGTCTTTAAGCGGCATAGTGAACTGTTCCGCACCTGGAATATTGTAGTAATTGCTTTCTGCGCCGGTAGCTATTACCAAATAATCATATGTGAGGGTGTGTCTCGTATCATTTCCCCTCACATGTACACGCCTGTTCACTGTATCTATAGTTTGTACCGTACCCTGGAAGAACTCAACGCCGGTTTTATGAAAGATCTCTCGTATCGGCTCCGCCACACTTCCGGGCGAGAGCGAACCGGTCGCAACTTCATGCAGAAGAGGCGTAAAAAGGAAATAATTTGTGCGATTTACGATAGTAACGTCTATTTCGCCCCTTTTAACTCGCTTTGCTAGACGTTTTGCGACATATGTTCCAGCGAAGCCTGCGCCGAGTATGACGATATGCGGTTTGATCATGGTTTCAGTTTAACATGAAGTAATGATGTTCTGGGTGGGACGACAACTTCACTTCCGACGCCCGAGGACTCTTTGCGAAATAATATCTCGGTGTATTTCCCAAACCGGGACCGAATCCTAATATACCACTGTGCGTGTTGTATCATTGAACTAATGTTCCTTGATTGCGGAGCGGCGCGTCGCTCGAATCCAAACCCTTTAAGGGTCACTCCAAGTGTCCGCGTCGCTCTC
>JBAYIX010000007.1:0-40522 GCA_041665385.1 Minisyncoccota bacterium | reverse complement strand
TTGGATTCGAGCGACGCGCCGCTCCGCAATCAAGGAACATTAGTTCAATGATACAACACGCACAGTGGTATATTAGGATTCGGTCACGGTTTGGGAAATACAACGAGATATTACTTCACAAAGAGTCCTCGCCTTCGGGAAGTGAGTGTTTGACTTGGGGTACTAGTGCTTACATAATTTGAATCTAAAACTCTGTATCATCACTAGTCTCCCAGCAGAGCACAACACACTGTCGAACCCATTTCGCAAGAGGCGGGTACGGACAAACTAGTATGTGCACATATACGCCGACGAGAATAGACAAGACCGAGGACTGTTCCCTTAGTGTCCGAGGTCTTGATCGTGGGTGAGGCGGGGTGTTGTGCTCTGCTGGGGGACGCTGTTTTTAACAAACATATTCTCCTCGACAGTAGGACAAAAAACTGTTATGGTTTGCACATGACCGAAATCGTAGAGCGCGACAACCCAGTCCTCCGAAAACACGCAAAACCCGTGCCCGTGCACGAGATCACTTCCGAGCCCATAAAAAAGATCATTGCCAAAATGGCAAAAGCCATGCATGCGCAAAAAGACGGTGTAGCAATAGCCGCTCCCCAGATCGGCGAGTCATTGCAGATATTCGTCATTTCCGGTCCCCTGCTCCGCAAAGCCGACAAGACTTATAAGGGAGATACCTCTGATCTCATCTTCATAAACCCCAAGATTACAAAATATTCCAAGGAAAGAAACACCGTCGAAGAAGGTTGCCTCTCGGTACGTTGGCTCTACGGCAAAGTAGAAAGATCAAAGAAGGTGACTCTCAAGGCTCACAATGAAAAAGGCGAGATATGTGAGCGTGGTGCATCCGGCCTCCTCGCTCAGATATTCCAGCACGAATGCGACCACCTGAACGGCATCATATTTACCGACAAAGCGGACGAACTCTGGGAGATGACAGAAGAAGAAATAGCAGAAATACAGTCATAAAGGTCACTCGAATCATAAAAGGAAATAACAAAAAAATGAAACCTAACTTTGCATATTTTGGCAGTTCACACATGTCTCTCGTGGTCCTAGATGAACTCGAGCGAGCCGGACATGTACCAGTATTCGTAGTGACGACACCTGACAAGCCCCAGGGCAGGAAGCTCATACTCACCCCGACCGAAGTCAAAACATGGGCCGAGAAGAAAAACATACCGGTCTTTGCAGCCGAAAAGCTCAACGAGGAATTCACGGTTATATTGCAAAAAGAAATTGCAAAAACAAAGTTAGATTTTTGTCTTGTTGCGTCCTTCGGCAAGATCATCCCAGAAAAGATAATCGAAGCTTTTGGAAATAGGATGATAAATATTCACCCTTCCCTCCTGCCCCGCTATCGCGGTCCGTCCCCTCTCCAGTCCGCCATATTAGCAGATGAAAAGAACACTGGCGTATCGCTTTTGCTCATAGATCGCGAGATGGACCACGGCCCCATCATTGCCCAAGAGAATGTGACCCTGACAGAATGGCCGACCTATGAAGTATATGAAGAAGACATGGCCAGACGAGGCGCGAGACTGCTCGTGGCACAGTTCGGAAACTTTGCAGAGGGTAGATATGATTCACATGTACAAGATCACAGCGTAGCTACTTTTACAAAAAAGTTCCGCAAGGAAGACGGACTCATAAACTTGGGGGACGATCCTTACCAAAATTTCAGGAAGATCCAGGCTTTCCACGAATGGCCTCAAGCTTTTTTTTCTGCCAAGCACAACGGCCGAGACATACGGGTCAAGATAACAGAAGCATCATACTCTGAGGGAGTACTCACCATAGACAAAGTCATACCCGAAGGTAGCAAAGAAATGCCATATTCGGATTTCCTGAAGGGCTATGCGATGGAAAGATCTGGAAAATAATCTACTTACAAAAAGCAATCATTCGTGATTTATTTTGCGTCAGCCTTGCGCAGTTCCTGCGTGGGCAAATTTACATAACCGGAAAAACTCTCTCCTATAGCTTCGGTCTTCTTTGTGACATAGAAAAGCATGAACCAGAACAGCCAGAGAGACATGAATGCGATGCATAGCCACTGGTTGACCGGCTGTTTCAACTCCGCAAGACTAAAGAAGCGACGCTTGTATATATTGTCTTCCATATTATTTCCAAGGCCAGAGGCCCTTCGCCATTGCTTTTACCTTCGCCCCGCCCCGACGAATGAATGATATGTTTTTTTGTTTGTCAGCCTTGAGCTCGCGTAAGATATCGTCCCGGACGAGGTCGATGGCTGTGTATAGATCTTCCTTTTCGGAAGTGGCATATATGTTCATGCCTGCGGCGACTATGTGTATCTCGGCCTTGAAGATGTCACCTTTGTTGTGGTGACTGGTGGTCCGTGCTAGCTCGACATCGCATTGCGCGCTAGGGTCATGTGCGAGGAGAGTCTCTATCTTTTGCAATCGCTTGCCTACGTAGGCAGATATGGATTCGGTGAGAGTGACATTTGTAGTCTTGATGTTGATATTCATATGTATAGTTTTATGAAATAAATGTTCAATAGGTACATTATAATCTATTGCTGGTCTACGCACTACTATCGCAATTCACCTCACTACTCTCTCTTGTCGCTTATAGATACTATCTTGTGACTTTCGTGGTGACCACTTATCAGGCGAACTTCTCGACCCGGGTATCGTGCACGTATAATTTCAAGTATTCTATTGTTTGCTTTGTTCATTTCCCTAGGCTCGCGAACATAGACGAGGAGAGTATCTTTACCCTTCTCGGTTACAGATTCGGACTTGGAGTCTGGAAATGCGTGGATTTTGATATACATTTGCTTATTTGTATGGAAATATACACTATGTTACATTAATGGGACAGTTATTTTGAGAGATATACCCATTCGTTCGTTATATGAACATTCCGGAGTAGCTCAGCGGTAGAGCAGTCGCCTGTTAAGCGATTGGTCACAGGTTCGAATCCTGTCTCCGGAGCCAGTTAGGAAGAGAAGCTACAAAAACGGCTTCTTTTTCTTTTGTAGAGCCATCCTTTTTAGGTTCTAACCTCTCGCAGAGTGCTTTCTGTGACCGCAGTTCATTTTCAATGAGCATGTATGGATGTAGGCGTTCAATGCTCAGTATTTTATCTTTTAGGATTAGGTTCGAGCCAATCGTGTTAAAAATCTCCCTTTTCTTCTGAAGGTCATCAGTATTGAAATGCCGCAAAGAGAAAGCACAAAAGTTAAAAACACGTTCTGAGACTTCAAGGTCATTTAGCAATTTCTTTTTCGTGTCACCCATTTGCTCTTCAAGCTTTTTGATTTCCTCCAATAGGGCTGATTTCTGCTGACGAAAATCTTCTAGCGTATAAAGTTCATAGTTCGAATTCATAGGTGAAGTAAAGGCTTTATTCAAGTTAACAAGCCGAGTCTGACAGGAATCATATGTAGCTTGTAATGATTGCCTAGCCGTTCTTTCTGTATCACCAGAATTTGTCTGCTTATCATGAAGATAGTCGAGAGCCAGTTTCAAATAGTCCTCGTCAATAGTGATATCCTGTAGAATTTTCTTAAATTGTGTCTCCAAATCTCCAATTTTGACGCTTTTCTGCGTACAATTTCTGTTCTTCTTTTTTGTACAGTGATAGTAAACGTAATTCAAAATAGTCGGATTTTTCATATCAGATATATCAGTCTGACATTTAGGGCATAAAGTCTTATTTTCATAAGCAAATTTAAATTTGCAGGTAGTACAAATTATCTGATTTTTCTCTTCAGCCGTAATAGTTGAATCACATTCACCACATCGCATAATGCCCGTAAATGCAAACTCTCGATTTTTCGGTTGTGGTTTACCATGCTTTCCTAACAACACTTGAGCACGGCGATATTCCTTTTCGGTTATCATCGCCTGATGACTACCTTTCTGTTGTCTAATTTCTCCTGTTTCTGGGTCACACCAGGGAAAATATCCGTAATAGAATGGGTCATTGAAGATTACATACATATGGCTCATAGAAAGCGGCTTACCACCAATTTTACGCCTCTGAGGTGTACGCAATCCCCATTCATTAGTAGCTATTTCGCGTATTTTGGAAACTGAATAATTTCCTGTAAGAAATAGGTCCTACATTCTACGGACCAAATCAGACCGTATAGGGTCTATAGCGATTGTCTTATTTCCTTTTTCGGTTCCAACATTCATGTAACCGATTGGACCTCCTGAAGGCCGCCAACCTTTCAAAGCCTTCCCATTCAAACCACGTTTAACATTCTTCGAAAGACGTATAACAAAGTCTGTAGCCCTTCCACCTTCGAGACCCATTAGAAGACCTGCATCCTCTGGGTAAAAGCTCCTGTAAGGCGTTCTGATGGTCTGTACGACACCTTTTTGTAGAAGCCACCTCAAGCGTCCTTCATCCACGGGATTGCGATAAAGTCTATCAATATCCCAACATAGTATTGCATTAGCTTCTCCTTTCTCAATTCGATTAAGAACATCGTTAAATATAGGTCTTCCAGGGTCCTTCGCACTTTTTTCCTCAGTAAAAGGCGAGTGAACAATATTCAATGTTTCTACACCTGCAAGCTTCGTTAAACTTGCTACTTGGTCCCCAATTGAGGCTACTTGTCTCTGAGAATCTTCAGAACTTTTACGGCAATATATGAAAAATTTATGCTCTGATTTCATCTTTATAGCTTTAATAATTTAAAATTTGATTCATCAGCATCTGCTAAATCCTGTAACATACGGTCCAACGAAAGTGACATCTTTTCCGTTTCAACCTGTTTATGTATTAGACACCGACTACATTCATACCCCATCTTTTTAAAGCTTTCTTGACCTTTTTGAGAAAAATCACAACCTGCTCTAAATAGGTCGAGTTCAATTCTGACAAAACCAGGTTTATAACCCTTTGTCCTAAATAGAGATACACTGACAAAATTACCAACTGGGTCAGAAACGTTAATTAGACAATTTCCCTTTGAACGTAATAAGATTACAGCTTCATCAATATCTCTATCGCTGGCCAAAAGTCTGAATTTACTCATAGAATGATTATATAACTTTAGTTGGTAAAATGCTTACTAGGTAATTATTACTTGCCATTTGCCATATTGTGTACCAGAAGGGATAAAACCCTAAAGTGGTAAGTGGCAATACATATTAGGAAGTATCAAGAAAATCTTCTAATTCGTCCTTAACTACACTTGGAGGATTGTTTTTTGGCTCAATTTCGTCTTTAGGCATAAAATAACAGAATCGCTTACCGTCTTTAAGGATTTCGACTTCACCACTTTCAGATAGCTCTTTTAAGGCGGCCCTTATATTTTTATCACCAACTTGATGTTTAACGAGTTCGTTCAACTCTTTTCTATTCTTTGTCCCACCAGAAGAAAGGATGCCTAATATAAGCTCTTTGGCACGCTCCTTTTTATTTACATCTTCTTCAACTTCACCAATATACTCAAATTGCATTCTTTCTATACCCTTGTCATCAATAATATCCGCGACCTTAACGGCGAAAGGTTTTGCTTCAACTCCAAGCCTATTTTTACGTTGGTAGATGTGATGCTGACCAGTTGCATCATCTTTTCGAAGCATTAATAGCACTTCAGCATTTGCCACTTTATCCTGGCTTCCAAGGACCATTTCCTTTTTTGGTATTCTACCTTCAATTTGGTTTGGCTTTCTCAGGTGCTCAGCGAATATCAATGAAACACCTGAATTTTTTAAGACTTGAAATTTTTTAAAGAATGAACGAGTTTCTTCTGCTTTATCTTCCTTCAGGCCACCTGCGGCGGCCCTAAAAGTATCAACGATTACGACACCAATTTTCATTTCATAGATAAACTTCAACAGCCACTTATATTTCAAATCTTCCTGACCAATGCCTTCATTCAAATTAAAGTCATCTTCATTTATGATAATGAGCTCCTGGTTATCTGGGTTGAATCCGATTTTACGGCCACGCCTTTGCATCTCACTAACTGACATTTCGAGATTGATGTAGAGAACACGAGCCTGTTCAACTTTAAAAGCAAACCAAGGTTGTCCTTCCGAAATGCACTTCGCTAGATACATGAGATATATGGATTTCCCCTCTCCCGAAATGGAAGCAAAAATTGAAAGCCCCTCTTTAGGAATCAATCCTTCAACTCTCCACCTAAAAGGTGAAAATTGCATCTCATCAATTTCCTTCCACAAGCTAGCTTTTGGAGGTGTATCACCAAACTCAAAATCGCTTACTTGGAATTCGGCAGAATTTATATAATCTTCAAGATTGTTTTGTTTTTTGTGATTCTCCATGTTTAGGAATGATTATGTCTTTTGGTGACAAATGACCTGTAATAGCTGAAACCAGTGCAATGAGCTTTTCGAAATACTCGCAGGCCAAGTCATCAGAAAGCTCCGCATAATTTTTTTGCCGATAAAGTCGCTTAAACTGTTTTATGTATTCGCTTTTTGTCTCCATGATAAAAACCCATTCCTAACTTTGCGGGCCGCTGGGTGTGGACCCGCAAAATAAGGAACAGGTTTAGCCACCCAGCTAACATAAACAAAAAACAGCCGCTTAATTAAGCGGATCCTGCAATTACTAGATTGACAGAGCTTAATGAAGCAAGACTGTCCCTAGTGCGATGTTTATGCGTAAGCGAGTGCGTGTGACGGTGGCGATGACGAAGGTCTATGCCTGTGTCCGTGCTGATGCTGGAGCGAGTAACTGTGCCAATGGGTTTGTTGTAACAAATTGGAAAGAGCTTGGCTACAAGTATAAATCCCTAAATATAAAAGTCAATTGAGTTATTCACAAATCTGTGGAATACTTATAACACAATCGAATATGTAATGACCTAACCCTTAGCAATCTGTTGCAAGGCATGGCCGAAAATCCCAACGAAGATACTGAACTCCACGTTCAGCGCTCTTCGTTGGGTTACACCTGGAAACGGGTGTAGGGGCCGAAAGGTCCTGCTGGCGTGGAGTTCAGTGTCTCTACGCTAGCTATTTATCAGCTAGCTATTTTTTATGAATAATACTTCTAACGTAAAAAATTTATTCGTATGGGAAAGAATAGTTTTAGGTATTGTCGCACTTCTCTCATTCTTAACTGGTATATCATCAAGTTTGATTGATGCAGTTATGGCCTTAGCAATAAACACGATCATTCTCTTCATTGTGTTCAAGATTGGCAACAGAGTCTTCCGCAAAGAATAAGCTAAAGAACATGAGGAAATTATTTAATGAGGAACATGAAGCTTTGATGATCGGAATTGGGCTAGTGGCTTTTATTGCTATATGCCTATTCCTTAGTTGGTTAGGAGAAAAGATGCACGAGTCAAAAGATTACTATGGTGGACATGGCTCATATCTTGAAAAAGCTTGTAGAGGTTGTGATCAACAGTAGAACTTAGATTCATCACTCAGTAGGTCTCGCGTTCTTCAAGCAAGGCAAATAAAGTATCTTGACCAGGATTATATCCTCTATATTCTTCGCCACGACTCAGACGAGAAATATAATCGACCTTTAATTTTTTCAGCGCTTGAAATTGTCTGGTACGTTTACTACCAGGATGGGACCGTAAATTCCATTCGATTGGGTTTTTTGAATCACCGCCCCTTCTTATAATATACTTACTAAATTCGGTATGGCACATTTCTTTCAATATCACTTTTATTTTCTCACGTAGAGCTATTTTAGCTTCATTGTCGAAGACAGACCAGAGGCCACCACCGAATATCTCGTCCATAATTTGTTCTAACCCAAAAGTCTTCATTTTCCTTGAAAGAAAAGCTGTCACAGCTTCCACCACTCTTTCTTTTGTTTCAATATCCGAAGAATCAGGTAGAATTGGAATAAAATTCATAGGTAGAAACTGATTCTCTATACTAATTCCCTGCCTGAATACTTCATTGGTTTCCACTTCCCTAAACTGGCCTTGAATCAAAATAACTTTTTTTTGATTCACCTCTGTTAAAACAGTACTCAGCTTTTCTCTTACTATTAGTTGTTTATACGATTCGGTATGTTCAGAGTTCACAATTAACACTATATTGAAATCCAGATTTGTTGGACTCAAAGATGTAACTGCGCCTTTTTGAATTAAATCGTTTTTTGTAACAATTGAGTATCTTTTGAGCTGATCACTGCAATCTTGTTGGACAGATCCAGATTTAGATTCAAATACTAAGCAGAAATTTTTTTTCTCAGACATCAGTACAATATCGGGATTGATGGTTCTACTTTTTCCCGCTTCGTCAACAACAGAAAACTTTAATTCTATTCTTTCAATCATGTATCCCAAATCACTGAGTACATGCGGCCAACCGGGTGTTTTTATACAGAATCCAATGATTGCATTTAACTGTTCAATTTGAGTCATATTTCGTCGATAATTAAATTCGAATCCACCTCATGTTGTAAGGACCGAATAATACGAACAACTGAGTTTCCACACGTCTTATCTGGTAAGTAAATTCTCATAAAATTAGGGGTTATTTCAAATGAAATCTGGCTTCCGATATGTAAATCGATAGCGTTTACTTTTACATATTCTTTTGATACTTCTTTTGGAGTCCCGAGCAATCTAAACGGTAACGTACAGGAAAACATTTTATTAAGAAAGTCATCGAATTTTAATATTTTATGGGAAAACTGAATTGAAAACGGACGGCCATTAAACTTAAACCCCGATATTGTTTCAGATTTCGAAAATTTGATTGAATATTCTTTCTCAATCCCCAAAACCATTTTTTTATATTCGTCCTTAACCTCAACAGCAATATTAAGATATTCATTGAACGATGTACCCCTTCCAGTTAATTTACCATTCGATTGAATTCTTGCACGAGCAATCTGATTATCATCTGTGATTCGCCTAACCCGAAGCGTTTCCAATGGCAAATTGTTGAAAAACTTTATATCTTTATTCCTCTGATATTTTTCCCAAGAATCTGGCTCATCTATACTCACAGCAATTCTTGGCCTTGTATAAATAGGATTTTCAATCTCACTAATATCAGGTATTGGATTAAATCGCGCATCCCAACCTTCAACAATATTATTTTTTGTTGATAGTTTTTCCAAAAATTGGACAATGAACCAAGCAGAATCAAAGTGGTGTCCATTACTAATTAAATCACCCAAGACAAAGCGACTACTTTTTTCTGATTTCGTTAACGTGTGAATGAATAAAAATCTTGGATCAAGACTATCGATGAAGAATTCACCTAGCCTAGAATTAATATACAACAGCGACGGATCTTTTGTTTCAGATAACTCTATTCTGAATTCCTCTTGAGAATCAGAAAGTGTTTTTAGCAATAGCTCCCTTTTGTTCTCATCACTACCATACTGAGATTCTTTATCTCCTGTATTAAATTCAACAATATAAGATTTTGGTAAAGTATCTTCATATTCAAATTTCTGCCTTTCTCGCAAATCCTGGTATGTTTTTTGGAAAACACTATCAAAAAACTCATTTAAATCTCTTCTTGTTTGAATATGTTCAAGTTTTGCTTTCATATTTTGGACATATTACTCCAAATACTCTTATAACAGAAAGACATAGGAAATAGTATTTGATAGTATCAATTATAGCACCAATGCTTTTTGCATGGGACCTTGCAATGAGAACTTGTTCCACCCCTGGCGGGGTCTTTCTGGGGGCTGGCACCCCTCTCAAGCTAGTTGAGGTACATAAAACATATGCTCAGTACTACCTATCCACGTTCTAACTGCCTCAACAGTGCGGAGCAATATAGGATGAGAGAGCGATAATTCGCTCTTTTGTCTTTTTACAGAGCCGTGATCATTAGCGATTTCAATAATCTCCTCAGCTTCTTCTGGGCTATCATTTATAAGAACTTCCTTTGCTTCCTCTGATGTATCGTCGTTTATAATCATTTTACAAAACTATTTTTAATTTCTCGGCTCTTTTTTCATGATCTGGCATATGTATCATCATTAAACTTTTCCATAGCTTTCCATGATTGGGTACATGATAATGCAGTAGTTCATGCAAAATAACATATTCGCCAAGTGAGCGTTCCATACCAAGTAATTCTAGATTGAAAGAAAAATAACCACTTACTGAACAACTCGCCCATTTACGCGTCATTGGACGAAGAGTAACTTGCTTTACCTTGACCCTGATTTTATTGGCACACAAATAAACATCCTCCTTGAATTCTTTTTTTGACTCCCATGTTCTTATGGATTTCCTTTTCATATACTTGTTTTTACCAATGTTTCAAGGATTGAATCAGTTATTTTTTTCTGCTCAATATCAGTTAAATCAAGTTCACTGAGCCTATTATAAAGATCATTTCGAAGATCACGAGTCAACTTCTCACTTTTAGCAAATTCCGGATATAACTTTATTATTGCCTCTAGGTCGAAAACTGTTTCGATGTTAACTATTTTTTGACTCGCCAAAACTACACGGATAAACCAAGCTATTTCTGATATACCTTCCTTTGTTTGCTCCTCATTTCTTTTTGACTCTTCATCTGCCAAGGCTAGTAGTTTTTTTAGCGCTTCCTGTGTTGTCATCTGACGACTCGAATAAGCATCCATAATATCTTCTGCTCGTTCTTTTACCGAGATGAGTACTGGGTCATGAGACTTTTCTTCTGCCAATCTCTGAATACTTTTTATGAGATTGATTATCTTTACCTCATCTGGTTGATTCTTCTCTTTAATCAAAGCTATTCCTTTCTCATCAAGTTGCACAATTTCTGTACCAAGTTTTATAGGGCTACTTTGAATATGTTCCTGTACTAATTCTGAAGTCTTATTTTGGAACTCACGATCAATTGAAACATTGTCGGTATATGCATTACGAACCACCTGATACACACTTGAAAGCGTAATATATTGATCTATATATGGGCGTAAGAAGGCATCTGGAGAAATTATTTCATAAAGCATTTCAATCTCATTATAGAGTTTAAAGAATGCTTTTCGTTTATCCTCATCACGAAAATACTCAATCAATACGCCAGCAAGACGGTCATCGAATGGCCCAACAAGTAGATCAAAGTATGGCGTCGCTTCCTCAGTCAATTTCGCCACAAAACGCTTCTTCAAAAGTGAGAGGTCTTTCACAATCGCATTTACTTCATCACTATCAAATGACAGTGCCTTTTCTAGCTTATCGAAAATACCCACGAAATCCAAAACAAAGCCGTGTGGTTTTGTCATTTTCATTTCCTCGTTTTCATACGGACGATTTACACGGGCAATCGTCTGAAGTAAAGCGTGGTCACGCATAGGTTTGTCTAGATACATGCAGTACAAAATTGGTGCATCATATCCAGTTAATAACTTTTCTGTGACAATAAGAATTTTAGGTGTACCACCAAACTTAGCAAAGTCTCTTCGTATCTCTTTCTCCTTTTGCTCATCATGGTCAAACTCTTTCAAAAGTTCAGAATCATTATTATTACTGCTGTACACAACTTCACTCCATTCCGGTGGTAGATATTTATCAAGCTCTTTCTTATACAAAGCACACGCCTCACGATCTACCGCTACGACAAATGCCTTGTAGTTCATTGGCTCAATATATTGTTTGAAATGCTCGGCAATGAATTTACCAATCTTCTGCACACGATCTTTACCTTTCAAAAAGTTTCTCGTATTTACGGCTCTCTCTAAAATTGCATTCAGCTCTTCAATATCTGTCACCCCATGTTCATCAGCAAGATTCAAAAACTCACGTTCAAGTGTATCTTTTGGTACCAACATCTCATTTGGAGCAAGGCTGTAATACAGTGGCAGAGTGGTGCCATCTGCAATGCTTTCACTAATGCTGTATTTGTGTAAGTAGCCCTTAGCATCAGAGACTCCAAATGTTTTAAATGTACCTTTACCATATTGAGTTTTGTCGATGGGTGTACCTGTATATCCAATGAATGTAGCGTTTGGCAGTGCGGCCATAACATATGTACCGAGATCACTTCCAGTCGTACGATGCGCTTCATCAATGAGAACAAAAATATTTTTTCTCATATTCAGATTGGGCAACATCGCACGAAATTTATGGATCATGGTAATAACAATGCCACGGTAATCACTCCTCAAAATTTCAACCAGTTCTCTAATATCATTAGCTCTCCTAACATTCTTCATGCCCGCAGCTTTTAAATTTCCATCCATTTGCCCCTCAAGTTCGTTACGATCAAGCAACATGATGACAGTAGGTTTATCGGCATCATTACTCTTGAATAATAGTTCCGCCGTCTTTATCATTGTGAATGTCTTTCCAGAACCCTGTGTGTGCCAAATAAGCCCCTTAGTAGCATCCTCTTTGAGTGCACGAGTGAGTACGGCCTCCACAGCATTTGCTTGATGTTCTCGTAGGACTATCTTCGTGAGCTCTTCATCCTTCTCAATAAACATGATGTATTTCTCAATAAGATTAAGAACATGTTTTATTTCAAAGAAAGTTTTTATCTTATTCTCAAGCTCTCCAACTTTGTCACCATTCCATTTGAAAATATTTCGCTTTGCAGTATTCCATGTTACTCCATATTCAAGACGCATCCCTTCGCTCGCCAAATAACTTTGTTCGAGTGCTATAAGTTCAGGTGATTCACGATGGTATCGGCGTATCTGATCAAGCGCCTTATCAATACCCTCAGCTGTTGTGAGATTTTTACACTCTATAGTAATGACAGGTATGCCGTTAATTAAGAAAACAATATCTTGTCTATTGGTATAGCGACTATTTGAAAAAGAAAATTCATCAGTAACCTCAAATATATTATTTTCTTTAGTTTCAAAATCTATTACTTTTACATTTCGTTCTCTATTTTCAACATCATCATATGCAGTACTTTGACCACGCAAAGCAAGAAGGATCTGTCTATTACCATCGATTTTCGGAGCAGGTGACGAAAAACTATAGTTCGTAGGTAGCCACGGATTAAACTCACGCAGTTTCGATATGAGTACATCCATGTAATATGGCTGATTCTTGTATGACAATTCGTCACCTCGGCGAGCATCACTTTTCTCACGAGTAATATATTGCCAGCCCATATCTACGGCATATTTGATAATTCGGTTTTGTACTGATTTTGTTTCTGTTGGTTTCATATAAATTTAGTTTTGAGGAAATCAAAGATTTTAGCCATCGTTGCTTTAGTTTCCTTTGAGATGTAATCGGGTACACATTTTTGCGTAAGTAGTGTCTGTATTCCTGTATTGAATGCACCTTTATTATACTTCGTGAGAGAAGAGTTAAACTCTTTAGAGATCTCAAGTCGCTCACTGTCCGTAAAGACTTTTTCAAGCGATAAATTTTTTAATGTTGCCACAGCGTCTTCGAGAGTAAGGATGTGGCTATTGTCACTGAGCTCTTTTATATAACGTGCCTTTTGGTCACGTCCCTCCTTATCTGAATCGAGCAGGGCAACGTACTTCTTTCCCCACGATTCATAGAGTGCTATTGGTAGATCAAGATTGGATGCTCCGTGACCCGGGTAGAAGTTAAAATTAAATTCGGTATCACTCCCGATCACTTCTTTAAAATATCTGAAAGTAAAGTAGTCGAACTTTCCTTCAGTAATGACGATGTTAGGTATCATTTCTAAAAGCCCCGGCTGGTAGTCCAACACGTCAAGAATTGGCTGAAAATATGATGTCTGAGTAGGATACTGCGATACAAACTGTTTGTATTTGTAAGCCTCAATTTCAGTTTTTGTGAGATTAAAGTCGTCATTTTCTTTATACTCGAGGCCTTTATTTTTGATAATATACGCAGAGCTCAGCCATTCAGGGTTTATGAGGTGGTGGCTGTGGGTGGTGTATATCAAACGAGACTTACTCGTTATGGTACGAAAGGTCTCAAGTAGACTCTTTTGTGCAGTTTGATGTAGGTTTGATGCTGGCTCATCAAGCACAAAGAGAATCTCTCCTGAGGTCGTTATTCTTTCCTTACGAAATTCGGTGTACAGCAAGAATGTAAAGAACCATCTGAAGCCAAGACTTCTTTCGGCAATAGCATAGGTTTGGTGACCATCTTTTACGCTCAAGCGAATATAGTATCTACTTGTTGCGGTTTCTTGTTCAGCCTTTACAACAATTTCTTTCTTGCTCACGTTTTGTATCTTTGTCCAAGCATCGAAAACCACTTTTGATATTTTCGCTCCCATAGCATTCTCAATCGCTTCGAGCGCTTGTCTATTTGCATCTGTAGGACTAGCTAGACGTGCTAGCAAACTCTTTGTCACATCATAGGATGGGTCAATTGTAGTCAAGATATCCTCTACAATTGAAAGATACTGCTTCTCTTTTGGGTCCTTAGAATCTAGATAAATTTTTTCTGGAAACTTAGACAGGAAATCTCTGTAGAAGATGATTTCGGGGAAAATCGTACTTTTTACATGCGTCCACACCTCCGTGTCGACTGCATCTTCAAGATCTGTTGGCTTACCCTTGACAGTCTTCTTCACTTTTACGAAGGGCGTATATGCTCTTTTTGATTCTCCGGGTACAGAGTTTGCAAACGTATACTTACGTTCAAATGTAAAGGTGTCCGTGATAATGACTTCTTTTGCTTGTGTTTTTGATTTAACAAAATCTGTGACCTTCTTCTTGTCCGCATCAGTAAACTTCAGCACGGCTTTTATCGTAACATCGCCAGTAAAACCACCAGCCGAGCTTTTGGGTATGAGTAGATGTCGTGATTCAAGCGGTACTTCAAACTCAAAATCATTTACCGCCTCAAGAATTGTCGTCTTTCCTGATTCATTCAGCCCGATCAGTGTGTAGATCTTATGGTCTGGCATGAGGTCCAAATCAAGTTCGAGAGATCTTATACCTTTGTAGTTCTCAATTGTGAATTTGGTGTATTTCATAATATTTTGTTAATTCTTCTCTCTCCACTCATTAGTTCATGGAGTAGTGTCTTGAAAAGATGTTGGTACGACAATAGTTTTCCTTGTGTAGATTCAATCTTTTTTTCAACTGCAACAAGGCTTTCTGCAATCTTATTTTGCTCGTCAATCACAGGTAGTGGTATCAACAAATTTCTTATGCTGGTCTGGCTTAAGTTTGGTTGAGCACCACCATGTCTTTGGTCTAGTATGAAGTCTCTCTGTAAAATAAGAACATGCCTAACAAATTCAAGATTGACCCTTTCATTCATGAAAATACCGCAAACTGCCTGATTGGTGGTTGCTTCATGACTAAGTATCGCAGTTCTTCCGGCTGTGGCCCCATACATGGCAACTAACAGCGTTCCTGCCTCGAATAGTTTTGCTGAAGAATTCTTTACTGCATCATCTGTTATTTTTTCTTCTGAATTATTAATATACCCGTCATTCATTTCACCCGATTTGATCCACAGAATATCACCTGAGTAATAGTTCTTTTTAGTTCTACTAGGAGTGCCCCCGCTACTCGTCTCGCAGATATCACCAAGCTTTTTAACCTCCCAACTCTCCGGCACTTCACCAATCTCCGTCATCTTCGTCCTTTCACCCTTTATGCCGTGAGTAAAAAGATGTTGCATCATACTTCGCTTCAACTCTTTAAGCTTTGCTATGAGCTTCTCCTGTTCAGCAATAGCATCCTGTACAGTTGTCAGGGTTTGAGCGATAACTTTCTGTTCAGGTAAGTTAGGAACATCAAAATCGATATTCTCAAAATTACTTTTATTCAAAATTGGAAGAGTAACTTTTGCTGACTTACTCTCAAGTATTGTTCTGTTCTCACGTAAAAGATAGTAAACAAAATCAGCATTAAAATTATCGTTGCAGGTGATAGCATTTATTTGCTGATTGAATGCAGAGACTTCATCAACAGTCATTCCGATCTTTCCTACATTTCCTATACAACCCACCAGCACAGAGTTGCGTGGTAGTGTTCGAGAAACTTTCAAGCCCTCTTCTGTAATTAGTTTATGGGAAGTCTGAATGTATTTTGAATCAGTGAGGTCTGCGGGTGATATTAGTTTGTAGTTACCACCATAATATTCCTTCTTTTTTGTACTTGGTGTATTGCCTGTAGAAACAACACCAAAATCCTTAATTTTGTGCTGTGTCCAATCTTTTGTTGCGGTTTGTGTTGTCATATTAAAATCCAAGCTCTTTCAAAACCTTTTGCAGGTTCATATCAGCCTCCTTTGCTTTTGTTTCAATCTCGACCAGTTCACCAAGAATATCCTCAACTGTTTCGTATTCCTCCACACCTCCTAGATGTATGTATCGTGAGGGAGAGATGTTGTAGTCGTTCTTTACACTGTCAGCTTTTGCTACAAACATACTGAAGTTCTCAACCTCTTTTTTGGAGTTGAATGTGTCAGCTATTTTCTTTATCTGCTTCTCATCAATATAGTTTTTAGGATCACCTTTAGTGAATTCATGACTTGCATTTATGAGGAATATTTTATCTTTTAGTTTTGCAGGTTTGTTATTGTTCAAGAATATAACAATGCCCGGAGCAGTCGTGTTATAGAAAAGATTTTCTGGCAGATATATAACACCCTCAATAAGATCATGATCTACAAACCACTGGCGAATTTCTTTTTCCTTATTTGTATTTGCGTTACCACTACCACGAGAAGCGGCTCCTGTATCGAGAACAATGGCCGCACGCCCATTATCTTTCAAACTAGAGAGGATGTGCTGTGCCCAACCCCAATCTGCCTTGCCGCCCGGATTCCCAGCAGGAAAGCGATGATAAGTATCATTGGTATAGATCTCCTCATTGAAGTCAGGTTGATTCCACATTGGATTTGCTACAGCTCTGTCAAACTTTCTTACTCCATGACCAGTTGAGTCTTTGAATTTCGGATTGTTGAATGTATCACCAAGTTCAATGTCTCCCTCCATGTCATGAATGATCATATTCATCTTTGCCATTGCCCAATTATCCTTTTCCATCTCTTGGCCGTAGAGACTCAGTGGGGTGAAGGTTTTCTTATCCTCACTTTGCATTCGCTCATTGAGCACTGACTCACATTTAATCAAAAGACCAGCTGATCCACATGTCGGATCATAGATTTCCATTCCCGGCTCAGGATTTAATATGATTGCCATTATTTCCCCAACTTCAGGTGGAGTAAAGAATTCTCCTCCAGATTTACCAGAGTTTTCTGCAAACTTTCTTATCAGGTATTCATATGCACGACCGATAATATCTGGTTCAACATCTCCCAGCCCAAGTCGCTTCTGGCTAACGGCCTCTATCAGGTTAGAAAGTCTATGATCATCAATCTCCCGTTCACCTCGAGTCGTTGCATTGTAGTCTATTCTCGTGATTACATCATCGAGCAATGGGTTACTTGATGCAATCTCACGAATAATTCGTGTAAGCTCTTCACCAATATTACTTGATAGTGATCTAATAACACTCCATGTATCGTCATCAGGATTCTTTGGTGTAAATGGTATATAAAATCGTACTCTACTGTTATCGAGTTTTGCTTTTTTTCTACCATCAGCAAGACTTGTCGCCTTTATTTTTGTTCTTAATTCATCATCAAATACATCACATAGTCGTTTTACGAAAATGAGGGGAAGGATATAGTCCTTAAACTTACTGGCATCCTTTGCACCACGAATGGCACAAGCGGCATCCCATATCCATTGCTCGAGTGATTTAATTGGTGTTTCTTTTGCCATAATATTATTATTTTGTTCTATGTTTATTCAAAAAACTTTCAAACTCTACCCTATCAATCCTAAACTCTTTTCCGAATTTGAACGCCTTAATTCTGCCCGATTTTATATAGCGGTAAATCGTCATAATGTTCACCCCTAGCTTATCCGCAAGCTCTTGGGCAGTGTAGAACTCCTTACTTGTCATGTAATAATTATACTTTACTATGCTTTACAAGGCAACGTTTATTGACCGCCAACTATGTTTACTGGCTTGAACAAGAATACAAAGCTATAATACACCCATGTTCTCCAAAGAAGAGATAGTAAAACTACAGCAAAAAGTTGACGACTTATATGACAGTCTGAAACTGATTTCTGAACGCCAAAATTCGCAGTACACAGACATCGCTATGCATTTAAATAAAATTGAAGATGCAATTCATAGTGCGAATGAAAATATGCCTGAAGGTCTTACTACTGACGAACTATACAGCCTCGCACGTACAATTGTGATCGCTGCAGGCAAAGCTTCAACATCGTACGTTCAACGAAAATTGGGTGTAGGTTATTCTCGTGCAGTAAATCTAATGGATACGCTTGAAAAAAGGGGTGTTATAGGTCCTGCAAACGGTTCAAAACCCCGAGAAATTCTGATCACGGATGCCGATATTACACCCCTTACCTATGATTGCGAAAATGATGATAAATATGAGGAGGCACGTGAAGCAGTAGTTTCAGCGGGCAAAGCTTCTACATCATATATTCAGAGAAAACTCGGCATAGGATATTCACACGCAGCTAAATTGATGGATATGCTTGAAGAAAAAGAAGTTATTGGTCCTGCAGATGGTTCAGAACCGAGAGATGTGCTTGTTAAAGCAGACAGGTAGTCTGATCGGAAATCTTTCCAAACCAATGAGCTACTACCGTAACTATCGAAAACCATACTACTATCATCGTCGCCGACGTGGAGGATACCATGATCCTTTTCAACCAATAAAGGCTATATTTATTTTAGGTCTTGCTTTCATATTACTGAGTTCAATATCAGCAGTCTCATCGGGTAATCTCGGGAGCATAATCGGTAAAATTATCATTTGGGCTTTGGTACTCGGCGGTATTGTTTTCATTATCAGAAAAATCAAAAACAGATCCAAGAATACGATCTCTGATTCTTTATATATTCCAGCTGATGCAAGTAAAGAAGATATTGAAAAAATAAACAGCGAAAAACATGGCTGTAAATGCTACATGGACGGACTTACTGACGGAGAACAAGAGATTGCCCACATCCTAGCTGAAGGATTGAGCTATAAAGACTATTTCATTTTTAATAACCTTACAATTCCGTCTTCTTCCAATGGGTCGTCGCAAATAGATCACCTCGTAGTCTCAAAATTCGGGATCTTCGTCATAGAAAGCAAAGACTATAAGGGCTGGATTTTTGGTAGTAAGGATGAAGAAAAATGGACTCAATCACTTCCCGGCGGAAAAAACAAATTCCAGTTTCAAAACCCTATTCATCAGAATTGGTCACATATCATGTCACTCAGAGCACTCATGCCATTTATTCCAGAGAATACCTTTCGAAGTGTCGTAGTATTCTCTGATTCATGTGAGATAAAGACGCCACCGATCGAGAATGTAGTTCGTGCAGAGGGCTTGATAGAGCGCATAAAAGCACATACTGAAAACAAGTTGTCTGATAACGATCTCCAGTTGGCCATAGGAAAGCTTTCGTATGTTTGCCAAACAGCGGACATAACACCCACTCAACATATTGAGAATTTGCACGAGCATCACCCACAACTAAAACCTATGATATAATTTTTTTATGTTGCAAAGTAACAGTATTATAAATCTCAAATGGGCAAAGCGAGGGGTGGTTGGATCCATTGTTGCCACTCTTATCATTACCGCGTTGGAGTTTCCTCCGCCTATCGGGTTTGAGACAAGACCGCAGGATAATGTTTCCCTCCTATGGCTGGCATACTTTTTTGTCATTTTAATAGCTGAAATATCTGCTATACCCCTGATCTACAAACGTCCCAAACTCGGAGCGTATTTTGCAATAACTGCAGCGGTTCTAAATATTATTTTTGTCATTGCCGACCAAACTCATTTGCTACAGCCAGAAGTGGCGACCACACTCTATTCCATAATTGAGGGTGTTGGTGTAATTGTTTCGGTTACGCTTGTATATTTTGCTTGGAAAGTTCGTCGGATTTATTCCAACTCTCTAATTAATGATAATTATAAAAATAGTCTTGAAATTAAATAAGGTCAGCTAGAAACTTGCTAATATGCGAGATTTATTGTATTATCTCGCCAGTTCTTTAACATCGAAAAGGAGGTAAACAATGCAAACCAAATCGTCTCGCCTTGGGCAAGCCGTGCGGTTCTGCATTGCCGGAGCCGCAGGCGTTTTAGCCTATTACACAGCACTGTACTGTCTCACAGAGTATCTGGGAGTTTGGTACGTTGCTTCCGCAGTAGTCGGCTTCATCCTCAACACCGGATTGAACTTTACACTTCAGAAATTCTGGACGTTCCAGAACAAAGAAACGGGGATGGTTCACCGTCAGATCGTACTGTACGTTGCAATGACCATTTCGTTTCTCATCGGGAACACCGTTTTTTTGTATCTCATGGTGCAGTATTTACACATGTGGTACATCGGGGCTCAGATGATCCTCACAGTGTTAATATCCATTTTGAGTTTCATTTTCTCCGGCCGAATCTTCAAAAACGAAAGGACTAACACATGAACAGAAAGCCGTATATCGGTATCACGGACTTCACCAGCTTCGAGCAGGTTACAAAAATGCTTGAAGTTTTCAGAAGATACAGATCTTCGGAATCGCAGCGACTGCTCCATGTTGGTGTCATGATTAGCTTCAAAACTCTGAATGGCATCGAGACGAAGTGGTCGAAGGCTTTTCCACCGAAGGAGACAATTGCCGACATTTTCGGTTCCGACGATGTCTATAACTGTCTTCATTACGCGGATTACGATCACGACACGGACTTCTTCAAGGATCTAGCGAGGGCGATCGGTTATGGCGGTATCAGCATTCACGCCGTGCAGCTAGACATGGTCTGGCCTGATCCGGGTCAAGTTGCAAGCGGAGTGCATACGTCGAGGAAGCAGGTCGAAGTGATTCTGCAAGTCGGCAAGAATGCCATTGAGGCAGCCAACAATGATCCCGGCGAAGTTGTCCGAAGACTTGAAGACTATGAGGGTGTGATTCATCGAGTTCTTTTGGACAGGAGTATGGGACGAGGACTCGGCATGGACGCCGCCGGACTCATCCCGTTTGCTCGGGCTATCAAGGAGAAGTTTCCTGATCTAGGTCTAGGTGCAGCTGGCGGACTTGGCCCCAACAGTATCGATCTGGTCAAACCGCTTGCAGAGGAATTCCCTGACATGAGCATCGACGCTCAAGGAAAGCTTCGGCCGACCGGCAGCGCTCTCGATCCGATTGACTGGAGCATGGCGGAGGAGTACCTCGTCAAAGCATTGGAGCTCTTCAATTGAGATCCGAAAAACAAAACCCCGTTTCGTGGATTGCCACGGGACGGGGTCTTTTTATACCTGTGAGTTCTGAAACACCATCTCTGGAAAAAGCCCGAAAAAGTCGCTAAACTGCAAATCGCTTTTGATTTTGCGCCAGTTAGCCATTCTTTGTCACAAACAACGCTGAATATATGGTCGGAGACTCCTTGAAAGAGGTTCTAACGTCCTCTAGCCAGTGGAGCCATGGAAAAAGAAGATCTCAAGAAATTAGAAGGTGAATTAAAAAAAGCTACCGATCATTTTTCAGAACAGGCTCGAATTAGACTCGGCCTAACTAAGAGCGTTATAGATAAAAAAATAAAAGATGTCATTGAGACATACTCTAACAACATAAAGAATCTTGGTCTTATATCAGGAACAGTTGCGCCATTTTCATTAACCCTCCTTACTATTCAAGAACTAAATGTGAATAGTATAATTTTATTGATTGGATTTTTCATATTACTCATAAATATTATTCTTTCTCAACAGTTTCTTAGTGAGCAGACTCAAGATTTTGATACACGGATTACGAAATCTCAAATAAAACATATGTTTGCGGAATCAAAACTTCAAGAAATTAATGATCCGAATAAATCTCCTTCAGATAAGTTTGGACTAACGGTTGATTACCTGAAAGAAATGAATGAAGCTGAAGAGTTGCTCGGAATTGGAGAATACGATATAAATGCACTCACATCAAAAAATAATATGCGGAAATATAATAAGATTATAAATACAGCTTTTGTAGGGGGTTCTTGCCTAATAATGCTCTCTACTGTGTTCAATAAAATTGCTGTGCTTATCTCAAGTTGTTTGTAACCTTATATCTGTGCGTACATTGCTACGGAGTAGACTTGACACAGTAATATATTACATGTTATTGTAATAACAGATCTAGGAAACCCTCCACAAAAAGGAAGACCTTGAAAAAGCAAAAGAAATCGACTTACCCTCGTGGTTTTATGACAGGCATACTGTTCGCTATCGCTTTGAGTATTATCGTGACATTCGTCCGCGTGATCTATTACCCGGTAGCCACGATTCCAAAACCAGAAGAAATGCCTCGTCACAGCGACTTTGAACTAACTGGATTCTGGAACTCGGTACTCAAGCCACTCGTTCAAGACGGACTAACAGACGGCAAACTTCCCTACAAGGAAATCAACGAGCGATTTACAAAACTAAGAGATGCTATTGTTGCCAAAACTGCAAAGCCTCTCAATTTCAATCTCATCAAGCAATATCATCCGGCAGACAAGGAAATAGCGGCAGGACTCGGTATTGGCGAGAACGGTGATTTTGAGATAGGTTTACGCATACCGGCGTTTATAGACACCTTCAGGAAACTGGAACGATCCGGTCGGTACGACTGGATGGAGGTGTATAAATCCCATGTCATAATCGTCTTGATGCATGAGATGGAGCATACAACGTACGAAGGTCCTCCGCCGACTGGAATCGATATCAAAGAAGAGTCACGGGCATGGGCAGACACTTGCCTCTACACTATTGCGCCACTGGTAGAAAAATACCATGTGCCAATATACAATGTCGAGGCGGATTTTTACAACGCTTGGAAATCTGCTTCAGGTAACCCAGAGAGTATTGTCTGGCAACAGGCAGTCAACAAAGCGTACGGGAGATTGCATGGTGTAGTTATCTCAAACTGAGCCGCTCTACAGGAAAAACTGCTTGAGCGGTTTTTCTTTATAGGAAATTCGATATAGTTCGAAAATCGTAAACCAGAGCGAGCCAGTTAGTACTAGATGACAATTCAAGGATAAGATTAAAGGGTTTTCGCAATGTAAAATCTAGCTTTTTTGCCGATACGGTCGGGTTCTGAAGTAGGAAGTTGAGAAATGCCCTTTTTTCGTGTGGTTCAGAACTTTGGAATATCTCTTTCATGCTACGAGCAAGATTAAACACAGTAGCTACTTGGATTTTATAGTCATGGTCCGCTTTCGTGTGTTCTTCGAGCTCGATATTCAAATGATACTGCTTGTCTTTAGCTTCTTGTTGTTTTTTGTCATACTCAACCTTAGTAATTCATCAAGAAGACTACTATGGCCATTTGATGATATATCCCAAGAAACTTCGTGAAGGTATCTATTAATCACATCAGACTTATTTCCACTGGTATGCAACTTATCTTCAAGATATAGGTCAATACTTGTAAAGCCATCAGAAAAGAAGCCTTCCTTTTTCAATTTTTCTTTCAGACCATCAACTTTATCTACAAGTTCCTCTAATTTCTTCTTTGAAAGCATGAGTTCTTTCACTGCCTGTTCTTCATATCTATCCAATTCAATGAGCAATTCATCTTTATGTTTTTTTAACCTACCCGAAATCTCCTTGAAGGGCGTAGTTTCATTGATAAACAGGACATAATCAGCAAGATTTAGGAAAAAATACCATGGGTCAGTCTGATTAATTGTTGTGTCATATTGCTTCTGGAGTAATTCTTTCTCATTTATCATTCCTTTACTTTAGTTTACACGGGCCTATAATTCAAGTCTTTATGGTTTCTATAATTGACCAAATCTGGTTTTCACCTTTGAACGTCATCTATCATGGCGAGCTCTTGAAGAGACAGCTACCAAACGAAAAGAAGAAGTCTAAAGAGTTCAGAAAAGTTGTTGAGGCTGTAACAGTGGCCCAGATGCTTATCGGCGTGATGATTAAGGAGGGTAAGGAACATTGGATGCAACTTGTCGGAGATAATGAAGGAAGCCCCGATATACGGACTATCAGCTACGTAGAATCGAAAGATGAAAAGTTCGATTATATGGAGCAAGTAGACGTTGAGGTCGTTGAGTACGAATCTCACACGTCTGCAGCAATTCCACGATTTATCGTCGACACGAAGCTAACTGGAAGCAAAAGCTACGATGAAAACACGGTCATACTTTGCCACGTCGGCAGCGGAGTAAAATCGTTTTTGCCAGACGGTATTACTATCAAGAAAGTAATGGATACTGTTAATTCACCCTGCACTGTCCTTTTACTGGCTGGGACCAGCCCCGACGCATCAGAACTTGAGCTTTTTACTCTTAAGCCAAATGTCGGCCTAATGTTGAGATATAATCCGATTGAAGAGTTGATGCGGCTAGGCCGAGAAAAGAAGTTTACAGGAGTCATAAACCTAAAACGTGGCACGAAACGACCTCCTACTAGCAATCCCAGTAACAAGCATTATCCTTTTGAGAAACTGGGGTACGTACCGACCAACTCTAATCAATATTAATAAACAACTGTTCTGACAATCTAATACAGCGCCGAAATTAGCCATATTTCCTTCTATTGACTTACTGAAGCAACCTATGGTATAATAGAAGCAGTAGAAATGGTCATTTAAAACTACTTGCGAATTTCGTCATAGCAGAAGATAGCTCAAATATGGGCTATTCCCTGCTATGACGAAAAGCCTATTGGCGAATGTACTCACTGCAAAGGTTTTATAAAGGTGTGCCTAGTTTACAAACACCAGATTGGATACCTGTTATATGAAGAACAATAGAGTTAAGAGCGCAGTCGGAGTTATTCTTACCGAACAGAAGAATGTCGCTACTCATGTTGCCCATCTGAGCCCCAGTGAAAAACGTCGTACTCTCATGAAGGTGGCGAACGAATGTGCCTCCTCGGGCTACCACTCGGTCATGAAAGAAGCCATTAAATTGCTCGGCTTCCGAGATGAGGAAGTTCTCATCTTTGCCACGGCGACAATCGGTGGCGGAAGACCTCAGATGGTTTCCGACATCGTCAAGGCATTCTGCCGTGACACCAGAGTTGCACGAGGTGTGCTGGGTGAAGCTGCACGAAGGATGATTAGCTGGGCAGAAAGAGCTCAAGAGCCCACACACCTTTTCGAAGCCATTGAGTGTGTAAAACTGCGTAAGGAAAAGATTGGCACGAAGGAGTACGAGGGCTCTTCCTTCTATAATCAGGCAACGGTATTGGCAGGCTTCATCCTCTGGTTGGCAGAGGACTTCCTCCAACTGGACCCTATCTTCCGCGACTCTCACGATGAAGTTGTGAAGCAATTAAGGGAACTGGTGCCTGATGATGCGGATTGGCAAATACTCAATGAGAAGAAGAGTCGTCTGGGTGGTCCGCGCAAGTAAACAATAAACCAAACGCTTTGAAGATATGCGTATAACTTCACCCCAGACAATTCGGTCTGGGGTTTATTGTTTACGAACAAGACCGAAGTGCGGCACCATGAACGATAAATACTGCATTTCCCTCGTCAATTCATCCCAATTAAGAGTTCTGAACTCGTCCAACATAGGGAGCAAATGATCCATACCCCATAAAGTAGATACAGAATCCAATTCACTGATGATTACTTTTAAGTATAAATCAGGCGCTTTTCATTAAATGAATTCGGAGTTATTATCATCGTAGCCATGAAAGCTCCTAGAAAAACAGGTTATCCATGTGGGCAGTGTTCGCAAGAATATCTATGCCCGCCTACAACTACCCCCAAAGAATGTGGGGCGCTACGGAGAGCAGAAACCAAGAACGATCTTGGTTCTTCATCCACCACCACAAATCCTGGCAGTGGTATATCCGATAAAACAGATCAACATAAAAGTCGTCCGGGAATCACTCTTTGAGTCATCCCTGATACTCAATATGAGATTTTTAGATCAAAGCCACTTCGGAACGCAAGCTCTGGAGTGGTCTTTTTATATTAGGGAACAATACAGTAAAATAACTACTTTTCATCCGGTACAAAATACAATGCTACAGAGTTCATACAGAACCTTTTACCTGTAGGCAGTGGACCATCATCGAATACATGCCCTAAGTGCGAACCGCAGGTATCCAATACCTCTATTCTGTCATCCGAAAGTCCTGTTTCTTTGCGAAGTACAAGTGTATCATCAGATATAGGTGCATAGAAACTTGGCCAACCAGTACCTGAGTCATATTTTTGTTCAGATCTAAAAAGTGGCTTATCACAACCAACACTATAATACGTTCCTTTGCGCTTCTCGTGATTGAGTGCTCCCGTAAATGGAACCTCTGTTCCCGCTTCTCTCAAGACACGATATTGCTCTCTAGTGAGAATTTCTTTCCAATGATCATTGTTTGAGACATTTTCGGATATGCTTTGTGTCGGAAGAGAAGATGTTTGTTTGTAATATACAGCACCTAGCACAAGAAAGAGCAGTGCCAAAATAATAGGAACTGTTTTTGTTGATAGATGTTTAAAATTATGCATACTGTTATTTTAGATAACTATCAAAATATATTGCATGGCAAGTGTAACCCCCTACATTTTTCTGCAGATAATCCTGATGATAACTTTCAGCCTTGTAAAAAGTACTGAGCGGTTCCAAAGTTGTGACCACAGGATCTTTCCAGCGTTTCGATTTGTTCACGATATCGATAAAGTTTTTGCTTTCCTTTTTCTCTTCCTCGTTCCCATAGAAAATAGCAGAACGATACGAGGTGCCTCGATCGCCACCTTGCTGATTGAGCGTTGTAGGATTGTGAATCTGAAAGAAGAAGTCGAGTAGGTTTTTATACGATGTCTTTGTCGAATCATATTCAATCTCTACAGCTTCAACATGACCAGGATGATTGTCATAGGTTGGATTCTCATTGGTCCCACCAGTATAACCAACCTCGGTAGCAATAACTCCAGGCTGAGTTCTGATCAGATCCTCAAGTCCCCAGAAACATCCTCCTGCCAGTACGATTTTTTTGTTCATAGGTTCATTAGTATTATTTATCATTAAAGTCTTCGAAACATACTGAGTTCATGCAGTATCGCTTTCCCGTTTTTGTCGGACCATCTTCAAATACATGACCAAGATGAGAATTACAGACCGCACATACAGTCTCAGTTCTCTTCATTCCACGAGAGATGTCATCGATGTTTTTTACTGCTCCAGGAAGTGCTTCGTCAAAGCTTGGCCAGCCCGTACCAGAATCAAACTTTGCTTCAGCTTTAAAGAGTGGGTTGCCACAAGCGGCGCATTTGTAGAAGCCATCTTTGTCAGGATGAATGAACTTTCCTGAAAAAGGTGCCTCGGTGCCTTTCTGTCGCAATACTTCATACTGCTCGGAAGTAAGTTTCTTCTTGAATTCTTCTTCATTTTTAGGCATGTTGTCATTCATATATTTTATAGTATTTAACTAATAATTTATTTATCCAAACGTAAAGGTGAAGGCTTGTAATCCTGCTTTTGGTATCACGATACGAAGTGTGTGCTTTCCATAGTCCGCATCTTGGATGAGTGGATAGAGTGTTTCGTCTTTGATCAATACCTTCTTTACAAATACATCGTCCTTATAGATTTCCACTTCGACACCTTCTGGTGATCCAGCGGTGATATAGACATTTTTCGCTTCATAGTTGAAGACGATACGCCCTACACTTTTACTCTCGGCATATTCTGATGTCATATTCCACGTACCACCTAGATAGAGCTTGTTGAAAGAGATGCTTGAAGGAATAGATAGAGTCTGCTCACCAGCTCGCCCAGCAATACCATTTGCAAGATACTGATTTCGTGACGATCCGAAATATGTCTCAGGGCTTTTTACTTTGCTCGTATCGACAGTCACAACATCCGCAGGTTTTGTCGTGGTAGTAGAAACATTATCCTCCATGCCCATGCGTGCTGCGCGTTCTTTGAGGGCATTCTGAATCGCTTTCTCAGTTTCCTCATAGTTTCCTTCACCGATATGGTCATAGACAATATATCCATCAATATCTACAAGATACTTTCGAGGCCAGAATTGATTGCCGAGCGCATTCCATGTCGAATAGTCATTGTCGAGGACTACTGGATATTTGATACCAAATCTTTCTACTGCTTTCTCGACATTTGACTGAATTCTCTCAAATGCGAATTCCGGAGTATGGAGACCGACAACAACCAATCCCTGATCTTTATACTTTGCATACCAATCGTTTATGTACGGCAATGTTCGCTGGCAGTTGATACAGCTATACGTCCAGATATCAAGGAGCACTACCTTTCCTTTGAGTTCAGCGAGGGTGATCGGCCTGCCATCGGTATTCACATATCCATCTATAGAGCTCAATTCTGGGACCTTTATATATTTAGGAGCATCATTCTTTTGCAGAAGCGTTTGTTCGATTTTTGTTACATCAAAAAATCCAGCATCAAGTAAGGTTAGTTGAAGTTTTTTATCGAATCCTCCGATAATAGCGATGCCAACAATGAGGAATATAACACCGAGCGTTTTCTTGAACCATCCATTTGGATCAGCTGCAACTCCGAGCTTATTCATAATCTTCTGTCCAACAACTGATACGATGAGAAGTGAAAGGCAGAGGCCGATGGTATAAGTGAGTAAATAGGTCAACCCAAGGAAGAAATTCACCGGTAGAACCGTTGCAAGGACAATAAAATAGGTTGGACTACATGTCGAGAACACAGGACCAAGCGCCGCACCGACGATTACATCGCCCCAGAAATTCTTTTTCCGATCACCCTTACCTAAAAGAATATTAGATTTTGAACTAAGTCGCGCAAGCAACTTGTTTTCCCACAGAGATGGGAAAACAGTAACGAGACCGAGGAAAATAACTATGCCTCCTGAAATCCATTTCCAGACATACTCTGGGATATCAATGAAGAGCGTACTTGCCTTAAGAAGTAGAGTGAAGGCGATGACTGATGCTCCAAGAGAAAGGATGATAGTAAAGGCTTTCCTCTTATTGAATCCTACAGTGCCCCCATCAGAAAGCGTGCCTCCGACTATTACCGGCAGAAGTGGCAGGACGCAGGGTGCAAGCACAGTTAGGACACCAGCGATAAATGAAATAAGGAGGAGCAACATGTTATTTTATTTCTGCTACAAGCGTAGTAAGGGTTGGACTGCCACTCCACTTTTTGATAAGGTTTCCGTCTTTATCAACCTGAACAAAGGTGTGTTGATAAGTAACGCCGTATTTTTGCTTTAGTGTAGTCGAGTCATCGTAATTAACATCGAGAATCGTAAGACTTGAAGGAATCTTTCCGATGTTGGCCTTGATATCAGCATCTACTGCTCGACATGTTGGGCACCATCCAGCCCTGAAGAAAAGTACAACATTATGATCGGGATTTGCCATAGCAATCTTTTCTGGCGAATATTCTTCGTATGATCCGGCCATCATCATCGTGTCACTCTTCATTATGCTTGTGTCCTCTTTTTTCATCATTGCATTGTCGTTACTTTTCATTGATGCATATACTCCACCGACGATAACCACAAGTGCAATAATCCCAATAATAATTCCTGTGTTTTTATTCATATAATTTTGCGAAATCATGTCGCGCAAACGTCCTTATAGCGCGACATGTTAGCTGTTAATTTGTAATATGCCTAAGTATATAAAATACAAAACACTATGTAAAGTAGACTTTACATAGTGCAAGTGGATAATGTTAAAGTTTTAGCCCTACAAGTTCCTATCGCTCCAGATTCGGGTACCGATCTTGGTTACCACCATGACAATGAGAGTGACCACAAGCCATTCATCGACTGCGTGCGAGTATCCTTGAACAATAATTCCAAGAATGAGTGTTGCTGATCCTGCAAGAAATGCATTTCGTCCGGCAAGCGTCTTGTGCTGATCATCTCGCTCATCCACCGCTTTTTCTCTGAGTATGAAACTGGCAAATATAGCAAAGAGGACCAAAATAACCGCAAGCATGCTTACCAACATCATGTCAGGCATCCAGAAGTGGAAGGGGTTCAAAAGTAATATCGCCGTAACGATAAGGCCGAGAGTAACAATGGATTCTTTGATGTTATTTTTCATAGGCTATTTTGAATATTTTCTCGACGGGCATCCCAAAGAAGTAAGCAATCTTAAGTGCTAGTAAAATTGACGGTGTATAATTGCCCTTTTCCAAGGCAATGATGGTCTGACGGCTGACATTCACTTTTGTTGCCAAATCTTCCTGCGTCACACCCATATCACCGCGAAGTTTGCTCACTTCATTTTTGATGCGTTCTTTCATACGTTTGGATAGTGCTGATTATATATTCCAAAGTTGATAATGTAAAGTTGTCTTTACTTGCACATCGCCACCTCCTCAGCTGTAGGCTGCACAATTCCAAAGAAACCCTGCTTGATGTTCGGCAACCAAGTATGCTCTTTGTTCGTCTTCCAAAAGGTTCCGATATCTCGTACCATGTGAGCATTTGACTTTCTTTTTATTATATGATAAGATATATAATAGATGTTTTTGAGTGGAACAGGACTAAACCGCAAACCCTTTTGATTAAAGGAACTATGTCCGAAGAAACAATAACCAACAGCAAACCTTGGAAACTTCATATCGGATGCCACAGGGGGACCATAGTAAGTCGCGATTCAGATGTCCGTGAACACGAGTCCCTAGAGGCTTGTAAGGGCGATGTTCAGAAATCAGAACAGTTTCTTGCGGGACTTGGATACAGTATCTGGTTCGCAAAAGCAATCGGTCCCGACGGAACAGAGCACAGGCTCCACCAAGGCACACCGTATCGATAGTACCCTTGAGCAAAAGACTTGACGACTTCGGTTGTCAGGTCTTTTTTTATGAATATGAACTTTGTGCACTATCTCAAGAACACCAACTTCCCCATTCCTATAGAGAAGCAATACTTCTTTTAACAAAAATGACGCTGCATGAGCTGCAGCGTCAGGTTGGACGGTATCGAACTATTCTTCAGGTAGGCTGTCCCATAATTCTGAGAACAGCTCAATAACATTGCGACCAGATATGGCACGCCCTTTCTCATCTTTCCAAACCAACCTACCCTCGCTGATCCGCTGAAGCGTCTCAATCGATCCTTGGTTATTACGAACCATACCGATATGAATATGCCCATTGTCGACCAACCATTTGATGAAATACTCCTGAAGCTTATTTATCAACTGACGACGAATGAACATCCATTGCCGTTTCGGAATCGAATCCGATTCCACACCCATTGCTTCTAAGAAAACCCTACTGTCGCGTGTACTTCCATACAAACCCTGCACCGCTTTCCGTGGATTTATTATTTTCATAACGCTGGTACCGTTCAAACTGAATCAACTTTCTTCCTATGACTTATATGTGAAAACTGTAATCGGAAAACCTCTTCTATGTAGCATGCAGTATTATTATGTATTTGTCAATATTTATGCTTTCTACAATCACAAGTTCGACGGTCGTAGCACATTACCTATAGCTATTGACAATAGATGATAATAGGCGTATAATTAGATCAGGCTCTTTACAAACTTATGAAAATAAAAATTCCATTGACCCATGTCCTTCTATGGACACTGGTGGCAATCACGGCTTGCACACTGTCATACATCTGTTGCCCCACCTGGTTTCTATCTGTCGGACTTATAGGGTTGGCGACCGGCTACATGGCGGGGACTAGCGGAAAATACAAGATAATAACCATAGGAGGTATGATCTGTCTTCTTGCTGCAGTTTGCGCCTGGTTTTCACCTGACGCGAACCCTGGAGGACTTTTCTTAGGTGCGTTCCTTTGGGTTATATTTGTAGGCACAGGACTCCAAATGGGCGAGGGGCCACATAGAGATCCGTGGAGCATTTTTATCGGATGAGACACCCCTGATTTCAATCCTGACAATACAGAACAGAGAAAGTTCTGATATTTGTCAGGATTTTCTTTTTTATTTGTGAGCATTCTTACATTTGTAAAGTTAAGGACTAAACTAAAATATTTTAAATATGTACGTGCGCATTACGAAAATAATATTCACAAAGTAAACAATTGAAAACCACCCGAGAAAAGAGTATGATTTATCGAGTGTTTAGAAGTCCTTTCAAAGGAGGTTCTTATGAAAATAGTCTTGTTCATGCAAGCTAGTTATCTGCATAGACAGATGATCGAAGCCTTACTATGCCCTATCAATCGCGACGGGACAAGGAGAGAACATGGATGTGATGATATGGGATTATTCAATAACCCTCAATGGCTCATTGAGCATTACATCCAAAATGGAGGAGCAAAGGAGTTCGAGAAACGCCGCCGAGCCGAATTTCTGAGAGAAGTTGAGATTCCAGACGCCACAAAGGACGAAATCGAGATCTGACCCGAAATATTCATTACCTGCCACAGAATAGAAATCTTAGTGGCGGGTTTTTTATTAGCATAAAGATGAAGACAGGCATGTTTATCTTTCATTGTTTGATACTTTGGTGCTAAAATAGAACTATATGATCGAAGAATATACAAACTACTTGAAAGACAACCCGCAGGGCTATTGGTTCAAGGCCAAGCTCTATGGCTGGGGTTGGACACCAGTAAAATGGCAGGGCTGGCTTGTCATTCTTGCATATATCGCACTCATCTTGACTCTCGTGTTCACCAGAGAAGACGTCATCCCAGGCAATCCTGATTCGGGAAGCAATTTCCTAACATTCGCATTTCCTATCATTGTACTGACTGCTCTTCTTATTTTTATCTGTTACAAGAAAGGAGAAAAGCCACGTTGGCAGTGGGGACCACCGAAGAAATAGAGCAAAAGCACCTAGTCTTTATCTTTGATGGAATTTAACCTAATTGAATAAGAAGTTTCTGATCAACCCTGAAACTCCACCTCAAACGGATACATTCCCATTCCACATGATCCTTTTAGTGTACCGAGCTTACCAATACCAATATCAATATCAGTTGATCCTGTCTGAGGTAATGATTTTGAAATATTCATTCCTGGTATTCGAACCGATGATGAACAATCGAAGGTTCCCCTTGTATTGAATCTAATAATAGTTGGAATGCCTGCTTTGGCAATACTCTTCCGAGGTTGATAGCCACCTTTTGCACTTATCTCTATGATCTGTTTTCCATCAACAATACTTACATTATTTGCTGGTGTAGTATCACCAAGTGAGGGTGTACTTCGAGTCAATAAAAAGGCTCCTCCGATAAGGATCACTACCACTAAAATCGAAATAATAGTTGCTTTCATAATTGAAAAATATATTAATAGTATACTAGAAGTTAAACACTGGCGGTATGACCCCAATAACTACCAAACTATTTATAAGATTGAAGAGTGCAAACATAATGACTATCAAACCGGCTGTTTTGAAGAACACACCTGCTTTAGAACTCTTTTGTATACTAAACGAGCTGAAGCTTATCAAAGCTAAGACGGGTAATGTGCCCAATGCGAAAGCAAGCATAGTGAGTCCTCCGGTCAGAAAACTTCCTGTGGAGAGTGTGTAGAGTTGCATCGACTGCGTAAAACCACATGGTAAAAAGAAAGTTGCGACACCAACAAAAAGTGGAGTGAGAGTGTGGTTAAATTTAGAGACACCATGAGCATGTTTCCCGATGAATTTAGGCATCGATGGCTGAAGTTTCTTGGCCCAGTGGAAGGTGTCGAGAAGATTGATACCAAGAATGAGCATAACGATACCGATGATAAGACTCAAAATGAATGTGGCTGTTGTGTTAAGAGTAAATGCAGAACCGATCGCACCTATCACACCTCCAAGCACAAAGAATGAAACCAATCGTCCCGCATGGAACATGAGCTGAGGTCTGACCTTATCCCCTTCCTTGGCAAATGTGGCAGACATAGATAGTACCAGTCCACCCACAACTGCCATACAGGTCGAAAGTGACGCTATGATACCTATCACAACTGCCGTACCATAAGTCACATTGCCAGCGCTAACGAGATTTACTATTCCCATTTTTTGCAAAACCACAAAGAGGACCACAAACCCTAACGCAATAGGCACTGCGATCTTAAAGTCTCCCCACTTCGCATTATGTGAAAGATTCTGTAAAGACTGTTCTTTTTCAACAGAAACAGTGTAGCCGTGAGCCTTTAGTGGGATAGTAAGTTCTTCTGCAATTTGCTCGTGTGTCTTGTTGCCAAAGTTACCAGCGACTTCTACGGAATGATTATTGAGACTTGATTTTACCTGGGTGATACTTGGCAGATCGCTTAGCTCACTTTCGATCATAAGCACACAAGCGTTGCAGTGCATGCCATGAACATGAAAGGTATATTTTTGTGTTTGGGTGGTCATAATAATTATAATTTTTTAGTCTTAATACGAAGTGAGTTCGACACTACAGACACCGAAGACATTGCCATTGCAAAACCTGCAAAGACAGGGTTCAAGAGCCATCCGAAAACTGGATACAAAGCTCCTGCTGCAAGCGGTATGCCAACAATATTATAGATAAATGCCCAGAAGAGGTTTTGTTTGATACCACGCATAGTGATCTTCGAGAGCTTTATAGCTTTTACAAGTTTGGAAATATCACCATGAAGAAGTGTTATGCCAGCTGATTCGATAGCCACATCCGTTCCAGTCCCCATAGCGATACCAATATCTGCTTGGGCAAGTGCGGGAGCATCATTCACGCCATCACCAGCCATAGCGACCACTCGACCCTGTGATTGGAGTTCCTGGATCTTTTTTAGCTTATCTTCAGGAAGCACGTGAGCAACGACATCATCAATGCCCACAAGAGACGCAATATATTTAGCAGCCTTTTCATCATCGCCGGTGAGCATAACCACATTGATTCCGAAAGCATGGAGATTCTTTACCGCTTCCACTGACTCTGCTTTTATCTCATCGGCTACCATAACAAAGCCAAGAACCTTTTCTTTGGTAGCGAGAATGACTGGTGTTTTACCTTGAGAAGTGAATTCATTGAGTTTTGTACTATCAAAGGAAACTTTTAGATCACTTACGAGCTTGGTGTTGCCTATAAAGTATTCAATACCTTTTACTATTCCCTTGAGACCCTTACCCTGGATGCCCTCAAAATTAAAAACATCGGATACGGAGATGTTTTTCTCTTGAGCGTAATTTACAATCGCATGAGCAATCGGGTGTTCAGATTTCTTTTCAAGTGAAGCAAGAATTGATACGAGTTCATCATCCCTTAGACTTGAGAGGTTTTGTATATCGACAAGTGTCGGCTTACCCTTGGTGATCGTACCTGTCTTATCAACCACAACTGTATTTACCTTATGTAGTTTCTCAAGTGTTGCCGCATCTTTTATGAGAATTCCTTCCTTAGCTCCCTTACCGACTCCTACAATAATTGCCGTAGGAGTAGCGAGACCGAGAGCACATGGACACGCGATGACAAGGATGCCAACAAACGATACAAGACCAAACGATAAAGCTTGAGAGAATCCCAAATATTGCGAGCCGACAATAAGCCATGCGCCAAGAGTAAGAAAAGCAATCACTAAGACAATAGGCACGAAGATTGATGAAATTTTATCCGCCAACGCTTGTATTGGAGCCTTACTACCCTGCGCATCTTCTACCATTTTTATAATCTGGGCGAGAAGGGTTTCGGACCCGACTTTGGTAGCCTTAAATGTAAATGAACCACTTGTGTTTATAGTTCCAGATACAACACTGTCGCCAACTTTTTTCTGTGCTGGCATTGGCTCTCCGGTAACCATGGACTCATCGATAAATGAGGAACCTTCAGTAATAACGCCGTCAACTGGAATCTTTGTTCCAGGCTTAACGATGATGAGATCGCCGTGTTTTACATCATGCACTGAAATTTCTATCTCTTTTCCATCTCGAATTACCAGAGCGGTCTTTGCCTGAAGATTGAGAAGTTTTTCAATAGCATCACCAGTCTTTATTTTTGATCGGGCTTCGAGGTATTTGCCGAGTGCGATAAAGGTAATGACCACAATAGTCACATCGTAATATTGATAATCGACGTTTATAAACGGACGGAGGGCTTCTTCAAAAGACGTGACTGCAAAGCTGTATAAAAATGCAGCTGTGGTTCCGATACCAATAAGGGTATCCATGTTTGCCTTTCCGTAGTGGAGGAATCTGTAAAATCCCATAAGGTATGGTTTTCCTACAACGAAGAGGATGTATGTAGCAAGTATTGGGAGGAGATGATGGATAAATTCTTTGATCGTGTAACTCATCTCTCCTACAATTCCATACTGAGCGAGAATGTCCCAACCCATGACAAGTGCAGCAAAAATTGCGAGAGGAATAGCAGATAGCACCTTTGTCCGCATGAGGGCAACTTCTTCAAGCTTCTCTTTCTTTGATTGATTGATTCCAAGGTGTGCTGCATGTTCATCGGAAGACATTCCCATTTCATCTGCTGACTTACCGCTATGATCGCGCGAAATCTCTTGGTCCAAGGCAAGAGTGTAGCCAAAGGATTCAATTCTTTTTGAAAGTTCTTGTGCACTTATTTTCGACTCATCAAAAGCCACTTTTGCCTTTTCGGTCCCATAGTTTACCTCAGCAGAATGAACACCCTCAGTCTTTTTGAAAGTTTTCTCGATAATACCTGCACACGAAGCGCAATGCATTCCCTTTACTCTGTAGGTTTTAATGACATGATTCATATATTTTTATTTGCGCTTGAGCTTATAGACTTTGAGAACTTCGGCCACGGCTTTGTCGGGAGTCCCTTCTTTTATCTGCTTAACCACACAATGCGAAAGATGATGCTCCATAAGCATATCTTCAACATTCGATAAACCTTGTTTGATCGCTGAGCTCTGAGTTATAACATCAATACAGTAGATATCTTTCTCGACCATTTCGCGAAGACCTCGGACTTGTCCCTCGATAATTTTTAACCGACGACCTATTTTTTCATTGTTTGTATTCATATTCACATGATACCCCCTAGGGGGTATCTGAGTCAACTGGGGATATCTACAAATAGGTATAACGCTAACAGATGCCTTGATACCCCACATCCGACCTTTCTAGTCATGCTAAAATAAAGTCACACATGAATAATAAACTCAAACTTATTGTCTCCATTGTTATCTCCGAACTTGCAGGGATTCTAGGATCCATCTTCACAGTCTCCGCAATCCCAACCTGGTATGCATCACTTACAAAACCTGCCCTCAATCCACCCAGTTGGATATTTGGCCCGGTCTGGACAACCCTCTATGCCCTCATGGGTATTGCCGCATTTCTGGTTTGGAAAAAAGGTTGGGATCGTAAAGATGTACGAAAGGCTCTTGCTGTTTTCGGACTTCAACTCGTCCTCAATGCAGTCTGGTCAACCATCTTCTTCGGCTTACACAGTCCTCTTTGGGCACTTATTGATATCGCTCTCATGTGGCTGGCGATCGTCTGGACCATGATTCTTTTTTACAAAATATCAAAACCGGCGATGTACCTGCTTGTGCCATATATTCTTTGGGTAAGTTTTGCCTCATATCTCAATTACTCTATTTGGATGCTTAACTAGGGTATGTGAGATTGTGATATAATGTCGGAATGAAAGGCTACATCACAAATATAGAAAAACTCTCGCTCGAGAATACTAATTTCAGGAAAGTTCTCTACACTGCAGAGAATAGCCAGCTCGTCCTCATGTCTCTCCTTCCCGGAGAAGAGATAGGTGAAGAAGTACACGATGTCGACCAGTTCTTCCGTATCGAAAAAGGTACAGGAACAGCAATTTTGAGTGATATTCCCCACAATCTTGCCGATGGTAGTGTCATCATAGTTCCGGCCGGTACCAAGCACAATGTTATAAATACTGGTGACGGTGAAATGAAGCTCTACACTCTTTACATGCCGCCACATCACAAGGATGGAGTAATACACAAAACCAAAACCGAAGGTGAAACTGACACCTCTGACGAATTTGATGGAAAGACGACTGAGTAACATGAATGGTGCGTTATTCTTGTATACATCATACTCACCTTTACTTTCGCCCTAATACTCAGAATTATTTCACCAAATACTCCCCTACCATCCATCCAGATAGTCCACCATCCATCTTCACCTGATACCAGGAGTAGCCATTAGCAGACACAGGACCAGATAGTACGGTACCTGATGCATTTGTAGTTGTTTTACCTCGTATGCTGTTCGATGTGCCAGGAAGACTTCTAACATTTACGATAGTTGTAGTCTTGATACGGTCTTCTGCTTTGAATATGACTGTTGTCTTTGTAGATACAGGGATGACTACAGGGACAGTTGTTCCAGATGATACAGGAGTGAGGTATATACTCACTGCCCAACCAGTGAGACCATTGTCGAACTTCACGGGGAGCCAGGTATATCCACTAGCTTGTACAGCTACACCAGTTACTGTAACCATACTTCCTGGTACTGCAGTGATGAGGATTTTACCTTGTAGACCAGGAGCATTTCTCACGTTTACACTTAATGTTGTCTGATATCTGGATGATGTGGTGGTGACTGGAGTATATGAGGTGACAGAGGATGTTACCTTCACTAGGTATGCGTCTGCTGCCCAGCCAGTAGTACCGTTTGCAAACTTCACAGGGAGCCAGTTGTAACCGTTTGCTGAGACGGCGGGACCTGTAACTACGAGTGTGGTGTAGAGAGGAGCTTTGGTAGCTATGGTGCCAGAGAGACTAGGAGAAGTACGGATGTTTAGGTTTGTTGTTGTCCTTACTTCTACAACACTAGAGGTAGTGGGAGTTGTGCCACCTGAGGTTGGTGGAGGAAAAACAGTTCCACCAGCACCAGGGTTTGTGCCTCCCCCTCCTCCGGTTGTGCTGCCTCCGCCTCCACCGCCTGTGGAGACACCGCCACCACCGCCGCCACCACTGCCTCCACCGCCACTGGTGGTAGGAGGGGTTGGGGTATAAGCAATAAATGCAGGATCAGAAACAACACCCAGATCGTCGATTACAAATATCGCATAGAAATAATTTATTCCATCTACAGTGTTTGTATCCCTCCATGTAGTAGCAGAACCACTCAGAGTCGCTACAACTGAAGTATTCGCTGACTGGCTAAACGCATCTGTGCGTCTCGTCACAACAACACTGCTTGCATATTCATAACCAGGATTTGTCCAGTTTAGTATGACAGATCCGTATGATGCAGATACGTTAGTTACAGGAGTAGGCTTGGAGAGTCGGCTCTGTGTAGTGAAGGTAAAGTCTCCTGATGAGGCTGAATTTCCAGAGCTATCTGTTGCAGTGATCTTGTAGTGATATGTTGTCTTTCTGACAAGGTTTATGAGAGAAGCAGAAGGCGTACTCGTGAGAGTGCTCAGAACAGTATTCTGACCATAACTTGTACTTGGTCCGAAATCTACCCTTCCTGTTACAAGCTCATTTGTTGGCCACGAAATCGTTACACCTGACGCAGTAATATTACTTGCTACTGGTATTCCTATAGTTGGAGGCGTCCTATCTGCCGTTACAGGAGGTGCGGCGGTCGTAAATGTCTGATCAGCTGATATAGCGGAATTTGCTTGGGCATCCTTTGACCTCACACGATAGTGATAAATAGTAGAAGAGTTTAGTCCGATGAGAGATGCACTGTGTGTCGTCGAGCGTGTGGTCTGTAGAGCGGTAAGCGAGCCATATCCTGTCGTGAGACCGTACTCAACTTGAGTATCTGCAACTTCGTTCGTTATCCAGGAAATATTTGCACTGTTTGAAGTAATCGTATTTGAAGAAACAGAGGATATTAGAGGCGGGGTTGTATCAGGAAGAGCAAGAGTCTTACCTTGAGCACTTACGGATTGATTGCTGGTATTACCTGCAACATCGGATGCAGTAACAGTATATGTATATGTGGTCACAGGCGACAGAGTCGTATCTGCAAAAGATGTTCCAGTTGTTACTGTGTTCGCCAATATACCATTCCTATAGACTTTGTAATTTACAACACCTACAGCATCTGTGGATGCCGACCAAGTAAGATTGATGCGCGCTGATGACACAACAGTTGCAACGAGGTTTGTCGGAACTGTTGGAGCAGTAGTATCGGCAGGTGCTGGTGTGGTTTTAGTAAGAATATTTGATTGCCCGCTAGTATTATTTGCCGCATCTACAGCATATACAACATATGAATATGCAGTCGAAGGAGTAAGCCCAGTATCGGAATATGTCGTACCAGAAGAAATAGTTATTGCGGAAGAACTATTTCTGTACAATTTGTAAGCCGCAACCCCAACATTGTCTGAGGATGCTCCCCATGACAAGTTGATCTGAGAGCTCGACACAACTGAACCAGAAAGACCGGAAGGGGTAGAAGGTGGAGTCGTATCTGCTACCGCCGCCACCACCTGTGGCACGATGGTGAAGTTGTCTAGTTGGAGGTTACCTTCCCTACCTCGGACTATGAGTGTGTGTTCACCTGCGGACAGAGTAAAGGTATTAGCAGGGTTACTACCTTCTGTACTACCTCCCCAGGATGCAATGCGTTCTTCTGTACCAGATGTTACGAGCATGTGCCAGATGTTACTTGTAGTAGGCTCGGAGTCGATGTTGATGAAAAGCGAGTTACTTGCACCACTTGGAGCATTGAGTCTGGCTTTGACTGTATATGTGCCAGCTTGAGATATGGTGAAGCGATATCTAGCTCTACCACCTTGAGTAGGGTCTGTAGTTTGGGAAGACTGG
>JBAYIX010000006.1:0-43812 GCA_041665385.1 Minisyncoccota bacterium | reverse complement strand
TCGATCCTAACCCTCTCTTCTAGTGAAAACTGCCTAAAATTTCGCTTTTTGGTTCGTTTTTTAATTTTTCGCATAACACCTATATATTAATACAAGTGTTGCAATTGATTGTTGAACTCGGGGGCATCGGATTTGCCTATAAAATGACCTTATGTTAAGCTAGTTTCATCATATGGCACACAAGAAAGCCGCAGGCTCAACAAAGAACGGTCGCGATTCAAACCCGAAATACCTTGGCGTAAAGACCAATCACGGCCAGAACATTTCCGTGGGCGAGATCATCGTACGTCAGCGTGGCACTAGTGTTCTTCCTGGCAGAAATGTAGGTATGGGCAAGGATCACACGCTATACGCCATGAAGACAGGCATCGTTCAGTTCTCCAAAAAACGCAAGACATCCTTCAATAATGACATTGTGAGGAAGAAGATCGCTCATGTAGACTAAAGAAAAAATATAAACTCGGTTACAGATTGAGCTTGGTGACTCATGATTTCGAGCATGACCGCAATGCGATCTGAACCCCGACAAATTGACCGTATCTGCTGAATCCCTGGAAGCAGATACGGTAGCAATTTGGAGTGGGTGATTTTGCGGGAATGCGAGGAAACATGGGTCACCAAGCTCTAACTCCGATTATTACTTCTTTTCTACCATAACCTTGAGTTTAGCACTCTTCCCTGCCACCTTTATCTCCACTGTATGTTCTCCAACTTCTTTTATGGGGTTTTCCAGCATGATATTCGCTGGGTCGACATGTATACGTGTCTCGGTTTCCAATCTTTTGGATATCTCCTCGGCGTGAATACCTGCGAAGAGATGACCTTTTGCATTGATCTTCTCCTTGATATTGAGAACCTTACCGTCCAAATCGTTTAGGTTTTTTATGAGCAGCTCTTCCTGAACCTTTATTTCTCCTTCCTTCTTGCTCTTCTGCATTTCTACCTGCTTCAAGGCCTGAGGGGTCGCCGCTACAGCGAGTTTTTGAGGTATTAGAAAGTTGGTGGCATGGCCGGAGTTAACATCTTTCACATCGAAACGCTTGCCCACCTTTGGAACATCACTTAGCAATATTATTTTCATTGTTATGTATTATTTTTCCTGACTGAGGAGCGAGACCGCTTTTTCCATTACAGGATCCTTGCCGCCCTTCACATTTTCCTCTGTTAATTTTACAGGATAGTCTGGTTCTAGACCGTTCTCTGACAAGTTTACGCCTTTTGGTGTGAGCCAGCGTGCGACTGTGACTTTGAGAGATGTATCTTTGGTTATCGAAACCAACTCCTGAACGGATCCTTTGCCAAAAGTCTTGCTTCCTACGAGTTTGGCGACGCCATTTTCCTGAAGCGCCCCTGCCAATATCTCCGAAGCAGATGCTGAGCCACCATCCACCAAGATGAGCATTTTGAGCTCGTCATTGAAGATATTGTAACCTCGGCTGTAATATATCTTTGGACTGGATTTCTTGCCAAAGTCTTCTGTCACTACAGTCTTGCCTGAAGGCAAGAACCAGGAAGCCATATCCCAGGCTGACTCGAGGTATCCGCCAGGATTGCCCCGTAGGTCCAGGATCAGCTTATGTTTACCAGACAAAACGAATTGTCGCAAGGCATTTCGAAATAGATCGTGGGATTGCGCTGTAAAGCTGTATAGTCGGATGACATATATACCCTCGGCGGATGCAGCCGACGCCGGATCGTTACCAGGAGCGGACGCGACACTTCCTTTCTCACTTGTATCCAATGTGGGGATATTTATGATATCTCGCACAAGGTTCCTATCTTTTGGCGTCTGAGTATTTGCAGGTAAAAATGTGATAGTTACTGTGGTGCCCTTGGGACCTCGGATGAGCTTCACAGCCTGATCTACGGTCATGTTGCTGGTTGTCTTGTCTCCGATCTTCAATATAAAATCGCCAGTCTTGACCCCGGCTTTGTCTGCCGGACTATTCTTGATAGGGGCCACTACCTGGAGTTGTTTGTTTTTTATGCCTATTTCCATACCCACACCTTCGAAGTCACCAGAAATGTCTTCCTGAAACATTTTTGACTCTGCTGGCGGGAAAAATACGGTATAAGGGTCCTTGTATGCCGACGCCAAGCCTGAAATTGCTCCATAAATCTTTTCTTCCGGAGTGGTGCTTGCGGCATTGACTTGTTTGTCATTGAGAACCTGCCACGCACGCCAGAAGGCGTCGAACTGTTCCGTGCTAACTTTGTCGACATCGGTAAAGCGAGCATTTGCAACAGATGATGGTGAACGCCCCTCCCCTATGGAAAATCCGAGAACAAAGGAAATAACGATGATAACTGCTGCAATTCCGGCCAAGGTCGATTTGTTTTCTAATTTCATCAGTGTATTATCGCATATATCCTTTTAACCGCCAAGAAAATAATATACAATATACATATGACAAAAACTCACACCTACCGCGGCCTGGCCTGGATAGATATGGAATCGCCCGATGACAATGAGATATCAAGCATTATACGCAGATACGACCTTCATCCATTGGTGGGCGAAGAGCTCAAGAGTTCCTCCACCCTAGCAAAGATCGATATCTACAAGGATTACGTCTTGGTTGTTCTCACATTACCTGTGCGGCTGCGCAAAAACGGCTCTTCGAGCGTAGTAAACCGGGAAATAGACTTTGTTATTGGAAAGAACTTCCTCATCACCTCGCGATACGACACCATAGACCAGCTGGAATACTTTGCAAAGATATTCGAAACAAACTCCATCATCGACAAGGATGAAAAGATAGATCATGCCGGCAACCTGTTCCACTACATGATAAAGCGCATTTATGCAGGCATGCTCGAGGACCTAGAAAATATTCGCGATTCCCTCCAGAGTTCTGAAGCCAAGATATTTGGCGGCGATGAAAGAAACATGGTAAGAGCTCTCTCCAATCTGAGTCGGGAGATCATAGACTTTCGCCAGACCGCACGTATTCACCGAGAAGTATGGGAAGAACTGATAGCCGGTGTCGGCGAAACACCTTTTGGTAACGATTTCCTGCCGTATGTTCATGATATGCGTGACGACTTTAACAAGATCCATGAACTCATCGCAAATTGCCGGGAACTCTTGGTGGATCTCCGAGAAACCAATGATTCTCTCCTGACTTCCAAACAAAATGAAGTGATAAAGACTCTTACCTTAGTTGCCTTCATCTTTTACCCTCTAACATTCATTGCCAGTCTGTTCACTATTCCCTCCCCCTTCACTCCGGTTGTGAGTCATCCACAGGGTTGGTATATCCTGCTTTTTGTAATGGTTGTCATGGCTATCGGTATAGGTATATTCTTCAAACGAAAAAAATGGTTCTAAAAATCCACAATACGCTTTCGGGCAAAACGGAACCTTTTCTCCCACTAAAAAAGGGTGAGATCGGTATGTACAATTGTGGACCTACCGTCTATGATCGCGCACATATCGGAAACCTTAGGTCATATGTTTTTGCGGACATTGTCAGACGTACCTTCGAATATTTTGGTTATCATGTGCACCAGGTTATAAATATTACCGATATCGGTCATTTGTCGGGAGATGGCGATGCAGGAGATGACAAGATGACAACAGCCCTCAAGCGTGAAGGCTTGCCTATGACACTAGAGGCAATGAAAACGGTTGGCGACAAATATTTTGAGGCTTTTGTAGCAGATCTGAAGTCTATGAATATTGAATTACCAAAAGAATTTCCGAGAGCTAGTGATCATATTGAAGGTAATATAGAGATCATAGGCCTCCTCGACGAGAAGGGCTACATCTATAAAACCTCTGACGGCATGTATTATGATACCTCCAAATTTCCTAATTATGGCAAGCTTGGCAACATAGACATCGCTTCCCTCCGCGCGGGTGCTCGTGTTGAGGTTAACAGTGAAAAACGCGATCCTACGGATTTTGCCTTGTGGAAATTTAACAATGAGATTGGCTGGGACAGCCCATGGGGCAAAGGTTTTCCCGGTTGGCACATAGAATGTTCTACTATGTCTAGGAAGTATCTCGGTCAGCCATTTGATATACATACAGGCGGCATAGACCATATACCAGTCCACCACAACAATGAGATAGCTCAGTCAGAGGGCGCTTTTGGTGTTCCACTCGCAAATTATTGGCTCCACAACGAATTCTTGAATGTGGCGGATGGCAAGATGGCAAAGTCCCAGGGAAATTTCGTTACACTCGAGACTTTGCGCGATGAAACCATATCACCTATAGCATATAGGTACTGGCTCCTTACCGCACACTATCGTTCACCTATAAACTTCTCCCTAGAGGCAGTGCGAGCATCTCAAAATGCTCTCATACGGCTCATGTCACATATCTGCAATATTACTGAAGCTGGAAACATAGTTCCGAGCTACAAGGAACAATTTGACATGTACATTTCCGATGATTTCGATACACCCAAGGCTATCGCTGTCGTTTGGGATATTATGAAGGATGAGAATGTAAGCCTAGGAGACAAACGTACGACAATACTAGACTTTGATCGTGTCCTTGGTCTCGGCTTGGATGCGATCAAGAATACCGACGAACCCGAGATCCCCGCAGAGATTGTCGCTCTCGCTGAAGCTCGCGAAGTAGCGAGAAATAGTAAGGATTGGAAACAAGCTGACGCTCTCCGTAAGGAAATGGAATCCCGAGGTTACAGCATCCGTGATGACGGTTCCGGGTACAAGATCCTGACCATCTGATCTTCGATCTCTGCAAGACGAGTATAGACTCGGCTTTCCATGCCATCTATCCTTTCCTCTACCCTCTCTGAACCTCGTACTGACGATGTGACGACATCGTCGCAGGCTTTCCTCACAATACTTTCTATGAACTCTTCGTCCTTGGGTTCTAGTGACATTTTGTTATGCATTAATATTAATAATGTATATCGTAATATATGCAAATGAAGTTTTCGTGAATATGTGATCAAAAAGTCATAAAAAAGTGATAAAGGAATGATAAAATTCTTGAATACTACGACGAGTGCGGTGTGGGAAGAGTGCCCTCAGGACACGCTGTCTTCGCCTGCTGGCGAAGCAGCTGGTTCTCGGCCGCCTCGCCCTCCTTCGCTAAAGCTACGGAGGCGAACCGGCCTCCGAAACGTCCCTCGGACTCCTCTTCCCACACCGCACACTTTACGGGGTATCGTGTCATTTAGACCCTTCTTTCTCTTCCAGACTGTTCACGCCGCGCTGTTCACAGCATATCCCCCTTTCACCCCTTTTGGTTTAAATATTTTCTCTTTGCTATAATATTCTCCATGTCCACAGTTTCCCCTTTCATGAAGGCGCGGGATCTACAGATCCCTCCGCATAGTATAGATGCAGAAAAAGCCCTATTGGGCTCTATTCTTATTCGCCCGGAGGTCATGCACGATATCGTAGATATTGTTCAGGAACATTCTTTTTATTCCAACCAAAATCGTGCTGTTTGGATTGTGGTCTACGAACTTCATGGCAAAGGTTCTCCTATCGATCTCCTCACTGTCTCTGCTAGACTCAAAGAAAAATCATTACTCGAGGATGCCGGCGGTATGGCTTACCTAACCGAGCTTATCAATATCGTCCCTTCGTCCACCAATGCTGGTCCCTATGCAGAAATAGTAGAAAACAAATATGTCATGCGAGAACTTTTGCGTGCAGCCGATCTTATTCGTGGCCTAGGATATGACGAGGAGTCGGACCTTCATGAGGTTCTCGAAAAAGCAGAGAAGGCCTTGTATGCGGTGACGAACAAGACTGGGTCACAGAAATTCATCGCCCTAAAAGATACATTAGACGAAGCTTGGGAGAGACTCGAGCACATGCACAAGACTAAGGACGAACTCCGTGGTGTGCCTACAGGCTTTGCTGAGCTCGATAGCAAGCTATCGGGGCTACAAAAGTCTGACCTCATCATTCTCGCCGCACGACCCTCGATGGGAAAGACGTCTCTCGCTCTCGATATCGCTAGAAAGGCCGCAGTCAACCACAAGATCCCCGTTGCTATATTTTCCCTAGAAATGAGCTCTCAACAGTTGGTAGACCGTATGCTGGCCGCCGAGTCTCAGGTGGACTCGTGGAAGATACGTACCGGACACAACCTCTCTGTCGAACACGACTTCAAGGCTATCGGCGAATCCATCTCACGCCTCTCCGAAGCCCCCATATACATAGACGACCAGCCGGGTAATAACATACTCAAGATGCGTGCAGTAGCAAGGAGACTCAAGAATGAAAAAGGTCTCGGACTCATAGTGGTGGATTACCTCCAACTCATGCTTCCTACGAATGCTAACAAGAACAATGACAATCTCGTCCAACAGGTGACGGAGATATCGAGGTCTCTAAAAAACCTCGCCCGCGAACTGGACGTACCAGTCTTGGCACTTTCCCAACTGTCTCGAGCTGTCGAACAGCGCGGTGGCAAGCCTCGTTTGTCTGACCTGCGCGATTCTGGTTCTATAGAGCAGGATGCCGACGTAGTCATGTTCATCCACCGAGAAGCAAACCAGGATATGGGTGGCAAGAAAGAAGAAGCCGAAATCCTCATAGAAAAACACAGGAATGGTCCTACAGGTATAGCAAGACTATATTTCGACAGCAAGAAAACAACCTTCCTCAGTATGGACAAGGGAACTTTCCAGGACTTCGAACAAGGAGGTGCCCCTGGAGGCAATGCTTTTTAGAATACTGTATAGTTAGCATATGGATTCCCAGCGCCGACTCGAAGAACTATTCTCCCACTTCCCTGGCATTGGGCCGCGGCAGGCCCGCAGGTTCGTGTATTATCTCTTGTCGCGATCTCCTACTTCTATTCGGGAGCTAGTAAGTCTCATAGAGGAGGTAAAAAAGAGTTCACATGAATGTGACATGTGCCACCGATTTTTTGTAAATAAAAATGTTTCGAGTTCTTCGCATTCTTTAGTTTCTGGAAAAATCTGTTCTGTTTGCTCAGATCCCAATAGGGACAACTCTTCACTAATGATAGTGGCTCGTGATTCGGATTTTGAGTCTGTAGAAAAGAGCGGAGCTTACAAGGGACTGTATTTTATTCTAGGTGGCACGGTACCAATAATGGATAAGGAGCCGGAGAAAAGGATAAGGCTAAAGCAATTAATTGGCAGGATAACAGTCTCAGAAGAGTCAAAGGGGCTGAGTGAGGTCATCTTATCCTTGAATACGACGCCGGATGGTGAGAATACGGAAGAGATAGTCAAAAGGGCGATAGAAAGTGAGCTTGATATGAAAACAGGTACGGCACCAATTAAGGTTTCGGTTCTAGGAAGAGGACTTTCTACGGGAGCAGAGCTGGAATATGCCGACCAGGAGACTATTAAGAATGCGCTCAAAAATAGGCATTGATCAACGGGCGAGGTGTTTATGTCTCATAAAGATTTTAAACTCTATAACACCGCCGTCTTTCCGATAAAAATATTGATCACCTCTTCATTCACCATCCGATTCTAAATAGGCCCGGAATTATAGCATATACGCTCTTATTTTTACTCAAAAGTAGGGCTCCACAGAGCCGTGGTATAGGATGTCAAATTATGGCTCAACTACAACGTAAATTGAATGGAAAATAAGAGCGCATATGCTCTTATTTAGCATCCTATTGACGGAGACGTGTGTCGCCCGCGGGCAGGGTCCAGTGGTGGGCGACGCGTGGGCGGGTGGATTTAAACCGGCGGACCGACAAAAAAACCCCGACTATTCGAGGTTTTATTTCAACTCATCGATCTTGACCTGAAAGAAATGTTGCCTGTGACCATTGCGCTTGAAATAGCGACTCTTTTGCTTGTAGTGAGTGACTATTATCTTTGCCTGACGGCCGATCTTCACGATAGTGCCCTTCACAGAAGCCTTTTCTATGATAGGTGTGCCGATAGTAGTGTCTTTGCCATTATCCCAGAGGAGAACCTGGTCAAAAACAACCTTGTCTCCTTCTTTGTACTCACCCGTGAGCTTTTCAATAGAAATAGTATCGCCCTTGGAGACGCTATACTGCTTGCCGCCGGTTTGGATAATTGCAAATTCCATAGTTGCATCATTCTTGCATAGTTTGGAGAATTACGCAACTACCCTATTACTACCCTACAAATATAGCCTATCTCTTGCCCGGAATAGCATCGACTGGAGCATATTTGATCTCCTTCGGACCAAAAAACAGGTCCTTTATGCCCTCGTATGCAGAACCTGCAGTAGCCACTAGAGACTCTGCAGGTGTGCCGACATGATCCACAGCATCAGATATCGTTCCCTTTGTAGCTGTGCCGAGAGATGTGAAAGATCCCAACCAAAACATGAAAATAATGGCAGTAAAACCAAATGAATACCAGAAAGCCACAGCCTTGCGCACATGCTCCGGCTTGGAACGTAGGTTTTCTATATGTGAGAGCAATGACATTTTGTTTGTAAAATTCTTACCTATTTACACTATTCACTGGCGAGGACTACTACTTCCGCTTCCTTACCTTCCAGATCTTTCTTCTTTAGTGTCAATTTTACCACCGGTTCCTTGTTCTCGCCAGCCTCTTTCAGGAATGCTTTCAGGGCATCCGGAGAACCTATTTCTCCATAATGTATTGGAATGATGATTTTTGGTGCTATTGCAACGGCAAGTTTGTATGCCTTCGCCGCGTCGAGAACACCGTTGCCGCCGATCGGGACAAATAAAATGTCGACATCGTCAATAGCTTCGTCTGCCTCTGTTGGAAGCTCGGTCTGATTTATAGCACCCAAAAAACAGATATTCATACCCTCCAGATTTACCGAAAAAATAGTATTGATACGGTTTTCGCCGTCATATGCGGAAGTAGAAGATAGGCCTTTTATAAATACGCCCTTTATTTCATACTCACCGGGGCTTGTCACAGCAAAAGGTTTTTTCTCACCAAAGGAAACCTGGTCTACACCATTCATGTCAGGGTGATTTATGCTCGAGAGCACTATGTCGGCACCGTATTTTGATGCCTTGAGTTTGGAGTCCTTGGAAACAGGATTGAAGGCGAGGGTAATGTCGCCGAACTGCACTTTTACAGATTCACAGCCGAGATAATTGATGATCATGTATAAATATTAGTCTGTAATAGACAAAAAAGCAATTGTGCGTTAAAGTTATTCCACTAACGGCTTGTGCCGTTTTAGTTTGTAAATCCCATTTATGGGCTTAACAATAGCGTTATCCCGCACGTTACTATTATAAATAAAAAGCGGAGCGCACCGTCCTAGACGGAATAATATGTCTAAAACAATCAGTGAGAGTGAAAATGTTCCCATAGCTGATACGGCAGAAATAGCTGTACCAAAAAAGAAGAAAGTTACCGTACCGGTCGTAGATCCCCTGAAAGACACAGTCATGGGTAAACTTTCCGTTGACATGAAGAACCCGCCCATTATCGGAGACCTGGTAGAAGGTCCGGTCATCGCTCTAGAAAAGTCTTCCGTATATGTAGATTTGGCGCCTTTTGGAACTGGTATTATTTATGGGCGTGAATTTATCTCGACGCGCGATGTTATAAAGAAGATCAATGTCGGCGATATAGTGGCAGCAAAGATAGTCGACACTGCTCACAAGGATGGCTATTACGAACTTTCTTTGAAGGAAGCTCGCCAAGCCCTGATCTGGAGCGAAGCAGAAGTCGCAATCAAGGAAAAGAAGGTGCTTGATCTCCCAGTAAAAGAAGCCAACAAAGGAGGCCTCTTGGTGGAATGGCAAGGTATCCTCGGATTCTTGCCTGCTTCCCAGCTCAAGTCCGAACACTATCCTCGTGTATCCGACGGTGACAAGGACAAGATCCTAGAAGAACTTAAGAAGCTCATCGGAACTCGACTCATGCTTTCTATCATCACTGCTGACCCAAAGGAAGGCAAGCTCATTTTCTCCGAAAAGGGTTCCGAATCCAAGGAGAAGGAAAAGATCGTGAGTAAGTATGAGATAGGAGATGAAGTAGAAGGCACAGTTACCGGCGTTGTGGACTTTGGCATATTCGTGAAGCTCGAAGAGGGCCTGGAAGGCTTGGTACACATTTCCGAGATAGACTGGGGTCTAGTGGACGATCCTCACAACTTTGTGCGTGTCGGCCAAAAGCAAAAGACCAAGATCATCGAGATCAAGGAAGGCAAGATTTCCCTGTCTATAAAGCAACTCAAGCAAAATCCTTGGGTAGATGCTGCTAACAAGTACAAAAAGGATATGCCCGTAACAGCCGTGGTCATACGATTCAATAAGCACGGTGCCCTGGCCTCTATAGAAGAAGGTGTTGCAGGTCTAGTACATGTATCTGAGTTTGGTTCGGAAGAAAAGCTCAGGAAGACACTGGAGCTCGGTAAAACATACAATTTCAAGATAGCACTGTTCGATCCCAAGGAACAAAAAATGGCGCTAGCGTATACGGGAGAGAAGAAGTAGTTCTGTTTAATGAGCGCTACGGTACATAAATAGTAAGTAGATATACTATCAATCCTTATCAAATTACGTAAACAAAAAAGTCCTGATGATCAGGACTTTTTTGCTATATTAATTAGGCGCTGCTATTTCGTGCAGAGGATCTCGGTCGTATCAACAACTGCCATAGTTTCGAAACCACTTACACCGTAATTGCATGTGAATATCCACTGACCTCGCTCATTATTCGACATTGCCGTTGTAAAATAGTTTTTTCCGTCAACATCAAACTTGCAGGCACCCGTAGCATGAGCATAACCTTTGACTATACACATATTTTCTGTACTATGAGTTCCCGTATTAGGTAACCATGTGACTCCCCAACGATCAGAGCCACCGTCTCTGTAAACTGTCGACCCTTGGTCTATCTTTATCCATCCGGTATTTCCACTACCGCTAGCTGGCATAACGTCTGACAATTTCATCCATGTAGCATTTCCAAGCGCATCTTTTGAAGCTAGTATCATTTTTGCAGCCGGAGTTCCTGCGGTGATTTGAACTTCTCCTTCAAAAATTGATTTTCCAAATACTTGAAATCCTGTAGTCAGAGGTGTCCTAGAAGTATTTGCTTGCAGTATCTTTCCTACAGAAAGCGGACCTGTCTTTGTCTGGCTAGTATTACCGACATTGATAGGAGCATCGCAACCTGCACTATTCGGAGGACATGTAGGTGGCTGATTCGCTGGCGGCGTCCAGTCCGCAAGTGCGGCGACCCCAAAGCTTCCTAAAAGAAGTCCTGCGATAACTGCTGTCTTGTACATATATTTGTGTGTGTTGTTCATAGTAATAAATTATTATATTAACTGATTGTTATATTATTAATTTTGTCCTGCAGCCGCAGCCTGAATCTTTGCCTCTTTCTCTGCAATCTGTTCCTTTGTCAGAGTGACTGGCTTATTATTTTCCTCTGCTACAGCCTTCATTTTTTCCTGCTTCGTTGCCCATTCCTCATCGGTCAAAACTACCGCAGGATTGTTATCTACGGTTTGCACCACGGCAGGAGCCGGTTCTTGCTTGTTGAAGAGATACACAGACAACCAAGCTACGGCAAGAATGATCGCCAGTATTATGGAAAGTACCAACAGACGAGAAACGTGATGATGAGGCTTCGGAACATCGAAGAAATTCTTACCTATATTATTGTTTGATGATTCCACGTAGAATTTTGCTTAATTGCTTATAGGGACATTATAGCAAGCTCTGACGAATAGGCTCAATGCCTTCTGTGGATAAGTATGGAAACTAATTGAAAAGCGACATGGCCTTTTCTCTGCTTTCCGTCACGATGATTTCAACTGCCTCTGCCACCCTTTTTGCAATTTTACCTAGTTCCTTGATCTCTTCATCCTTGTACTTTCCGAGTATAAATTTCTCGATCTTATCATCTCCATGAGGCACCTTGGCCTCTCCTTTTGCATTTGCCGGAGCGATGCCGATGCGAATACGCACAAAAGCCTCGGTTTTCAAACTTTTTATGATGGATTCGAGTCCATTATGCCCTCCTGAACTCCTATTGAATGATATTTTCATCCGACCCAACGGTAAACTAAAGTCATCGTATATGACGATCAGTTTTTCTACCGCTTTCACGCTCTTTATGAGCGGCGCTAGAGCTTTTCCGGAATTATTCATAAATGTTTCCGGCTCGATAAGGGTGACTTTTTCCTTTCCTATCTTCCCTTCCGATATCAAAGCGTTTATTTTCTTATTGAATTCAAAATCACTGCCATCATACTGCTTGCGCACACGATCAAGAACGATCCGTCCTGTATTGTGGCGAGTGCCTTCGTATTCTGCTCCTGGATTTCCCAATCCTGCTATTACGTATTTCATGCAGGAAGTATAGCAAAAACTTGTCTCAAACCGAAATTCGTATTACAATAGCCCCATGAATCCTCTCGGAGAGCAAAAAAAGTCACCTTTCTTTACTCAGGCCCGAGAATGGACAAAGACAATCTTGATCGCTCTCGCTATCGCCTTACCCATCCGCTTTTTCATCGCCGAACCTTTCATTGTGAGTGGCGCTTCTATGGACCCTACCTTTGCTTCAGGACAATTTTTGATTGTCGACCGCCTGAGCTACCGTTTAGAAGAGCCAAAAAGGGGTGATGTCGTCATCTTCAGATACCCAAATGACCCAAAGATCTACTTTATAAAGCGCATTGTAGGCCTTCCTGGTGAGTCCATACGTATAAATGAAGGCAAGGTAGACATAGTGAACAGCGAACATCCTGAAGGAATCACTCTCGATGAGTCATATATTGCGGCCGCGCATGCTTCCAAGGACGACTTTGTAAAACAACTTGGCACAACAGAATATTTTGTAATGGGCGACAATAGACTTCAGAGCTCCGACTCTCGCGCTTGGGGACCACTGGACCGGCACTATATCATTGGTCGGCCGGTAGCCAGACTCCTCCCTGTGACAGAGCTATCCTTATTCCCGGGCGAACATAATTAAATATAAAAACAAAACTATGTCTGATCGAAAAAACCAAAAAGAACACGAGACAAAGTTTGTAAGCTACGAAAATCTGGACAAGATCGGCGAAACAGCAGTTTACTACGGTTTTACTCCTACCAAAAGTCCAAATGTGACAAAAGCCGACGTAGAAGCGGCCAAGGATATTCTGGATGGCGACGACATCAGCGACGAGACAGAAAAAGGTCGCCTACCCATGCATGCAGAGGAAAAGATAGCCTTGATGCGAATGTATCAGGAACAGGAAATGATCAACTTACCCCAGCCCGTAATGCTCTATTTCAAAGATCCTTGCCGAGGCTCCATAAAAAAGGGTGGTGAATATCACAGGTATGCGGATATGGAGATCTTGGGCAGCTCCGGCAGCATAGCAGAAGCGATGCTCATACAGGCCGCTCTCGCAATGCTTCGCGAAGAAGATTACAGGCAGACTGTTGTGGAGATAAATAGCGTCGGCGACCGCGATTCACTGACGCGTTTCGTCCGAGAACTTACGGCATATTATCGAAAACATATAAATGACATGTCTCCGGAAAGCCGCCAGCTCCTCAAGCAAGATCCTATCGACCTTCTTGCCTGCCGAGACGAGAGTGTTCACGAACTCAACCAAAAAGCTCCGAAATCTCTGGATTTCCTTTCTGAAACCAGCCGCCGACATCTGGAAGAAGTCCTGGAGTACCTCGAAGCCCTAGCAATACCATACTCTCTAAACAATTCATTGATCGGCAATAAAAAATACTGCACAGAAACCATATTTGCCATAACAAATACAGATCCAGAAGTATTGAAGGGCGACCAAAAAATTTTGGCACTGGGTGTGCGATACAATGGTCTTGCAAAGAAGCTAGGATTGAAACGAGATATTCAAGGTGTTGGCATTTCCCTATTGGTCAAAGGAAGCAAGAGCGAGCTTCGTAAATCTGTCATGAAGGTCAAAAGGCCCATAGCATCCTTCGTCCAGCTCGGTATAGAATCCAAACTCGCCTCTCTCGGCGTAGTGGAGCAGTTGCGACAGATAAAGGTTCCACTATACCTCTCTCTTGCGAAAGATCGCCTGGGAGCTCAGGTTTCCTCGATCGAAAAATATCATACGCCGTATGTCATCGTGATGGGTAAGAAAGAAGCGGTAGAAAAGACTGTCATAGTCAGGAAAAATGATACCCATGCACAGGAGATAGTGCCACTAACAGATCTGGCAGAGCATATGAAGAAAATCGAAGCGGATTATTGGCGCTAAAAATATTCTATCTCTTTCCCGTCCTCGCCTGCACATACAGTATCGGGACACGCTCAAAATCCGCAACAACTATAGAAAGCCAGTTGCGGATTTTGCGCTAGTTTCGTCCGAGCCTTATTGAGGCAATGCAGACAGACAGTATCCGGCTCGGACTCCAAATGTCCCTCTACTGCATGTGCAGGCAAGGACGGGAGCAAAATTTGCGCAAATTTTCACAGCATGTTAACATTACTCCCATGATAAATGTCGAAGTAACCCGAAACTCGAACGAAAACAGCCTAGGCGCATTGCGCCGTTTTAGCCGCAAAGTCCAAGGTTCCGGCGTTATTCCTCGTGTCCGTTCTCTCCGCTTTAGTGGCAGGACGCAGTCTCCTTACAAAGTAAAACAGCGAGCCCTCAAGCTTCTCAATCGCCGTGCAGAAATGGCTGAACTCGTAAAACTCGGCAAAGCACCAGTAAAGGGCGCCAGGAAATAGTGGGAATCTCCATAGCCAACACAACCGAAGAAGCTATCCCCAATGTCAACTATAAGGCTATAAAAGAAGCCGCCTTAGGTCTTGCATATGAACTGAACGTCGTCATCAGTACCCCCGAAGACATAAAGAAGCTAAATCTCATTTATCGTAACAAAAATGAGGCGACGGATATATTGAGCTTTCCTCTTTCTAGCGACATCGGAGAGATGTATATGTGCCCCGAAGAAGCCAGAAAAGAAGCAAAGAAATTTGACCGTGAATATGAAAATTTCTTTGCTTTTTTGTTCATCCACGGTTGTGCACATTTAAAAGGATACGATCATAGTGATACAATGGAGGTATTCGAAGCAAAACTTCGCAAGAAGTTTCGCATTTGATCCACACCTCCCCTATGGCGAGAAATATAATAACTGGAATAGACATCGGCACCTACTATGTGAAGGTGGTCATTGCTAGTGCAAAAGAAAAAAATGAAAAAGGCTTTCCCAAGATCCTAGGCATAGGCATGGCCGAGTCCCACGGCATACGCCACGGCTATGTGACTAATGTCGAAGATGTAGCGGCAAGTATCAAGAAGGCTCTCAAGGCTGCTGAAGAGAAAGCTGATACAAAAGTAAAAAAGGCTTTCATTGGTATCAGTGGTATAGGTGTATCAAGTATTACCGTTACAAACTCCATCATGACATCCCGAGCCGATGCGGAGATAACCGCTCTCGATCTGGAAAAGCTACATGCGCAGTGCGAAAGGGACATACCTCATTCCTCGATAGCAAATCGTCGTATCATTTACGCTATACCTCTACAATACAAGATAGACGGCATGCCAGCTCTCTCGAAGCCGGAAGGTATGAAAGGTAATAAAATCGAACTAAAAATGCTCTTTGTAACATGTCTCGATCATCATGTCTCCGACCTCATACAGGCCGTGAATGAAGCAGGTATAGAAGTGGAGGACGTTGTCGCCGCATCTATCGCCGCTGGTTTTGTAACTCTAACTAAGGCACAAAAGATCGCAGGCTGTGTACTCACAAATATCGGCGCAGAGACGGTATCGATCGCTGTTTTTGAAAATAATATTCCCACATCTATCGAAGTCTTCCCTATCGGATCGACCGACATTACAAATGATATCGCTCTTGGTCTCAAGGTCCCCTTGGAAGAAGCTGAACAGATAAAGATAGGTGCTATCACGGGCAGTTCGTACCCCCGAAAGAAGCTAGAGGAGATCATCGCCGCCCGACTATCCGATATTTTTGAACTTATAGAAGCACACCTAAAAAAGATCGGCAGAAATGGTCTATTGCCCGCGGGCATTGTCATTACCGGAGGAGGTTCCGCACTGAACTCCATAGACCTCATGGCACGTGCGGCATTACGCCTACCTGCACGCATCGGCACACTCGGAGTGACAGATAGCAAGTCATCTTTCAAGGATGCGAGTTGGGCTGTAGCATATGGGCTTTGCATATGGGGAATTCATGGTGAAGATGAGTCAGATACGATCGAGACAACCATGACAACCCTTTTACGGAGAATGTGGCGCAAGAGTAGTGAGTGGGTGAAGCAGTTTTTACCGTAACGCAAATCAATTAAATTCAAGACGCCATAAGCGCCCCCGCCTGCACATGCAGTATCGGGACACGCGCAAAATCCGCAACAACTATAGAAAGCCGGTTGCGGATTTTGCGCTAGTTTCGTCCGAGCCTTTTCGTAGCAATGCAGACACACTGCATCCGGCTCGGACTCCAAATGTCCCTCTACTGCATGTGCAGGCGGAGGCGCGAAATCGGATGATTATGTTTTGATATAAAAAAAACCATTCCGGAGAATGGTTTTTTGTAACTGGCACAATTACCTTAGCGTGCGAAACGCTTAGGTTTCTTTTCAAAACTCCGTTGCTGCTCCTCACGATGTCGAGCTTGGAATTCTGCCATCGCGCTGGTGATAAAGCTGAGATCCCCACGACTTGCCGATAAATCCACTTTCATTTTCTGAGGAGTGCGTGTTTTTGTTTGGCAGGCCTTGATCTCTCTTCGCAGTATCGTTCGTAAATGACTCTCCTGCAAGAGAAGACATGAACCGTCGGAGACGGGAAAATGAATAGTCTTCGCCAGTTCTAGAGGCATGAGGATTGCTATCCTTCCCACGTCTCCACGCAACCCGTCTTCCTGTCTGACGATCACGCGGACATTCAATGGTCCGTGAGCAAGGTCTTTTTTACTCGTGGGGTATGTCATCCATTTTCGTATTTGCGTGAAGCCATATAGGTTCACCTCGGATGACTGTTGACTCAAGAAATATGACAGGCACTTTTCCGAACTTTTGCGCTCAGAATATCGTCCTTCTGTAAATGTTGCCACGAGCACAGCCGAATAATTGATCCCCAGGAGGTATTCACCACCAGAATGGGTAGTCATCATTCCATACCGCATCAGAGCCTACATCGGCAGCCTGACCCGACCATTCCGTCTGGTAGCCAGATTCACCGGCCCAGGCTCGGCAAATGCACAGATGTAAAGCTGTATCTCACCCCAGAGAAGCATCGGATTATCCATAATCTTCCTTTTTTTAATGTTTCTGGTGAAATGCTACCTACAATGCTTATCTAAGTCAATTTAATATTTTTCTGATATAATCATCCGCATGGTTTTACCAGGTCATCTAAGCGGCGGATTCATAGCGAGCACAGCCATACTTTCCATATTACAGCCTGCCTTGAGCCCAGGAGAGATGAATACGATCCTTTTCATAGGCACACTTGCAGGTGATTTTCCTGATATTGATCTGATCCGCTTATACTTCGCAGAGAAACGACCTCATGACTCAAACCACAAGAACGCCAATCACCGCGAATACATCACTCACACACCGATAGCTTGGCTTACTATTTCTGCGATAATTTTCCTCATCGGTACAATTTTTGATTCTGCATTCACTCAATGTTTGGCACTTGTTATTCTTGCTGGCAGTTGGTCCCACCTACTTTTTGATTCTATCGAATACGGCACGATGTGGTTTTGGCCTCTCACTAACAAACGCATCAAGCTTTTTGAGCGCATGCCTGTCGCGCACATTACCGCTCGTCCCGGCTCATTTGCCTCACACTGGCAATATGTGAAGGGGGCCTACTTGAAAACCTGGACATTCTGGGCAGAAATCGTTGTGACCATCGTAGCTGTTGTTGTTTTTTATAAGACAGTTTTGTAAGCACATCGCACCACAGGCACAGCACATGCAGTAGAGGGACATTTGGAGTCCGAGCCGGATACGACGTGTTGCATATCACCATAGGGCGAGGACGAAACTAGCGCAAAATCCGCAACTGGCTTTCTGTAGTCGTTGCGGATTTTGAGCGTGTCCCTCTACTGCATGTGCTGTGCCCGCGGTGCGACGCACTCGAAACTTCACAGAATGAAAAAAGCTTGCCTCTCACTTTCATTATGTTAATATACGCCATACAGACATGCCCAATATCACTCCTGAAATAGAAGCTTTCGCCCGGATCAAGGTTTTAGGCGTAGGCGGTTCCGGTGGCAATGCCATAAACCACATGATCAACTGCAAAGTACGTGGTGTGGACTTTATTGCCGTCAATGCTGATGCCCAAGATCTCCACCGTTCTCTCGCAAAAAAACGTATTCACATAGGCAAGAACCTCACTCGGGGACTAGGCACAGGTATGAACCCTGACATTGGTCGCCGTGCCGCTGAAGAGACTCGCGAAGACATACAAGAAGCCATAAAAGGCGCAGACATGGTATTTGTCACCTGTGGTGAAGGTGGTGGCGTAGGTAGCGGGGCTTCACCTATGGTCGCCCGTATTGCAAAAGAACTCGGTTGCCTCACGGTTGCTGTCGTCACAAAGCCATTCTTCTTCGAAGGTCGCCAACGTTCTAGGATAGCCGAAGCTGGGCTCGAAGAGCTTAGGAAGGAAGTAGACGCCATCATTGTGATCCCGAACGATCGTTTGCTTTCCGCCATAGATAAAGGCACTACCGTAAAGTTTGCCATGGCAATGTGTGACGAGATCCTCCGTCACGCAGTCGAAGGCATATCCGACCTCATCACCACACCAGGTATCATCAATATCGACTTCGCTGACATACGCACCGTCATGGAAAATGCTGGCTCAGCACTCATGGGCATTGGCAAGGCTACGGGAGAGAACCGTGCTATCGAGGCCGCAAAAGCCGCCATCAATTCCCCTCTTCTCGACGTTTCCATCACCGGCGCAAAGGGAGTTCTTTTCTCCATTGCGGGTGGCGAAGACCTGACCATGTTCGAGATCCAAGATGCCGCAAAAGTCATTACCGAGTCCATCGACCCCGAGGCAAAGATCATCTTTGGAACAGTTCGCGATGACAAACTCAAGAAAAATGAGATCAAGATCACCGTCATAGCTACCGGATTCCCAGAAAGCGCAGGTATCATCACAAAATCCCAGGCACCTGCCGTAGCAGAAGCAGAAACGACCATAGAGTCATTGCTCCGACGCAGTGGTAGCAACAACACTCAGGAAAGAGAAAAAGGTAAGATTTTCAATACTGTTATCGATCCAAAGAAGGACAAAGAACCCGTAAAGGTTGAACTCAAAAAAGTAGAAGACAAATCTGATAACGATGATGATGACTGGGGTGCCATACCGGCATTCCTCCGTAGGTCTAAACTCAAATAGCAAAATCTGCTATTATAGTTCCTATGAACAATATAGAACCAGGCTTAGTCAATAAGCGCCACACACTCGCACATTTGCTCGCAGCTGCAGTGCTCGAACTCTATCCAGATGCCAAGCCGACCATTGGCCCCGCAATCGATAATGGTTTTTATTATGACTTTGAATTTTCAGCGCCCATTACCGAAGAAGATCTGCCTAAAATAGAAAAGAAAATGCGTTCCCTCCTCCCTTCCTGGAAGGAAATGTCAGGGAAGGAAATCAGTTCCGATGAGGCTCAGACGACATTCAAAACAAATTCTTACAAACTGGAACTCATAGATGAGATCATAGGTAAAGGCGAAAAGATAACTTTGTATACGGCTGGCAACTTTACTGACCTTTGTCGTGGTGGACATACCGAGAATCCTGCAAAGGAGATCGCGGCAGATAGTTTTACCTTAGTTCGCATAGCAGGAGCGTATTGGCGCGGCAGTGAGAAGAATAAAATGCTCACACGCATATATGGCCTAGCTTTCGAGAACAAGAAGGCATTGGATGAATACGAAAATATGCTGAAAGAGGCAGAAAAGAGAGATCACAAGAAACTCGGCAAGGACCTGGATCTTTTCCTCATCGACGAGGAAGTCGGTCGTGGTCTGCCCATGTGGACCCCCAAAGGAACTGCTATCAAGTTTGTACTGGAAAAATACACCCGAGATCTGGAGACGAAATACGGCTATGAACATGTTTCGACACCATATCTGGGAAGTGAGAAACTTTATAAAACATCTGGTCACCTGGACCATTACAAGAAAAATATGTACGCACCGATCGATATGGACGGGGACATATTTTATTTGAGACCTATGGCATGTCCTCATCATATTCGCATGTTGCTCAGGAAACCATTGAGCTATAGAGATCTACCTGTTCGATACGCCGAAATCGCAGATTACAATCGCTACGAGAAATCAGGAGAATTGATGGGTATGATACGTCTCAGGAAGTTTCAGCTCACAGATGCTCACATTTTTGTATCGCCAGAAGGACTCAAGGAGGAGTTTATAAATGTCTGCCGTCTCATACAAGAAGGAATGAAAGGTTTGGGCCTAGATAGTTCGGTTAATTATCGATTTTCGAAAAGAGATCCAAATAATAAGGAAAAATATTTCCCTGACGATGAGTTGTGGAATAAGGCCGAGAAAGTGATGAAGGAAGCGTTGGACGAAACCGGTCTACAATATACGGAAGCATTAGATGAAGCTGCATTTTATGGACCGAAGCTTGACATTCAAGCTAGAAATGTAAATGGCAAGGAAGACACATTATTTACTGCTCAGATCGATTTCCTGCTTCCAGAGAAGTTTGATATCAACTACACAGCAAAGGATGGATCGAAACAGCGAGTGGTAATGATTCATCGTTCGGCAATTGGTGCTTTGGAAAGAACCTTTGCCTTTCTGATCGAACATTATGGTGGCAACTTCCCTCTCTGGCTCGCACCAGTACAGGTGAAGGTTATACCTGTCGGCGATGCATACTTTGATCATGCAAAGAAGATCAATGACGAACTTCGCAGCAATTCTATGCGCTCCGAAGTAGACCTGTCTGACGACGGCTTTGGCAAAAAGATCCGAAATGCAAAAACTGCTAGGATTCCATATTTTATTATTATTGGAGAAAAGGATGTCGCGGTAAATAAGGTGACACTCGAAAGCAGGGACAGAGGACAGGTTGGACAGCTAGGTGTGGAGGAGGTATTGAAGATGTTGGAGATAGAGACAAAAAATAAGAAGTAGGTTTTTGAATCCGGATAATAAAAGACACCCAACAGACTTCTGTTGGGTGCTTGATGATTATTCGAAACTGCCGACAATGTTCGTGGCCGCTGACTCCAATATCTCGTCGTGCGACATGTTGAGGTCTTGAGCCAGAGAGATGATTTCGGCGAGCTCCTGCTCAGAAAGTTTTAGTCCTTTGCGCTCTAGCTCATTTCTTTTGAAGATGAGCTGAGCGTACCGAAAGATTTTGATTTTATCCGGCATACTAGCTCCTTTCTCGAAGAACAACCTCGAAGGCGATCAAGATCGCAAACTTTCCGTAGGCCGCTCTACCACCAGAACTGAGATCTGCGATCCAACTATTGTCTCGCTCCACTTTCTTCATGTTACGAGACAACAAGTTTATCGCGGAAATCGTGGAATCATGCACCGCACTTCGCAACGCTTCGATCTCTTTACGAGTATCGTCTTCGTTGCTTTCTTGTCCACGGCGCACAATCTGTTCAAAGCGACAGACTGTCTCTGCGTAGCGAAGAGATAGGATCACCATCTCCCGCAAGCAGAAATCTAAAGTTTCGCTTCCCAGACAAAGGGATTCGAGACTCTGTAGGGAGATAAAGGGGTTTTTATACCCACTTTTTTCCCTTGCCTTGGGGGTGACATCTGGAGCCACCTCGGCAATATCATTGAGTGTAATTGTCATAAGGTCAAATCTGTTACAATTATACACCATTTTGCCTACAAAAGTCAATACCACGTAAAAACCCCATATTTCAGGGGTTTTTACTAGACAGGAACTGTATTTTTGGAGTCGCACCCGCTTTGCTGTTTACATGCTTATATCTTTTGCCTATTGAAGACCAGATACAATACCGTAGCAAAGAGGAGGAAAATAATGAGTATCGCTACCCAAGCCCATGGCACATCTGAGAGAGAGAATGAGCTGGTGCCCGCTGTCTGAGTAGTATTTTCTAACTGAACAACCGGTGCTTTGGTAACATCCTTCACAGAAGCAAGTTGCTTTTGCACCACAGTCACGTTTGGAGATATTACTATGACCTTATCGGCAGTGATCTTCTTTGTAGTTTTTGCAGGCGCAACATATGCTGTCGTTGCGGCCTTCTTGATGGTTATACTGTTGCTACATGCACGGGTCGAAATGACACCGTCTGCGCCTGTCACTGTCACTACGGCATATTTCTCGCCAGAAGTGCTGTAATACTTTATAAGGGACTTGTCAGAGCCGTAGAGGCCATCTGAACCTGTCCAAGAATACCTATATGGAGCCACGCCACCTGTAACTTCTGCATTCCATGTTACCGGCTGGTTTATGCTTCCACTCGTAGGATCGGCATAACATGCCACATCCAAGCTTCTTTGAGAATACTGAGAGTACTGGACAGGTGTGTATACTGGTACCTGCACAGGAGTATAAATAGGCTGATATACAGGCACTGGAGCATATACTGCTATAGTATTGCCACAATTTTGAGTGATAGATTGGCCATTCGAATATACAGTTACAGAGGCGTACTTTTGACCAGCATAGTCATATCTCATGAATGCTGTCCTGTCGTAGCCACGAAGGCCGTCTGTACCATTCCAGGTGTAGGAGTATGAACCATTTCCACCAGAAACATAGGCTGTCCATACCACAGTGTTACCAGTATTGACAGAGGTGACATTGGCAGAACAGGATACGGAAAGTGCAGGATAATAGACAGGAACTGGTACATATACTGGGTATTGTACGACCACAGGTACCGGATATGTCATCTGAGTAGGGCTCCAGGTACCACCATAATTGTAGGTGCTATAAGGATCGGCACCGTAGGAATACTGTGCGTGTGCAAAGCCAGGAGCAATGATCATAATGGCTGCGAAAATCGCGACCACTAGTATTGCGGCGTAGCTGAGCTGTATTTTTGTAATTTTATTCATATATTCGTATTAATGGCTAACCTTCACACCCTACACTATATCTGTGCAAAAGTCAAGGGCGTGACCGTGTCATTTGAGTTCTGCAGTATCGGGACACGCTCAAAATCCGCAACGACTACAGAAAGCCAGTTGCGGATTTTGCGCTAGTTTCGTCCTCGCCCTATGGTGATATGCAACATGCCGTATCCGGCTCGGACTCCAAATGTCCCTCTACCGCAGAACTCAAATGACACGGTCACCTTGCTTGACTAAATTTTGTCAGGCGATCAAAATGTCAAAAAGGACCCGTTACCCCTTTCAAGTACGAGCGCCTATGAATAGCCAATATCCCATTTTTCTTGATTGATCCTAAGTGCATCTTTGTTCCATACCCCTTGTGTAGTTCAAACCCATATTCTGGATATAGTTTCGCAATCCTGCACATTTTGTGATCTCGAAGCACTTTTGCGCAGATAGAAGCAAGGGCGATTAAGGGTTCGCTCTCATCCCCACCAATAATAGTCTTCTGATTCTTAAAAGCTTTTGGCGCATGCAGAAGCCCATCGAGTAATATGACAGAATCATCGGTACAGAAATTACGCTTAGTAAGTTTCTTCAGAGATCGCCTGATGGCAGAATAGACAGCATATGTAATACCCCGATCATCAATAACCTTTTCACTAGAAAATGAAACTGCAAACGCTATTTCTCCACTTCTATGTAATCGTTTAATTTCCTTGAACCAGACTTCCCTTTGGGCTTCACTCAACTGTTTTGACTCCTTCACACCTTTGAATTTGCGCAAAACGGAACGAGACCGCACAGCGAAGGCCCCGACGGAGACAGGACCGGCGAGCGGGCCGCGACCTGCTTCATCGATACCAATAAAAATAGGCCTACTTTTTGAGAATTTATCACAATTTTTCACTTTTTCTTTCATTCTCTTCACCTTTCAATTATACTCTAAATATGAGTAAGTTTACCCACCTCCACGTCCACTCCCACTATTCCCTGCTCACAGCTCTGCCACGTGTAGGTGAGCTCATAGGCACAGCCAAGAAGATGGGCATGACCGCACTCGCTCTCACAGACAATGGCAACATGTACGGCGCCATAGAATTTTATAAGACCTGCAAAAAGAAAGAGATAAAGCCCATCATCGGTGTTGATTTCTACATATCCGAGCGTACTAGGCACGACAAGGAGGCAGGCGTAGACAACCGCAGGACCAGACTAGTCCTGCTCGCACAGAATGAAATTGGCTACAAGAATCTAATAAAACTGGTTACACTCTCGAACCTCGAGGGCTTCTATTACAAGCCCCGCCTCGACCATGAGCTCATAGAAAAATACAACGAAGGACTCATAGCCATATCTCCAACTTTTTCTGGACAGATCTCGAACGCCCTCAAAGGTCGCACTCGAGACAAAGCCAAGGAACAAGCCAATTTTTACAAACGAGTATTTGGCGACAGACTATACATAGAGATCACTCGTCACCCGGAAATAGAAGGCCACGAGGCAAATGTGAAAGCTTTGGTAGAATTTGCAAAGAACGAAGGTATTCCCATAATGGCGGCTCACGATATATTTTATATGAAACCGGAGGATCGTCCTGCGCGTGATACCCTTCTTCGAGTAAATTCCCATTCGGATTCATCGGAAAGGGTTTCGGAAGATGAAGAGGATGACTTCTCTTTCATCTCACCCGAGCGAGCAGAGGAATTATTCCATGACATGCCAGAAGCTCTAGAAAATACCGAGAAGATAGCCTCAGCATGCAACTTAGAACTAAACCTGGGCAAATGGGTATTCCCAAACTATATAGTAGAGAGTGGCCGGTCATATGACGATGAGCTCGCACATCTGGTACGCGAAGGTATTACAAAGAAAAACGTGACAGAAACCGAGGAAATAAAGGTGCGTGTCGCCTACGAACTAGATGTTATAAAAAAGAAAGGCTATGCGCCATATTTCCTCGTGGTTTCCGACCTATTACGCTTCGCTCATAATAATTCCATCCTGACTACTATCCGAGGTTCCGTCGCAGGCTCACTCGTCACTTACCTCGCAGGTATCACAAATGTAAATCCGATAGAATACAAACTACCCTTCGAACGCTTCCTAAACCCGGAGAGGCCTTCTGCTCCCGACATAGACATGGACTATGCCGATAATCGTAGAGACGAGATGATAGAATATGCCAGACAAAAGTATGGCAGAGACAATGTAGCCCAAATTGGAACATTTGGTACTATGATGGCCCGTGGTTCCGTACGCGACGCCGCTCGTGCAATGGGCTATGCCTTCGATACAGGTGACCGCATATCCAAACTCATCCCTATGGGCTCCCAGGGCTTCCCCATGACTATCACAACTGCTATGGAGACCGTACCCGAGCTCGCAGAGCTATACAAGAAAGATGTGGACTCACGAAGGATAGTAGATATGGCAAAGAAGATCGAGGGTTGTGCACGACACATCTCCGTTCATGCCGCCGGTGTGGTCATAGCACCAAAACCACTCGTCGAGTTCACCCCTGTACAGTTCGACCCCAAAGGTGAAGGCAAGGTCATCACCCAGTTCGATATGCATGCGGTCGAGGACGCCGGTCTCCTAAAGTTCGATTTCCTAGGCATTCGGAACCTTTCCATACTAGCCGACGCAGTCGACCGCGTGAATAAGATAGAAAATACCAAGATAGACATAGAAACCATTCCTATCGATGACAAAAAAACTTTTGAAATGCTAGCTCGTGGAGAAACTATAGGCCTCTTCCAGCTCAATGGCTCTGGTATGACAAGGTTCCTCGTGGACCTCAAGCCTTCTTCCATACACGATATCAATGCCATGGTCGCTCTATACCGCCCCGGTCCTATGGAAACTATTCCGCAATATATTGAACGTAAACATGACCACAGCAAGATCCGTTACCTGGACCCGAGAATGAAAGATATACTAAATATGTCTTACGGAGTGATCACGTACCAGGATGATGTCATGATGATAGCTATCAAGCTCGCAGGCTACAGCTGGCTCGAAGCTGACAAGCTCAGAAAGGCTATGGGCAAGAAGATACCCGCAGAGATGCAAGGTGAAAAAGACAAGCTCATGAAGGGCTTCACAGCAAATGGCATGTCAGAAAAAAAATCCGACGAGCTTTGGCACCTCATAGAACCATTTGCGGCTTACGGATTCAACAAGGCTCATGCCGCTAGCTATGGCAAGGTCGCCTACCAGACAGCATATATGAAAGCCAATTATCCGGAGATATATATGTCAGCCGTACTCACCGCTGAATCGGGAAATATAGATATGGTCGCAGAAATAGTAACCGAATGTAAACGCATGAGCATCCCTGTACTGCCTCCAGATGTAAATGAAAGCTACAGCCAGTTCACTGTCATCAAGATCGGCGAGGACAGGCTAGCGAGCGAGCAGACAGACGCGGAAAAAGCCGAAAATGCTTCTCTCTCAGGTGGACATGCTCAATATCGTATACGTTTTGGGCTAGTAACTATCAAGAACTTTGGTCAAGGTGTTTCTACAGCTATCATCGAAGATCGCAAGCGTGGTGGCAAGTACACGTCTCTCGCAGACTTCCTAGACCGCATCAAGGATAGGAACCTGAACAAAAAGTCCCTAGAAGCTCTCATAAAAGCGGGCGCTTTGGACTGCTTTGGTGAAGATCGTGGTGTCATGCTAGGCAATATCGACAGGCTCCTAGAATACAACAAAGAAAGCGCATCGAAAAATGCCGATCAGGTTTCCCTCTTTGGTCTCATGACAGACTCTTCGAGTGTGCCGGCGCTCCGACTGGTAGAAGCAGAAAAAGTGGATATGAAAGATAAACTAGCGTGGGAAAAGGAACTATTAGGGTTGTATATCTCTGGTCACCCGCTCGACAGATATCGTGAAGTGTTAAAGAAAAGAGATATTGATATCAAACGTGCTCTTACTGATAAAAAAGAGGGTGAGTCCGTCGTTCTAGGAGTGATAGTAAATGAAGTGCGTATGGTCCAGACCAAGAAAAATGAGACCATGGCCTTCATCTCCATCGCGGACTTTTCTGGTAGTGCGGAGGCAGTAGTATTTCCGAAGACTTATCGTGAATTCCGGGAGCTTGTAGCTATCGACAAATGCATTGCGGTAAAAGCGACTGTGAATGAGAGGAATGGGGAGAAAGGGTTTCTCATAGATATGATGAAGGCGTTGTAGCCTTTTACTTGCATGACACAGCCGAAAGAGTGAATGTTGTAGCCCCAGAGGCAACATATGCATAGACCGGTGTACCAGCAGAATCAAATAATTCTAAGCATGAACCTTTGTTTTGATTTATTTTGCCCACGGTTATAGTGGAGGTAGCATTAGCGGTTGCGGTTGTTACCTGAAGATTTGTTGTCGGGGTTGTGGTGCCGATGCCTAAATTTCCTAAACGAGTATATACTAAATTTTGTGTACCTGCTGTAATCTTCATAACGTCCATTCCAGGTGTAGTTGTTGAAACATGTAAAAGTGCTGTTGGAGATGCAATACCTATACCAATATTTCCGAGTCCATCAATCCTCATTCTTTCCGATCTTGTGGTCGCTCCTATACCCGTTGTACTAAAAACCATAAAAGTTCCGTTTGCAGTACTCGTAAAGGTTTCTGCAGCCTTGACACCGATTTCTGAAATATTTCCAGAAAAGGAACTTCCTGAGAAACCTTGCCCTAAAATAGCAGCAATCTGATCTCCTGAAGAAATTGCTGACGGTGATGCTGTTGTTCCTCTTGCCTTACGAATAGTTATTTGTCCCCCGCCACCAGTATTACTGTAGTTCGTAACTATAACAGGAGCCACGACGGCAGATTCGGATACCACATCTAGAGCTGTAACAGGTGTAGATGTCCCTAGACCCACATTTCCCATTAACGTACTTGTCCCTGTCACAGTGAGAGTTCCTCCTGTAGAAATACTGTTACTGATTGTTGTCGCAGCCGACACTATCCCAGCCATGAGTACAACTGAAAGAACTAAAAAAGATATTGTCTTCATATAGGTATTATTCCACACACACACACACACCGCAACGCAAACTGTGGATAGTTGGCCAGGAGGTCCGACCTCGCGGAATTTTAACCTGACGATTTTTATGCTACAATTTTCTCACTATGATTTATGACCTCGCAATACTAGGTGGTGGACCGGCAGGCGCGGCGGCTGGCGTATATGCCGCACGCAAGAAACTCAAGACTATTTTCATTACCAAGGACTGGAATGGTCAGAGTACAGTTTCCGAAGGCATAGAGAACTGGATAGGTACCGTGAAGATCAGCGGTCTCGCTCTTTCCGAAAGTTTCAAGAAGCATCTGGAAGCATATGCATCAGACGTAGTAGATATCCACGATGGTGAGTCTGTCACAAAGGTAGAAAAGAAAGGTAATATTTTCCTAGTCACTACTTCCAAGGGTTCGTACGAGACCAGAACCGTCCTAGTCACGACCGGTAGCTATAGAAAGAAGCTCGAGGTTACTGGAGCAGACCGACTAGAACACAAGGGTCTCACATATTGTGCCTCTTGCGATGGTCCCATATTTGATGGCCAGGATGTAGCAGTCATAGGTGGTGGCAATGCCGCATTTGAGAGTGCCGCTCAACTCCTCGCATATTGCAAGAGTGTTACCATCATAAATCGTTCCGAGAAATTCCGTGCCGACCCGGTGACTATAGAGATGATATCAAAGAATCCCAAACTCAAGATCATTACAAACGCTATTTCCAAAGAGGTAAAAGGTGATAGTTTCGTGAGTGGTCTCGTCTACACAGACCAAAAGACTGGTTCCGATGTGGAGCTCCCTGTTACAGGCATATTCGTCGAGATAGGTTCCCTACCCACGACCGACTTCATAAAAGATGTAGTGAAGCTAGATGAATACAACCGTGTACCCGTAGATCCTATGAACCAGCGCACTACTACACCAGGTATCTGGGCCGCAGGCGACTGTACAGATGGTCTATACCACCAGAACAACATCGCCGCCGGTGATGCCGTGAAAGCACTGGAGGATATCTATATCTTCATAAAAACTTCAAAGTAACCCTCCTTCTCAGACTAGACTTCCACTACTCACTAGTTTTTCCATCGAAGTGCTCATCATCCCCCACTGAGTCTTCTTTTGTAGCATGGATAGTGCCATCACGGTGATGTGGAGGCATGTACAGCGTATACAGCTTCATCGGTTTTGTGTCAGTATTTATGAGATTATGCATTAGACCCGCTGGAACCACAATAGAACTGCCGTCAGAAATGTTATGTGATATTCCGTTTATCACAACCTTACCTATCCCCTTTTCCACGCGGAAGAATTGGTCTACATCGTGTACTTCCTCACCTATGTCTTGGCCAGGGAGAAGTGACATGAGAACGAGCTGACTATTCTTTGTAGTAAAAAGTACTTTGCGGAAATTCACATTTTGGAGCGAGAGACTCTCGATATTGTCTACATAGCCATTTTTCATATGCTTTTATATATTATTCTAATAATATTATTACTGAACTGCAGATGCATACACATGATGTGGTGCCTCGACGGCATACATACGCTCTATATGAGCCGTGGAGAGTGTGTATCCATAGACTCTCACATTGTCTACTGTCCCATCGAACCTGTAACTACCGCCACTATGACTTCCGAGATACAACGTTGCTGTTCTAGGACATTCATATGTTCCTGAGTTTGAGATGGCTTTTTTACCATTTACATAAAGCTCAGTTACTCCCGTCGTACCATTGTGAGTACCCACTACATGATACCACTTGTTTATCGCTCTTGGTGCAGTGTCGTACATAGTCTTTTGGGCACAGGAGCTACTTCCACCAGTATTCGCATACCAAGAAACAAAAAAGACTGTAGAAAATGCCATATAAGGCAAAGAATACGAAGCATAAATTTTTGTACTTGCAGAAGAAACCGCCGGCATTACCCACGCACTCATCGTCCAATTTCGGTCCACTACCATCGAAGTTGCAGAATATGCATAATTCGTAGATCCATCGAAACGCAATGCACTACCGTTTATCCCTTCCACAGTTGCAGGAGTACCAAAGAAATTCAGGGTGCGATTGTTACCCGATGTATCGGTGGCAATACTTGTGCTATCGAAATCATATACCACCGAAGCATCAGCACCATATGAGTGGTAGTTTGTATTATCAAATTCCTGAGCGGCACCTATTATGGCCTTTTCTCGCGCACTTCGGAGTGCTACAAGAACAACGGAAGCTAAGAGACCGATAATCGCTATGACTACCAAAAGCTCGATCAAAGTAAATGCCCTATTCTCCGGTGCGGATATCATAGAAACATTATATCACCAGAAATTATAAATAATCTCCATAGGGTCCATATCAGCGGAGGAGGTGGGATTTGAACCCACGAGACCTGTAAGGGTCTGCACGATTTCGAGTCGTGTGCCTTCAACCACTCAGCCACTCCTCCCTCGAGTTATCACAATACCACTTTTTGCCATTTTTTCAAAAAATGCTAATATTGCATTTGTACGCGGCCCTATCGTCTAACGGTTAGGACACAGGCTTTTCAAGCCTGGAACCAGGGTTCGATTCCCTGTAGGGTCACACACATTTTATAGAAAAAAGCGCAGCATTTGAATAGTGCCGCGCTTTACGATTTGGATCTGCAATTTTGGTATATTCTCACGCTACAGCTTTCTTCTTACTCATCTCACATTTCTGATATCCGTACCTAAACCCTTCTTTGAAAACCGCATTCAGGATCCCTGTGACAATGTTGCCGACATGACCGTTCGACCAGGGTTTGTGCGTGATAGTTGCAACGACAGCCGTGGCAAATTCTTCGTCTTCACCAAAATCAATAGTAATGACCCTAAAAGGATCTCTGCCCCACATTTGTGTCTGACTCGTATAAGTCTGTGATTCTGGAAGAACGAGAAAGTCTCCGGCAGGCTGCAGAAAAACTAGAATTTTCATAGCATACTTTTCCTTTCCGAAACAACTCTATCACATAAACATCGAAATGTAACATTATGAACATAATCAATAAAAAACCAGCATTTCTGCTGGTTGTGGTGGAGACACAAGGATACATGCTCGAGTCATGCGTCCCTAGGATTGAGGGACTGCTCCTTGTGTCTCCGATGTGCATCCTATAACAACTCTACCCTAATATCAAGACAGGGCTTGTGTCTGTGCTGACCATACTTCCTGGAGGCCAAATACGCTCTCGTCCGCCTCACTATCGTGAACCTCGATCTCGTTTATGAGCTTTACCACTCTCACATAAGCTCTTAGATAGGCGATCGGATCGAAGTCTTCGCCGTACCTGAATCTGGCTCGCTCCACCACTCTCTCGAGATCATATATATCTGCGGAATCCATTGGTATGACTCCAGCCATGATATCTAGCTCAAAAACCAGGTGACGGTACTCCGGGTTTTCAGACATTACGATCTGAGGAAAGCCTGGCCCCATAGACAGTTCGTGTTCCCGCCTGAAACACATGTCCCGAAGACTGGTAGCTCCCCAGAGTGTAGCCGGCACCTTTAGCACCGGCAAGAAATCAATGACACGGAAAGCAAACTCTTCCTGGAAAAACTCCATGAGTTTGCAAATGACCTTACTAAGATCGCTCTTCACAAAGAACGACCCGCAAAATTTGCCCTGTGGCATTTCGACATTGTTCGGATCCCGGCTATAAAAATATTCGACCAGGTTCCCGTAAAAACGCTTGGCGTCCTGTTCGCTCAATCGGTAAACATTACCGATCGGTGCATCTGCTTGGCTCCAAATCCGATCAGATGGGAAGAGGAACTGGAGCGCACTCACATCCCAAACATTGAGTGCGGGACTTATTGCCTTGTGGCCATCGTGATAGACCTTGAACTTGTAAAGGACGAGCATACTGTATCCTTTCACTTTTCTGTTTTTGAACTACCGTAACCTATTTTACCAAACTATTTCCGCTCGTATTTTACTACCGAGAGGAGCATTGTCAACGCACAACTCGCATGGTAACGTAATGTGATGATAGTAAAAGGATTCATAGAATTCATCCGCACACGAGGTGTCATCGGTTTCGCCATCGGCTTTATAGTCGGTAAGGCCGTCTCCGACCTCGTAGCATCTTTTGTGAACGACATCATAAATCCAGTGATCGGTCTCCTCCTAGGAAGTTTCAAAAATCTTACTGATCTTTCTTTTTATATTTTTTCCGCAGAATTAAAATATGGCAATTTCATCAGTGTTTTCATAAATTTCCTGGTCATAGCCTTCATCACCTACCTCATCTTCAAAGTTCTCAAACTCGAGCGCCTTGATATGCCGAAAAATTAATATCAGACGTAGTTATTATTTGATATAATTAGTCTGTGAATTCTAGGGAAAATATTCAAAAGGCTATTGAGCTTAGGAAATTATGCTTTTCTTTGCAGGATATTTCCTGCAAGTTAAATGTTCCAAAATCTACCATCGGCGGATGGGTAAGACATATACAGTTTTCCCCTGAGCAAAAGTCTATACTTGCAAAAAAAGCATCAATTCACCTAGATGTTGCGCGAAAAAAAGCAAAACAGTGGCATCAAGATGAAAAGGTTAACAGAATTTCATTATCTGAAAAAGAGGCACTCATGATCCTGAACTCAGTAAATATTTCACAGGAGATAATATCAATTGCTACAGCGCTTTTATATCTGGGAGAGGGTTTCAAAAGCAAGGAAACGGCCTTAGGAAACAGCGATCCGCTGATTCTAAAATTTTTTGTATATACATTGGTTAGTATATTGAAGATTGATAGATCCAAAATTTCCTGTGAACTTCATTTGAGGGCAGACCAAGATGAGACTAAATTGAAAATATATTGGTCAACGGTATTAGATATACCGATGGAGCAGTTTAAAAAATCAAGTTATGATATGAGGACTCTAGGAACTCCTTCCTATGCAACATATAACGGAGTATGCGTAGTGCGCGCAGGAAATATTGCTATTCAGCGCAAGTTATTATATCTTGGAAGGACGTTCTGTGAAAGAGTATCTGGGAGCGCGTTTAGCTCAGTTGGTAGAGCATCGTCTTGACGTGACGAGGGTCGTAGGTTCGATTCCTACAACGCGCACTGTGATCACACTAGGCATAGAAACATCGTGCGACGAGACTGCCCTATCTCTCATAGAGACGCGTGAACATGAGGGTCATTTCGAGTGCAGGGTTATAAATTCACTGGTTCATTCTCAGGCCGAGCTCCATAGTGCATATGGCGGAGTATACCCTTCTCTTGCAAAGCGGGAACATGGTAAGAATCTGGTCCCGCTTCTAAAAAAGTTACTAAGCGAAATCTCTCAAGCGCCCTCCTACACAAAAGCTTCGGAGGACAAGGACGCGCATACTGCGAGCGAATTATCAACTGTTCTAGAAACCTTCAAGAGCGAACTTAGCAAAACCAACCCCGATCTCTGGCAATCGCTTCAGGGTGCTTCCTTCCTCTCTTATGTCCCAAACATCGACATGATAGCTGTGACAGAAGGCCCGGGTCTCGAACCTACTCTTTGGGTCGGCATAAACTTTGCAAGAATACTGGGCACTATCTGGAATATCCCCGTCGTACCTGTGAACCACATGGAAGGTCATGTGGTGGGATCACTCCTCAAGTCCGACCTGCCATATGGCACATGGCAATGTCTTTCTGAGCCAGCTCTCCCTGCCCTTTCTTTCCTCATTAGCGGAGGTCATACGGAGCTCGTCCAAGTGAACAATATTGGCGGAAATGATCAAGGACGCTATGAAATTCTGGGACAGACAAAAGACGATGCTGTGGGTGAAGCTTTTGACAAAGTCGCTCGACTCCTCGGACTGCCTTATCCCGGTGGTCCACATGTATCAAAGCTAGCTCATGAAGCATATGAGGCAGGCATCGTCTCCCCTGTAAAATTGCCGAGACCTATGATAGCGAGCGACGACCTCAACTTTTCCTTTGCTGGACTAAAAACTGCCGTGCTCTATGCAGTTCAAAAAGCCACAGCAAAAAATGAATTTACCGATGAATACAAAAAAGGGTTAGCTTATGAGTTCGAACAAGCCGTCGCCGAAACACTCGAGACCAAACTGAGAAAGGCGATCCTGGAGACAGATGCAAAATCTCTCATCATCGGTGGTGGAGTGAGTGCAAACCATCTACTGCGGAAAAGGTTTCAAGCCATAACCGTAGAATATGGCATTGAATTATTCTTGCCCTCCCTCCACATATCTGGCGACAATGCTCTCATGATAGCCCTAGCAGGAGCCCTCGACCATACGAAAAGCGGCCCGACAGATGTCAGACCGCTCGTCGCACATGGAAACAAGAGATTGTCTTGAATCCTAGTTGTTAGTATTTAGCGACGGAATACCCACTTTACGAATCCCTTTATCTTCTGCCAAAGATTTGTGTTCACAGCAGAAGCAGTATTGGATGTATCATCCGATCCTATCGATCCCGAAGGAGTCGTAGTACCGACAGCTATTGTGGATGTGCCGTTCGTAGAGGCTATAGTAGAACCACCGTTTCCTCTGTTTGCAAGTGTGTATGATACACCGAGCTTGCTCTTGTAGTCACCTATGATAGCGAGTTCGCGAGCATTGAGAGTGAGAGGCTGGTTACATGCTATCTTGTTTATATTTTTTGTGGTTGTGATGTATACATAGCCAGAAGGTTCATTGTCTCCCCAAGGAGCTAGAACCACGCTTGCATACTTTGTTTGGAATGCATTGACTGCATTTTCCGTAGTGAGATCAAATATTCCTGTAACAGAGATATTCATCTTCTCGAAATCTCTGAGAAAAGCCTGGAGTTTCACCACCTCTGCGACAGGGTTTGCCTGTCCGCGTCTCATATATGTTGTGATGAGGTTGCAAGAATTGATCGTGACGCTTCCACCGCCGGATGAACTAGAGCCGCCTCCACTCGTGGAGCCGTTTCCGCCGCCACCTGTGGTGCCTCCGCCACTTCCGCCGCCGCCAGTAGGAGGTGTAACAGAAGGACTTGGGCTTGCACTATTAGTCGGTGAAGGGGTCGGAGAACCGCCGCTAGAACCACCGCCGCCAGTAGGAGGAGGAGTTACAGATTGAGAAGGTGAAGCAGTAGGACTAGGGCTTGAAGTACCGCCACTGGAACCGCCCCCACCTGTAGCAGGAGCACCACTCGAGCCACCTCCGCCTGTAGAAGGTGCGCCGCTAGAACCGCCGCCTCCGGTCGAAGGAGGAGTTACAGATTGAGAAGGTGAAGCAGTAGGACTAGGGCTAGATGTGCCACCAGTAGAGCCACCACCACCAGTAGAAGGTGCACCACTGGAACCTCCACCATCTGTTGATGGTGCGCCACTTGAGCCACCACCACTCGTGGTAGGTGCACCGGAAGATCCAGAGCCACCTGTTTCAGGTGCTGCACTAGAACCACCGCCACCCGTAGAAGGTGCCGATGAAGGAGAAGGACTTGGGCTCGATGCTACCACCATGAAGGGCAGTACCAGGAGACATGAAAATATCACGGAAATTGCTGTTTTTTTATTCATATAGATTAATAGTTAATATCATTTTCTCTTATCTTGCTACCACTTATGCGGCAGTTTGTCCAGTGCGTTTTGCACTACTTGGCTATTATATAACAGAATACCCTATTTTGTCAATAGGCGACATCAAAAAATCCCAAGAAACACTTGTTTCGAGGGATTTCGCGTTACGAACGAGCCGGGTCTTTTACTGGACCTGGACCCGAAAGAACTGAGCCGGAAAGGCTCCAGTCACGGGAATCGAGGCCGTATTACCACCGGAAATGACACTGTACAGGTTCCATGGACCACGAACATCCTTGGCCTCGTATATCCGATACGATTGCCAGGCCACGTGGTTGTTGATGGTCAGGATGCCGTTGTTACCGATCGACACCCTGGGCGCCACTGGACTCCGAACCACATTTACTGTAGACATGGATCTCGATGTTGGATCTTTCTTGTCTTCCGCTGTAAGGATCAGGCTGAAGTCTCCTTTTTGAGACACAGTCAACTGAATCCAGTTTTTTGCTTCCGCAATGCCCCCCGAGGTGCCACCGCCGGTGAACATTTCAGACCAAACGAGGACGAGAACGACTTTGCCTTTTTCGCTAGCCGGTCCGCTCTTCTTCATAGTACCATCAGCTTTGATGAGCACTGCCCGTTCTGTGTAGGCCGAGTTATCGAAGTTGAGCGTGAGGTTCAGACTACCGCCATCGTTCGAAACAAATTTGGCGGTCAGATCCGCGAAGGACACGCTGTCACTGCCGTCGTCCGACCGCATTTCGATGAGGGCCCATACGATCTGGCCTCTTTCGTTTTCGAACGGAGACGCCGGGTTCAGAACGCCCTTCCACATCGGTGTCGATGCGGATGTGATGAAGTTCTCTGGCACAACCTTGTTGCCAGGGAGTGTGTATTGGGAAGGATGTACGACTGTCGCCACAGACCCGGCCTGAAGTGTGCCCGCCAAAGCATTTTTGATGACATTGTCGGCGGCCGAAGACCAAGATGGCGAAGACTGATTGGGTAACAAAACCCATGTTGAACTGATGAGCGTTTTCGCATTTGTCGCAACCGTAGCTGCCACAAAAAGTGCGAGTAATGTAAAGGTGCGTTTCATAGGGAATTTCCTCTTTTTTTGAGCTTTCAGTTGTAGAAAGCTCGGTTGTCTACTCTAAGCTATAGCAAATTCTTGACTGTTTGTCAAGCACAATAAAAAAGATCTGCACATACGCCATACACTTCACCCAGTGCACAAAAAAAGTTATAATTTCCCCAATGGTTATCAATGTTCTTCCTTATGCTCTTTTCGCAGGCGTCCTCCCCTCTTTTATCTGGCTTTACTTTTGGTTGCGCGAGGATATCGACCACCCCGAACCAAGATATCTCATAGTACTTTCCTTCCTGGGCGGTTCTGTAGCTGTGATAGGCGCCATATTTGGCGAAAAGATAGTCGCTGACATCGTATCCGACCAAACATTGCGCTATACACTATGGGCGGCAGTGGAAGAGATATTCAAACTCATAGTCATATCCGCAATTGCACTCAGTACCCGCTACAATGACGAGCCTATCGATGCCATGATATACATGATCACCATCGCTGTCGGCTTTTCTGCCATAGAAAATTCCCTTTTTATTTTGGATCCTCTGATGCGAGGTAATATTGCCGACGGTATAGCGTCCCAGGCGATGAGATTCGTCGGGGCAACTCTTGTTCACATCGTCTCCTCTGCAACCATCGGTTTTTCTTTGGGTTTTACGTTTTATAAGAGCCCTGTAGTAAAAGCATTTGCCCTGACCTTGGGGTTATTCGCAGCTATCGCATTGCACTCCCTTTTCAATTTGTCTATAATTAGTGCTGACTCACTCGGCACCCTCAAGATATTTATGTGGATATGGGCGGCAGTCATCATTCTCATCGTCATGTTCGAAGAGATTAAGGCAGTCAAACCCAAACTTAATACAAATTAAAATAATAAAGCATTCAAAATGGCAAAACAATCATTCTTCGAGAGATTAACCGGAGCGGTAAAGGTAGGTGGCGACGAAGTCGAGCCAAAACAATCGAAGCGATCCCGCGAAGATGATGCCGATTGGCTAGATGAAACTGCAGACAAGGAAGGTGAGCTCACAGTGGACGTTTACCAAACAGGAGACATGATAGTAGTAAAGAGTATGATAGCCGGCGTGCGTCCAGAAGACCTGGATGTGACTATTACGCGCGACCTCATCACTATTCATGGCAAGAGAGAGTCAGAGAGAGTAGAAAATGAAGATGACTATTTTGTCCGCGAACTTTATTGGGGATCTTTCTCTCGAACGATAGAATTGCCACAGGAAATAGATGTAGATGAGGCAGAAGCAGTTGAGAAGCATGGGCTCTTGATCTTAAAATTGCCCAAACTAGACAAAAAGAGGACGTCCAAACTCAAGGTGAGGACAGTCTAATAATACAAACCTCGACAGGACAGAAAAAACCCGCTCAGTTTTGCGCGTCGCACTCTTTTTCATTGAATTTGAAAAAGTTGTGCAAAATCCGGGTAATCATAATAGCTCGCAAATTCAATGAAAAAGAGTGCGACGCGCAAAACTGAGCGGAATATCTGGTGCCGAGGACCAGGATCGAACTGGTGACCCTTCCCTCTTCAGGGGAATGCTCTACCAACTGAGCTACCTCGGCATGAATATTGATCGTTCTAATACTTCAAACTAATTCGTAAACTATTTTAACAGGTCTTGGAACAATGATGCAGAACTCTGTATGTCGGCACCACTACCTCCCTTTATGAGTCCCAGCATAAAGTCTATGTAAGGCTGTATGAGGTAGTATGCGCCGATACTGGCACCGATGATGACCAGCCAATACGCCCCACGAAGGATCATTGTGATCCGGCTTGAGCGGCGAACAGAGCGCAACATCGCGTTGTTTTCTTCTACCAATTTATACGTCCTTTCCAAGAGCGACTTTTCTTCTGGGGTCATGGGGACAATATAGCAAATTTCTCTTATTCTTGGAAGTATGTTACTTTTATCCCTATCTATCCGCCCTTGTAGTTCAATGGATAGAACAACTCCGTCCTAAGGAGTGGATGTAGGTTCGATTCCTGCCAAGGGCACAATGAAAGTTTTTCATATACGATCTCTGGTCATGTATATGTTATAATTTGCACAAATGTCTAAAACTTTTTTTGCCAAAATAATATTGGCCACTGTGATACTTTTGGCCGCATCTACGACTAACTCCCATGCCCAAATGCAGCTCCGTTGTGTCGACATCCCAATGAACCTCTATTATGGCGACGGCGACTCCATGTCAGCCGGGCACGTCACTCTGCTCCAAAATTTCCTAACAGCCAAAGGATATCTCCGCACCACACCAAACGGGCACTATGGTCCGGCCACGGTAGCAGCTGTAAAATCTTTCCAGACTGCAAACAGTATTTCTGCCACCGGTTCCGCTGGCCCCCTCACCAGAAGTTCCATACAGAGAGCGAGCTGTGGCAATGTTCCATATCCAGCTGTGACCCCGACACCGTCCGCCTCCCCAGTTACCTCTAATATCCAAGTTACATCACCTTCATCCGGTGACATCCTTACTGGTGGTTCTGGCAAATACAATATTTCTTGGATAAGTCCCATGCCCGGACCGTATAATATCCTTCTCGAAGAACCAGGCGGAGCAGGTGCCGGATATATAGCAAGTTCCAGAAATGGCGGCACAAGTTTTTCCTGGGAAGTAGGCAAAGTGTTCTCATCTATCAGTCAATCGGATACCACCGTCGCTTCCGGGACGTACAGGATACGCCTTCGAGACACTTCCGGTTCGACTCAAAATGACAAAATAAGTTCCATTTTCACTGTCACCGCACAGCCGCTACGCATAATGTCTGTTCTGCCGACTTCCCTGGCCAATGACAACCGCGCCACGGGAGTCTTATATGGTTCTGGTTTCAATTCCACGACAAGAGTAGCTCTGGATGGAGACACATTCGCCCAGAGGCCAAATATTCTATACATCTCTCAGGATGGCAGATTTATAGTATTTTCCTTGCCTACATACGTATCCGTCGGCACTCATATTTTGAATGTATACAACCAATACGGCACGACAGAAGCAGGCGTGACCCTTCAGGTAACACAGACTATACAATAACCCCTTGCGTCAAGACGGCTATGTCATGCTAGTATATTAACAACATTTTATTAGCGAAATAAAAAAAATAAATATGAAAAATATAACCATATATTCGACCCCGACCTGTGTGTACTGCAACATGGCAAAAACCTTCTTCAAAGCGAACAATGTCGCTTTTACCGACTACAATGTAGCTACCGACCTAGCCAAGCGCAAAGAAATGATCGACAAGACCGGACAGATGGGCGTACCGGTAATAGATCTCGGTGGTGAAATAGTGATAGGTTTCAACGAAGAAAAGCTACGCTCTACTCTGGGTATCAAATAGCTCTTTCTTTTCCCTATCTGTTTCCCTATATTCTCTCCATAACAATATCCAGCTCGACAATAGTAAAACGTTTCTAGTTAGAAGAGCGGCCGTCTCCCATATATTGAGCCCGGGACCAAAATAATTTGGTACGGGATAGAAAAGTGTGCTCATGGTAGAAGCTACACAGATGAGCACTGCTGGCATTATATTGCCACGAAATGTAGATAATACTGCTATGGGTAGAAGCCATATGACATACTGCGGCGACAAAACTGGAGCAAAGACAACAAATGCAAGTATAGGAAAAAGTGTTACTCTGGATAATATTTCAATCGAAATATCTGCAGTCTGACCAGCATCTGCGTTATACCATAATACTTTGGATGATACATACACCGAATACGCCACCATTATTGCCCAGAATATTTTTATAGCTGGAGTAAAAAGCGCTACTGTAAAGCCCAAGACTTCGTACCAGTTGTTTGTTCGGAGCCAGATCATGTGCATGGGCAGGAAGAAATGTCCCATCCACAATACCGAAGCATAGAGAGACTCTGCCTGTAGACCTCGTTCACCATGGAAGGCCACAAAACGCCACCAAGGCAGACTGTAGCTCGCTACGAGCACCGGCAGAGATGCGATGACACCTCCCACAAGGAACCTCTTCCATCTACCGAGACGCCAAGCCAACACGAAGATAGGTATGGCTATGACTATAGGATACAATTTTAGCCAGACAGCGACTGCAAGTACGGCGCCGGACAAAGCAAAATATTTACGCGAAAACAATAATATCCCCACAAGGCTGAAAAGCGCCGGCCAGAGGTCAAATCTTTGGAGGATAAAGAAATATAAGAATGGTACCGTCACTGAATATAAAAATAGTGGCAAGAACGCTCGTGGACCCGTTTCTTTTCGCCCTATTACGTACAGTATCAATTTTATGCCCAGATCTAGTACCAATACCAGAGTCATAAAATATAACAAATAATCAAAACTACCCATTAGCCATGGCAAAGCAAAAACCAACAAGGCGTACGGAGGGTATTCCACAATAAAATCCTTGTATGGAGTGCCACCAACAGTCACGTGGCGCACAAACCATTCGTATAGGCCGACATCACCCTGGTTCGGATCGAACAAGCCCTGTTGCAAATATAGCGTACTCAGGATCGCGGTTACTGAAGCAAGTATCATGAGAACTACGGGTAGGTATTTTTTAGAATTTTTCATCCGATTTATTGTGCGAGTAGCGGGGATCGAACCCGCGTCACATGCTTGGGAAGCACGTATTCTGCCACTGAACCATACTCGCTTTTTATAATCCTAGAATTTTACATACCTAACATCCATGCAATTTTTTGCCACCACGACCTCTTTGTAACTGTGCGAGATGTCGATGAAGAAATATCCGCCTTTGCTCCGGGCTCACTCACGATGACCGCCACCGACTCCCCTTCCTCCACAGCCCGAAACTTTGTGCGTATCTCCGACTCCACACCTTCGCTGGTAGAAAGATAATCCACCTTTGCTGCCAGACTATCATGGCGGAGAGAGAGTCTCTCGTAGGCGGCCTCAGACAAAGCCAGACGATCACCAGCGGTAGCGGACTTTTCTGCCATATTCCAGGCGGTCCGCAATAGAAATACAAAGACCAAAAGTGCCAAGATAAAAGTAATGCGAGAACTTGCGATCTTTTTTAATGTTGGCTGTTTGCCGTATTTCATAATTACAGTATACTATAAAGCACTATGTTATTTCACGAAAAAACAAGAAAGGTAGCGAATATCGGCTTTATCGTAGTCGGTATCTTGGTGATCATCAGCATGATCCTCCTATCCTTCCCCATATTCAACTAGTCCTAGTCTGTTCTCATCATTTTTACGAAGGCATCCTGTGGGATGATGACTTTGCCGTGTTCTTTGAGCCTCTTTCGACCTTCTTTTTGTTTTTCGCGCAACTTCATCTTCCTCGTAATGTCTCCTCCCGAAAGAGTACCTGCGGCATCCTTTTTCACTCCTGAAACCGTGCGTGATGCTACGATCCTGCCGTGTGCTTTCGCCTGGACCTTGAAGGTAAATAGTTCCCTCGGCAAAATATTATGTAGCCTTTCAACCAGAGCATCTCCGTCTTCCTGCACCCTTTTTCTCGCAACAACTCTGGCAAAAGCCGGTACAGGCTCATCTGCAACCAAAATATCCATCCTTACCACATCCGCGATCTGATCTTCAGCTATGTCATAAGAGATAGATGCATATCCAGATGATACACTTTTTACTTCATCAAAGAAGTTCCTCATGAGCTCGCGGAGTGGCATCCGAAGAGTGATGATTGTGCGATTGTCACCAAAATTATCCGTCGCTGTTACCTCACCCTCGTGGTCAAAGATCGACTTCATGAGGGGGCCGATGTATTCGGGCGGGGTAATGATCTTCATCACCGTGACGGGCTCGCTCACACTCACAATATCGTGATCATCGGGAAAAAGTGAAGGCGAATATACTTTGCTAACTTTGCCGTCCTTGAGGGTGACTGTGTATATGATAGTCGGCATAGTCACAACTAAGTTCAAGTTGAATTCCCTACGCAAACGTTCGGTCACTATTTCCAAGTGGAGCATACCTAGGAAACCGGAACGATACCCTTTCCCCAGAGTTCCGGAGGCTTCTTCTTCATAAGTAAATGCCGAATCAGAAAGTTTGAGCCTACCCAGCGCCTGACGTAGGAGTGGGAGATCATCCTGGCTTTCCGGGTAGAGGGATGCCCAGACAACCGGTCGAGGAGTCTGATATCCCGATAATGGCGCCTCTACGTCACGTATGGATGCTATCGTATCTCCTACCGAAGCGATACCCGGCTCCTTTATGCCAGTAACGATATACCCGATCTCCCCTGTATTGAGAGACTCTACGGGTGTTTCCTCTGGCATGAATACGCCCACATCAATAGCTTCGAATACCCTGTCGGCGATTTTGAAGGTGAGTTTGTCACGTCTCTTTGCGTGTCCACTCATCACTCGAATATAAACAATGACGCCGGTATGGTTGGAATATTGAAAGTCGAAAATAAGTGAACGGAATTCCCCATTCCTGGAAACATCCGACGGCGGCGGGACTCTCTTCGTTATCTCATCGAGCAAATACTCGACTCCCTCTCCAGTTTTTCCCGAAACTTTTATGACATCCTCGGGACGACAGTCTATGAGCTGACTGATCTCTCTCACGGTGTCTTCGATCATGGCCAAGGGCGAGTCTATCTTACTCACGACTGGAATGATGACAAGCCCTGCTTCGCGCGCCATGTTGAGCGTAGTCAATGTCTGAGCCTGCACTCCTTGTGTTGCGTCGACCAATAAGATCGAGCCCTCTACAGCGCGCAGGGCACGAGAGACTTCATAAGAAAAGTCTATGTGACCCGGAGTGTCGATGAGGTTCAGGATATTGTCACGCCACTTCATGCGCACAGGCTGAAGCTTTATGGTTATGCCACGCTCGCGCTCTAGTTCCATGGAATCTAGGAATTGCTCCTGCATCTTTCGCTTTTCTATGGTACCAGTAAGTTCGAGCATGCGGTCGGCGAGAGTGGATTTGCCGTGGTCGATGTGGGCGATGATGGAGAAATTGCGTATGTTTTCGGGGTTCATGGGTATTGACTATAGCAGGATTATTGCTGTAATTCAATTTAAGGAAAACATCAGCGTCCCCCAGCCCCACATTCTCCTTCCGAATCCTGCAGAACTCGGCACCACGAAATTGCAAGACATTTTGACGTTCAGTCATCAGCAACCGACGTCAAAATGTCTAGCAATTTCGGGTACCTCAGACAGTCCTCGGATTCGTCC
>JBAYIX010000005.1:0-58846 GCA_041665385.1 Minisyncoccota bacterium | reverse complement strand
CCGGACCAAGGTGGGTATGTGACATATCCAATTCAAATTATGAATATGAATTAGAGTATGAGTCATTAAAAAGGGTGTGCAATTAGCCTGCAAACTATTGTGCAATTAGGATGCGAATTCAGTCACAACAACTTGACAGTTCGTATTGTATAGAGTATAAAATCACGTAGTTAGGTCATTGTTCCTCGAAATAACTCGAAAGAGCCGACCTATAAACAGAAAGGTTAGCAGTTATGAAGATAACGAGTAAGACAAGACGGATACTGGCACCCCTGTCAAATCACAGGAGCCAGTTAATGAACGCGTCTATAACCCCAGCGGAGATGAGTATCGGTGGTGGATGGTCAGAAAATCCCGATACACCCACAGTATCGCACGCCGACTTCGTCGCTGATGCGGTGCTACCGGCTCTAGAGACGGCCTGCAAGCGTTTCGGTCAAGAAAGGGTCGCGGCTGAGATAGTCGAGGTGGCGCTCCCAATATACAAACGGGAAGCGACGCTCGGTAACGGTAAGTCCAACAGAAAGAGTGATGAAACTGCCGCTTTCCTGTCCTGCACAATGCGGGGTGGGCACGAAAACGGAAATATATCAGCGAATGTGACAAATCCCATGCTCGCGGAAAAGTATGGTGTCAGATATGTTTTCGGGCCAATCTCTGAGCTTGGCGTGGTTCATCAGGAGACAAATGTTTTCGGTAGCACTGGGAAGTTCTTCCACCACCACGCCTGCAGAATGGGCGAGGTAGTTGATAACTTCAGCGAAGTGGACTACATCGCTTACATCGAGACGTGCAAGCTCCTTCTCCGGCACGGTATCTATGATTGGAGTATTGAAAACAACCCTGAACAATGGGGGATGCTCCGTCCCTCGATCCGACTTTACGGAATGTCGGCAGTGCTCACACCGATGGCGCAGGCAATGATCGATATCGCTCATTTGCCTGGTACAAAGGAAGTGAAGTATCAGTACTCCCTGATGTGCTCGACTATTCGTGGTTTGTACCCGATCATGATCCCCAAGGTTCGGAACAACGGCGTCGAAGAAATCAACAAGATGCTCCGACCCATCGTTGACTTCGTCTTGGAGCTGTCAAAGGAAGGTGTGTTTAAAAACAAGGATGCATATTATGAGACCGCGGAAGGTCGGTTCTTCAGCTCACTCGGGGATGACTATCTCGATGATATCAGGAAGAAGGGTATCCAGCAGGTGCTCAAAGAGATTCGGCTGCCTTGGCTCAAAAAGCTGACGAAGAAGTCGGAATTCTCGAGTTAACCCGGAAAAAGTAATAGTTTATGCGCGGTCACCAGCAATGGTGGCCGTGTTTTCTATTTTTTATAATAGTGATTACTCCATATGCAACCCTTTTTTCCTTTCCTCAACTGCCTTTTTTAGTATTGGATATTTTGTGAGAGTGATGTCCTCATCTATAAGTATCTTTGCTTCAGTCCTCGCCGCTTCCACCATTTTGAGATTTTTTAGCGCTTCCATGGCGACATCTGACACACCCCATTGTTTTGCACCGGAGAGCTGACCTGAACCACGCTGAGCTAGATCTAGTTCGGCGAGCTCGAAACCATTCTTAGCTGTGCGGAGGGCAGTGAGACGCTCGATGGACTTTTGTGATGTCGTCTCGGTAAATGCATAGCAATACGCCTGGTGACTGCTCCTCTGTACACGACCTCGGAGCTGATGGAGCTGGGCGAGACCAAAACGTTCTGCACCCTCGATCAATATCACAGTTGCGTTTGGCACATTCACGCCTACTTCCACGACCGAGGTCGCACAGAGAATATGTATCTTGCCACTCTTGAACTCTGCCATGACGGCATCCTTTTCATTTGGTTTCATCCTGCTATGGAGTATGCCTATCTCGTACTGAGTGAATACTTTTTCTTTGAGTCTTTTTGCCTCTTCCTTTACGGATCGCGCATTCAAGGCCATTTCTTTTTCCGGATCGGGCTCATCTATTCTGGGACATATAACATACATCTGTCTGCCACGTTCGAGCTCGAGGCGAGCCTTTTCATAGACTGCATCGCGACCGCTCGGCGGGACTATTTCTGTAAGGATAGGCTTCCTGCCTGCGGGAGGCTGGTCTATGAGAGTGAGGTCGAGGTCGCCATATATAGTGAGTGCCAGTGTTCGTGGTATGGGAGTCGCTGTCATAGAGAGGAGGTGAGGAGCGGGTGGTAGGACTTTATTTGTATTTTGGGTGGAGCTGTTTCCGATAAGATTTTTCTTTGCCAAAGCAGAGCGCTGGGCTGTGCCGAAGCGGTGCTGTTCGTCGATAATGACGTAGGCAAGGTGCTTGAATTTCACAGTCTTCTGTATGAGAGAGTGTGTACCGATGACTATGGGTATTTCGCCATTTGCCACCCATTCGAGGAGCTGGCTCCGTGAAATATCTGTCCAGCCTTTGGGATTGACCTTGGAAGGGAATTTGCGGCAACCAGAAGAAGTGATGAGCCCGATCTGTACGCCGAGATAGGCGAAATATTGGATGAAGGATTCGAAATGTTGGGTTGCAAGAATTTCGGTCGGACACATGTATGCTATCTGCAGTCGTGTCGAAACAGGAAGTTTTATTGCTTGGGGTGTTTTGGGAACTGGCGCAGAATTTATACTGACTCCGTCTTCTCCGTCTGTCTTTTCTTCAGCTTTTTTCATTCCCGGTCTCCATGCGACGACTGCATACGCAGTAGCTGCCGCGACAGCAGTTTTGCCTGAGCCGACATCGCCTTCGAGCAGGCGGGACATGGGGTAAGTCCGCTCCATGTCACCGAGGATGGCATTTATGGCAATATTTTGTGCGTCGGTAGCAGTAAATGGAAATCGTTTTATAAATTCTGTAACGTGTTTATTGTCTGAATCTATAGCAAAAGCAGGATAGTGTTCGTATTCCTTGCGGACTTGGTGTTTGCCCAGCTGGATCAAGAATATTTCTTCGAAGGAAAATCGTTTGCGTGCGGAGAGTGCATCGTCGCGCTTCATGGGTACGTGCATCCAGATGAGCGCGCTCTTTATCCCTGGCAGGCTGTACTTGGTTAGGATATCTTCTGGTATGACTTCTGGTACTTTGTCGAGTATGCCATTCTTGAAAAGCTTTTGGATGGAATGATAGAGCCAGAGGGAACTGATACCCCTAGACTCGGGATATACTGGGTAGAGAGTATGAGCTTCTCCGTCCGCACCAAAGAGCGAGTCGCCAACACCAGTCGGCAGGTGGTCGACGCGCTCAATCTTGGGATTGGAAAAGTAGAGTTTGCCGCCGTCGCGCTTTTCGGAGACTTTGCCCTCTATGCGGACGAGCATGCCGGGTGTGTACATCTTTGCTATGTATGGCTGGTTGAACCAGACACAGGAGACTTTGCCTGTGTCATCCTCGACTGTGCCGGTGGCCATGGTCATCTTGGATTTGAAGCCTTTGCTTGCTTCGAGACCGTCGATCTTGCCATATATGACGGTGGAGTCGCCTTTTGCTAGGGTGTCGATGCTCCTAGCTTCTGCTGTATCACCATAGCGAACAGGGAAATAGTAGAGCAGGTCTTTTATGGTTATTATGCCCAGCTTCTTTAGTGCCACCTTTTGCACAGGTGTTATGCGGAAGTATTCTGTGACCGGGTCGGTGACTTCTATGTGCATGTGCTAATTGTACGACATTGGAGAGAATCTGGGCACTGTCTTGCCATTCACGGTCACATTTTCGGTAAACATGGCAACTGGTCGGACCCAGAGGGCATTTTTGCCAAATTCTGGGGAATCATAGAGGGCACGGTAGACGACCAAATCTTCCAAGGTTTCGCTGTGTTTTGCCATGCCGATGACTTCGTATTCTTTGCCTTTGTAATGGCGGTATTTGCCAGGGGTGATGGTTGTGGTTTGGTTTTTTGGATTCATGAAATTATCATAGCATTTATTTTTTTCGGTAGTTGTATATGAGCTATCTTTTTTGAAAAATGAAGTTCAAATAATTTTTTGAGCGTGGTTTGAAAGTTTCAAAGTATAGGAACTCAAAACCGTGCTTTCGACACAGATCCACAACCTCATCTTTTTTGTAGAAACTAAACCAACGTGGCATATCTATCACTGAACTCTCCTTATATTCTTCTGTATCGCCCTCAATCAGGCCTAGGGCAAAAAATGTGGAAGGTTTGAGGATACGGTAGATCTCTTTGAGAGGGGTATCTATATGTTTTTTTGCGATATGAAGAAGTGCAGTATATGACCAGACACCATCGAAAGAATTATCCTCAAAAGGTAAATGATCAAATGATGCAATAAAAGATTTAAGACCTCGTTCGGAAGACATTTTTATCATTGCTTCTGAAGCATCTACACAAACAACATCCTTTCCGGCTTTTTGGAGAAGCAGACCGTCCCTACCTGGTCCACTCCCGATGTTGATTATTTTTTCTCCGGAAAGTTCGATGAACTTATTGAGAAAGGTTCGAGGAAATTTGTCCCAGAAGTCAATGGTTTCGCTATCGTACTCCTGTGCCATTTTGTTGTAAGTGTCTATGGTTTGTTGGTCCATGATTGGTAAGGACTCACTTTATGGGGTACAGATCAACTGCGGAGACGGTGGGATTCGAACCCACGAGGGAGTTTCCCCCCTAACACCTTAGCACGGTGCCGCTTTCGACCGCTCAGCCACGTCTCCGTCCCGACATTCTGGCACAAAGTTTGTTTTTTTGAAAGCTGGTTTACAAGGAGCTCTGGTTTGCTAGTATGTGGCGAGAAAGAGAAAGGGGACAATATGGAAAATGTAACCTTGTGTATTTGTCTTCGTGACAAGCAAATCCTTTTGGGGATAAAGAAACGTGGTCCAGGAACGGGTAAGTGGAATGCTTACGGTGGCCATGTCGAGGCTGGCGAGGAAGAAAAAGCTGCTGCAGTTCGTGAATTGGAAGACGAATGTGGTCTCAGGGCGGATGTAGCTGATCTTAGGAAAGTTGCTCTTATCCAGTTCGATTTTGGTCTGATCCCCGCGTTTATGTGCCATGTCTACATGCTCCGCAAATGGCAAGGGGAAACCAGGGAAACGGAAGAGATGGGTACTCACACCTGGTTTCCACTTTCCGCTATCCCTTATACGGGTATGTGGGCGGCTGACAAATATTGGTTGTCAATGGTTCTGTATGGCGCAACGTTCAGAGCCCATATTATGTATAGCGTAGATGGAAGTGACGTGATATCGTTTGTTCCCATGAATTGTAAGTTCCGATAGGTGATCGCGAGATGAGCTGTCTCCTCACGGGGCGGCTTTTTTGTATAAGAGGTTTATTTATCTGTAATATTGTTATTGTGCTAAAATAATGTAGATTGATATAACAAACATGATAACTCGCAAAAAAATTGAAGAACTCTTCGAGCGTGGTACAGTCGTAGAAGTTTTCCCATCCAAAGAGGAGCTAATAGAGAGACTGACATCTGGAAAACCCATCAAAATCTATTATGGTATAGATCCTACTGGAACTTCCATACATCTCGGCCATGCGAAGAATGCCATCTTTCTCGAGGAGCTCCGTCAGCTCGGTAGTGAAGTAATACTTTTGTTCGGTGACTTTACCGCTCAGATAGGAGACCCGTCCGACAAGTCGGCAGTGAGGAAGCAACTAACCGCGGAAGAAGTCAAGAAAAATGTTTCCACTTGGGTGGATCAGTTCAGTCCAGTGTTGAACTTTCGTGACAAGACGAACCCGGCAGTTATAAAGTACAATTCCGAATGGCTTTCCAAGCTCAATTTCACCGATGTGATAAATATCGCCTCCAACTTTACCGTACAGCAGATGCTAGAGAGAGATATGTTCGAAAAACGTCTAGCAAACAATACCCCGATACATCTCCATGAATTTATGTATCCGCTTATGCAAGGATATGACAGTGTGGCCATGGATGTCGATGCGGAATTGTGTGGTACCGACCAGATATTCAACGCTCTCGCCGGCCGTACTCTCCTGAAGCGATTGAAAAACAAGGACAAGTTTGTGATAGCTCTCAACCTCATAGCAAACCCCAAGACCGGTGAGCTTATGTCCAAGTCCAATGGCACGGGTGTTTTCGTAGATGTACCAGCGGATCAACTATTCGGCTCTATCATGGCACTACCAGATCCGATGATCGAACCTCTTTTCCTCAATGTGACGAGGATACCAATGTCAGAAAAAGACGCCATAATGAGCAAGGGTCCTCGCGCTGCAAAAGCCGAGATAGCATATGATATAGTGAAGCGATTCCATGGTGAAGACAAGGCTAGGGCAGCTGTTGAGGCTTTCAATAACACTTTTGCAAAAGGTGGTACGCCAGAAGATATGCCGGAAATAAAAATATCAGAGGGAAGTATCCTCGTGGAAGAACTGATAAAAGCAGATATAGTTCCATCCAAGACAGAATGGCGCAGGCTTGTGACCGATGGCGCAGTCCGACTAGAAGATGAAACAAAGATCACCGATCCAGCATTTGTTCCAACTCAGACTCTCATTCTCAAAATTGGCAAAAGGAGGTTTGTGAAAGTGACTGTCGTCTAGTCTCTCTTTGGTCACAATTCCTCCTCATGCGGAGTGCACACACTTTTTACTCAATTTGTGAAGTATTTACAAAACTCGGACGCTGCACAACTATTTCAAATTGAGCAAAAAGTGTGTGCACTCCGCATGAGGAGGGAAGTTTCGTGAGGAGACTAGTGTGCCACCGAAACTCCATATACCTTCTCGAAACCCGCATTCTTTAGTGTCTGTATCGCCTCTTTTATCGTACTTCCGGTAGTTATCACATCATCTACTACTATTACAGTGATATCTTTGTCCATATATTTTTCTCCTAGGCACTTTTCATTCACGGCGAACAGTCCTTTTGCACTTGCCAATCTTTCTTTGCGGTTCTTGAGAGTATGCCTGCTGTCATGATGGATGCGGACTAGTAGATCTTTTTCCAAGATAAAGGAATCCGAACACATCTCATCTAGTAATAGGTGGCACTGGTTGTAACCCCTTTCGCGGAGTCTTTCCGCTGTAATGGGCATAGGGATGATAAGTATAGGCTTCGAAAAAACAAAGAGTTCTGTTATGTATCGTCCCAAAGCATAACCGCCAATGTTCGCCGCCCGTAAGGACTTTTTGTATTTCACATTCCAGATGAGCATTGTGACACGCTTGTCCTTGTATGCGAAGACGGAAAACATATTTGTTCCGGGTGTTCGGGGTGCACGTTGGAGTTTTTCCCATGCTTGTTCTGGAGAGAGCGAAAAAAGCTCCGCTTCTTCGCTGGAAAGCGGGAATAGGGAATTGAGAAACCAATCGCGAAGAACGGCAAAAAAATGCATTTATTGCAGGGGAATGATGCAAAAACATATCGGTTCTAGAGAAGATTTGGGCGCCCTCGGGTAGGCAGCCCGTCGCGTCAGCATATTTTAACTGTTTTTGGATGATTTGCACATTGGCTATTTCCCCAGCCCTGCTATAATAGGATCATGTCCTTCTTTTCTTCGCTTTTCAAAAAAGAACACAGCGTTCTCGGTATAGACATAGGTTCTTCTGCTATCAAGGTCGTACAGATAAAAAAGAAACGAGGAAAGGCCGTTCTCGAAACATACGGAGAACTTGCTCTCGGTCCATATGCCAATATAGAGGTCGGTCGTGCTACGGCACTGCCCCCAGAAAAAATAACAGAAGCTTTGCGCGATATTTTGCGTGAAGCCAAGACATCTTCTACTATATGTGGTGTAGCATTGCCTCTGTCATCCAGCCTCATCTCTTTCCTCACAGTCCCAAATGTTTCAGAAAAGCAACTCAAGGAAGTGATCAATCTAGAAGCCAGGAAGTATATACCTGTGCCTCTAACTGAGGTTGTTCTGGATTATTCCGTAATACCCAAAGAAGAAACATATACAACCGATGAGGCTCCGACGAAAACAGATAAGAGCGAAAAAACAGACAAATCCGTAAAACCAGCCGTCGTGGTGCCCCCGCAAGGCATGGATGTCTTGGTTGTCGCCATACACAATGAATATATAAACAATTACCAGTCCATAATGACTGGTACCGGACTCCAGCCAAGTTTCTATGAGATAGAGATTTTCAGTTCTATCCGATCCGTGATGGACCAGGGTATTGGTACAAGCATGATACTGGATTTTGGCGCACGCATCACAAAACTATATATAGTAGAGAGAGGGGTATTGCGCGGTTCGCATATCATAAACAAGGGTAGTCAGGATATCACTCTCGCCATGTCCAAGACTCTTTCCATAAGTGTGGTCGAGGCCGAACACATGAAGCGTCTCTACGGTCTAAAGGGTGGTCCGGAATACAAGGAGATGAACGAACTCATCGTCGTCAATCTCGACTATATATTTTACGAAGCCAATACCACGCTTCTGAATTATCAGAAAAAATACGGGAAAAACATAAATAGAGTCATTCTGACCGGCGGAGGAGCATTGCTAAAAGGGTTTACGGACGTTGCCAAGATCGGATTTCAAACCGAGGTCTTGTATGCCAATCCTTTTCAAAAGGTAGAAACGCCGGCATTCTTGGCGGATGAACTTGCAAAAGCTGGTCCGGAGTTTGCAGTGGCGATTGGGGCAGCTCTACGCAGACTAGAAGAATTGGAATAAGGTTATTCACAGGCACAAACTTTGTTTACCTGATATAATTATAGCGAAAGTATATGGAGACAAAATTCCAATCATCATTTATACCGAAAAAGCCGCTTCCAAGCGTAGGGATGCAGGGTGTCAATACCGGTGTTCCCACAAAGTTGCGCCCGGTCCATACGACCAGTCTACTTTTGAATATAGCTATTTTGATATTTATCGTCTCAATAGGTTCTGGAGCGGTAGTCTATGCATGGAAAGTGGTGCTCGAGAACAACCTGACAGGCTACAAACAAGAATTGGAAGACAAACAAAAGCAATTCAATCCGGATCTTATAAATCAGCTAAAGGTTGTCAACATAAAGATCGATAACGCAAAACATCTCCTCGCCAAGCATATGGCCGTGTCGACTGTATTTGATGTCGTATCTCGAATGACCTCGGAAAACATCCGATTCCTAAGTATGGAAGTGACTACCCCTATGGCAGCCACTACTCAAAATGGCGGTTCACAAGTCGGATCAAACTCTCCGTCGAATATTTCTATAACTCTGTCAGGTCAGGGGCTGAGTCTTTCTGCTGTTGCTTTCCAGGCACAGATTTTGGCCGAACTAGATAAATACAATCTCAAAGATATAGTAAAAAACCCAGTACTTTCTGACCCATCCATAGAGGCAGATGGAAGCGTATTATTCAAGATGTCACAAGAGATAGATCCGTCGACAGTCATTTATATGAAGGGAGCCTCATCAAACCAACAATAATATGAATCGCAACGTAACAGCTGTAATATTGGTAATACTCGCTATAGGCGTCTACCTCGAATTTACGAGCAAGTTTTGGCTTGCAGCACAGGAAGTGCGCACGGTGAACGAAACTTATATCACAGCCATAGACAATGCCGCAAAGCTCATAGAAAAGAGAGATCAGATCCTCCAAGAATACAATGCGCTTTCGGCTATAGACCAAGATCGTTTGAACAAGATACTTCCCACGTCCGTGGATAATATTCGTCTCATCGTAGACCTGAACAGCGTCGCATTGAGGAGAGGTCTTACAGTAAAGGGTATAAAGGCAACTGCACCCGATGCCAAAACTGCCCAGAGTACCCAGATCAGCCAGCCCGTGGGAGCCATAACTAGTGGTGTAGGCGCAGTCTCATCACCTTTGTCACAATTTGCTCTAGATACGGTCACAGTCAGTTTTGACACGGACGCCACATATCAGCAGTTCGTCCAGTTTTTGCGGGACCTGGAAGCAAACCTGCACATTCTAGATGTCAGCAAACTCAAGGTCGTCGCACATGACAATGGCATAAATGAATATTCGGTCGAACTAAAGACATATTGGCTCCGACAGCAATAAAACATGAAAAACAATTCTTCAAAAAATACCTGGATAACGATAGCGATAATAATCGCAGTTTCTGTGGGGATATACTATTTCTTCATGAAGGATCCGGCAGTTCCGGAAAATACCAGCTTTGAAGTGCAGCCAGAAGGAGAGCTCGTCGGTGCGCAGGTGCTGGCACTCCTAAATCAGATCGAGTCTTTGCGCATAGACAACACTCTTTTCCAAAGTCCGGCATATCAGTCATTGGTGGATTATACTGTTCCGATACCAGTATTGAATGTAGGCAGGGCCAATCCTTTTGCCCCGATCCCTGGATACGTTCCCAAAAAGAAAAACTGAGTATGAGCGTATTAGATATCCTACTCGAAAAAAAACTTATCGCGAAGGATGACATTCGCGAGATAAGGAAACAGGTAAATGCAGGCACTGTCCTAGACGATGTGCTCATTGCCCGTGGCGTAAAGCCGGAAGATGTCCTCGAAGCTAGGGGATCATTTTTAAACATACCTATCCGTGCTATAGGAGAGACAGTCATTCCTTTTGAAGTTCTGCAGTATATACCAGAAGATGCCGCCGTGCATTATCGTTTTGTGCCTATCGGGCTCAAGGACGGTGTCCTCGAGGTGGGAGTAGTGGATCCCGACAATATGGAGGCACGTGATGCTTTGAATTTTCTAACTTCGAAGAACAATATACCATATAAGATATTTTTGATAACTACAGATGATTTTTCTAAGGTACAAAAAGCCTACAAAGGAATCAGCGGAGAAGTTTCAAAGGCGCTTTCGGAACTGGAAACCGAACTTTCTGTAGAGACAGCATCTGTCAAAAAAGAAGAGCCTGCTCCGCAGGCCAAGAAAGAAGGCGAAACCGAAGCCTTGATCATCGAGGATGCGCCTGTTGTGAAGATTGTGGCAACTATCGTTCGCTATGCCGTAGAAGGCGAGGCATCTGACGTGCACATCGAGCATATGCGTGACAAAGTTCGTGTGCGCTTCCGTGTGGACGGTGTCCTCAATACAAGCTTGGTGTTGCCCCCACAGGTACACTCTGCTGTAGTTGCCCGTATCAAAATACTTTCTAACATGCGCTTGGATGAAAAACGCAAGCCCCAAGACGGGCGCTTTTCTGCGAGGATAGACGGCCGACGTATCGACTTCCGCGTATCCACATTTCCTGCATATTATGGTGAAAAGATCGTGATGCGTATCCTCGACCAGGCAAAGGGTATACGTACCTTGAACGATCTAGGTATGACAAAGCAAAATCTCGATCTCTTTCGTGAGGCATTGGCACGTCCGTATGGACTCATCCTCATCACAGGTCCTACTGGTTCTGGAAAATCTACAACATTGTATTCTGTTTTGAGCGAAATAGACCGCGAGAGCTACAACGTACTCTCTCTCGAAGACCCTGTGGAATATTCCATGGAAGGTGTGAGTCAGTCCCAAGTCCGACCGGAAATAGGCTATGACTTTAGCACAGGTTTGCGCACCACTCTGCGCCAAGATCCAGATGTGATCATGGTTGGAGAGATCCGAGACAAAGAGACCGCACAGCTCGCGGTGCAAGCCGCTCTTACCGGTCACCTCGTGTTTTCTACTCTGCACACAAACACTGCTGCAGGCGCTATTCCGCGCCTCATCGATATGGGTGTAGACCCTTATCTTATAGGTCCGACTCTTATATTGGCTGTAGCTCAGCGTCTCGTGGGTATGCTCTGTCCGGGGGGAGGTGACCCTGTGAAAGTCGAAGGCAGTATCAAGGCCATGATAGATCACCAGTTCGCCGATTTGCCTGCAGAATTCCGTAAGCAAATACCTATTTCTGAAACAGTCTATAAGATCAAGCCCACTTCTGATTGTCCCAAAGGCACGCGTGGTCGTATGGCCGTATATGAAATGTTCTCTATGGACAAGGAAATAGAAAGCTTGATCCTAAAAAACCCAACCGAACTCGAGATCGCAAAGCTCCTCCGTGCAAAAGGCACTCTAACACTCAAGGAAGACGCAATTGTGAAGGCGTTGGACAAGAAAATTCCATTTGAGGAAGTGAATAAGCTGTAGTGTAGACCTCATGGCAAAGGAAGAAGGCCCTCGGGACACGCCGTCTTCGCCTGCTGGCGAAGCGGCTGGTTCTCGGCCGCCTACGCGGCCTCCGAAACGTCCCTCGGACTCTTCTTCCTGTGCCATGAGGTCTAGTCACCTCAACTATTCACATGCACCTGCTTGTACTATGTTATAATAATTCCAATGGAAAATGGACATAGAAAAGTTCTATTGGTAGATGACGACAGGTTTCTCCTGGACATGTATTCCTTGAAGCTTACGAAAGCCGGCTACGATGTAAAATCTGCTGATTCTCCTGAAGGCGCTCTCAAGATTTTGGCGGAAGGCTTTGAACCAAATGTCATGCTCATAGATGTCGTAATGCCGGCGATGAGTGGCCTGGAATTTGTGGCGCATATCCGCAAAGAAGACATTGCCCCAAAGTCTGCAATCATAATGCTCACGAACCAGAGTGCTTCCGAGGACATAGCCCGATCACAGAAGCTCAAGGTGGATGGTTATATAGTAAAAGCCACAACCATACCTTCAGAAGTTTTGGCTGAGATGGAAAAAATATGTTCGAGTAAAAAAGCATGAGTTTCCATTACAAATAAATAAAAAATTATGGATTATCACAAAGATATCGAAGAGCTTGTAAATATACTCATCAAGGAAGGTGCATCGGACCTGCACCTCTCGAGCGGTCGGCCGCCAGTCATACGTGTCTCGGGAAATCTGCTTACCATGGTGAAAAAACCGATCATTACCGCCGCGGACATGAAAGAGTATTTGAATGTATTTCTCACTCCGGAGAGCAAGGTCATCCTCGAAAAGAACAAGGACGTAGATTTTTCATATAGTCTCACACATGCCCGTTTTCGTGGCAATGCATATTATCGCCAAGGAGAGATGTCTATAGCGCTCCGTCTCATCCCAAAGAAGATTCGCACACTTTCCGAGCTAAACTTGCCGCCAATATTGGAAAGTTTTACCAGGAAACCGCAAGGATTTTTTCTTTGTGTGGGACCTATCGGTCAGGGCAAGACCACTACTCTTGCGACGCTCATAGAGCACATAAACCAGACTAGGACCGAGCATATCCTCACTATCGAGGATCCGATCGAATACCTTTTTGAGTCAAAGAAATCCATGATCGATCAGCGTGAGGTTCGCCTGGATACGCCGGCATTCAGTCAGGGTCTGGTATCTATGTTCCGTGAAGACATAGATGTTTGTATGGTCGGTGAAATGCGCGATAATGAAACTATATCTACCGCAGTCACCGCTGCAGAGACTGGCCACCTCATCTTTTCCACTTTGCACACAAATAACGCCGCACAGACTATAAACCGTATCATAGATTCATTCCCACCCAACCAGCAGGACCAGATCCGTGTCCAGCTAGCAGGATCTCTCACGGGTATATTTTCCCAGAGGCTGATCCCCAGGATATCCGGCGGTCTCATACCGGCATATGAGCTTCTCATAAACAACACTGCCATAGCTAACCTTATTCGTGAACGTCGTGTGCATGAGATCCAGACTGTGGTCGAAACCAGTTCTCAGGAAGGCATGGTAGATATGAACAGGTCCCTAGCCGAGCTTGTGCGGGCGGGGGAGATATCTGTAGAGAGCGCATATATCAATTCCCTAAATCCAAAAACATTGGAGAGAATGTTATAAAAAACCATGATATTCATATATGACGCAGTAGATCAGACCGGCGCAAAGAGGAATGGCTCCATAGACGCCATAAATGTGGAGGTTGCAATTTCTTCTCTACAAAAGCGTGGCTTTGTGATAACCGCCATCAACGAAGCAGACAAACAGGGAAACATTCTTTCTAGGAATATCAGTCTTTTTGATCGGGTGAGCATGAAGGACGTGGTTATATTGTCACGCCAGCTCTCGACTCTTTTCGACGCACAAGTGTCCGCTCTCCGTATCTTTCGACTCTTGGCTGCGGAAACAGAAAACGCCTCTCTGGGAAAAACTCTTACTGAAGTATCTTCCGATCTTCAGGGTGGCGCATCCATATCTATCGCCCTGGCAAAGCACCCCAAGATCTTCAATGAGTTTTATGTGAGTATGGTAAAGGCCGGTGAAGAATCTGGAAAGCTCAATGACACATTTCTGTACCTGGCGGACTATCTAGACAGGAGCTACGAACTTTCTTCGAAGGTGAAGGGTGCTCTCATATATCCGGCCTTTGTGGTTATCACATTCATCACTGTTATGATCCTCATGTTTACCATGGTTATACCGAAAATAAGCGGCATATTGGTCGAGTCGGGTGTGGAAATACCAATGTATACCAAGGTCATCATGGCCATCAGTAACTTCCTAGTGAGTTATGGTTTCGTGCTTCTGGCTGGTCTCATAGTTGCCGGTTTTTTTGGAGTTAAGTACGTGCGCACACCGGAAGGTAAGATAGCTTTTGATCGTTTCAAACTCGGCATCCCGTATGTGAGCACACTATTCAAGAAACTGTACCTAGCACGTCTGTCGGACAATATGTCAACTATGCTTTCCTCAGGGATTCCGATCGTGCACTCTCTCGAGCTAACCTCTAATGTCATAAACAATGCGGTTTATCAGGGTGTCGTGACCGATGTTATAGATTCGGTGAAGGGAGGCAAGACACTTTCTGAGTCTCTGGCGGTATTTCCCGACCAGATCCCTGGTATCATGACTCAGATGATGAGGGTGGGAGAAGAAACAGGAGAACTGGGCAATATTCTGAAGACTGTGGCAAAGTTCTATACCAGAGAAGTGACCACAGCTATAAACTCTCTGGTTTCCCTCATAGAGCCTATGCTGATCGTCTTTCTGGGTGGCGGCGTAGCGGTACTTTTGGCATCGGTACTTATCCCCATATACAATATTGCCAGCGCCCAATAAAAGGATGCTATAATATGTCCAACAACCTTATTATCTAAAAGGTCTGTTATTATAAGTAATTATTTAAGTAAACTTGAATATGAAAAAGTACACAAAGGGTTTCACCCTTATAGAACTGTTGGTGGTCATAGCCATCATCGGTATTTTGGCTTCGGTAGTTTTGGTTTCTCTGAACTCAGCAAGGCAGAAGGGAAAGGATGCTAGGGTTATCTCGGATGTACAGCAATTGAGGACAGACGCAGAATCAGCATATAACGGAGCAGATTACGGTGTAGCGATGTCTGTTAATGCCGCTGGTAATGTGCATGGTAACGGTTTTCTTAATACTCTCAATAGGGCGACACTTCTCACAGATGCTTCAGCTCAAGGATCTACAGTATTTGCAATAACAAATGCTGGCTTGACCGCTTACACAATATACGGTTCATTGCCGAGCACTCTCAGCGGAACAGTTGCTTACTTCTGCATCGGTTCGAGCGGACAGACGAAGCAGAATACGACAGACGTCGCACCTGCAACGATTGGAAATTGCGACTAGTTGAGTTTTTCCGTGTGATTCGAACAAAACCTGCCGAAAGGCAGGTTTTGTGTTATCAACTGTTTTATGTACATACTATGAATTGTGATATGATATACTTATAAAGTCGTGTTATTTTTATAAATAAACTATTCAGTTATTATTATGAAAAAGTATACAAAGGGTTTCACCCTTATAGAACTGTTGGTGGTCATAGCCATCATCGGTATTTTGGCTTCGGTAGTTTTGGTTTCTTTGAACTCAGCAAGGCAGAAGGGTAAGGATGCTAGGGTTATTTCTACTATTCAGCAGTTGAGGGTCGATGCGGAGTCAGCATATAACGGAGCAGATTACAGCACAGCAATGACAGCTAGCTATGTAGGAGTTGCTCATGCCGGCGGTTTTAATAACACTCTCAACAGAGCTATCTTGCTTACAGATGCTTCGACTCAAGGATCAACTGTATTTGCAAAGACAAATGCAGGACCGACAGCATATACAATATACGGTTCATTGCCGAGCACTCTCAGCGGAACAGTTGCTTACTTCTGCATCGGTTCGAGCGGTGATACAAAGCAGAATACGACAGACAACTCACCTACGACAGTTGGAAAATGTGACTAATTATTTTATTTAGCTGTCTCATAAAAAACCACCTGTATAAGGTAGTTTTTTATGAGATGTTGTTTTTACTTTGTGAACAAATTGAAGTGTTTTCGTGATAGATGATATAATGATCTCAAATGAAAAAGTTGAATCAAGGTTTTACTCTGGTCGAACTACTCGTTGTTATAGCTATTATCGGCATACTTTCTTCGACAATATTAGTGAGTCTAAATGCTTCACGAAATAAAGCCAAAGAAGTTCGTATTTTATCCAGTGTGCGACAGCTCAGGTCAATATTTGAGTCAGACTATCTGGGTAGCACATATGCTGATCTAACACCTCGTGGAGATGGCACACAGATAGCAGTTATCAGTGACAGTGCTCCAGCTCTTACAGATATTGTGCTATTGCTACGGGATATTGGTCAGCAAAATGGCAATAGTAATGTTGCTAATATTGGTAGTGAAGATGTAGATCTATATACAGATGGCTCGCTCGTACAGATCGGCCCTACTCCTCCGGGCATACTAGCAAACGCGACCAGTACTGGGGTTGTAATATTTACTACAAACACATCCGGTCTCGTCGATGACTACGCAGTCTACGCCACGTCTACGGCTGGTTATGTATGCATGGACTCTTCTGGCAATATAAAGAAAGCAGGTGAGGGTACTATAACAGGCAGTTTCCTATCCACCGTGCCGCTTTCTGGTGGCAGGGTGATTTGTCAGTAATAAAGTTGGTATCAGTCTAAGATACTAGGTATTACATTGTAGTATAACCCCACTAGTCTCTGTTTTTAACTGTGCTACAATAATCTCATGAAAAACACAAAAAACTCCAAGCGTGCATTTACCCTGATCGAACTTTTGGTCGTGATAGCAATCATCTCCCTCCTCACTGGTATCATGATCACAAATATTACAGCTTCGCGTTCCAAGGCCCGTGACGGCAAGCGCATATCTGACTTGGGTCAGATACAACTCGCCATCAACCTCTATTATGATAGGTGTAAACAGTTTCCGATCGCAACAGGGGGTGGTGAGGTTACCTCCGATGCTACGAACTGCACGGGTAATTCGGGAAATCTTAAGGACTATATCTCTACTATTCCAAAACCGCCCTCGAGTCCGCTCACCAGCCAGACAAAGTATGACTATTATGTGAATAGTAACAATACAGACTATATGCTCCATATTCAGCTCGAAAATAGCAACGAATTGGTCCGAGACGGTATGCAGAGTCCGGCTAGTTTTGCATCTGGCGCTACATGTGACTCTACGGTGAACTACTGTCTAGGCCCCAGATAATGGACAATCTATCATTTGCTTTTTCTTTCATATTTGGAACGATCATAGGCAGTTTCCTAAATGTCGTTTCTTTGCGTTTCCGCAGTGGGACGGGGGTGGGTGGTAGGTCACGATGTATGTCATGTAGCAAAGAGCTCGGTTGGGCGGAGCTCGTGCCTATACTGAGCTTTTTATTTTTGCGCGGAGCTTGCCGCAAATGTAAAAGCAAAATATCTTGGCAGTATCCGCTGGTGGAGTTTCTGGCTGGAGCGCTCTTCGTCCTCATAATATTTACTTATCCGCCTGTCACCTATATGTCGGCTGTTGTCACAGCCTTACATCTCGTCGTCGCAAGTCTACTCCTCGTCATTACGGTCTATGATATTCGTCACAAGATCATACCGGACAGTCTTGTTTTCACTTTCGATGCTCTGGCCCTTGTGAGCTTATTTGTAGGTGGTACCACATGGTGGCATATGCCTTCGTACGAGGCACTATTGGCCGGACCACTCCTCGCTCTACCTTTTGCTCTCATCTGGCTCGTCTCTCGTGGAGAGTGGATGGGATTGGGTGATGCCAAGCTCGTACTCGGCATAGGCTGGTTCTTGGGTATAAATGCCGGAATAAACGCGATCATTTTGTCATTTTGGATCGGAGCATTGGTGAGCGTTATCTGGCTTTTTTATACTTACAAGAAATTCAAGCCACGTACGGAAATACCTTTTGGGCCTTATCTCATCCTGGGCATGTATATCGTGCTTATTTTGGGAATTCAGGTCATAGATATCGCCTTACTCCGACAAATAATTGTTGGGTTATAAACAGTTCGTGTAATTTTTTGATCTTTCTGTGATAAAATAGTAAGGAAATCTTACAAGCTCAGCTAATTTTATATGCAAAAAAATTTAAATAGAATGTTCTGGAGCGCTATCGGCACATTTGCCATAGTTTTGCTCTTTGCTCCTTTTTCCATAATGGCACAAAGCGAGGTTCCGGTCGCCCCTGCATCCGAACCTGTCTCTACACCCAAGATATATATAACAAATCTCATTCTGGACAAGAGTTCATTTCAAGCTGGAGAGCTAGTCACCGGACACTTCGATATTCTAAATAAAGGAAATACTCCTACTTCGGATGTATATTACAATGTGATTCTCGTCGGTAGATACATGGAGAGGGTGCCTCAGGATACCTTTGATACACAGAGACAAGGACCTGTATCGCTCGGCATCGGCGAAAAGAAGACTGTAAAATTTAGCTACACTCCTCCGGCGGGATTTTCTTATGATGATCTCGGTATACGTATCCAAGCTGTATTGAAAAGCGGCATACGTATGGGTTGGTCTGATGCCCATATGTCCATAGTAGGAGGAACAAGTATCATAGAGGCTCATTCTGAAGTGATAGTCACGGAAAGCGGGGAGTATCCACCAGGTTCGGGTCCTACTGTATCTCCGCAAAGGCAGGCGATATATAAGGTGACACTGGTGAACCCGAGTGACAAGCCTATGATAGTTTTCCCAAAAATAACTATCTACAGATATGGTGCGGCGGATATCGTCGTATACCAGAATACTGGTGCAGAGATATCGCTCGCTCCCAAAAAATCCCAGGTTGTAGAGATAATTCTTCCCGGTATGGATGGTAAGGCTGGCGTATACTTCGGAAATCTATCTTTCCAGGATGCGGCAGGTTCTTTGAGGGCGCCTTTGCAGACATTCCGATATATCATAGATGGCAGTATTGTAACCATACAGGGAGTTTCTGCAGACAAAATATCAGCAGTTTCGGGTGATACTGTAAAGCTCAAGGTGACATATACGGGAGCACCATTCAATATTGCTACGGGACAACGTTCTGATATAGGCATGGTAACCATGAATGTCGTTGCTTTTGATGCTGATGGCAATGAAGTCGGTCGCGCCAGTAAGGAAGCAGATGCATCACTTTCAGCACAAACGCATGATGTTGACGTGCCAATATCTGTTGATGCAAAAAGTTTGCGTTACGATATCACGGTGCAAAAGGGAGACAACATCCTATCAAAATATTCCAGTAATATTCTGACGCAGGCAAGACCGGTTCCGAATGCGGGTCCGGCAGATTATACGTTTGCAAAATATATAGGCATCACGTCCGCATTGCTACTCGTTATAATTTTAATCATATATCTCATAGCTCGTCACAATCGTGGCGGCAAACTGCCTCATTATCTGGATGGTATCGGCATGCTCATGGTGATCATGATATTTGTCCTCGGATTTTCTGTGTCCCGCCTCGATATTACTCGAGCATTCATACACGTAAGTTCATCGCCGACGACATACTATCCGTTGTTCATAAATATTCCATATGACAACCAGCAATTCCTGCCAGGACAGACATTCTATCTCGAAGGAATGGCTACGTATTGGGAATGTGACAACAATGACTTGGGGTTGCGTACTCTGACCGTCACATATAACGGCAATACTACATACCACACAGTCGGTGACCCATATCCATCGACAGCTTCATCATCTCCGTACAGTACAGGTATGGATGTCAGTGAAATATTTTCTGTAGGGCCATTCACTGCACCCGGCACTCAAGGCAACTATAGGATGGATATTACATATACAGTGCCCAGAGCCGGCAATCCGGATTATTTCGAAACAGGGTATGTAAACACTGTAGTTTCTGCGAGTGCCGGACAAGAAACGGGACCAATAACTCTCAGTAATTCCATCATGGACAGTCCTTGTGGGGGATTCGTAGGTCTTCGTTGGACCAGTCTCGTCGGTGCAAACCAGTACAAAGTCTATAAGGATAACGGCACAAGTATAGTCTACGACGGGCCAAACTTGTCATATGTGGATCATGTCTCTCCGAGTTCCAGTCATACATATTATGTCGTTCCTTCCATCGGTGGCGTGCCACAGGAACAATCCAACGTTCTATCTGTCCAAGCCAGCGGATATTGTCCGCTCAGTATATATTACGCTGGAGCAAAGCCAAACCCGGCTATAATCAATCAGACAGTCAACTGGGCAGTATGGCCTGTGGGTGGTTCCGGAGTCTATAGTTATCAGTGGACCGGAACGGATGGTCTCAATGATAGTTCTGGTAGAGTGGCTCTGAAATCTTACGCTACGCCGGGTACAAAAAATGCCCAGATCACCGTGACTTCGACAGATGGTCAGGTTGTTACCCAAAATATTTCTGTTCCCATTTTGCTCTCGAATGGTTACGATGCCATCGAATGCTTCGGTACACCCACCGAAGCTGTGGCGGGACATCCTGTGGTTTGGGTCGTAAATACCACTCCGGCGGCAAATGGTAGCCAAACATACATCTGGTCTGGCAGTGAGGGACTTTACGGAACAACCCAGTCTTTGCAAAAGATATACAATACCCTCGGTTTGAAGCACGCCCAGGTGGATATCCAAGGTGTCGGATCTTATCCTGACTGTCTCTCGACGATAGATGTAAAGTGGAAGTCGATATTCCGAGAACTCTAGGGTATAATGATATGGTGACAAAGCAAGTCTCAAAAATTCTAGGTTTTAGTCTTATCGAGCTGCTCGTTTCTATCGCCATATTCTTTATGATGACGACTCTCCTCATCGCCAACTACGGCAGGTTCGACAGCCGTGTTCTTCTGACCAATCTCGCCTATGATGTAGCACTGGCTGTGAGGACAGCCCAGACCTACGGTCTCAGTGTGCAAGGGTATCAATCGGGCGGATCCAATCCTGTTTACCAGTATCCATACGGAGTGACTTTTTGCGCTTTATCTGCTGGCTGTGATGGCGAAAACGGTACATCGTATAACAATCAGCAGGTTATACTCTTTGCGGATGCAACGAGTGACAGAGTCTTGAATTCAAGCGATTCTCGAGTCACTCCCTGGTACAATATCAAGCGTGGCGCGACTATAAGCCAAATATGTGAGAAAAATGGCGGAAACTGGACTGCCTGCGACAAGAAACGCGTAGACATTACTTTCCAGAGGCCAAATCCTGAGGCTATAATCTGTGTGAACTACGGTCCTGTAGGTAGTGCTCTCTCTTGTGGCACAAAGAGCAAGGAAGTCCGCATAACCGTAAAGTCCAATGACAATAGCGAGAGGTATATAGTTGTGAATAAGACTGGCCAGATCTCTGTAGAAAATTAAAATGTATATTTTTACTTATCAAAATAAAGAAAAGAGACAAGGCACTCACAGGATCGGAGGCTTTACTCTGGTAGAGATGATCGTTTCTCTCGGTATCTTTTCTGTTGTTGCTGTCGTCGCTCTGGGTGCACTGGTTAGGATCATTACAGCGAACCAAAAAGCTCAGTCTCTGCAGAGCGCTATGACAAACCTAAACTTCGCGCTCGAGGCCATGTCCCGCGAGATACGCGTAGGTTCGGAGTACAACTGCTGGAATGATGAGACAAATAAGACATATACTCCTGGTAGTGGCAATCAAATAATATTGCCCGGTAATGGCAATCTAGCATTCCAGTATTGTCCAGTAAATAACATAGCTGTGGCAACTCCGAGTAACACAAGTGTGATCACATTCAAATCTTCTCGTTCTGATACTACAGTGAGCCCACCATGCAACCTGATCACATCCTATCGGTTCATAAATATTGGCACCGCTTCTGCTCCTGATATTCACCTGCAAAAGCTCGAGCAAGACAGGTGCAATCCGCCCGCGCCTATAGTTCCGAATGGCGGACAAAATCCTTATCTGGACGTACTCTCTGCCTCAAACGTCAGGATAACAGACTATCGCATGGCGGTTACGAATAATTCCTCCTATCCGACAGTCTTCATCCGCTTGGTCGGCTATGCTGGTGATGCAGAAAAGGAGAAGACATATTTTGACATACAGACGACGGTTTCAAGCAGGATACCGCAATTGTAAAAACATGAAGAACATCCCCATAAACAAAATGAAAAATTGTTTCCCGAATGTTGGGAGAGGTTTCACTTTGGTGGAAACTCTGGTAGCTATTGCCATCCTCATGATCGCCGTTTCTGGGCCGCTCGTTGTGGCGAACAAAGGCCTCATATCCGCTCTGTATTCCAAAGATCAGGCTATGGCTACATTTCTCGCACAAGAAGGTATGGAGCTGGTACGCAATGAAAAAGATAGCAGGATATATGTGGATTCGGACAAATTTCTCGATTTTATTTTGGACAGTGGTACGGGTATCGGTTCTTGCCAAAGCGCCAATTCTCCATGCGGAGTTTATGCGAATGGTAGCATGGTCACAAAATTTATATCATGCCAGGGTGATTATCTAAAGTGTATTTTGTATCAATCAAAAAATGGCGGCGGTACGCCCGGTAATTTTGTGAATTATGGACCAGGAGATGTTTTTTCCAATCTCTCGCCGACGATATTCACACGAAGTTTTTATTGGGAGCCTGTCACGGGTGCCAATGGCAACAGTAATGAAATCCAAGTGACAGTCATTGTGTCCTGGAATACTTCCGCTAGTCACGGCGAGTCGAAATTATCTTCCCAAATGGTGGCGACACCCCTATAGAATATGAAAAAAATATTTAGCACAATTTCTAAGGAACGCGGCTACACATTGCTCTTTTCTGTTCTTACTGCTGTTCTCGTACTCAGTGTCGCAGTCTTCATCCTCGGTGTTGCGAGAAAACAGTACGTACTCTCATCTGCGGCGCAGGACTCTCTTGGATCTCTCTACAACGCAGATAGTGGTGTCGAGTGTCTGGTGGAGGCGGGCATAGGCAAGGATAATTACGTATCAGGCAATTCGGTTACGATAAAATGCAACAATGCAACACCTCCGCCCGCAGCTGTTTTTGCTTCTGCAAACGCGGGTGTAGAAACACCCCCATCTGCCTTTGTGAGCAATATTGTGCAGGCTCCCGGACCGAGTAACCCGCCAGCATACATTTATTTGCCTTTTACTGATGCTACAAATTCTGCAGTCGAGCGTGGCTGTGCCCTCATAAAGATCTGGCAGGGAACTATAGCAGATGGTACTACGAGAACCGTGGTATATTCCCGAGGCTACAACCAGTGTGACCATGTCGCAAAAATACCTAAAGCCGGCCCACGTACTGTGGAGCGTGCTATGCAATTCACGACCCAATAATATCGAACTTTACCCGCCATGCGTGCCATGGCGGATTTTTGTTGTATACTAAAAAGATGAAAAACAAGGCACCAGGAGAGGTCATAGAGCGCATTGCAAAGCTGAGGAAGGCCATAGAACATCACCGTTACAACTACCACGTTCTCGATAAACAGGAGGTGTCCGAGGAGGCTCTGGACTCGCTCAAACACGAACTTGTGAGTCTGGAAGAGCAGTACCCCGAGCTCGTCACCCCGGACTCACCCTCCCAGCGTGTGGGTGGGAAGCCTCTGCCGCAGTTCGAAAAGGTACGTCATATTGTGCCACAGTGGTCATTCAATGATGCATTTTCTCCTGAGGAGATGATGGAATTTGATGCAAGGGTAAAAAGATTTTTGGTGCAATCGGGCGAGAACGATCCTAAGCTGACATATACTTGTGAGCACAAGATAGATGGACTCAAGGTTGTCCTCCGATACGAAAAAGGGTTTTTGGTCCAGGCGGCTACGCGTGGCGATGGCACTGTGGGCGAGGATGTGACAGAAAATGTGAAGCGTATCGAGTCCATACCTCTCCGGCTCAATGCCGATGTTTCAATGATAGCTGAGGGCGAGATCTGGATCGCAAAGAGCACTCTAGACAAGCTCAATAGTGACCGCAAGGCAAAGAACTTGCCGCCCTTTGCCAATCCTAGGAACCTCGCCGCCGGATCTATCCGCCAGCTCGACCCCAAGATTGTTGCGGAGAGGGGACTCGACTCGTACATATATGATCTTGCCGCATTGAGTGATGGTGGTAGTGAAAAGGTGAGTTTGCCCGAAAGCCAAGCCGATGAACTAGAGCTATTGAAGACTTTTGGTTTCAAGGTAAATAGTCATTATTGTCAAGTAAAGAACATTGGGCAGGTTATCGAATACTGGAAGGAATGGCAAAAGAAAATGCCAAAGGAAGACTATTGGGCCGACGGTGTGGTCGTGAAGGTAGATGAGCGCAAATATCAGGAAAAGCTCGGCTATACCGGCAAGGCTCCACGCTGGGGTATCGCATTCAAGTTTCCGGGAGAAGAAGTGACGACAGTTCTCGAGGATATAGTTTTCCAAGTTGGACGCATGGGTACTATCACTCCTGTGGCGGTGCTCCGACCTGTCGCCATCGGTGGCTCTACGGTATCTCGTGCCACCCTTCACAATGAGGATGAGATAAAGCGTCTGAATGTGCGTATCGGCGATACTGTTATTCTAAAAAAAGCCGGAGATGTCATACCAGACATAGTAGGCGTTCTCACGGAGATGCGAGCGAAAGACAGCAAACCCTTCTCTTGGCCCCGGCACGTGCCGGCGTGTGGAGGCGATGGAACAATAGAACGCATCCCGGGTCAGGCGGCTTGGCGTTGTGTAAATACGGATTCTTATGAACAGCAAAAACGCAAACTTTATTACTTCACTTCCAAACACTGCTTTGACATTGATGGTCTCGGGCCAAAGATCATAGATCTTCTCTTGGATCAAAAGCTCATCGCGACTCCTGCGGATATCTTTACCCTAAAGAAGGGTGATCTAGAGATCTTACCTCGCTTTGCAGAAAAGTCCGCAGAGAATCTGGTCGAAGCCATTGATAAAGCTCGTACTGTGACCTTGCCGCGCTTCATAGCCTCACTTTCCATACCGCAGGTTGGGGAAGAAACGTCGTATGATATTGCTCGACATTTTACGAAAAAAGAATCGAATACTTCAAATGACCCAAAGATCGCTCTAAGGGAAATAATGAAAACTTCCAAGGAAGATTTTGAAAAGATAAATGGTGTCGGGCCAGTAGTAGCCGCTTCCATCTCTTCCTGGTTTGCAGATGTGGAAAACAAGGAATTGGTAAAAAATTTATTGCGCCAGGTAACACTCGAAAACGAACATCTTTCTGTTTCCAAACCATTTGAGGGTAAGTCCTTTGTCTTTACGGGATCCTTGCCAACTTTGGAACGTGAACAGGCCCAATCTATGGTTCGTCAAAACGGGGGCGATGTGTCCAGTTCGGTTTCCAAAAAGACTACTTTTGTTGTAGCTGGGGAAGAAGCCGGTTCCAAGTTGGATAAGGCGAGGGAGTTCGGTGTGAAGATAATAAGTGAAAAAGAGTTTTTGGGGATGGTAGGAAGGTAAGTGACAGTGGTTCTGGTTTTCCGGTCGACGCCCGAGGACTTTTCACGAAGTCAGATCTCGATGCATTTCCCAAAATGGCTCTGAATCCCTGGAAGAGACATTTTGTGGAAATGCCGAGATGTGACGAGTGAATCCGCAGGGCGGAGAAAGGAAAAGCAGAACCACTACCTCTCCAGCTACCCCTACTGACTACAACATTTCCCTATGCTACAATTGCGCCATGATAACAGTCACGGAATTGGAACACTTGGCTACTCTTGCCAGAATCAAACTCACAGAAGAAGAAAAAACCTCCCTCACAAAGGAGTTTGATTCCATCTTGGGCTACATAGACCAGCTCAAAAAGGTACCCCTTTCTATAGAAAATGAAGGTCGTATGGGCACAGTAAAGAATGTCACACGCTCCGATGAGACAGTTGACACTTCGGCAGAAGACAGGGAAAACCTCCTGAATGAGGCGCCCACTCGGGTAGGAGACTTTATCGCAGTAAAGAAAATATTCAATGAAGATTAACCTCGGTGAACTGAATATGGTAAAAGCCCGAAACCATATCAAAAATGGAGACTTTACTGTAGTCGATCTGGTACAGGCGTACCTAGACGAAGCCACAAAGAAAAACAAGGATATAAATGCTTATCTAGAAATCTTTGCCGATGCGGAGAAGGAAGCGGCAGAAGCAGATAAAAAGATAAAAAGCGGAAAGGGAGGAATGCTTTGTGGTATGCCGGTGGCGATAAAAGATAACATCTTGATAAAAGGAAAGATTGCTAGTGCCGCCTCCAAGATATTGGAAAAGTATCATGCCGCATATGATGCCACCGTCATATCCAAGCTCAAAAATGAAGGTGCAGTATTTCTCGGTCGCGCAAACATGGATGAATTTGCCATGGGTGGTTCTACGGAAAATTCCGCTTATGGACCGACACGAAATCCATTTGATACTCTTCGTGTCGCGGGTGGCTCATCGGGAGGGTCTGTCGCGGCAGTAGCTATGGGTGGGGCACTCTTTGCTCTGGGTTCGGATACTGGCGGCTCTATACGTCAGCCAGCGAGCTTTTGTGGCTTGGTCGGACTCAAACCCACATATGGAGCAGTATCGCGATATGGTGTCATGGCCATGGGTTCTTCTCTAGACCAGATCGGTCCGATAACAAAGACTGTGACCGACGCGGAGATAGTATTCCGTGCAATATCCGGAATAGACCCGAAGGATAGTACGACAGTTGACCTTTCTAAATTTATAGAAAAGAAACCCAAAAACAAAAAATCCGTTATAGGAGTGCCGAGACACTTTTTGACCGGCGACGGTATCGATCCCGGAGTTATGAGCGCATTTGAAGCATCACTCAAAAAGCTCGAAGGCATGGGTTATGAGGTTCGGGAGATAAAATTGCCAAATATTTCATACTCTCTCATGGCCTACTATATCGTCATGCCTGCAGAAGTCTCGGCGAACATGGCTCGATTCGACGGCGTGAAATATGGTCTGCATGTACCGGGAAAAGATATCATAGATGACTATTTCGAAACCCGTCGCGCCGGCTTGGGCAGGGAAGTAAAAAGGCGTATTCTCCTCGGCACATATGTCCTTTCTTCCGGATATTATGACGCATACTACAACCGTGCAAATGCCCTGAGACGGATGATCACGGACGACTTTGACCGGGCATTTGAAACTGTGGACATAGTCGCAACGCCGACCGCCCCTTCGCCTGCGTTTCTGATAGGAGAGAAAAATAATGATCCCATTTCGATGTATTTGGAAGATATTTTCACAGTGACGGCAAACTTGACTGGCATGCCCGCAATGTCTGTGCCAATGGGGACAGTAGAAAAGGGTGGCAAGAGCTTGCCTACGGGTATGCAGTTTTCTACTCGGCTTGGCGGAGAGGATATATTATTCGCGGTCGGAAAAGATTTTTTGGGCGAAAACCATGAATCCTGAACTACCTCCGGAAATAAATGTCGCGCCGACCTTCGATGTGTCTCCGGCGATAAATGAAATATATGATTCTGTTGTCTCTGGGTTTCCCGGCTTTTTGGCTTTTATAAAGAGCGTCATGGGAGTACTCGTGGGCATATCCATACCGATATCGATTTTCTTTTTTATAGTTATCATATATTGCGTGGAACAGCTGAAGCGTATCCGTATACAGGAAGAAAAGAAGTATGATCGGAAGATCGAGCCCGCCTTCGAAGTGGTCGAAGATACGGGCAGTGCGGCGCTCGCGGCCAAGTGGCGGGGTATAAAGGAGCACATAGCCTCGGAGAACCCAAATGACTGGCGTCAGGCTATCATTGATGCGGACATTATCTTGGATAGTTTGCTCACACGCATGGGTTATCGCGGCGACAGTATAGGTGAAAAGCTAAAGAGGGTGGAAAAAGGTGATTTTGCAACGTTGAATGAAGCCTGGGAAGCGCACAAGTTTCGAAATCGCATCGCGCACGAGGGTTCTGCTCTGGATCTAAATCGGCGTGACGCACAGACAGCGATAGACCAATACAGGAAAGTGTTTGAGGAGTTTTATTATATTTAGCTGAACCTCGTACAAAATACATCGCTACACACAAAAGGCGCATTGTGAAAACAATGCGCCTTTTTGATGGATAAAAAACACCGAATTCTCGCGAGAGTTTCCGGTGTTCTCTGCCTGAGCGCATGCTCATCAGATGAGGTTTTGGGGATGGGTGCCCGTCAGTCTTTTCAACTCATCGAAGGTTTGTTGGCTGAAAAGATTTGCGATGCTGTGACGTTCGTTGTCTGGAAGATCAAAGGACGTAAATATGAGATGTGTCGCGAGTATATGGACGGCCGGGAGCAGTTTTGCCTGAAAAGCAGAGAATCCTTTGTCTGAAAGATCATGGATGCCGTAGCCTTCGGTCAGGCTGTATCTGTATACGACCTCACATTCTGCTTCGAGCCGGGCGTGCTCTCTGTCAGAGAAAACCATGAGCTCGTACTTGTTCATTGGGTGATTGAAATCCGTGATCAGGAAAAAGAATTTTTTGTTTCGTTCTCCGTTGCGGATCTCTATTTCTCCCTGGTAGTTCCTGCAAGGTGATATCACTGTGAGTATGATATATCCATGCTTACGCTCCGTTATGGGGATGGTGCTTATGTCTTTGCTGTGTTCCATAGGGTCTCCTTGCTGTGGGGTGGATGTCAAAAATCTAGGCTGAATGGTAGCATTACCCGGCATATTTTCAAAGTGAAATTCCTCTTATTTTTTCTTCAAAATCAAAACCAATATTATCAGTACGAGTGCCCCAGTCATGATCTGATAGTTCAAAAAGATATTCGAAGTAGTATCAGCTGGTGTGTTGTTATTGGGGGTGTTTGTTTGTGCTGGCTTTGCGGTAGTCGGAGAAGGTGATGTTTTGGTAACCTCGAGATCTGCATTTCTGGTCGCGACTAGGCGCAGATTGCCGGCGCGGTTCACTGCCTCATCCTTGCCCTTGGCTGACAATGGTGCCTGATCGTAGAGGGTAATATTTGGAATTGCATGAAGCGTCTCGCGCGTATAACCTCCCTCGAAGCAGTCGCCCTTGGTTGCAATGAGAAGGAATAATATTGATTTGTTTGGGATGATATAGCCCTCTAATATGTGAGGTTGTTCGGCACTGCAGCCGGAATAAGTCGCTGAACCTTTCTTTATGCCATCCTGATATACGTCCATTTGGAAATCTGTCCTGCCAAAAAATCCTTTATCCTGATCTATTTTTTGTTCGCTCACGATTCTGATTGTGCCACTAATATTATTGTTTATAAGATGGATGCGGCGGAGCATGTTCGGGTATTGTGCGAGAACACTTTCCAGTCTGGCGTTATAGGCTTGCGGTGTTGCCCAGTCTGCGTCACTACAGGTGACCAGGCCAGTCTTTGTTCCCGTAATGTTATTCATAGAATAGAGCTCTTCCGGACAACCTTTGCCGCCGTAATTCTGCGATTGAAAAATAATATTTTGATTATCTGTCGGCGAATACTGGATGCTCTCTATGAGAGTCGGTCCACCGACGGTGGCGTGGGCTATTGAAGTGGTTAATAAAACTAGCGCAACGAAAACCGAACTTGTGAGTGTGATGTTTTTCATGAGAGTATTATATAAAGAAAAACCGCCCGGCGCTACTGGCTTCGGGCGGTGAAAAGTGTGTCGGAACTTAAGGATGGAGACTCGGTCCAGTATTGGTGTCGTCTGCCCACGGTAGGAGGCTGAGATAGTCTACATCGTCTGTATTTTGTAGTCCACCGGGTTCGAGGAAAACTGTATCTTCGATGGGTGGGGTATTCATCCCTCCTTCCACCTGGTGAGCAAAGATGAGTCGTGTGACCAACTCGTCACCCTTGCCGATCCTGACTCTGATACGGCAGGTCTGTTTGAATCCGCGAAGTGAATTTATTGCCATATTCTAATCCTTCTTTTATTTGATTGTTGTTTTGTTGTGTTTGTAGGGCACAAAAAACTACAGGTTCCTGTATTAGACTATACTATATATATGTAACTCAGTCAAATCTTGTTGCAGGTAAATTCCCTAGCGAAATGCAATCGTATCTGTTAATCGAACCCTCGGAACTTTTTTGATGATACCACGCTCGATCGCTCTCTCGTACGCACTTTGATACCCCAGCGATTTTCTGTACTTGCCATTGAGCAGATGAAGCTGTGCCTGAAAAATTTCATCGCTCACATTTCCGAGGTCAGTGCCCTTGGGAAGGAACCACCTTCGGATGAGACCAATACCACCTTCAACGTGAGGCTTCTGCCAAGGGGACCCCTTGTCGCAGAAGTATGTCGGTACGCCGGTCTCTTTGTGCCTCACATTCTCGAAGCCATTGTCGACGGTGCAGGTGTCGATTTTCATGCGATTGAAATGTTCTTTTGTTTTTTCTGTCACAACTGCTGTCGTCCGATCAGGAATGATTGAACCAGCAAAAAGTTTTGCCTCTGGTACTACCACGAGAAGACCCGATGCTCTGGAATTTGAACTTCGCGGCGAAACGAACAGATCACGTTCGGTATGGATCAATCCTTTCGTTTTGGGGCGTCTGTGAAGCGGTATACGGTCAGGAATGATGACCTTCTTGGAAAGGCCGCGGTGACGTTTTACCTTGCTTCGTCTAGTACAGAGATACCTAGAATACGGTTTCCCGTCCTCACTGTACAGCCATTTGTATATGGCATTTTTGCCGACACGAGGCGTTACTTTCAAGCGCTTCAGGCGTCCAGCGATCTCATCAGGCGAACGAGGATGCCTCAACTCTTTGATGATGTATTTCTTGAGTTCTGGGTGTGCCTCGATCTTCATTCCGGGACGTTTGCTTCGTGCACGCTTCTCTTCGGCATCATGTTGTGCCTTGACGGCATTGTACCGCCATGTGGTGCGTCCATACCGGTTGAGTTCTCGTGAAATGGTGCCAGGATCGACACCAAGCACGCCGGCAATATCTTTTTGGCGATGACCATGCATGTACAGAGCATGAATGCGGTCGCGGTCTTTTTCTGTTAAATGACGAAATTTGTTAGGTATTTTCATACAATCGCATATTACTGCAATTGCATTTCAAAGGGGAATTTTCAGCAGAGGTGAGACGTGATTGGCATCTCCTCATCAAGGATATACAGGAGATATGTTTGATATCAAAAGAAGCTATTGAAGGGGTGGTGTAGAGGGGTGCCAGCCCCCAGAAAGAGTAGGCGGCAGGTGGAACGAGTTCCCATTTAGGTTGTCTTACATAAAAGCATGTCGTTTATAAAGGCTCAAAAATTAAGTCCATCATTTCTGACAATCTTTGCACATTTTTATTAATTATTTCTTTGATAAACAATATTGGTTCCTTGAAATCATTCGATTTTTTGAGATTCAACGAAATCATCGCTCCATTTCTTAATCAGTTTATTGAGACTAAAAAATCATGCTAATTTCAATGCTATTGATATTTATCAAAAAATTGAAACTCTAGTTAAGGTTTAGGGATTATCCTCAATAATCTTTTTCAGACTCCAGAATTGACCACCTCCAATTGGTAGTAGATCGTTGATTAGTTTATAGGTGCCATCTCTAGTCGATTTGTTCTTATAGAGGATTGTCAGCATGTCTATGAGGTTCTTGTCGGCCCTGATATAGCCTCTGGCCGTCTTCAGTATGGAACCATCGATAAGATAGCTCCTGATTGATTTCAAGGTTTTCTCAGGGTCGATTTGTGCCAATGTTGGTAGTGAATCAATAAACCCGATCTCCCATTCCAAATCACCGCATGTCTTTGCTAGAGTCTTTTCAATATGGTCAGCCAACCAGTCTGCCTTAAAAATATCGTCCTTTGTTTGCATCCAGAATCCAAATTCCTGTAGCGCTTCTTTGTCGTTACAATTCTGTAGTGCCCAATCCCAGAATTCTTCTAACTTCTTTGCTTTTACTTCAGGGTGTTCCTGAAGCCATTTCTTAGGTTGATCTCTAGAAATTATTGATCTGCCGATGAATGAAATAAATGAAGCTGCCCTTTTAGAGTTTACTGTTGCCCAGAATGTTTTGAATAATTCGGAGTTCAGATCAAAATCATCAAAGTGCGCATATGCCAAAGCCATATGGGTCGCTAGCCCCTCATCGAGATTGGTGCGGTAAGTTCTTTTTGTATACGTATTTGGGTCAAGCGCTATTGCTCGAGAATATTGATGTTGTAACTGTTTGAATAATTCATCGTATAAGCTTGAGCTAATATATCCTTCCCAAGCAGCCATATATAAATCGATTTTATTAGGATCTCTAGTAAATATAATCGGTATGACTTTTTCCATCCATACTGGATCTCGATAGTAAAAGAATGCTATGTAATGCCCGAACATGAATGTGATAGCCCGAGTATTTTCGCTGGCAAGAATCTCCTCATATAGATCGCGTATGTCCTTTGATAATTTTGTTCGAGATTCCTTTGGGTAATTTTGACTGTCCTGTTGAACAAAATGTATGAAGGTCTCAAATGCCCGACCTCGTGTACTGTTTATTGCACACGTTAGTGGGTCGCTTACCTGGTACTCATTCTCTCCAGGTGCCATCGTCTTCATTTTTGCTGTGTCGATTTGCTCATCTGCTGGTTTAGGGTCAGATGATTTAAGTAGAAAGCTAATGATACTTAGCAGTTCAGTTCTAAAGCTGAACAAATTAGATGTACTTTTGCTATCATTTCTAAGTATTTCGGTCATTACATCCGACAAGCTGGAACATACTCCATTCCATCCAGAAAGCCATGCATCAAATTGATCTCTATCACGACTGTTAATATCAAAAGGAGTTAATATGCCAGAATCTGCAATCCTTTTTCCAAGTCTGATCAGCGGACTCACGTCAGTATTCTTAATTGCATTCGAGTTTGCTCTGATAGCTTCTTGAACACCACGCAAAAATGAATATGTGTAATGGGAGTCCAGACAATCTCGATCAAAGAAAAGTTCTGATTTCTCGATGAATTCAGGTAACCTTTCCTTTATATTAGCGATCAGCTGTGTAGCAACGCCCTCGGCATTGATAGGCTTCAGAAAATCTTTTTTCATATCCAGTTTTTGAAGTGATTCCGGAGTCCATTTTGTCTTAAGTGTTTCAATAATTATTGAAATTGATCCTTTCCAGATTTCTTCAGAATCAGATGGGGCTTGCGGAATCACGTAGCCTGAATGTGATTCACCAATTATTGAGCGGGGAGAGTAGTCTTTTTTTAGTGGATGTTTAAATAACACCTCGGCTCGCTTCTTGTCATTGTCTGACAAAAAGTCGAAAATACTTGAGAGAATACCGTAACCGTACGCCCCACTTTTTTTGATATTTTCAAATAAGGTTAGTGTCTGCTGGATATATAACTCTTTATCGCTCTTGTCTAAGACAAAAAAACCTTTCTTTAGTGCTTGTTCATATTCGGCGCCGCCTGTCACAGGCCACAGATTATTTTCAGATTCGACACCTCGGAAGAAAGCGGATCTAAGTTCAGATTTAAATTCTTCAGGGTGAAGTGACCAGATATACAACCTAAGACGCCATAGACTTCGTGAATCTGGAAGTGGTCCAATGTATTTTTCGTAGATACGTCTAATTTCTTTCAGATCTTTGCTTGAGCCAATAAGTCTATTAGCAAATTCTCTGGTCGTAATTGCTAAATCCCTCACATCATCTCTTGAAGAATAGTGTTTGTCTGGGGCTGTTGAGGAAAAGAAATTGAAATCAAATAACGGAAAGGACTCTCCGATTGCAAATACGTCATCCTCTTTTTCTCCGAGCGCAATTGCGCTGCCAAGAGTGTGGGTCAAAACATCAAATGCCGATTCGTAACTTGAAGGATTGATTCTCGGTAATTGCTCAAAGACTTCTGAGAAATGCAGGTCATTCAAGTAGAAAGGATTATCAACAGATCCGAATGCATTTCTCTTGATGTCGTCCGGTGTCCTTATTGAAAGAACAGCTTCGGCTAGAGTTACAATACTTTTACTATCGTTAGCTTTGGATAACTTATCAAATATTTGTTTGTACTCAAAACTCCAGTGATTGAAATTACCTATAGCTGGCACCCATTTCTCTTGATTGATTTTGGGAATTATGCGGGCAAGTTGTCTGGCAGACATTTTGGTACAAATCCACAGGAATCGATCGATTGTTTCGAGATTCAGATTTTTGATCGCATCAAAGGATAAAATAATGTCTGCAACTTTCTTTGGATTTGTTTCGACGACCCTAGATAAATAATCTAGTTCAGGAGTCTTGTATGCATATTTTCTAGTATCATCGGATTTTTGCTTAATGATTTCGAGAAAACCATTATTTTCAATCCACTCTACCGATTCAACGGAAACTATTGCATAAAAATATTTTCTTGCATCGGCATTTGATGCAAGCAGGAATGCAAGATACCTTTTATCCCCCTTGCCATTTTTTAACTGCTGACAGAATAGGTCAATTTTTTTGTGAATGGTAAGTTGTGCAGATATAGTTGATAGAATTGTGTTCAGAAAATCCTTTGTTAGATTTATGAAAACATCACCAGTTATATCCTGATCATTCTGGGTAATTACCCCCATTTTTCTAAGTATTTTTAAAGATTCTTTAGGATCTCCTTTGTGCCTTGAATGATGATGCGAAATTTCTGCAAGGATATGTGTTGTTTCTGTTATGCGGTAGGCAAGGAAGGTTGATTCAGATTCCTCAAGGTATATCCGTATAACGTCTTGGACTTTAGTTGATCTTGTGAGAGGTCTACTACGCTGAATAAGTCGTAATAAGGGCAGTAGGAAAACCAGAATACTGTTTCGAATTTTTCTGGATCTTTTTTGTGGAGTTCCTGAAAATAAGTAGCCGATCTCTCGAAGCGAATGTGCTGATTGTGCTATCCAATCTGGGTTATGACGTAAGGTTTGATTGCAAAGAAATGTTGCACCATCGAGGAAACTGGATGGTTTTATTTTATATAGCTTTAGAACCGCATTTAGTCCGTCAATATAACCACTGATGCGTTCTTGGCCTGGTACGAGTTTTAAGGGAACCACCTCATTGATAGGTAGTCCTTCTTTGGGTTTGGAGTCCATGTTAATGAGCGTAATATCCGTAGAAAAAGAAATTGCGCTTAGTCTTAATAATCGCTCATTTATCCCAATTATTCAATGGTTACCACCTTTTCAGTAACCTTAATTCTTGATTTGAAGCAGTTCATTAATTTTCGTTTTTCTCATTTATGCTTTCGTGTAGGATATACTCAACATGGGTCTTCAGATCAATTTATCCATGCGATGCCGATTTGTCCTTTACACTAAGCACCTCACAATTGAGTTTGTTATTCTGAGTTTATTATCCAAGTTTTTGTTACCACTGATCATCTCCTGATGTTAAGTCTTGAATTGGTGAGTACATTCCATGACAAGAATTTGACTCGCCTCTCCACCATAAAAAGCACCAAAGCAGCAAGACAAAAATAATCAAAGTGACTGTTGGATGTCCTTGCATTCTATCTACGATATCTTTTTTCCATTTGATTAATTGCTTTTAAATATACTGGCTAATAATTTGTTAACTCTCTGAAAGAAACTCATCTTGTTGATTTTAGGATTAGCAATTACAGTGGTACTCGCCATGGCTGGAGTAGTAGTACTTATAGCCTCAACCTTAAGCTCTGGTGTGTTTTTTGGTGTTTCCATTGGCTGTATCGCTTCCTTTTTTACTGTGGTCGGCTTAATGCTTGCTTTCGGCTTGGTCGGAAATACACATTGTCCATTAACTTTTGTGCCTCTAACACCATTATCTTCGCACCACTCGCATTTGAGAGTTAAAGGATTTAACCAACTACCTGGTCCTGATTTTTGTGAGCAATATGTGTCACCTTGAACACAAATGCCGCTTGCTCCTAGGACATATCCAATGTTACAGCTACATGATTGATTTTTTGGATTATAGAAACTATCTGAGCCGATTCGTTCAGAGCAATATTGCGCTTCTGGTGCACATTGGCCGCTTTTGCCAAATGCGAATCCATCTTTACATGAACATTTATCTGGTTGTGTACCCGAAATTGAATTATCCCCAAATTGTTGTTTACAAAGATTATCTTGTGACGGGGTGGGAGTAGAGATAACTGGCTTTGGGGTATGACAATTTTTTATGGCTGGGTCGTAATAACTTTCATTGCCGTAACTGGATTTACAAAGCTCGTTAAATTTAAGAAAAAGATTAATATCTGGGTATCCTGGCAATAGAGTATCGGCCGATGTGGGTGCATATGATTGGCTATTTGAAACGCCTGATTGATGCGCATTTATTTCGGCACGACATTGATTTAAAGCACCTTGACTTGAGGCACTAGAACCAAGATAACCACCCATTGCGTTTAGCTTCACCTGTAAGGCTTTATAATCGTTTTCCGTAACACATCCAGAAGAAGCTCTGCACTCATTTACACTAGAATATGTCACTGAACTATCTCTCCAACCATCGCTACATATTACACTTCCGTCAGAATCTGCACCCGCACTACACATTACACCGCCATGTGAAGAACATGCGCCACTAGAGGCAAGGGCAGATTTCCAATTCTTCATACCGAGAAAACCGAATACAAAGATGATTATTATGGCGAATGTTGTAAATCGTTTTAGATCCATGGTTAGTTTTTAAAATATTTTATGGCAGTTATCTTTTGCTTCAGAGTATATCTGAAACGATTCAAGCGGGTTTGCTCCCAACTTCTCCATATTATTTTTTGTAATCTCTGCTTTTCTAACGCAGTCCTTTAAAGCACTATCTTTTTGGATCGGCCTAACGACAAGATAATAAGCAAGTGATAATGCGATGAGTACGCAGGATATTGGTATTAGTATTTTCATAGAAGTTATAAATTTAGGAACGCAAAAAGCCCACCACGTGGGTGAGGACCGAAGCCCTCCATACCAGTTTCCTGATATGGCCGGTAAAGACAGTCCCACATGATGGGTTCTCTGATCTTTACCGGACTTTATGCCATGCCCGAGCGTATGCTACGAGTTTAGGCTTTCATATTCAGTTGTCTTGATATTATGCAACAAAGAGGTAATATTTACAATCATGGCGTCCATTAGTTTTGATTACATCTGTAATGAAGGCTTAAGATTGCACAGATGCTTAAATATCCGCAGTTCTTCGGAAGAAATATCCGAGGCTTTTACGGATTATCTTAAATGGGAAAAAAATGTAAAAAAATATGTCGCATCATATGCAGATATTTATGATCAGATTTTTATAATTTGCGATGAAAAATACAAAATCTTAGATGATGTGGTTATCTATGGTTCCTTATTTTCATCACTCATGGGTAGAGACATTGATCGTGTAAGCTCGCTTGTAGGAAAAGCGAGTCAATCCGCTATTGAAATTACGGAGCTACTTATCAAAAACAGGTCAATACTATCACGAGCAACAATGAAGCTTTTTATTAAACCTGATGGGGAGTTATTTTCGGGTGCAAATAATGATAAAAAATATATTCTGAAAAACGGCAAATTGCCCTATCGCTTATTGAAAGCATTAAAAAATGAATATACGCCTACCAATCATCTTGAGGACACGTTGTGTACCAACAGGAAACTACTGCAAAAAGCTATAAAATCACTAAACACAAGGTCACAAAGAAATCTGAAGCTACCTAGATTATTAATTGTAGCAAAACAAGGGCATGGTTATAGAATCGATCCATTTTATAGAATCCAAATAAAAAAGTAGACCCCCTCTTACGCCACCTGTTTATAAGTCGATTTTTCCGCTGGAAATTGGCTGTAAATTTGTAGTCTTGAAAATCAAATATGGGGCATACGCCACATTGCTTGAATGTTACCGTTGAAATTGAGAGGTGTGGCGTCCAAGACACATCGAGGGGTTGGTGTTGGACGCCCCAACTTCTCGATGTGTCTTTTATGCCTATTTCTATTTCAGACGTTAAGGTCCTCTCTGGGGACAAAACATTATCCGATATAGATGCGGAGAAGGTGGTCGATACCTGCCGAAAATTGGCGGAACTTCTTTTTGACAAATGGCTAGAGGATAAAAAATCAAAACGCAAACTATTAACTAACTAATGCAATATCATGAACACAATAAACTGTAAAAAACATTTACCTTATATTTTTCAGAAGACGAGTAAAGATCAAGAGAATCAGGTTGTAACTAGACAATGGGATATCGTAGCGGTTTGTGCAACGTGCGGGACTATATTGGCTGGTGATGAATTAAAACAGTCACTTGGTAATAAATATGCGCCAGAGGTCGCTGATCTTGTCTATAAGGCGTATACAAACAAATTGGAGTTTTATTCAATGGTCACAACACTGTCTAAAATGGGAATCAATGTGACAGCCCTTCTCAGAGATGAACGAGATTAGAAACATATGGATTACGATTCAGATAATGTAAAACTTCGTGCAGCTCTTCGGTATCAATCCGTGGGGATGAGTATCATCCCCACGGGTGCAGATAAAAGGCCACTAATTCAGTGGGGGCCATATCAGAAAATACATGCTACAGTTGAGGAAATAAAAGCGTGGTGGAAACAATGGCCACAGGCTAATCCCGCTCTGGTTACAGGGAAAGTATCTGGTATAGTCGCTCTTGATCTTGATGCAAAATATGGCAGGACTGCAAAAGAATTTAGTATACCCGCTACAGCTTCTGCAAAATCTGGAAATGGGGGAGAACACTTCTTCTTCAATTATCCTAACAAGCCAGTGTTATCAAAGAGTGCTATATCTGGCCAAGGTGTAGATATGCGTGGAGATGGAGGTTACATATTACTGGCACCGTCTGTTAATAGTGGTGGCGGTCAATATGAGTGGCTAGTCGAGCCAGAAATGGGTATTGCCGAAATGCCACAATGGCTACAAACTCTAGCTTGTGATGATGGGAAAAAATGGCAGTTTGGCGCAAGTGGTGTGCTTGAGGGGTCCAGGAATGACTCAGCGGCCTCTATGTCAGGGTTATTGGTAAAAAGCATCTCACGTGATAAATGGGAATCAGCCTGCTGGCCCCTTATAAGAGCGTGGAACGCACAGAACAAGCCACCGCTTCCAGATACGGAGCTTCGCACTACATTTGAAAGTGTTATAGGTTTGGAGTCAAAAAACTCTGTTAAAGACGTAGTAAGTCTTGGTAAGGCTGTACGACTTCAAGAATTGCTCGATACTCAGTTTTCGGCAGCTATGTGGACCGTCGAGCCGTTTTTTGAAACAGGAACGATAAATATGATCAGCGCACCGCCAAATCAATATAAGTCATGGCTAGTATTGATGATTGCTATCTCGGTTGCGGTTGGATCAAAGTTCCTTGATAGATTCAATACAAATAAACAAGCTGTATTAATCATCAATGAGGAGGATACTGCTAGGATGATTCAGGAGAGGTTGCAGATACTTCTAAACGGCGAAAAGAATTTACCTATAAGTTTCTTTATCGGCAAGGAAATAAAGATCGAGCAAAAATTTGTCGATGAGCTTATTGATCGTGCAAGGAGTGAAAAGATTGGTCTGATCATTTTCGATTCGCTTAGAAGCGTCCACAATGCGGATGAAAATAGTTCAAAGGAGATGCAGGACGTGATGAATCAGTTGAAACGCATCACGGCAGCAGGTATAACTGTATTATTTACTCATCACAATCGAAAGAAATCTAGGATTGGAAACAACAAGGATGATCTGGGTGAAGAATCCCGTGGAAGTTCGGGCATTAACGCAGCTCTTCATGGACACCTTTCATGTGAGAGTTGTGAAAGGGATGGTAAAAAATATCTTGTGATAAATCAACGAAAACTAAAGGCTGCTGAGAAAATAAAGCCGTTCGAGCTAGTGATAGATTCAAGCGACAAGAAGTTAAAATTCTTATATGGCGGTGAACATGATTCAAAGGAGGTCTTAAATGCTCGGACAAAGGCAAAGATACAGGAAATTCTTGATAAAAGTGTCCAATGGTTGAATTTGAAGGATTTACTTGCTCAAGAAATAGGTGGTCGAACAACTTTGGTAAACTGCTTGAAACAGCTTGAACATGATGGTTTGATTCAAGCTGTAACAAGGAAAGATGCGGTGAAAAAGTCACTTCCTATCAGTTCAACTGATGGAAAACATAATGAAAAATTCTATTTTCGCGCAGCTGATGAGCAGGATAATCTTGTCGATAATTTTGAGGACTTTTAGCACTTGTGCTTATCACACCTATAGTGTGTGTGATAAGCAACAAACAACAACCTTGCTTGTCACCTATCACCTTGGTAGTCAAAAAAGCACATAATCCATGATGCAACAAAACATAAAGCAAAATATTGATATCGTAAGTGAGGATAATATCGTTCCAGATGACTTGAACGATAGTCTAATGCCCCAGCGATTAGCAAAACAGGTGCTTATTAAGGGTGAAAATAAACGTGATTTCTTCGATCTTGTTCATCATATTCGTGTCGAGATGCGTGCACAGACAAGAATTGAAGAAGAATTTATAAAAAAATATATTTTTTCAGCATGGAAATTAAGACGCCTTCGAGAGGTTGAGAAGAATATTCTGGAGAAGCAAAACATTATCACAGAGGAAGAAAGGTACGAATCAGATGGGAATCGTCCACGGCAGCGGATCAGGAATATCAAGAAAATACGGATTGATACGGAGGTTGAATTGCTTAATGATCAGCAAGAGAGATTGGAAAAACAAATGGTAAAAGCATTAAGGCAGCTTAGAGAAGAACAAAGTAGGCGTGTGGATAGCCAAAATAAAAATGTATGATATATTAATCATGTTGACCCGCACGCATTCAAAGCCCGAAGTTTTTTATTGCCTCGTTGTCATAAAGGGGCGGCTTGCCAATGAGGCTACTCTTCGGAGCAAGTGTGTTGGGTCAACCAGGCCGTCCCTTTATGCACAAAAAATATGAAAAAAGGAATTATATATTGTCGTGTCTCGTCACATGAGCAGGTCCAAGGTACTAGCTTGGATAATCAGGAAAGAGCCTGTCTGGAATTCGCCAAAAGACAGGATATAGAAATTAAGAAAGTCTTTGTGGAAAGAGGTGAATCAGCTACAGCGGCTAATAGGACAGAGTTTTTGAATGCGCTCGATTACTGCAAGGAACACAAGGGTGATGTAAACGCTTTCATAGTCTGGAAGGTTGATAGGTTTGCAAGAAATACAACGGATCATTTCGCTGTTCGTGCGAAACTTACGCAGTACGGGGTCAATCTTATGTCGGTCACTGAGCCGATTACGCAAGATCACATGGGAAAGTTGATGGAGACGTTTTTGGCAGGCTATGCGGAATTTGAGAATGAGGTTCGTAAGCAGAGATGTACGGGTGGTATGCAAGCGAGATTGCGCGAAGGGATATGGTGTTGGTGGCCGCCAATTGGATATGTAAATTCAAAAAATAGGCTAGATAGAAGGAAGCTACAGCCTGATGAGCCTGATCCTGAGCGATTCTTTTTGATTCAAAAAGGGCTTAGATTATACAAGGAGGGCAATCATACTATTTGTGAATTGTCCGATATAAGCAGTAAATGGGGCTTGCGTACTCGAACAGGCCAGCCTATGCGTAAGCAGTTATGGGAAACCATTTTGACCGATAAATTTTATGCAGGTATTCTCGTGAATCCATGGACCAAAGAAGAATATACAGGAAAACATAAGCCTATGATTAGTCTGGATGAGTTTGATCAGATTCAGATGGTAAAAAGAGGTTTATCAAACAATGCCACAACAAAACGTCATTCCACTAACCCTGATTTTCCCTTGAGGCGATCTGTTCGGTGTACTTGCGGTGATTTCCTTACAGCCAGTTGGCGTACTGGGCGTAGTAAAAAATATCCGTATTATCACTGTAACAATAAAGGATGTCCAAATTATACTCACGCCATCACTAAAGGTGATATTGAAAAGGAGTTTGTGGATTATTTGAACAGGATTAATCCTGATGAGAGATTTCTTAAAATATTTGAAGAGTGCGTTATAGAGGTGTGGAAAAATCGATATTCTTCCATAGAGCAGGAAAGTGATTACTATAAAAAAGAACTTGCCAGACTGGAAAGTAGGCGCAAGGAACTTATGGAAATGCGTATCAATCAGGAAATATCAAAAGAAGATTTTCAGGATATGAAAGACAAGATCGACAATCAGATCACTGGAATCAAGATTTCTCATAACGAAACTGAGACTGATAAATTTGATCTGGAATCAAGTATTGCTTATGCAACGCAGTTTATCTCGAATTTATCGAAACAATGGCTGGACATGGGCATTAAACAGCAGCAACGATTGCAAAAAGTGGTGTTTCCCCAAGGTCTCGTATATGACAAAACCACCAAAATGTTTGGCACCGCTATTCTATCGCCTGTATTCAGACTATCTGGGGACTTTGTTGCTTCAAAGTCCGAACTTGTTGCGGGGGCCGGAATCGAACCGGCAATCTCCAGGTTATGAGCCTGACGAGCTACCGTTACTCTACCCCGCGGTATGGCGTAATATTGCCATATTGGGAGCCGTATTGCAATAGTGAATTGCACAAGTGCGAGATTTCCGCTATTGTATCCTTACTCTTTTACATGCCGGCGTAGCTCAGGTAGTTAGAGCATATCACTCATAAAGATAAGGTCGAAGGTGCAAGTCCTTCCGCCGGCACCAAAGTTTGGCTTTCTTGTGTTTTCATCCTTTTTTGCTAGACTGTTCCTATTGCGGCCATAGCTCAACTGGTTAGAGCACTCGCCTGTCACGCGAGAGGTTGGCGGTTCGAGCCCGCTTGGCCGCGCAGAATTGTAAATCATCAATTGAAAATATTCGTTAAATAGTCTATTGTTACCTAGTTACCTAGTTTTTTGATTTGAAATAATGCCGATGTAGCTCAGCTGGTAGAGCACGCCATTGGTGGGTCGTAAGAATCCTGCCCACATATGCGGTAACGCGTAAGTGAATCCCGAATAACGGTTAAAGTCCCGAGCTCACTGGAGAAGGATAAGACCGTGGCGCAAAGATATTGCGCCCGAACGACTGACAAGGGTCTCCATGAATAATGGAGAAAGATACAGTCTAGTCCTCCCGAAAGGTGAGGTGTAAACGAATGGCGAGGTCTCCGGTTCAATCCCGGACATCGGCTCCGATACAATTTTTTGATATACTTTGCGCATGCCAATGCCAAGGAAAGAAAGAAAAATGTGTCTTGTTTGCGGAAATGAACCCGCACGAGCTTATTATACGTACTGTAGTAATGCATGTCAGTTTGAGTTTCAATATCGGGAGTATATTGAAAAGTGGAAGGGAGGTGGAGTAAATGGTTTGCAGAGTATAGGCATTGTTTCCGCATATGTTAAAAAGTATTTGCGCAGAAAATATGACAACAAGTGTTGTCTTTGCGGATGGGCAAGAATCAACCCAAAAACAAATGAAGTTCCATTAGTTGCTGATCATATTGATGGTAACTGGAGAAATAATATTGAAAGCAACCTTAGGTTAGTTTGTCATAATTGTGATGCATTGAGTCCGACTTTTGCTGGCTTGAATAGGGGTAACGGAAGAAAGAATCGCATATTGAGCAATAGGGTAAAAGAAGGACGTATGATAGCATCTGAAAACGCCAAAGTAGTTCAGTGGTAGAACATTACTTTCGTAAAGTAGAGATGCGGGTTCGATTCCCGCCTTTGGCTCAATGAATATAAGATAACTGACAATAATCATATTTATGGCAACAAAAGAAGAAATCCAATCCCAGATCTCCGAACTCGAAGCGTCCATGTCTGCGGCGGATTTTTGGTCTGACAAAGGCAAGGCCCAGTCAGTCATAAATGAAATAAAAAAGCTCAAGAGTGACCTCGAGGGCGTAGGCAAGTATGATCGTGGCGATGCTATCCTCTCTATCCTCTCGGGTGCGGGTGGCGATGATGCCGAGGACTTTTCGGCACTGCTCATCCGCATGTACCGGAAGTACGCAGAAGGAAGAGGTTGGAGCTGGACACTCATTCATTCAAATGAAAATGATCATGGTGGATATAGGAATATTACCGTGGAAATTTCCGGGAAAAATGGCGGACCGGACGACAGGGGAGCATACGGCACACTCAAGAATGAATCCGGTGTTCACCGCCTGGTGCGCATATCACCCTTCAATTCCAATGATAAACGTCATACTTCTTTCTCCTTGGTGGAAATCTTGCCAAAACTTGAAAAATCCAGTGCTGGCGATATTGCCATAGCCGATGCGGATATAGAGGTCTCTATTGCCAAGTCCGGCGGTCCCGGAGGCCAAAATGTGAACAAGCGCGAAACTGCAGTGCGTCTCCTCCACAAGGCTACTGGTATATCTATCCATGTAACATCGGAGCGTTCCCAGGCTCAGAACAGGGAAAAGGCTATGGATATCTTGCGTGCAAAACTCTGGAAGCGCATGGAAGAAGAACGTTTGGCAAAAGATCGAGGTATGCAGTTGTCGTCAACTACATCCATAGAATGGGGCAATCAGATCCGCTCTTATGTTCTCCATCCTTACAAAATGGTGAAGGATCACCGTACGGATTATGAAACCAGTCAGGTTGATAAGGTTTTGGAAGGTGATATTGAGGATTTTATAGTTGCTGAGAAAGATCTCGAGTAAAATCGCACACCACACAAGTTTTCTTCAGATTTGTGAGCCTTGGCGTTCACCCCTGTGTGCCACGCGTTTTTCAAATCTGATGAAAACTTGTGTGGTGTGCGATTTTACTCGAGTTTTTTCCCTGTGCTTCTCTTGTGTTATACTCAAAAGATGATTTATTACGATAAAGTCAGCAAATCTTACCCCGACAAGTCCGTCGCTCTCGATAACGTCAGCTTTGGCGTAGAGCCCAAGGAATTTGTTACTATTGTTGGTCATTCTGGTGCAGGTAAAACTACCCTTATGAAGCTCCTAATCCGCGAGGAATATCCGACCGACGGTTCGGTTTTTTTTGAATCTACTGATATTCATAAACTCAGCAAGAAACAGATGAGCAAGCTACGTCGTCGTATTGGCACGGTATTCCAGGATTATCGTCTCATCCCAAACAAGACTGTTTATGAAAATATAGCCTTTGCTATGGAAGTGGCAGGTAGGAAAGATAGCGAAGTGGCCGCAGACGTACCGCATGTACTCGAGCTTGTGGATATCGCTCACAAGATCTGGAATTTCCCCGGTGAACTTTCCGGTGGGGAGAGGCAGAGAGTCGCTATAGCACGCGCCATAGTGAACCAGCCGGACATAGTCATCGCAGATGAGCCAACCGGCAATCTCGACCCCGTGAATACTTTTGAGATCATCAAGATATTGAAGAAGATAAATGAGCTAGGTACGACCATACTCCTCACCACGCACAACAAGGGTGTCGTAGATACACTGAAAGGACGCGTCATCACTATGGAAAAGGGTAAGATTGTGAGAGATGATAAGAATGGTAAGTATGTGTTGTAAAAAACCCCACATCACACAGCTTTTTATCAAATTTATGTAGCCTTGGCGTTCACCCTTGTATGCCACGCGTTTTTCAAATCTGATGAAAAGCTGTGTGATGTGGGGTTTTTTACAAAATCACCACTGTGTTATACTAAAAAAATGATATTCACCAACATTAGGAGAATAACCAGGACCGGCTTTGTAAACTTCTGGAGAAACGGTTTTTTGTCATTTGCCGCTATCGTAGTCATCACACTTTCGCTGTGCTCTTTTGGCGCACTCATATTTTCTAGTGCATTTGGCAGGTCTCTCCTCGCCGATGTCAAAGACAAAGTAGATATCAATGTCTATTTTGCACTGTCTGCTCCGGAAGCTGACATCCTTTCCATACAAGAAGATATAGATAACTTGCCTGAGGTTACTTCTACCACATATGTCTCTCGAGATGAGGCTTTGGAATCCTTCAAGCAAAAATGGCAGAATAACAACCTCATCATGCAAGGTTTGGAAGAGATAGGTACAAATCCTTTTCCAGCATCACTCAATATAAAAGCTCGTGAACCGGGACAGTATAGCGGCATAGCGGACTATATATCCAGTAAAAATCCCACTGACGCTAGCGGTAGTCCCATAATCACAAAGGTAAACTATCAGGAAAATAAGCTCATCATCGACAGATTGAGCAAGATAATTCCCACAGTAGAGACTGCCGGTTTTGCGGCGGCAGGATTGTTCGTTTTGGTTGCTATCATTGTAGTCTGGAATACTATTCGTCTCATCATATACACAGCCCGCGATGAGATCTCAGTCATGAAGCTTGTGGGCGCGAGCAATACTTATGTTAGAGGACCTTTCGTGGTCTCGGGTATCATGTATGGTATTATTTCCGGCTTTATCACTCTCGGATTTATGTGGCTCTTTGCTTACTGGAGCGACTCGGTAATATTGAGATTGGTTGGGGTGGATGTGGCAGCAAATTTCGAACTAGTGGTAAATGTGCTTTCATCGTACTTTTTTAGGAATTTTAGTCAGATATTCATTATCATCATGGGAGCGGGTGTGATCTTGGGCGGCTTACCGAGCTACATAGCCGCGAAGAGGTATCTAAGAGTGTAAGAATTTTAGAAAGGGAACGTCTTATTTTTTATCAGATTTGTGAGCCTTGGCGTTCACCCTAGTATGCCACGCGTTTTTCAAATCTGATAAAAAATAAGACGTTCCCTTTCTAAAATTCTTACACAAAAAACACCAGGTGTTGAACCTGGTGCTTGCATTTATTATCTCCTGAAAGGTGCTAAGTGCGTTCGTATAGGTCGCGGAGCAAAAAGTGAAAGTATGGCGTATCTTGCTCGAAGGGTACCGGTTTCCAAGATCTGTGGATCGTCTGACCATTTGGCAGGATCTTTTTGTAGCCGTATGCCTTGTAGGGCTTACTGTCCATCTCGGCAACGATGTGCGTTTGTATCCTAGCTCCACTCAAATGAGGGAAATGACGACAACTGGGATCGAATATCATTTTCTCTCCGATTTGTCGTAGATGGAAATGGCTCGGGTCGATGTTGAATTCGTCTTTGAGACAGCGCTCCGCTGCAGATTGTGGAGTCTCATTGGCGAGCTTGTCAGTGAGTAGACTAAAGCCCGGATGAGCGACACGGGAGTGCCCGTTGTTCTTTGGTTCTTTCATCTCCTCCAAGTACTGGAGGAAGCTCGGTGTCGGTTTGTAGTAGACACTTATGGCAACGTTTGTCACACAGCGGACGACCATGTGTTTGAATATTATGGGTTTTGATGTGCCTTGCTGGATCTCCTCGAACAGATCCTTGAGACTCTTTGTACCGCCATGACCCCAGCCGTCGGTGCGGACGTTATACTTTACGAGTAGAGCTGTGAGCTCCTCTATAGTCGATATCGGTTGTTTCTTCATTGGTGTCCTTTCTGTTCTTTCTCGACATTGACATATTTTTTGGTTGTCTGCAACTTGGAAAAACTTTTTCTTTCCTTTAGAATAGTGCCATGGCGCATCATCACAAATACATTTTCGTAATAGGCGGAGTCATGTCGGGAGTGGGAAAGGGTATTGCGACTTCGTCTATCGGCACTCTCCTCGCCACAAAAGGCTACAAAGTAAACCTAGTAAAAGTAGATCCATATCTGAACGTCGACGCAGGCACCATGAACCCCACGGAACATGGTGAAGTTTTTGTGTTGAATTCTGGACTAGAGACCGATCAGGATATGGGGAACTATGAGCGTTTCCTGGGTCGCGACCTTACCGGTGACGACTATATCACTAGCGGTATGGTTTACAAGCATGTCATAGAAAAGGAGCGTGCACTACAGTTCGGCGGTAAGTGTGTAGAAGCTATACCCCATATCCGTGATGAGATAGTTCACAGATTTGAGCATAGTGCAAAAGTAAATAAGTCTGACATCTCTATAATAGAGGTGGGTGGTACTATAGGTGACTATCAGAACGTGATGTTTATCGAGGCCGCACGCGTGCTCAAAATGCGCCACCCAAATGACGTACTCTTCATCATGGTGAGCTACTTGCCTACACCTGGAAACTTGGGAGAGATGAAGTCGCGACCGACTCAGAATGCCGCACGCCAGCTCGCATCCTATGGTATCAATGCAGACTTTATCATCGCTCGTGCCGAGACCCCTCTCGACCACAAGAGGAAAGAAAAAATAGCAGTATCGTGTAATATTCCCACAGAACGGGTGATATCTGCGCCTGATATAGAGAGTATATATGATGTACCTGTAAATTTCGAAAATGATCGTCTAGGTGCACTGTTGCTCCGAGCTCTAGGACTAGAAACTGTACAGCCCAAATCCAGGCCCCTCATAGATATCAAAGAATGGAAGAAAATGGCGAAGGGGATCAAGAATCATAATGAGAAGAGGGTAAATATTGCCATCGTGGGTAAGTATTTCAATACTGGAGATTTTATTCTCTCCGATGCATATATTTCTGTTTTGGAAGCTATCAAGTTTTCGGCATATGCGGCGGGGGTGAAGGCGGTGATACATACCGTCAATTCGCGCGACTTCGAGGGAGAAGGCGCAGGACATAATTATGAAAGTATCGATAAGTATGATGGCATAATAGTTCCGGGTGGATTTGGCGAGTCGGGCATAGAAGGCAAGCTCAATGTCATCCGATACGCACGCGAAAATAAAATCCCATATTTCGGTCTTTGTTATGGCATGCAACTCATGACTATAGAATATGCGAGAAATGTTCTCGGTATGAAGGGCGCAAATACCGCCGAGATCGACCCAGAGTCACCGCACTTGGTCATAGATATTATGCCGGATCAGAAAAAGAAACTGAGCGAAGGAAAATATGGCGCTTCCATGAGGTTGGGTGCATATGTTTCCGAGCTCATAAAGGGAACCATAGCTAGTGCCGCATATGTCTCGAAGACAGGTACGATAACAGAGCGTCATCGACATCGATATGAGGTCAATCCGAAATATGTCGAAAGATTGGAAAAGGGCGGTTTGGTCTTCTCTGCAAAGTCTCCCGACGGCACTCTCATGGAGATAGCAGAACTACCGCGCGACATGCATCCATTTTTCCTGGGTACTCAGTTCCATCCGGAATTTTTAGCACGACCACTCAAACCGCATCCTTTGTTTACAGAGTTTGTGAAGTCTGCAAGGGAGAGATGGGAAGGTAGGGCAAAAGAGGAAGTTAGGAGTTCAGTTGTGGGGATGCTGACGGGCAAGGAAATAGTTGACCTAAAGTAAGATTTACTTATTTACGAACCCCAGTCAATGGAAATGTCTTCAACACCTTCCAAGCTTTATCTTCCCTGTACTCCTTCACAAAGATCGTAAGATTGTCGAACATAATGTCGAAGGTAGGTGCCGGCATGGAGGCCAAATATTCCCATATTTTCGTATACTGGTCCGGTCGGAGGAAACGAGCGATGGACATGTGGATATGCGATGTCTGTTCCTGTGGTGTGAGAGGGATGCCCAGGCCTTGGAGCTTGTGGAGGACGGTGCGGATGTATTCCTGCAGTTCCTTTGGTACGGTCGGAGCATCCAGAAATATGGTGCGAGTGGTAAAGTGGTTCCAGCCGGAGAGAGCCAGAGGAATAGGTGGAGCTTCGGCGAGGAGAGATATGGCATCGTCCACGGCGTCTATGTTTGGTCTTTCAAAGGATGATTTTACTGTGATACGTGGGGGAGTGATGATAGAGATGTTCTCGACACCAAAATGGTTCGCCAAGTCTTCACAAGTGGCTTTGTAGTATTCTGCCGCTTCGCCTCGAATGAGATTGCCGATGAAGTAACGCATGTTGTTATGTCACATATCATAGCAGTAAATGGAAGAAATGTGACTATATGTATTGTCTTATAACAATTTTTGGGGTATTCTGCAAGGTATTGCGGGATCATCTAATGGTAGGATGCAGCTCTCTGAAAGCTGTCATCTTGGTTCGAATCCAAGTCCCGCAGCTATTTGACAGATTAGACATAATGGTGTATTAAGGTGATAGATAGCAAACCCTAAAATGGAGGTTAAAATGTCATTTTTTGGAGTACTTTTCAATAAACAAAGTTGGCGCCAAAGGCAAGAGGACAATCAACGAATCACGGTAAAGAAAGAGTGGGTCCAAGCAGCAAATAGTATTGCTGAACGGACTAAACATTTTCACGCCAGACAGCTTTGCCAATTTCTGAACGGCTCAGCTGCCGCTGCTCCACATGCAAATGGTTGTCGTGTGCTGGAAAGAAAAGAATCCACTGGGGTTTTCATAATCCCGGTTATGTCAGACTCTGACAACCGCTGTTCAAATTGGGATCGTCTAATCAGTTCCGATAAATCCGTTGCGTACTACCTCGAAGATTTGCATAGCATTGTGGTAAGGGAGCATGCTCCTTGCACGCCAATATGGCGAGGGCTCATCTTACTTCACGAAGCAAGCCATGCTTTTCAGAAAATGACCCAACCATCTTTGATGCACGACAAGGCTATAGAAGAGCAAAGGGTATACGCGTTCGAAAACCGACTAATCGAAATGTTGTTTGGATCAAAGTACAGCCACATCTTGAGAAATGCGGTAAACACCATCGATAAGAATCGCTTTCGCTCGGAGAGTAAAATAGTCGCCGAGTTTGGGTGGTTGCTGCCGTTCATCGAAGACCTTGACGAACTTTACGGGCCTGCTCTTTCGCAAGCGGAAACAAGAGCACGTCATGCCTGTTTTGTTACTCATGTCTATTTCACACTGTTTGAGGAAATTTTTGGTGACCAACAGGCAATGCTTAAGCGTGTCTTCACTCAAAAAGTACTTGTTCCGAGTTGAGCCTGTAGACTGTGTCAAAGAGCTGGTTTTACGACCGGCTCTTTTCTTTACCAAGATTTATTGCAAAATGGTTCCAACATCGAACCACACAGCCAGTACGAATGAGGAATATTGCGGCTAGCGAGTGATATGAGAAGAACGCGTGCCGCCCTACCTATATGAACGAGTTGACATTTATTGATTTATAGTTTATTTTGAAAAAGGAGTTTCAGTTCCATCATTGTTTTGAGATCATTGAAAGGATGAATATGCCCACACATAAAGAATTACTTGCGCAACTTACGGAGAAGTTGGAGTTGGTTTCAGATAAGATGAGTGGACCTGTCATCTTGGACAGCTCCTCACTTGAGAAATCGCTTGAGAAAAAGGCGCATGACAATAGAGGGTATGCCGTTTTGGGGCTTGTCGCAGCTGTTTTAGCTTCAAGACGGGCGCGGAATGAGATGATTAGAGAAGAAATAAGAGAGATCAATAAAAAAACTTCTCTATTCAATTCTATCTCATGTCTTGGTGACAGTCACGAACGATTGACCTATGATTTTATTGTTGAGCGTGCGTATGTCGAAGGTACGGACCAAGAGGAGCGCAGGACTATCTTAAACGGGTTAATTATCGAAGGTATAGTAACAGAATATAATATTGACGAGGAATTGTACTATAAAATCGATGATGACAAACCCGAAGTAATAGACTGGCGGGAGCGAATTGATAGGATTCGCAAACTTCTGCCATGATTCAAGTTTATTTTTGATCACGTTAGCGCTTATGTGCTGGCGTGTTTTTATTATGTCTCAATCATTTCGTGCTACTTCAGTAGTGGCTACTTCATTTTTCCTTATGATAAAAATCGCCGGTGTTAGCGGCGATTTGTGTAATACCGAAAAACTGGGCTATGAGTATAAGGGTTATATCTCAGAGTGGATATTAAAATAATTTCAAATAGTTCATAAAAAAACCGCGGCTGCATGTGCAACCGCGGTGGTAAGGAGATAGAGATTGTTACAGCCCCATCTTTGTAAGGGTGATCTTCGGTGATGCCTGGTCGGAGACAACTCCGGGCTTACCCATCACTGCACCGCCACGGCAGAGACGGAGACTGATCTTTCCTTGCAAGACCAATTTCTTTGTCTCCTCGATGGGATCTTGTCCCGGAAAGTATTTCCGGAACGCGTCATTGAAGCCGCTGTAGACTGTATGGATCGTCTGCTTACCCGGTACAGCCAATTTCTCGATTGCACGGATAGCGAACTCTTCAATCGTCAAACGTCTGCTCTCAGCAGCAGGTTTCTGGGGATTGATATCGGCCGGTGGTGGACTGCCTGTTGCTAAGACTGGTAGTGGAGGTGTCGATCTTGCGTCTGTCTTCATAACTTTTCCTTAGTTGAGTACACCCATGCGGTCAAGCGCTTTATTGGCTTGCGAAACCTGAGGAGCACGCGCGCTGGTCTTGCTCATCTGAGTAACTTTATTTGTGGTTCCGACATGCGACTCGAATCGCTTGACCCATTCGTCATGGTGGTGGTTTTGTCGCGCTGTGAGTTTATTCACATGCCGCATGACCTCGGAGGCCTCGTCAGGCTCGAGAATGCCATCCTTGAGTTCGCGGAGAACCTTGGCGAGAACTTGACCCATACTTCCTTGAAGCGTACGGAACTGAGTGCTCAGGTATGCCTTCACTTGATTGACGGAAGTCGCACGATCATCACCGGATTCGGCATCGGTCTTCAAAAACGTTTTCAAGGTTTCGAGTTTGACACCTTGTTCGGTCGCAGCCTCATGAACAGTTTTGCCGTCGTTTACCACAGCATGAGCGGCCTTTTTCAGGCGTGCCTTTGCGAGGTTGGACTGCACTTCGTCCAAATGTCGTGACACCAACTTTGGGGGAAAACCGATTCGTGCACTCATCATTTCGATGATAGATTTCCGACTTTCGCCAGATGTGAGGAGGATCTCCATCGTGTGGTTGACATCTGCGTGTGTTGGAGGCAGTGAGCCGCCGACATTGCGCTGAAGAGCCTCGATGATTTTTTCCGATTGGGAAGAAAAGGTGCGTACTTCACAGCTTGCATCTTTAATTCCGAGCTCCAGGTATGCCGCTTTGCGGTGCCGTCCATCAATGAGTTCATTGTCGTCTGCGGAGACGAGCAGGGGGTCCATTTCGACGCCGCTTTCGATCAGGTCCTTCAGGTGTTCGACATGCTCTCGATTGAGTGTGATGCGGACGACGAAGTTATCCTTGATGTCTACCAACGATTTAACTACAGTTTTCTTTCTCATACTATTTCTCGTTTTCTATTGCTGTTTCTTTGTTTTTGTCTACTATGCGCGCACCGGCTCTGCCAGGCGTGCTCTCCAACCTTTCGCAAACTTCTCAATATCTCTTAGGCGAACGAGCTGGCCGGTCTTCGGCTGATGCTCGCTCTTCCATTCGGATAGAGAGAAGGTCACGGTTGCTTCCATCGGTATACTGACCGGTCGAGGCGAAGATTGTGTCAACTTTGTTGTCACATATTCTCTGCCTTTGCGGCCGTCAACCGAGGTCACAACTGCCTCTATGAATGAAGCTTTGTGATCCATACTATGGCTTATACTATTGCTTTGCAGTTTTCAAAGATTCACAATGAAAAAGACAACAGGTCCTTTTCGAATCTCTAAAAAAGAACCTAGCACACAAAGAGTGGTTTGTCAAGATAATTTCAGCTCGAATGAATAATCGGGTTTGTGCATACCCCCTCAATGTTATAAAGTAGCGGAATGTTAAATGAGCTCAAAAAGCACCCCTTTCTGGTGGGATCTCTCGCTGTATTCGTATTTCTGAGCATCCTCGCCTATAACAGACTGATCCCATCCGAGATCAAGCTCATTCCACACTATGATTCCATAGGGCATTTTGTTTTGTTTGGACTTTTGGGTCTGGTCGCGCATTATTCCTTCAATAGGGAGCGCAAAAATGTTTTTGGTAGACATATACCCGTCGGACCGACTCTTGTGATGTCTATTGCGTTTATTGATGAAGCACTTCAAGTCCTCTCTATCAACAGGACATTTGATCTCATGGATCTGTTCTGGGGTTTGGTAGGCATTTCATTTTTTATTGTCTTTGCCCGTGTGTTCCGGAATATCAGATCGATTGATTTCAAATATTATTTGAAAGAGTTGTTTTCTTTTGTTATGAAGGAACTCCGTGCCGTCATTTTCCCAGGTTCATTTCTACTCCTGCTTTTTGTCTCGAACTATATTCCACTTGGCCCATTCCACAGGTACGATTTCCTCTTTGTCGCCGCCATAGTCATACAGATACTGATGCTAATATTCAAGTTCGAGACCAAAGACGAGGCAAAGACGATATTCCTCTTTCATATTATCGGCTTGTGCTTGGAGCTCTACAAGACAAACCCGGCTATCGGATCGTGGTCATACCCGGAAGATGGCTTTCTCAAGATCGCCGGTGTACCTCTATATAGTGGGTTCATGTATGCCGCCGTCGGGAGCTACATAGCCCAGGCTTGGAAAATATTCAGGCTGCGTCTGTCGAACCATCCATCGTATTCACTCAGTATTGTGATCTGTTTTCTCATATATCTCAACTTCTTTACCAACCATTATTTTTATGATTTTCGACTTTTTCTATTTCTTGTCATTGCTATAGTTTACTACCGCACGGACGTTTACTTTACCTGCAGACAATACGAATATCGCATGCCCATGCTAGTGAGCTTCGCACTCATCGGCTTTTTTGTCTGGGTGGCAGAGAATATTGCGACCTTCTATGGTGCGTGGAAGTATCCGGGGCAGATCCATGTATGGACAGTTGTGAGTACACAGAAGATAACCTCATGGTTCTTGTTGGTTATTATCTGTTTTATTGTCGTCGCATGGCTCAAGCATTTCAAGGAAAAGAGGGGTGGGACAGTGAATGTGAAAAAATCCGTTTAGGATATAATTATTCCATGCACTCCGTCTACATCCTAGAATGCGCCGACAAGACGCTTTATATCGGCTGTACGAACAATCTCGAGCGAAGGTTGGCACAGCACAACCATTCAAAGCAAGGTGCCCACTATACCAAGATACGGAGGCCGGTCACTCTCATTCATGTCGAAACATTTGGCTCACTCGCGGAAGCACGCGCTCGGGAAGCGGAGATAAAGAGGTGGAGCAGGGAGAAGAAGCTTGAGTATTTGGCTAATTGCACAAAAAAATAGATCATAGCCGGCTAGTTCTGCGTTTTTTTATTTACGCCACTGTTCCTTTTCTTTTGTCTTGATTTGTAGCAAAATAGTCATATTATTCAAATGAAATCCGTATTCTCATACTTCAGGCAAGGACTAGTCATATCCAAGTATGCCTGGCAGAGAAACCTGAATTATCGTTTTACTATCCTCACGTATCGCATAGGAGAAATAGCAGAAGTCCTCGTGCTCATCCTCATGTGGAGTGCTATATATGCCGGAGGGGCAGGTACTATCAAAGGTTTTACCGAGAATGAAATGATTACCTATCTTCTCATCGGAAACATTTTTTCTGTTGCTGTCCGTAATTTTCTGCCAGGGTTTGTATCGAGGGACATAAATGAGGGCAGACTTTCTATGTTTCTGGTAAAGCCCATATCTTATTTGAAATATATTTTCTTTCATGAGGTGGGCAGGTCGTTACTGGCTATATTGGTTTCTGTGGCATCCCAGGTGCTTGTTGTCGCATTTTTCCTAAATAAGATCGTAGCAAATACAGACATACGGTACATATTATTGATCGTGGCTATGATATTCTTTGCCTTTATCATAGAACTTCTGATGGGATTTCTCATCGGTACTATCGCATTTTGGACAGATGAAGTCGACGGTCTCGAGGCCACAGTTTCCCGCATAAAAAAGTTCTTTTCTGGCGGATACTTCCCCTTGAGTCTATTGCCTGCGAGCCTGGTAACAGTGAGCATGTATCTGCCATTTGCCTATTCATTTTTTATGCCAGCACAGCTATATTTGAAAAATATCAGCCTAAAGCAAGGTCTCCAGGGAATATTCGTGGAGGTTGTTTGGGTAGTATTACTTTCATTGATAGTTGCTTTGGTGTGGAAGAGAGGTCTCAAAAGATACGAGGCCGTAGGAATATAATAATATGAATGCAATAAGCGTAAAAAATCTATCAAAGAAATATGAATTTTACCGCAAGGAAGCGGGTTTGCGCGGTACATTGAAAGCGCTGGTATATCGCAAAAAGTCTTATGCTGATGCCGTACAGGATGTTTCTATGGATATAAATGAAGGGGAAGTCATCGGCTTTCTCGGACCAAACGGTGCCGGCAAGACGACATTTCTCAAGATGCTTTCCGGAATATTGTATCCGAGCTCAGGTAGCATATCTGTCCTGGGCTTTGATCCACAGAAGAGACAAAAACAATTCAAAAAACAGTTCGGAATAGTCATGGGTCAAAAGGATCAGCTGGCAAAGATGTTGCCGCCGATGGACAATTTTATGCTTTTCAGGGAATTTTATGAAATTCCTGATAAGGAGTTCAGGTCTACTCTGGACGAGCTCATCAGCCTCCTCAATATCGGTCATGTTCTGGATATTCCAGTCAGGAAACTTTCACTCGGTGAACGCATGAAATGTGAGCTCACGGCATCACTCCTGCATAGTCCAAAGGTGCTGTTCTTGGATGAGCCGACTATCGGTCTCGATGTCTTTGCACAAAAGAATATTCGGGACTTTATAAGGAAGTACAACCAAAAGAGAAAGACTACCATAATACTGACTTCTCATTATATGGAAGATATCAAGGAGCTATGTGAGAGGGTGGTCATAATAAACTTCGGTAAGATCATATATGACGGCAAGCTCAAAAATCTGATCACGCATTATGCGAAAGATAAGGTGATCAAGGTTACAACGTTGGAAAAGATATCCGCTAGTCGTCTCGAACAGTTTGGCACGGTCGAAGAGAGTAGTGAAATAGGTGCTTCTATAAGAGTGCCACGAGAAAGGGTGAAGGAGATTGCGAGCAAGATCATATCCTCAGATTTACCTATCGATGATATATTGATAGATGAAATGTCTGCGACGGAGATCATAAGGGCTATTTTTGAAAAGAAAGAAGTGGGGATAGGGGATACAAATGCTGCATAAGCAAATTGTTTTTTACTCTCATTGGTGTTACCTTATTCTTGGTATGAAAAATTGTCCATATTGTAGTTTGCCAGAAATAAAAGAAAGAAAGGTTAATGAGAACGATCTAGCATGGTCTTTTCCGACGAACATTCCCATAACGCCAGGGCACATGCTCATAGTCCCAAAGCGGTGTATTGCCCGTTATGAAGATCTGACGGAGGAAGAAAAGGCATCGATCGAAGCCTTGCGCGTCGGTATCCTGACAGCACTAAAGAAAGTATTTGGCTCCGAAGGTTTCAACTTTGCCTGGAATGATGGCAAGATGGCTGGTCAATCTGTTCCACACTTCCATCTCCATGTAGTACCTCGTAAGACTGGTGATTCAGGTGTATGCGAATATGAACCTCGTCAGTTTATCTATAGGCCCGGGGAAAGAAAGACATCACCGGAAGAAGAACTCAGAGCAGTGCGGGATCTAATACGAGCCGTGTTGTGATTGTTATCGGTTGTAACGGTCAGGTCGGTGCTCAACGCCGGCCTTTTCTTTTACAGTAATTTGATGCAATATAGTGATATGACAAATCACTTCCGAAGATCTGCTGAATACCCATTCCATATATCTATTGGTGGTATAGTCGTCAATGGTTCGGGTGAGATATGCTGTCACTATTATGATAAGTTTGAACTAGCCGGAGCCGGAGAACTCCGAGATTTTTATCTTTTGATGAGGGAGACGATAGAACCTGGTGAAAGCATCGAGGGCTGTCTCGCTAGAGGATTGATGGAGGAATTTGGCGCCGAGAGCACTATTCGTCATTACATCGGAGCTATAGTTTCCAAGTTTTTCCTAGCAGAGGATGAGCCGGCCGTAGAAAAAACCACTTTATATTTTCTGTGTGACTTTATATACAAGGATGAGACAAAGCGCAAGCTCGGTGATCCAGAATGTGGTAGCAAGATAGTTTGGATGAAGCCTAATGATCTGATCGAAAAAATGAAAGAACAAGGCATTCGCCTAGGCAGGAAAGACGCAGATGAATCTCAGGTAGTTGAAAATGCTATCCCATATATCAAAATGGCTATTTAACCTATGTCTGATATTCTTCCCCTAGAAATCTTCTATATATACTTTTCCCCATATACTTCTCACGCCATTGATGTGGATGGCACTTTGTACCCCACAGTGGAACACGCCTATCAGTGCGCTAGATACACAGATCAGAATATCCGAGAGGAGATACGTACAGCGACGAGCCCTGTCAAAGCTTGGCAGATATCCTGCAAGTATAAACATCTGCAGATCCCGGAATTTCGCGAAGAAAACCATAAAAGAAAAGTCATGAAGGAACTTATGAGAAAGAAAATGGAACAGCATGAGGAAGTCCGCGAGGCGCTGAAAAATACAGGTTCTCAAAAAATTATTAAACGTATCGTGACGTATCCACCCGGTGATGGTTACTGGGATATCGGTGCAGACGGAAAAGGAGAAAATGAAATAGGAAAGATTTGGATGGAGCTTCGAGAAGAAATAAATATTCATACTGCGCAAAAATAAAATCAAAAGTTATCCACTGTTTATTGTTTTTTTGCATTGCAAAATATTCTGCATGCTTCATACTGAGTGAGTAAGCGAAAGTCTTTCGTCGTAAAGATTTGAACGCAACTTTAAAAAAATAAAGTTCTAAACTCCAATATGAAAAAAAAGAAAGTAGTCCGCTCCACAAAGCGCAAGGCTACAAAGAAATCGAAGAAGACAACGAAGAAGTCTTCCAAGAGACGAAAGTAGTCACTGTAAAAAACTCCGAAAGGAGTTTTTTACTGCTGAATTCAATAAGTAATTGCAACACCAGTACGTGCTAATAATACTTCAAGTGGGGTAAGACCGCCATGCCTTTTCCTCGGTCTTGAATTCAGAAGGTATTCAGCTTGTCTGATTTCTTCAT
>JBAYIX010000004.1:0-63684 GCA_041665385.1 Minisyncoccota bacterium | reverse complement strand
GTACCCGAAATTGCTAGACATTTTGACGTCGGTTGCTGATGACTGAACGTCAAAATGTCTTGCAATTTCGTGGTGCCGAGTTCCGCAGGATTCGGAAGGAGAATGTGGGGCTGGGGGACGACGCAATTATTGAAGAATTTTATCACTTTTTATTTTCCATGATATACTTGTCTCATGCAGATATACGCAATCCGTAGCAACGCGCTTATCCTGGACCGAGCCTCGACTCGTGAACATATTTACACGATCAAGGACCTGCCTTCGGACCAGAAACCGCGCGAAAAGCTCATTTCCCAAGGACCCGAAGCCCTCAATATCAGGGAGCTTTTGGTCGTCATTCTGAATGTCGGCACAACCCAGGAAGAAGTCATGGAAATGGCAAATCGCATAATACGCGATTACGGAGAGAAGAGCATACTGTCCGAAAAGAATGCTGAGAAGCTCGCAAAAGAGCTCAACATACCGGTTGGAAAGGCTTGTCAGATAGTCGCTACGGGCGAGCTCGGCAGACGCTTTTATGATCGCAATACGAGTGGCTTTTCTTCGGTCAGGAATGCAAAAGATGTGTATGAATATCTGCAAGATATGCGCAACTTGCCCAAGGAACATCTTCGAGGCTTATACCTCAATAGTCACAATCGTGTTATAAGAGATGAGGTTATTTCCATAGGTACTATCAATTCCAACATGATCCACCCTCGCGAAGTCTTCCGCCCTGCTGTAGAGTCCAATGCCGCGGCGGTGATACTCGCTCACAATCATCCTTCTGGCGAGGCCACGCCCAGCGCAGAAGACATAGAGATCACAAAACAACTCGTAGAGGCGGGCAAGATCATGGGAATACAACTCCTCGATCATGTCGTCATCACCAAAGATACCTTCGCTAGCATACTGGCGAACTACTAAAAATGACAAGAGATTACGGTTTGACATCGCCATCACTCAATGGGATTTTGTCGCATGATTCCATCACTTATGGTGGTTTAAAGAGACCTATTATTGTAAACAGGATATTTGACATGCCTTCTGGAGGATCCAGCATTGATCTCAAGCAGGCGGAAAATAAAAGAGTTATAGAGGAATATTTTGGTGACTTGTATGGTGTGCTTATGAAAAAACTGTCGCATTTTTACCTGGAATCAAATCCCACCGAGGAGGACTCGGTGAGGCTTACAGCCATGCTACATGAGCTCATAAAGGTAAAAAAACTATTGCAAAAAAGAGTTTAAAAACATAATTCCTTGCAACATGCTGGGCGTATAGTTAGACTGTGAACATGACCAGCCGTAACTATTTCAAGGGTAAAAGGGTAACGCTTGTGGGCCTAGGGCCGCACGGAGAAATGGTCGAAGATGCAAAATTTCTCATTAAAGCCGGATCATTGCTTTCCGTTTATGATTTGCGCAGCGAAGCCAGACTCAAAAGTCACCTCATATTCTTGCGTTCCATAGGCTTGGCAAACTATGTTTGTAGCTCCATACCAGCGGATGACTTGTTAGACAGTGATCTTATCATCCTGTCACATGAATATCCCAGAACTTCAACGTTTCTGGAAAAAGCCAGAGCAAAAGGCATACCGATAGAATATCCCGAAACACTTTTTTTCAAATTGGCACCGCCGCTCACCGTAGTGGGGGTTATTGGAGCTGTGGGGAAGACAAGTGTGGTATCTCTGCTCGCACCCATGCTAGAAATAGCATGCAAAGAGCAGGAGTCTCAAAATGGTAATAATGAACAGAACCTCTTCGTGGCTGATCCGGACAGGGGTGACGGAATTTTGACTTTCCTGAAGAAAGCAAAAAATGGAGATATTTTGCTTATCAAAATAGTTTCGAGCATGCTTCCGGAATTTCACGGTATGAGAATGAGTCCGCATGTAGCTATATTTGCCTCTCTGCCTCACCCTATGTCATATGGCAAATCTCCATTTGAAATCCTGGAATATCAGACTTATAACAATTTCCTAGTGGCGGGAGATGACATTATAGATATGACTCGCTCGTATGATTTCAAGCCTCGAGCGAAGATGCTTCGTACAAAGCCCAGCATTATTCCACCGATATGGGAGGTAAATGTTCACAGCCACGAAAGGATGAACATTGCTCTTGCGCTTCAGGCAGCTAGGTTATTCCGAGTGACAGATGAGCAAGTAAAAGATGTGGTAGAAGAATGGAGACCAGGAAAAGGAAATATGGAGCTCGTAAAGAAAATAAAGGGCGTGGAATTTTATAATGATACTTCTTCTACATTGCCGGAATCTACGGTAAAAGCCCTAAAAACTCTGGCAAAAGATCGTAATATCACCCTCATCTGCGGCGGCTCTGACACTGGTCTCGATTATGCAGAGTGTGTGAAGGTAATACCAGAGCATGTCCACACTCTCATACTCGTGCCAGGAAGTGGAACCATAAAGTACCGCAGTATGTTGCAAAATCTGCAAAATATAAAAGTCTTGTCTGCGCCCGGAATAGAGGAAGCCGTCCGTTTGGCAAAGGAAAATTCTGTGTCCGGTAATATTGTGCTCTTTAGTCCTGGCTTTGCCGCGCAGGGCTTGGATCCGTCGGAAAAGGCGAGAGGCGAGAGGTTTGTAAGGGCCGTCAGGTCACTCTAGTATTTGAGTTCTGACAAATGCTCCTGAGGAAGTTATTTGCCGCAAATCATACACAAAACGGATCCGTTGATTTCGTAGTCTTGATACATCGTCTGCATGGCTCCAACTATCGATAATGCGCTATTGGTAGAAACATCTAGTCCGGTATGCTTGGAAACAAGCTCTTTTGCGGCACTGATATTTTCATTTGTAGCACACCAAGCGTGACCGCCTGTTTTTTCTATGAGTGGCACTAGGTCTAGTCCGCGATATGCAGTCTGGTCTACTATTGCATCAGCGGTGGATATTTCATCGGGTCCGTCGTAGGCTTCAAATTTGTCATATATGGGATGACAAGAGGATGTTTGGATGATATGAACTTGGATCTGGCGTTTATTTTTCACAAATGTTCTCGCTAGGGCTTCGGCGGTCGTTCCGGAAGATGTTCCTATAAACACTGCGCCTAAGTCTTTGATCTCCATGATCTCTTCTGCGAGACTTTGGTATCCGATGAGGGAAGTGTCATCGAAAGATTGCCGTAGACTCCTAAAGCCCTCATTCGAAGCCTGTGTCAATGCTTGAAGTGGTCTTTCCTTTATGAGCACTTTTATATTTTCCGAAACTAGATCCTTCAAGATCTCGTGCTTATCTGGGTTTATTTTGTTTCCGACAAAGATGTTGAGAGAAATGTCCGGATAGTTTTTCCTGACATGGAGAGCTGCGGCCAGGGCGGCATTGCCGGAAGAGGAGATGGCAAAGTTTCTGTCTCCGTCAGTATAGTACTTGTCTATCATTACAGGTATGGACCTGCCTTTGTGAGAGCCGTAGGGGTGCAAGTCTTCGCGTTTGAACCACAAACTATCGTATCCTATGGCTTTAGCCAGCTTTTGTTGCTGTTCTTGGGGGGTTATCACGTTGCTATCGTACATCTTTTTCGCTATTATGGAAAGTATAATCTTATTTATCACTTACAAATATGCACGATTCAATACAATCTGAAAAAGGGCTGTGTGTCTGCCCGGAATGCAAAAACACAATCGATCTTTCCCGTTATCCGAGTGTGACCACGGGGATGGTTATAGAATGCAATCATTGTGGTATGACACTCATGGTCAAGGCTATAAAGGAAGGAAATATTGAAACTGAAATAGTGAATGAAGGGAAGTAAGGCGGGGCACAAAAGGGCTCATAACAAACTTTTTCCGGATTTGCGAGCTGTTATGATTACCCGAACTTTGCACAACTTCTCAAATCCGGAAAAAGTTTGTTATGAGCCCTTTTGTGCTACACAATTATTTCCAAATACCTTGAAGACTTTTTATGCTTTCCTCGATCATTCCTCGGAATCCATGGGAGCCTAGAAATACAATCACATCGCCTTGTTTTGCTGATGAAGTAACCGACGCTACCAATTTGCTGTCGTCTTCGTTGTGAATAACCGCTTCATGAGTCTTGCTAATAACTTTTGTGAGCTCATCTCCTTCCATTGGCTTCTCTGCTTCGTCTGCTGCTATCTTGAGTTTCGTTAGTCTGGGTATGAAAACCATGTCAGCATCTTTGAAAGCTCGGTCGTATTTTTTGTTTGTCTCTCGTTCGCGGCCGCCGATATTTGGTTCAAAAATAGCGAGGATCTTTCCAGAATTATAAACCTCTTTGATGCTCGCCAAGGCTGATGCGGCCTTTTCTGGTGTCGGTGCATGACAGTCTAGAATTGTAATCTTGTCTTCGTATCTTTTTTCAAAACGCCTTCGTATGCCTCGAAAATCGGCTATGGACTCGATTATTATTTCCGGCAAAATCCCTATCTCTTTTAATAAAGCAAAAGCGCCAGTAATATTTTCGGCGTTGTATCTGCCAAGCATAGGAGAATGTATGCGGTAAATCTGCTCTTTGAAGCGAATTGCAAAATCTAGACCCTGCCTGGAAGGAGCGATCTGGTCGAAGATGTAATCTGCTTTGTCCGATCCGTAGGTTATGGTACGTCCTTTGTTCTTATGGATAATTTTCATGACGCCTTTGTCGTCGTTGTTTGCGATCACAAGTCCATTTGCTGGTATATTTGTAAGCAAATTTTCGAATGCTGTGAAATATTTTTCTTCTGTCGGATATAGGTCGGCATGGTCCCAGGATACGGATGTGAGAAGAAGGTGAGTGGGGGAATAGTATACGAACTTTGGTCTCTTGTCGGAAATAGAGACTTGGTATTCGTCGCCTTCGACTACACTCCAGTCCATATCCGAAATGGCTCCGGTGTCATGAGATAGGGATAATCCTCCGCTAAAATAGCTGGGATCGAGTCCTGCCCGGATGAGTACAAAGGATATTATAGAAGATGTTGTGGTCTTGCCCCAAGTGCCGGCGCAGACTATTGAGTTTTTCTTTATAAAATATTTTTGCAAAATTTCCGGAAAGGTAAGTATCGGTATGCCGGCTTCTTTGGCAAATAACACTTCGGGATTTGCTGAACTTGTACCGGCACCTCCAGTCATGATGAGATCCGGTTTGTTTTCCGTAATCATCTTTTCCGGATGCCAGCCGGAATAAAAAAAGATATCGTGTTTTTCCAGTTCGATTGAAACGGGTGGAAAAAAGCCTTTGTCGCTCCCGGTCACTCTCACACCTCGCTTATGAAAGGCGATTGCTATTGCGCTTGTCGCCACACCGCATATTCCTACGACATGTAAATGTTTTGGTAAGTTCATGTCTGTATATTACTTTGCTAGGATATCTTTTGCCAGGGAAATATCATTTTGCCATGTGTTGCCATCGAACCATTCTAGTCCCTCAAACTGTAGCTTGTAAGTATCACCTGGACGCTGGAGTGACCCTAGGTATATGTATTTCAAGCCGATTTGTTTGGCATGATCTATGGCGAGCAGCATCATGCCCAGCCCCATATCTTTGGGTGCTGATGATATATCGTAAAATGGGTATGAATAATGCAACAGTGAATCGTTCTGATAGCAGACTGCATGGCCTATATCCCGTCCACTAAATCTGTAGATAAATAGGGTATTGAAATTGCTCTTATCTGGCGAGGTCAGAATCTCTTTGATCTTTTGTGCACTCATGATACCGGATCCGAACTTTGTGTCATAAAAATCTTTTGCGGCTTTTCCGAGCTTCCAATCGTATTCTTGGAGAGGTAAAGGAAGAGAGTGCAATTCCAAGCCGGAGATCTTCTTTTGTATTCTACGGTTTTCGCTCGAAAGCTGAAACTTTCCTAAGTCTATGCGTACGCTCCTGGTCTGATCCATGACACCTTTGCCGAGCCGAGTATATACATACCCATTGTTATACATTTTGGAAATATCTTCGGAAGATCCATCTGTCAAGGTTTTTTGGGACCAATTTAGATAATTCATATATGATGAGCCTAGTGAAGAGCGAGCCAGAAACCAAACACGACAAAAATAAAATGTATGACCCAGAAGCGCATCACGGTCTTTTCTTCGCTCCAGCCTTTTACTTCGAAGTGATGGTGTAGTGGTGCCATAGCAAAGACTTTGCGACCGAGGAGGTAACGAGAAGAGACTTGGATGACAACGGACAATGCTTCGATATAAAACATAAAGCCGAGAAAGAACAGAGCTGAGATCTCTCCTATGGCCATAGCGTTCACAGCTAGAAGAGCGCCCAAGCCGAGGGAGCCGACATCACCCATGATAAATCGCGCTGGTTTGATATTGAAATAAGTATAGGTTACCAAGGCGCCCACCACGGTGGCATTTAGGATGGCAATTTCTCCGAAGCCATTGATCCAACTCAGGAATGTCAGTGCGGAAAAGGTAGTGACGAGCATACCTCCGGTGAGTCCGTCCATGCCGTCGGCAAAGTTCACGGCATTGGCAGTGAACATGACAATGAAGATCATGATGGGCACTATGAGCCAACCCGCATTGACAGAAGACCCAAAAGGAAAATATATATAGTGCCATGCGGGGCCGAGACGGGCGTATATCCAGTAGGCTGTGACAGAGCCGGCAATAAACTGAAGAATGAGTTTTTCGTGGACGAAGACTCCGCGGCGAGTCTGGGATCCGAACCAAACAGATATTCTTTTGAATATTGTCCAGGGAAAAGTGACAAAATACCAAACACGCTTTTTCCAGTCCTTATGAACCTTTACTAGGGTCCAGATATGGTCGAGCCTGCGGGAACGTCTCTCGGTGCCGTAGACATTCATGAGGTCATCTATGGCGCCCAAGAGTGCGGAGATCAGCATGACGCCTATGGGCACCCAAGTAAAACTTCGTGACCAATTGAATACGTATGTAACTATGGCCACAGTGATGATGACGAGTAACCCGCCCATTACCGGAGCCTTCTTGTAGTCGTGGGAGCCAAGCCCGACGAGTTCGACTTTCGGGTCTTTTACGACATGATAACGGTACAAGATCTTCGTGAGAAAAGGTGCCCAAATAAAGGCAACTAGGGCGCCAATAAGGACAAAACCAAGGATATTGGCCAGGTCAGATGTACCTTGTAGGATTGTGATCATACGCTAAACAATAACACGCAAATGCACTCAATTCAACCGGCGAAGTTCTGTCTCGGCCTCCTGTGCTCGCACGAAAAGTCGATTTGAATTTCCTTTTCTACCATTTTCTGTCCATTCTTGGTCAATAATGGATTTTTCAGGAGAAACAATCTCAATCTCTCCGTGACGGACGCCGTTGCCATATAGGCCGTCTTCGGGATATGCAACCGCATGAGAATAGAAAATTTTTGAGATGATAGATGTCTTGTACTCCACAGCAGTAATGACCACGATATGATTGCGGATCTTGTCTATATTATTTTTCGTAAGCATTGTGATAATGTCTCCAGGCTTCACATCTGTTACAGGAACAACATGAGTGTTGTTATCATGAGCTAGGGTTTCTACGTCGCAATTTGCGGCGGGGCGTATGGTGCAGAGAAACTTTCCCAGAAAGCCGCTGCAATTAACAAAAGAGATGATCTTTCTGAGTGGCGGCCTGCCTAGTCCTCTATTTTCCGCATCGAGAACATAGTAAGCGAAACCGGAACAGTCTATGCCGATATTGTTCTCTACTAACAACTTCTTTAGAACGTCACCGCTCAGATCTTTTTTGTCAATCTTGTTTTTTATGAGGATCGTACTTAGTTCATCGGAAATATCTTCTATGCTACCTTTGCCGCTATATGTGCGTAGCGCACCCCGATTTCGAAAAACTTTGTTGTTAAAATAGGGAATATTGCATGAGGCAGGACCATATGAAAAATTTTCATAAGCGTCTGCGACTTTCAATGCATGTTGTGTGAGGGTTTTTGTTTCCAAATTATTGTTGGCGGTTAGAGATAATTTCCACGATAGCTTTGCCTCTTTTGTTGAGCTTGTCGTGAGCTTCCATGATGCCCATATTGCTCTGGATACGCAAAAGGTCAGAATTGTATTCTGTATTTGTATAAGCGATAGTCTTGTATCCGGCGAGCTGGAGGGACCCCAACATGTCTTCGGAAATAGCGTCGATGTCGGTGTCCTTCGAGACGCGCTGTATGACTTGTGCGCCATCGTTCACGAGTATCAGGGGTTCTTTTACAGTGTCACCTTTGAGGCATTCTAGGTGAGCCTCGAATATTGTGATACCGGTTACACCGTGCTTTCTATTTTCTTGTTGCAATAGGGATTCGAAGGTTGTCGAGGCAGGTTGGCGGGCATTGATCTCGATGAGGTGTATTGTATCCCTAAGGTCATCTTTCATAAGATCCATACCAAATAGACCCCTCCATCCAGAGGACCGCATTTTTTCTGCGATTTCTTCTATCATTTTTTCTATATAGGCAACTTCATGTTCGTGTAGGAGACTATGTGGGAGGCTCCAGTCATTTCCAATAGTGGAAAAAGGGCCATCGGTAAAAGGTTTGAGACCGGTGATCTGATAGCTCATATTTCCCAGGATTATCTTGTCTACGCCGACCACGATATTTACCGTGAATGAAGGTCCAGAGATGAAAGGTGACACTCTCGCCAAGCGGTTCGGAAATTTTCGCTGTATATCATCGAGCTGAACTTTGCTGATCACGGACAAAGTCCCGAGACCTGTATGCCCGTGCTCCCACTGTATGACTATAGGTTTTTCTTTCCAGACAATATCCGATGCTTTCTTTATGTCTGTCTGGGGCAGATATTTTTCCGCTAGGTCGCCGAGCCAGTCGATCTGGCTCACCTTGCTCTCTATTTTTTCTGCCAATTCCGCGGAGGGATTTAGCAATTTCCACCCATTTTTCGAGCAGGTTTCCTCTATGAGCTTGGAACTTTTGAACACGACGATATCGCCGCTCACGCTTGCGACGATCTCTTTTGCAAAAGAGCTGGATATTATGTCGGTGGTGCTCATAAGACCGGTTTCCGAACCTATGAGATGGACGAACTGGGGATATTGTTTATGCACGGATTCCGAATATTCCGTGCGGTTTGTGATGATATGGTAGTCTGCTCCAGGTGTTTCTCCTAAGGCTCGTTCTATATCGCGCGTAACGTATATGATCGGTTTGTTATTTTTGGTACTCACCTCATAAGTGTACTGTTAACTGTTCCAAATGAAAAGTGATATAGTCAATATATGTCTATTTTATACATCGTCGGAACCCCCATAGGCAACCTGGAGGACATCACTCTCCGGGCCATAAGAGTACTGGGGGAGGCAGATCTGATACTTTGTGAGGACACTAGGGTTACTAGGAATCTTCTAGATAGGCACGGCATAAAAAGACCTATGTTGTCTTATCACGCTCATAGCAAGTTATCGCGTGTGGACGAGGTTATAGCCATGCTCCGAGAAGGCAAAACGCTTGCTCTGGTCTCAGATGCGGGCACGCCGGGAATATCGGATCCAGGTTCGGAGTTGGTAAGGGCCGTGCGCGCGGAATGTCAGACGGAGATAGAAAGCGGAGAAATAAAGATAGAAAGTGTGCCTGGGCCATCGGCATTGGCTGCCGCAATATCTATTGCGGGAGTGAGCGGGGGAGACTTCCTATTTCTCGGTTTTTTGCCGCACAAGAAGGGCAGGGAAACTCTTTTTCGGGAAATCGCCGCCTCGGAGAGAAATGTAATATTTTATGAATCGCCGCATCGCATCATGAAGACACTCATATCTCTCCGAAAATATTTGGGTGAAAGCGGAAATGTACATGTTTGCAGGGAACTTACTAAGATCTTTGAACAAGTTGTCTCTGGCAGTCCGGAAAAAGTAATCTCTTATTTTGAGAAAAACGATGATAAGCTCCGGGGTGAAATCGTGGTGATAGTTACAAAATAGAAAACTGCCCTCCGGTGAAAGAGAGCAGTTTAGAAAAAGGAGTAAGAGTTTATGATATTCGCAGTCTTCTCCGATCTGTAGAAAATTTGTACTTTATCCCCTTCGCTTGTAAAAGAGAGGGGATCGAGACCGCTTACGATCGGCCTTACGAACAACAAGGACTTGTTCATGAGTCCGCTTCCCGAAATAGCTTCCTCGGCTGAAGTGTTTAGTCCCGAGTTGTCCACATGTGTGAACTTTCTCGTGCGGAGCATCACTCTAAACTCTAGTTCGAGTTCCAAGATGACCTTGCCGCATGTTGCGCTGGTGGTGATTTTCTCTATCACACCCCTGAAAGTTTCACCGTATCGTGAGGTAAAAATGACAAATTTTTGCCCCCTCTCATACGGCGAAATGTGCTCTAGCAGTAATGGATTCTTTTTCATAACCGTATGGATGAGCGGATCTGGCACTATAATAGCACTGTGCGCTATACTATCAACATGTCAAAAAGACAGTGGCTAATAATTTTCGGAGTTTTCATTATGGTTGTGCCGTTTCTCGGCTTCCCTACAGAATGGAATAAAATATTTTACATTGTCGTCGGATTGCTCATAATCATTGTCTCCTATCGCATGGCGCCGAATAGCCAGCAAAAAAATCCCGCCAGTCCTGTATCCCTGCCTTATTCTGAGCACCACAATCGCACGGAGGATACGAGGAGTGAGGGAGATAAACAGACTTCTTCAGAAAACATTAGTAGCAATACATCTCTTACCGCCTGATGATCGGACTGCCGGAGAAGCTCGGAGCAACCAAGATAGCGTTCATACTCGTTTGCACTTTTTGTATCATAGCCCTCGGGTGTATCTTATCGTTTGTCTTCCCGTTGGGAGAGATAACATACAGTTTGCCCGCTCTCTTGCCAATAACAAGCACAACTTCTGTCTCGTCGATATCGGTTCCATTTGTGGTCACTCATGTAGAAACTCCAGAAAGCTTGAAGGCAGTTTACTATACCAGCTGGGCGGCAGGGAATAGCAAGTTCCGGAAAGAACTTTTTGATCTGATAGAAAAGACCGAAGTGAATGCAGTTGTGATAGACGTAAAGGACTATACCGGTCGCATTAGCTTTCCTGTGGAAGATCCGATCTTGAAAAAAACCGGTGCGGCAGAACGGAGGATACCGGATATAAAAGAATTTATCGGCCGCCTCCATGCAAAAGGTATATATGTCATAGCTCGTATATCTTCTTTTCAAGACTCATATCTCATAAATGTCCACCCGGAATGGGCGGTAAAGACAACAGGTGGAAATATTTGGAAAGATTACAAAGGTGTAAAGTGGCTAGATGCAGGAGCGGAACCGGTCTGGAATTATCTCGTTGCTATCGGCCATGAGGCCTACAATGTCGGTTTTGATGAATTGAATTTTGATTATATTCGATTTCCATCAGACGGTGATCTGAAGGATATCGCATATTCTTGGGGCGAGGGTAGGACTCGCTCAGAGGTCATGGAAGACTTTTACAAACATTTGCATGATGAATTTGCGAGGAAATCTATACCCATATCGGCGGATCTTTTTGGGCTAACGACTAGCGCTGTGGACGATCTCGGCATAGGTCAGGTCATGGAAAAAGCATTGCCGTATTTTGATTACGTATATCCTATGGTCTATCCTTCGCATTATTCGCACGGCTTCAATGGATTTGCGCGGCCGGCAGAGCATCCGTATGAAGTCATAAAATATTCCATGGAACATGCCATACAAAAAGCCGCAATGGCGTCCACTTCACCTATGAAGATCCGGCCCTGGCTCCAAGCATTCAACCTGGGTGCTACCTATACCCCTGCTATGGTGCGTGCGCAGATAGAAGCCACGTACGATAGCGGACTCTCGAGCTGGCTCCTGTGGAATGCGGGCAGTGTCTACGACCAGGCGGCCCTCCTACCAAAAGAGGAGGACACTGCTGTCATAGTGACAGGAGTTCCCAGGTAAAAGTTATGCACTTCCTCTATACTTGCCAAAATATTATAAAGTAGTACTGTTATAAATCGGATAGTACTGTTGACACTGTCAGGATTAACAGAGGCCGATGGTACTCAGAAAAAATCAGCCATAATAAGTCTAGTATGTCTGTTTCAACAAGTCCTGCTAACGGTAAAACTGCCCGTAAAATTCGTAATAAATCTACTGGCGGACATGTCGGATGCGCAACGAAGAATTCGATCCTCGGAAACGGTATGCCACCGCCGTCCCGCGAGCGGCAAAAAACCCCCGAAGAGATCAAGCAAGAACGAAGAGGTGCTGTAATGGCATTCTGTTCAAATCTCGACTGGACCTGTGCGCGGCGGCTCGACCTCGAGGTTACGAGGATCCAATAGTTGGGAACGGATGTTTTCAACCCAACACCTAGTGCGCTCCACGCATTAGGTGTTTTTTTGTGCTAAAATATTGTCAGCTTTAACTCCCATGGATGAAAACCGCATTACATTTTTTGGAGAAACAGATGCTCGCAACAAGCGGGTAAAATTTGGCATAAAAGCCAAGGACCGTACAAAGCATGTCTACGTCATAGGTAAGACAGGTATGGGCAAGTCCACTCTCCTTGAAAACATGGCAGTGCAGGATATACAGAATGGTGAAGGCATGTGTATCATCGATCCGCACGGCAAGACTGCCGACCTTCTACTAGAATATGTGCCAAAGGAGCGCATAAACGATGTCATATATATTGCCCCCTTTGACGTGGAGCATCCAATATCATTCAACGTTCTCGAAAGTGTCGATCCGGACAAGCGGCATCTCGTGGTCTCCGGCCTGATGAGCACATTCAAGAAGATCTGGGTGGACGCATGGTCTGCTCGTATGGAATATATCCTCACGAACACACTCCTCGCTCTTCTCGAAGCTCCGAACTCGACCTTGCTCGGTGTGAATAAGATGCTTTCGGAAAAGGAATATAGGAAAGAGATAGTGAGCTATATCAAGGATCCTTCTGTAAAAGCTTTTTGGACAAAAGAATTTGCCGGATATACCGAACGCATGGCAGCCGAAGCCGTGCCCGCCATCCAAAACAAGGTGGGACAATTTACAGCGAACCCGCTCATCCGCAATATGATAGGTCAGCCGCAGTCCTCTTTCGATTTCCGTAAAGCCATGGATACTAGGAAGATCATCATCATCAATCTCTCCAAAGGGAGGATAGGTGATGAAAACATGAAGCTCTTGGGGGGACTCCTCGTCACAAAGATTTATCTTTCCGCTATGTCGCGAGCGGACCTCACTGACCGAGCTATGTCCATCATGCCGAACTTTTATTTGTATGTGGACGAGTTCCAGAACTTTGCAAACGAATCCTTCGCCGATATCCTTTCCGAGGCTAGGAAGTACAAACTAAACCTCACCATAGCGCATCAGTACATAGAACAGATGGATGAGCAGGTACGCGCGGCGGTGTTTGGCAACGTGGGCACCATGATCATATTCCGAGTCGGTGCCACCGATGCGGAGGTATTGGAAAAAGAGCTCATGCCTTCCTTCACTGCAGAGGATTTGGTGAACTTGGGCTTCGCACAAATATATCTGAAACTCATGATAGACGGACTCACATCGTCGCCTTTTTCCGCTGTGACGCTGGCACCTATTCCTCATCCGGACACTATGTATATGAAGGAGATCATAGAAACATCTAGGAAACAGTTCTCGCGTGGCAGGGCAGAGGTGGAAGTAGAGATCGTGGCCTTTCATGATTCTACAAAGAGAGTCGTGGTGCCTACTGCTTCATCAGTTCCGCCTACGAGTCCTCTTTCATCTGCTCAGTCTGCTTCGACTACACCCTTAGCTCCCTCTGTGCCAAAAGTTATTTTGCCGACCACTTCTCCATCTACCACACCTGTTTCTCCTACCGAGCCGGTTCCAAACCCTGTCACTATGTCGACCGCTGTTCATATTCCTGCACCCACACCTAAGAAGGCTCCAATTCATGCCACAACATCTCCAGACCTAAAGAAAGAAAATATCAAGCCTGTGCAACTCTCTACTTTGAAACGGCAACCCAAGAGTGATCCAAAGGTCCAGACTGCCAAAAATGTGAATGATTTACGTAGTGCTCTTGCAGTTGCGATGAAAAAGGAAGGCAAACAAAGCGCGGGTAAGGCTCCGGTACAAGAGATAGTGGCACCTACTGTCGAGCCACAGGCAACATTCAAGCCTGCAGAAGTTCCAGAAGATGTCTTGAAAAATGTGCTAAAAGTTGATTAGCTAGCACTATGAAACCGCACCGAATACTCATATTTTCTTTGGTTTACTATCCGCGCAGCATAGGAGGGGCGGAAGTGGCTGTAAAGGAAATAACTGATCGCATAAGTCCTAGCGAAATAGAGTTTGACATGATAACGATGAGGAAACATGCACCTGCTTTTGAACGTGTGGGAAATGTAAATGTGTATCGTGTCGGTCTGCCATGGTTCGGCTCCGGTACGAAGAGTTCACAAATATTTCCTCTTTCAAAACTCCTTTTTCCATTTCTAGCTTTTTTCAAAGCTCTTTCTCTTTGTAAGAAAAATAAATATGATGCTACATGGTCTGTGATGGCGAGCTACGCTGGCTTTGCCGCCATGCTTCTCAGAAAGGCAAAACCTAGTATTCCATTTATTCTGACTATTCAGGAAGGTGATAATTTTGAGAGGCGCGAAGGCATATTCAAGCCATTTTATAAAATGATATTTCGCGCAGCGGACAAGATACAAGTAATATCGAACTATCTGGCAGAATGGTCACGGCATATGGGTGCAAAAGAGGCGATCGTAGTTGTGCCAAATGGCGTGAATTACGACCACTTTTCAAAACAGGCGGCTGAAGTGGAGAAACGAAATATTCAAGGAAAAATCAATAAGAATGCAGGTGATATTTTGCTCATTACTACCTCCAGGCTGGTACCAAAAAATGCCGTAGGGGATATCATTTCTTCACTTCGTCATTTGCCTGATAATGTGAAGTTGATCGTATTGGGAACCGGACGTGATGAAAACAAACTCAAGTCCCTTTCCCTGGAACTCGGAGTGAGCGGAAGGGTAGAATTCTTAGGTTTTGTTTCTCATGTCGATATGCCGGCGTACTTGCAAGCATGCGATATTTTTATTCGTCCTTCTTTGTCGGAAGGTTTTGGTAATTCTTTTATCGAAGCTATGGCAGCAGGCATACCTGTCATTGCTACACCTGTTGGAGGCATCGTAGATTTCTTGGTTGATTGCGAAACCGGACTTTTCTCTGAAGTGGGCAACCCAAAAAGTATTGCTGATCAGGTAAATAAACTGTTATCTGATAACGTGCTCAAAACAAAAATAATAGAGCAGGCAAAAATAATGGTTAAGGAAAAGTATGATTGGGATGGTGTGGCTTTGGAAATGAAGGAATTTCTGCTAAAATGAAAATTCATGAGAATACTCATTGCATCAGGCATTTACCCGCCGGATATCGGTGGACCTGCACAATACGCGAGAAATCTTTACCAGACTTGGAAGGAACAAGGTCATGATGTAAAGGTGGCGGCATATCGTTGGGAAAGAGCTCTCCCTCCAGGTGTCAGGCATTTTTTGTATTTCTTGAAAATTTTGCGCAAGGGCTGGAATGCAGACCTGATCCTCGTACTCGATACTTGGTCTGCCGCCGTCCCTGCTATGTATGCCTGCAAGATAATGAGAAAGAAATATATCCTACGCACAGGTGGAGACTTCCTCTGGGAGACATACACAGAGAGAACAGCTGACAAGGTCCTGTTTCGAGATTTTTATGACAGTAGTCTAGGAAAACTTTCTCGGAAAGAAAAAACAATATTCCGTCTGGGTGGTAAGGCGCTTCGCAATGCTGGTACGCTAATCTTTAGCACCGACTGGCAGAGAAAGATATTTGAGAAAGCATACAAGCTCGACCCGGCTAAAAGTCGGATCGTGGAAAACTTCGTAGGCGAGAGACCAGAGGTGACAGAACCAGAAAATCGTTCTTTCGTCGGTGCTACACGTCAGCTCACATGGAAAAATATAGATGTCCTAAAAAGCGCTTTTGAAGATGCAAAAAAGGAGGTAGAAAAAAAAGGTTTTCCGGAGATAGACCTAGACCTAGGCAAGGCAGTCTATGATAGCTTCTTCGAAAAGATCAGACGGTCCTATGCAGTCATACTAGTATCTCTCGGCGATATCAGCCCAAATATGATATTTGATGCTATCCGCGCAGGCACACCATTCATCGTCACAAAAGAAAACGGAATAACAGACAGGATACGAGAGTGTGCTATATTTGTCGATCCTCAAAATCCTGCAGATATAACATCCAAGATCGTCTGGCTCGCAGATCCGGCAAACAGAACGGCTCAGGCACAAAAAGTCCGTAATTTTTCTTTTGTACATACCTGGTCAGATATCGCAAATGAGATAGCGGAGCTAGCGCAGGTGCGTGGTAAAAAATAATACAATGTCTCAGAGAAAACTTTTGATGATCTCGACTGATCGCAAAATCTTCGAAGAGGGGAGTAATGTGCGCGCCAGGCAAGTGGACTATGCCAAGGATTGGGACGAGGTACATATAGTAATCTTTTCAAAAAAGGATCATAGAGAAATCACGGTATCTTCGAATTGTTGGGTATACCCTACGAGATCATTTTCAAAATATTTATATCCCTTTGACGCTATCAAACTTGGTCGTTTCATAATAGCAAAGCGGGGTATAACTCATATCACCTGCCAAGACGCTTCGCTCACAGCTATGGCCGGACTGGCCCTCAAAAATGAATCGCACCTACCGCTTGAAATCCAAGTCCACGAAGATTTGGGTAGCCCTTTTTATGCTCACCGAGTGTCAAATCGCATCAGGAAGACATTGGCATTAAAATATTTGCCGCAGGCTGATAGTGTAAGGGTTGTGTCGGAGCGGATAAGGAATTACCTAGTAGATAAGATCAAAATCGATGCAAATAAGGTGACTGTAAAACCCATCGCGATAGATGTAAGTTGGATAGAGAGTGCCCCAGTAACAGTAGATCTGCACAAAAAATATCCGCAGTTCAGTAAGATCGTACTCATGGCTTCCCGCCTGGAAAAAGAAAAGAATTTTGAGCTCGCACTTCATTCCTGGAAAGGAGTTATTGGGCACATGGCAGATGCAGGTCTTATAATAGTCGGAGAAGGCTCGATGGAAGAGAAAATCAAATCTCTGTCCGCCTCGTTGGGTGTCGTACAAAACGTAATCGTGGAAAAATGGGCGGACAAGACAACATTGGCTTCCTATTACAAAACTGCAGATCTATTCCTGAACACATCTCTCTTTGAAGGTTACGGGATGACCCTAATAGAGGCAAAAGCTGCGGGACTGCCTGTAGTATCAACTGATGTTGGTGTTGCGAGGGAGAGCGGTGCTAACATAGTTGATAATGAGCCGGGGGATGTCTGCCGCAAGATCGTGCAAGCTTTAAATAATAACAAATAAAATATGATCACCTGGATGAAAAATACTTATGCCACTTTGGATGAAAAGCACGCAAAAAAAATGAAGATCGCGCGTTATGTCATATCTGGCGGTACGGCGGCGGTCACGGACCTGGCCTTCCTTTACCTCTTTACGGATATTTTGCACATATGGTATCTAGTTTCGACGGTATTCGCCTTTATCATTGCCTTCTGCGTGAGCTTCACTTTGCAAAAGTATTGGACGTTCCGAGATCATTCCAGTGACGGTGTGGGTGCTCAGGGTGCACTTTATTTTACGGTAAGTGTCATAAACTTGGCCGTGAATACAGGCCTCATGTACTTGCTCACGGACATATTCGGTTCTCATTACATGATATCTCAGATCATAGCGGCAGGATGTATAGCGATAGTTAGTTTCTTCGTATATCAAAAGCTTATCTTCAAACAAAGCTTGGTTTCATGAAAATCTTGATCACAACTCAGAGTGTAGACATGGATAACTCGTATCTTGCCTTTTTTCATTCCTGGATAACAGAGTATGCAAAATACTATGAGAGAGTCACGGTCATATCTCTCGAAGAGGGTCGGCACAGTCTACCTCCAAACGTGAGAGTCATCTCACTCGGTAAAGAGAAGAGGAAAACATATTCTGGTCTTTTTGACAGGATTGCGTATAGCCTAGCGTTTTACCGTCACATTATTCGAGAGAGAAAAGAATATGACCGAGTTTTTGTTCACATGAATCCCATATATGTAGTTCTGGGTGGTCTGCCGTGGAAGATTATGGGGAAAAAGATATTTCTCTGGTATACGCACCGCAATGTGGATATGAAGTTGCGTATCGCAGAAAAACTTTGTGACAGGATATTCACTGCTTCTCTCGAGAGCTTTCAGCTGGATAGCACAAAGGTGGAGATCATCGGTCATGGCATAGATGTGAATGCATATGTGAGAGTCGTCCGCACAAAGGAGATAGGTACAGAACCGGTGCGGATAATCCATGCTGGCAGGATCACGGAGATAAAGAATTTTGAGACCTTGGTTCGAGCGGCTCTTATCCTGAAAAAAACATGGCAAAAGAAATTTGAAATACTTCTCGTGGGCGCTCCTGTTACAGAACAGGATGAAGTATACGCAAAGAAACTCCGAAATTTTATAGATGAGAGTGGACTGAATGGGGAGATAAGATTTGTGGGAAGAGTATTGAACGCCGACATGCCCCAGCAATATGCTTCCACGGATATTTCCGTAAATCTGGCACCTACAGGTGGAGTCGATAAGTCCGTGCTCGAATCTATGGCGGCCGGTGTGCCGGTGCTGGCTTCAAATAAGACTTATGAAAGATATTTTGGTGTTTATGCAGAAAGCCTCTTGTTTCTAGAAAACGATGCGAAAGATCTGGCATCGAAGATCATAGCTCTGTTTTCTTCTGGGGATATTCAGGCAGTTACCAAAGATCTTCAGAGGATTGCGAAGGAGCGGGCAGATTTACCGGTCCTCATAAGGAATATGGTAGAAAAAATGAAATGAAAACTGTAGTATTTTTTGGCATATATGACGGGGAATATTCACGGAATAGCGTACTCATGCAGGGATTTCAGGACAATGGATGGAATGTGTTGGAATGTTCTGTTGATCCCCGGAAATACCGAGGATGGACCAAATATTCTATGCTTCGCAAAAAATGGAAAGAACTAGCTGTGAAGCCGGACATATTATTTGTTGCTACACCGGGACAAAGTATCGCCTGGTTAGCGAAATTCCTTTTTCCGAGAGGTCTTATAATATTTGACGCATTTACATCTCTCTATGATACAAATGTTTTTGACAGGAAAAGATATGGCAGGTGGAGCCTAGGTGCCATGCATGATTTTCTTTTGGATTGGTACAGTGTGCGTGTAGCAAAATATGTGACAGTCGATACTGCGGAAAATGCACAATATTTTCACAAAACTTTTGGCATTCTCTCGGGCAGGATCATTCCAGTTTTCGTGGGTTCAAATGCGAAGTTGAGCGTCACGAAAAGTACGAATCGCACTGGAAAATTTATCGTACATTTTCATGGTACGTACATTCCTCTGCATGGCATAGAATATATTATCCGAGCTGCAAAGCTCATCGAAACCGAAAAGGGTATTTCTTTTCGCATAATAGGTCGCGGTCAGGAATATGAGAAAATGATGATAGTGCAAGAAGAGTTGAAACCGGAAAACGTCGAATATTTTCCTCAAATGCCTTTTGGTGACCTCGTAAATATGATGGCTGAAGCAGATGTGGTTCTGGGTATATTTGGAATTACGGACAAGGCAGGGAGAGTCATACCAAATAAGGTCTTCGAAGGAATGTCTCTCGGTAAAGCCATAATAACGGAAAATAGTCCGGCGATACGTGAATTACTCACTGATAATGAAAATGTCATATTTGCTATGCCGGGATATGATAAGAGTCTTGCCGAAAAGATACTGTTATTGAAGAAAAATACAGAACTTCGGGAAAAGATTGGGCGAAATGCCAAGGACTTGTTCGAAAAAGAGCTTCAGCCAAAAGACTTGGTATCAAAACTTTTATTGAAACTAAATATATGAAGATCGCCCTTATCACACCTTTGTACAAGGAAGACTATCTCACCAATACTGTCATAGATGGCCTTTCGGCTTTGAAAGGCGATGGTGCGGGAAATGAGATCAGATATTCTTCGGATTATAAATCTTATTTGGATATCACATCTTGGTATGCTGAAAAAGATGATTTTATTTCCTTTGCAAAGTCTGCAGATGTTATTATTTTTTGTAATGGCAAGGGAAATACCGACTATGATACGGCAGAGAAAATCGGGAGATGGGACAAGACGGTATTCGTAGACGGTTCTGAGCTGGGTCGGAATAGGAGATACGATATGGATATACGGAACAAGGTGATCAAAGGCACTTATGATGGCGAGGGTGCGATAGATAAAGAAATGCTTGCCAGGTGCAAATCATATTTCCGGAGAGAGAAACCTTACATGGGTGGTATAATCCCTCTTCCATTTGGTATCGAGCGGAGGTATATCTCAAATTACGATCCTCATACGAAAAAAGATATAGACATAGTCTGTGTGTTCGGTCAGGAAGAATACCCAAACCTTAGGCGTGAGGTACGAAAGCTGGTAGAGAATGCGAACGGACTGAGAACTGTGACAAAAAACACAAATGGATCTCTGTTTTCGCGTATGATGGGTCTCGCACCAAAAGATAATGGCAGGGTGAAATTTTATGATCTGCTTTCACGCGCCAAGGTAGGTGTTTCTGTAGGCGGTGGTGGATATGATACGGCCAGGTTCTGGGAAATATTGGGCAATAACTGCATTTTGCTCACAGAAAAACTGGATATTTATGAGCCGGGTAGCAGAGCGCTGGATTATGAACGTATATGGCAATTTGGAAACCTGGAGGAATTCGAAAGCCAACTCGATAAACTATCAAACTTTTTGAAATCTGACTACAAAACGTCAAATATGTCCGAAGAATATGTCCGCATTCTCCGTGAACATTCCACGAAAGCTCGAGTGCTCACAATCCTCGATAGTATGGCATAATAGACGCCATGAACCCCAAGTGCATCATTTGTGATACGGAATGTCCCTTTCTCCTGGAAAAGGATGGATATAACATCTATGAATGTCCAACGTGTCGACTATCATTCGTGTATCCACAGCCGACAGCAGTATATCTACAGGAAGAGGTGTACTCAGAAAAGTCCGGTTATCAGGCAAATAAGATAAAGGATCTTTCCAAGGCTATTGTCACGGACAAACAAAAAAGGATACTAAAATATTTAAAAGAACAAAAGAAAGGCATTTTCTTGGATGTCGGATGTTCTAGCGGTGAACTCATGTATTTTGTGAAGAAAATTGGTTTTGATGTGAAGGGAGTAGAGCTCAATCCTCGCACGGCAAATATTGCAAAAGCGAACGGTCTCGATGTGGAAATAAAAATGGTGGAAAATGCGAACTATCAGGAAAATTATTTTGATTATGTTCACATGGGAGATCTCATAGAGCATGTTGCAGACCCGAGAAAACTCGTAGACGAAGTTCAGAGGATATTAAAGCCGGGCGGACAGCTCATAATACTTACCCCAAATATGGAATGTTTCTGGTCTCGATCTACTAGGGCTCTGTGGAGATTGTTTGGTATCCCGTGGGGAGTAGTCACGCCACCCCATCACCTGTATCAGTTCGGGGCGGAAAATCTAAAAAGACTCCTGAATGAAAACGGATATCAGTTCAGAAAAGCCTGGTATACCAAGACTCCTAGCCTCAAGTATGAATTAGGTTCACTCCATCTGATAAAGGCTTGGAAGAAGGGCCGAACATTCCGAAGCTTGGTTTTTATGATTTTTTCATTTTCTTTGTACACTATTCTCTTTGGTGTGAATAGAGTTCTGGAATTGTTTCCAGTGAAGCGATTTGGCATGGCTATGGTATTCGTAAAATCATAATGTTAAAGGCATATATAGGAGAAATAAAAAAAGGATTGCCACTAGCGGAGGTTATACGTCCGAACTTTGGAATCGGAAAAACTGGAGGCAGGTGGACGGAGCGCTATGTGGAGCTCCGTGATCCGGTGTTGGAAATAGTAGAACAGCCGGAACAAGCCGATTTCCTCTTGGTACCACACAACTATAATCTCATAAAAAGAGACGTGGAATATCTGGCGCAGTTTGAGTTTCTTGCGATAGGGCACGAAAAAAAAGTTGTGATTTTCTTTCCGGGTGATTCCTCGGAGACTGTAATGGTGAAGAACTCCATAATATTCCGCAATTCTCAATACCGGTCAGACTTGAAATCAAATGAGATAATTTTGCCAGGTTATGTGGAAGACCTCGGTTCAGGTATCGATCTTTTTCCTAGGAAGAAGGGGGATCGACCTATTATAGGGTTTTGCGGTTGGGCTGGTTTTCGGACAGGTTTTGAGTCATTGAAATTTTGGATAAAAACTTTGCCATTGTTTGTCGCGTCTATCTTTGATGAAAAAGCGATCTTACATATCAAGGGTGTTTGGTGGAGGAAGAAGATCTTGGCCCGACTCCGACAATCCGAGGAAATAATAACAAAATTTATTATTCGGCGGACTTATTCTGGTAATGAGAAGACTATAGAGCTAGACCTAGAGCAGGCCAAAAGAGAATATGTGGAAAACATTTTGCAAAGTGATTTTACCTTGTGCGTGAAGGGTGATGGAAACTTCTCTACGAGATTTTATGAGACTCTTTCGTTGGGTAGGATACCGCTTTTATTGGATACAGAATGTGTACTACCCATGGAAGCTGAGATTGATTATTCAGAGTTTGTTTTCAAGATCGATCACAAAGATTACAGAAACATTTCGAGTGTAGTTTCAAAATTCTTCAGAGAATTGTCCGAGGAAAGATATATGGCTATGCAGACTAGGGCGAGAGAGGTATTCATCTCTCATCTCAGATTGGATGCTTATTTCAATAGAATATTTCAGAGTAAAGATTTCTTGCTATAATCCTTCATAATATGATCCCTACAAAGACATACATGGATCGATATTTATTTGGTCTAGTTTTTACCGCCATAATGCTCTTTGCAGTTTTTATGAGCACTTACAAGCTCACCGAAAGCCCGCCGATATGGATGGATGAGGGTATGATAGTGCAGACATCGAAGAATTTTGTAGAAGACGGTATATATGCCGTGAATGTCGGACCGAGACAATACATATCTCCGAGCTTCATCTCTACTAGCTATCCGGTGACACTTCCCATAGTTTTGTCTTTCAAGCTCTTCGGGGTCGGATTGTTGCAGGCTAGGGCAGTAATGGTCATCTTTATGCTGGCATTTCTGGTGGCGCTATTTATTCTAGGTAAAAAAGTTTTTGAAAATAAGTGGTTGGCATTGGCAAGCCTAGCTCTCATCGTCAGTTTTCCGCCGTTATATGGCAACGGTAAGAATGTTTTGGGAGAAGTTCCGGGATTATTTTTCCTATTCGTTTTTCTTATACTTATTCACAATATCTGGAAGGGTGACCGTCGTCCGGGACCGTATGCTGTTGCGGGATTATTCTTGGGATTGGCGATAGCTACAAAACCAATTTTTATTTTGCTAGTACCTGCTGTTGTCGCTGTCTTCGGGTATGCTCTGATCCGGAGGAGAGAAACCTTCGGGGATAAGAGGGCGGTAAGTATTTTATCTCTTGTTGTCTGTACCATTTTGCCACTTATTACATGGGTATACATTCAGTTTTCTGGAGACAGTCTGTCTGCTATATTTGCTTACTATGCAAACCCGCACAAGGTAAATATTGCGATATCGCTCCTCGATAATATTCAGGCGTTCTTTGTGTCACCACAGGGACTGTATTTCTTTTTCTTTTTGATAGTATGGATCATCGGTTTCGTTATTCGTGCAAAGAAAAAAATACCAATGTCTCCTTCAGAATGGGTTGCACTCATCTTTTCTCTCATGATATTCGTGGCATACTTCCGCAATCCTGGATACTATCGTTATTTCTTCCTTGCCGAAGTCTTTGCAATATTCTTCTTTGCATATTCTTTGCGACAGCTGGTAGTCAAGTGGAAATGGATAGTGGGCACAGCGGTCGTCTTAATCATAATCTGCCAATCGTACCAGCTGTTCTTCACTTCCTGGGTATCGAAATATTATGGCAGTACAAAGACGCGCGACTGTAACATCGCCATAAGTTCCATAGCACCCCAGTTGAGCATATTCTTTTATCAGGTGCCAGAGCTTGTCATTTTCCGTAAAGGGAGCAACTATTATCAGTACATGGATAGTGTAGAGACAGATGCGACCAGGCTAGAAAAGATATCGGTTTTGAAGTCCGGTATACCAGATGTGGTAGTCGTTTCTGGAGAAACAATACCTGTCCTAGGGGAAGTTTTGGAAAAATACGAAATTTCGAATGCTTGTGAGAGGTATAGGATATTGGAAAGAAAAGCGATCAATATATAATAAAATGAAGGTTGAATACAACGTTCTAGACAGACAGTACAAGGCATACCAAAAGGAATATGAGGATGCGGCTTTGCGAGTACTACGATCGGGCTGGTATATCCTCGGAAAGGAAGTAGAAAACTTCGAAAAGGAATTTGCTGGTTTTGTAGGTACGAAACATTGTGTTGGGCTCAATTCTGGGTTGGATGCGTTGATTTTGGCTGTGAGAGCTCTCGGTATAGGTGAGGGCGATGAAGTTATAGTGCAGGCCAATACATACATCGCTACTGTTCTAGGTATTACAGAAAATGGTGTGACACCTGTCTTCGTCGAACCGGATGAATATTACAATATTGATATTTCGAAGATCGAGTCTGCGATAACACCGAAGACAAAGGCAGTAATGGTTGTGCATTTGTTTGGTCAAGCGACAGATATGACCGCTGTAGCCAAGATCGCAAAAAAGCACAAATTATTTGTAATAGAAGATTGCGCACAGTCGCATGGAGCAAAGTTTGATGGCAAGATGACAGGATCCCTCGGCGACATAGCCTGCTTTAGCTTTTATCCTACCAAGAATATGGGAGGCTTTGGCGATGGTGGGGCAGTCACGACAAATGATGACAAACTCGCCCGTACTGTCCGTTTACTACACAACTACGGCAGTGAGGTGAAATATCAAAATGAGATCGAAGGTGTGAATTCGCGTTTGGATGAGATACAAGCGGGATTTTTACGTATCAAACTATCTCATCTGCATGAATTGAATGTGGAGAGAGAAAAATTGGCAAACAAATATTTAGTAGGTATAAAAAACCCGCAGGTAATATTACCTAAAGTAAAAAAGGGAGCAGATCACATCTGGCATATCTTCAGTGTACGATGTGATAGGCGAGATGAACTGCAGAAGTTCCTTTTGGAAAATGGTATCAAGACTATGATCCACTATCCGATACCGCCACACCTTTCGAATGCTTATAAAAGATTAGGATTCAAGAAAGGCGATTTTCCTATTACAGAAAAGTATGCGGACATACAGCTGAGTTTGCCATTGTATAACGGGATGACGGAACAGGAGGTTGAGTATGTTGTTGAGACCATCAATAAATTTAGTTAGTAGGTTGAGAACTTTCGGCGCCTGCCCTAGGATAGCCTCGAGGGACGTTTCGGACGCCGCGTAGGCGGCGGAGAACCAGCCGCGGCGCCAGCAGGCGCCGACGGCGTGTCCCGAGGGGCTACCTGGGGCAGGTGACGAAACCGTTTTTTTACCAATAGTAAATTCCTTCTATTCGTGCTAATTTATCCTCATCATGAAGCCTAAAACCACGCCCAAGAAAGTAAAAAAGGTAGTCAAGATAAAACACAAAACTCCCAGAAAGACTGTTAAAAAGCCAGTCAATGAGCCAGTTAAAAATAACCCTTACAAGAATAAGAATATTCTCATAACCGGCGGACTCGGCTTCATCGGTAGTAACCTCGCCATTGACCTAGTGAAGCTAGGCGCAAATGTAACCATAGTCGACGCTATGATCCCAGAATACGGTGGAAATTTGCACAATATTGAACCAATAAAAGAAAAAGTAAATGTGCAATTTTGCGACATTATGGATAAAAACGCCATGGAGTGGCTCGTGCGCGGGCAAGACTATATCTTCCATCTCGCCGGGCAGGTCAGCCATGTCATGAGCTTTACAAATCCTTATTTGGATATTGATTATAATGTGACCGGCACCGTAGTCCTTTCCGAGGCTTGTAGAAAATATAATCCCAAAGCCATCATTATCTTTACCGGGACTAGGAGTCAGTACGGGTCAGTAAAGACTTTACCTGCAACCGAGGACGCACCTACGGATCCAAAAGGGGTCTATGAGATCACAAACCTAACGGCAGAAAAAATTCTCATCGCATACAACAACAACCATGGCGTGCGATCGGTCCTCACTCGTCTCACAAATATTTATGGCCCACGAGCTCAGATGAAAACAGACAAATATGGTGTGGCAAACTGGTTCATCCGTCTCGCTATCGATGATGCGACGATACCGATATTTGGCGATGGAAAGATCATGCGTGACTTCCTCTATGTGGATGATGTTGTGGAAGCTCTACTAGCTCTCCCGCTCCATGAGGAATGTTATGGCCAGATCTACAATGTCGGCCATCACGAAGTCTCAAATTTTGGTGAATTGGCTCATGCTACAATAGATATTGCAGGCACGGGCAGAGCAAAATTCACGCCCTTTTCCGAAGAGAGAAAAAAGCAGGAGCCGGGCCACTTTTATTCCGATATTACCAAGATACACAAAGCTATAGGTTGGAAGCCGAGGATATTGCTTCGAGAGGGCATACAGAGAACGGTAGATTTTTATAAAAAACATAAGAAACATTATTGGTGAAATGAAAAAACTTTCTATAGTAGTGCCGGTGTATTGGAATGAACTCAACATTCCTCATACTGTTCCTAGATTGCAAAAGTTCGCCGATGGACTCCAAAACTATGAAACTGAACTCATATTTGTAGATGATGGTTCGGGAGACAAATCTTATGATATGCTCGTAGATCTCGCCAGGAAGGATATGCGCATCAAGGTGGTAAAGCTCAGCAGAAATTTTGGTTCTACACAGGCTATCTCTGCAGGTATGTTACTTGCGACGGGTGACTGTGTGGGTATGATCACTTCCGACCTACAGGATCCACCAGAACTCTTTGGTGACATGATACACAAATGGGAAGATGGAAATAAGGTGGTCATCGCGGTCCGTGCCGACAGAGAGGAGGCTTGGTCGCAAAAGCTTTTTGCCAAGATATTTTACTCTCTCATGGCAAGGCTCGCACTTCCTGGTTACCCGATTGGAGGTTTTGACTTTTTCCTCATAGACAGGCAGGTAGCACAAGAAGTAGTATCCATACGTGAAAAAAATACCAATATTATGAGTCTAATATTCTGGCTCGGTCACAAGCGCGCAAGCCTGTCTTATGTGCGCCAAAAGAGACAACATGGCAAGTCCCGGTGGACATTTATGAAGAAGCTGAAATACTTTATCGACTCTTTCGTGGCATTTTCCTACGCACCAGTGCGTTTCATCTCGACTATCGGCATGTTCACTGCGGTGGCAAGTTTTGTCTTTGGGGTATATGTGATCACTCAGTCTATTTTGGGTAATATCTCAGTCTCCGGTTATGCCGCACTCATGTCTGTGGTGACATTTCTCTTGGGCCTCATCATGATAATGCTCGGCATCATCGGTGAATATCTCTGGCGTACTCTGGACGAGACTCGCAAAAGGCCGTCTTTCGTCATAGACGAGACCCATGGCTGGGACAAAAAATGAAAATAGCTTATATCGCGGACATAAGATTGCCGACAGAAAAGGCGCATGGCCTGCAAATAATGAAAACCTGTGAGGCTTTGGCAAAAGAGGGAAACGAAATAGATATCTTTGTGCCTTCTTGGAATTTTGCGGACGAAAAAGAAATATTGAAATATTATTCAATAAATCAAAAAATATGCATAAAGAAGGTCCCCGCAATGAATACGATAAGGCTCGGGCCTGTGGGATACAAGATCCGATCCTTTTTATTTGCCAGGAATGTCTCGAACATGCTTCGGGGTAAAATGTATGATGCAGTTTACACTCGGGATGAGATTCCAGGAGTAATTCTTGCAAAAAAAGGACACAATGTATTTTATGAAATGCACGATGTCCGTAAAAGTGGCAAACAGCGGTCGTTATTATCTTTGGCAAAAAGTGTACTTACTATTAGTAACGGACTCAGACAATACTGCATATCTTTGGGTGTAGATGGAGACAAGATATTTGTTGTGCCGGACTCGGTAGATGTGGAACAATTTCACGTAAGAGAAAGTCAGGAAGAAGCGCGCAACCATCTCGGTCTACCACTCCAAAAGAAGATTGTGCTTTATTCTGGTCATCTCTACGCTTGGAAGGGTGCTGATACTCTGGCAGATGCGGCAGATCTGCTTCCGGAAAATGTCGTCGTGGTATTCGTGGGTGGCACACCACACGATGTAAAATCTTTTCGAGACAAGTATGGTTCAAATAAAAAGATAATTATTGAAGGGCAGGAACCGCATGATAAGATCCCTTATTATCTCCGTGCGGCAGATGTGCTTGTGATACCGAACAGTGCAAAGGAAGACATATCGCGATTATATACTTCCCCCATCAAACTTTTCGAATATATGGCTTCGGGCACGCCTATTGTGGCATCAGATCTACCGTCAATACGTGAAATAGTGGGGAATGGCGATGTCTGTTTCGCAAAACCAGACGGGCCAAAGTCTTTTGCAGACTGCATAAGATATTTATTGGATAATCCCGCCAAAGCTGGTATACTTTCTTCAAATTCGCTTGCCAAAGCGAACAAATATACTTGGAACCAGAGGGCAAAACAAATTCAACAATTCATACATGAAAAAAGTCATCGTGGTTCCAACATATAACGAGAAGAAAAATATAGCTGACCTCGTACCGCTATTATTCAAGTATGTCCCAGATGCATATGTCCTGGTCGTCGACGACAATTCACCGGATGGCACGGCGGGAGTAGTGGAAGGCATGCAAAACACGTACAAAAATCTTTCTATCCTAAAGAGGGCTGGCAAAGAGGGTTTGGGTAAGGCCTATATTCACGCCTTTCGAGAGGTTCTCAAAGATCCCAGTGTGGGTTTTGTTGTTATGATGGATGCGGACTTTTCCCACAATCCAGAATATTTGCCGGAGATGTTTAGATTGGCAGAAAAAAACGATGTTGTGATCGGATCTAGATACATCAAGGGAGGATTTACAACCGGCTGGGAACTGTGGAGGAGGGCGCTATCGCGTGGGGGAAATATTTACTGCCGCTCGATAACCCGCATGCCCATAATGGATTGCACCGGAGGATTCAATATAATGAGAGCTTCGATATTGAGGAAGATTGATTTTGATCGATTACATCTTTCTGGCTATGCTTTCGTCATGGAGTTGAAGCACACGTTGTATAGGGCCGGAGCAAAATTTGCCGAGTACCCGATCGTTTTTGCGAACCGTAAGGAAGGCGAGTCAAAGATGTCGAGCCACATTATCAGAGAAGGCGTATTGGCACCATGGAAACTCATACTAAAAAAATAAACGTGATATGTATAGCGTGCTTGGGACAGGACCATGTCCTGCATGTCGAGAAAAACGGTTACAGAGTATTCCGCTGTAAGGATTGCGGGACTTTGTTTTTGCACCCAGTACCGGAGCCAGAAGAAGCGGCACAGGTCTACGAACAGGATTATTTCAAAGGAGCAGAGCATGGTCATGGATATGTGGACTATGATACAGACAAGGAAGCGATGAGAGAGACATTTGGTGACCATGTGCGCAAATTTGAAAAGATCCTGTCCAAGAAAGGTAAGCTCCTCGATGTAGGCGCGGCGACTGGATTTTTCATGAAGATTGCAAACGAGAAGGATTGGCAGACTCATGGTGTAGAACTTTCGCCGTATGCGGCAGAAGTTGCGAGGAAAAAAGGCTTGAAAGTGGAGACAGGCACACTGCGCAAACTGACTCTACCAAAGGAATCCTTCGATGTCGTGACAATGTGGGATGTAGTCGAGCATATGCCGGACCCGGTGGGCGATATACGCATAGCACATTCTATGCTCAGACCTGGGGGGCTCCTCGCTATAAATACTCCCGATTCGGGCAGTCTATATTCGAAGATAATGGGCTCGCGCTGGCATCTCTTTGTTCCCCCAGAACATATTTGGTATTTCAACAGGAAGAGTCTCCGCCGACTTCTCCAAAATCAAGGCTTTGAAGTTTTGGAAGCGCGCTGTATAGGCAAAAAGTTTACTGTGGAATATGTCGTGAGTTTCCTATATCGTTGGCAAAAGCTTTCTCTTTGGAAAAGACTTTCGGAAAAAATTAGCGGTACACGTATAGGTAGGTTATTTGTTCCTATAAACTTTCGAGACAATATGTATGTACTTGCCAGAAAAAAGAACAATTCATAAATACCTCCCCGCAATTGTACTCGTATTGTTTACTGTGGCACTTTGTCTTGTGCCAGTCGTAGAGATAGGTAACCGGATCGGTAATGATTGGCAGGGAATACCTCCGTCCGTGATAGATGACGATGTCTATTATTATGGGCGGATGATGGATGCAGTGAAGGGAAATATATTTTTGGGAAATCCATACTTTATCGAATACAAGGACGCTCTGTCACCGGCATTTTTTGTACCGGATCTTATCTCCGCTTTACCTATCTTCGTTGGCATTTCTCTCGTCCCTTCACTGATATTCAATTTCTTTTTTTGGGCTATTATCTTTACTCTTTTGGCATACCGCCTAGCGAGAGAATACGAGCTCCGTCCCTGGCCGGCTGTTTTTATATCTTTATTTGCATTCGTCGAAGTCTACTGGCTCATCATGAGGCCGATATCCATGCAGATCGTATTTCCAGCTTTTCTTTTTTTCCTTCTTGCTTTCTTGCTCTGGTTAAAAAAGAAAGATGACAAACGAAGAATGGTCTTACTTGTAGTGGCGAGCTCTCTCACTTTTTATCTCTACACATATATGTGGCAGATAGTCTGTATAATTCTCGGAGTAGCATTCCTGCATCAGGTATTCATGAAGAGATGGGTGCATGTAAAACAACTTCTCATTGTCGGAACATCGGTCATAGTTCTTTCCATTCCTGTACTTTTCTACACAGTAAAGCAAATCCAAACAGAATATTACTGGGAAACATTTCGGAGGATAGGTCTGGTCGCGACACATTTACCCACTATTTATTCATATCAATACGGTCGTTGGGTAATCGTTTTGTTGTTAGCCATTTTTCTAATTCAAAAAATAAAGAAAGAGAAAGGGGAAATGCCGACAGATATTCTCTTTGTCATTTACTCCGGCCTAGGATTATTCATAATGTCAGTCAGTAATTTTATTACTGGAAAGGAATTGGAAACGGCTCTGCATGCTGGTCGCTTCATCACACTTTGGTTTGCTTTGTTCGGAGCAATTTTGTTATTCAAATGGCTTTTTAATAAAGAGTTTACATGGAAGCCTCTGAATTGGGTAAAAATATTCTTTGCAGTTTTGGTATTCCTTACACTTGGATTTTTGGTGTCCAATATGCGAAGATCATTGCCGTTTTCGAAGATAGCAAGTACAAATTTCAAACAATATCAGGAATATGCTCCGCCGCTCCGATGGTTGGATCTCAATTTGCCAGAACAAAGTGTGATATGGGCGAATAATGCTATGAGTACGTATATACCCATAATGACGGATAACTATGTTTTGTGGAATCATTTGGGTGCACTTCACCTCATGCCGTCGGATGAGGTGCGTGACAGATATCTCGTGGCTTGGATAGGTACATCATCTAGTCCGAGAGAGCTCGTTGAACATTATAGGGAATATGCCGGAGCAGGAGAAGTTTGGGATTATACAGATCAGTTTTACAAGAACAGGCTCCGATGTATTATGCGTCAGACATGTGAAGCGGACCAGGAATTTGCGGACTGGATAGGGACAGGAAAGATAGGCGAACTACAAGTGCGTCAGACGGAATTAAAGAAGGATATGCAGGCTACACTCAATAAATATTCTGTGAAGGCAGTGGTGGCGGACAAGACTTTGGGCGAGGATAAGTATTTTGATACCTTATCGATGTTCGAGAAAGTTTGGAACAATGAGAGGTTTGTGATATATGAGAATGTGCTGTACAAAGAATATTAAAATGCTATCGTCAAGATAAACCAAAAGATCTTTTATTATGAAAAAAATCATGATTCATCCGAAGGCCGAGATAAAAACGCTGATTTCAAATGTCGGTAACGGAACCAATATTTGGCAATTTGTCGTCGTACTCGATGGCGCGAAGATCGGGAGTGATTGCAATATCAATGCGCACTGTCTCATCGAAGGAAAAGTAAAGATCGGTGATCGTGTTACATTGAAATGCGGTGTGTATCTCTGGGACGGCACCGTCGTGGAAGATGATGTTTTCATCGGTCCCAATGCCGCATTTACCAATGATATATACCCACGTTCCAAACAGCATATTGAGTATCCGGTCACTACCCTCCGACGTGGCTGTTCTATAGGTGCCAATGCGACCATACTTCCAGGATTGACTGTAGGCGAATATGCTATGGTTGGTGCAGGCACAGTTGTTACGAAAGATATTCCCGCATACACTCTTTGGTATGGCAATCCTGGAGAACATCGCGGATATATCTGCAGGTGTGCAGGGAAGTTGGATGATCCTTTTGTTTGCAAGAAGTGTGGTATCTCGTACAAGCTTATGCCGGATGGTGGCTTGAAGTCTTCAAACCCAAACCGATAGAAAGTGCCTAACCACTGGATATATAAAGACCACCCTATTTTGGGTGGTTTTCCTTTATTATGTTATCCTTTTCCTATCGTGAAATTCCTCTCGTTAAACCGCACAGAAAAAACTGTTCTACTTTTGATATCACTCACATTCTTCATTGGCCTATGGCATGGCGCACCCATCACAAATGTAGTCGCCGATGAAATGTTCTTTAGTGGAGCGGTACTACGCGCACTCGATAGTCATACAATATTTCCTCTGCCTCTGGATGTGCCATATGGGACTATCACATATTATTTTAGTTATCTCTTCATATCTGTAGGTCTGGGAATATTGTGGGTATTCAAACTTTTTGATATCGACGCTCTCCGGCTACTCATCATAGAGTATCCTTTCATTGTCTATTTTACTTCTCGGTTGGTAAGTTCTGTCATTGCACTCATACTTTTGTTTGGCATATATCATGTATTGAAACCTTATATTACCGACTATCGTACTCGGTTGGTTCTCGTCTTCCTCTTATTTAGCACTCTGCTCATAAACGTACTTTTGCATACGAGCAAGGTCTGGATACTCTCCACACTGCTCATGCTGGTTTCTTTCTACTTCCTGGTTCGAGTTGTGGAGGGAATATTTATAGAGACAAAAAAGAGGGACATATGGATATGTGTCATCTCTGCTTTTTTGTCATTTGCAAACTTTCCCCTTATGGGCTTGTCGCTCGTGTGCTTGCCCATCCTCGGCTATGTCATGCGTTCGGATCGAGAGGGTAGGCAACTGTTATGGAAAGTGACAGCGTGGGGAATACTGCTCGCATTATTCATCATTCTCTCGAACTTTTCCGGAATAAAGGCTCAGGTGTGGAGTATCATATACGACTATTCCTTTTCGCCGAATGCTTTGGAACACAACGCTTCTATTTTCTTGTCCGCATATTTGCATATGAAGAAAATAATTTTTATGTTCCCATTGTTGGTCGCTTTCGTCGCTTATAGCGCTATTATTAGCAAGGTCAAAAATAGAAAGCTTTTCCTGCTTTCTACTGCTTATACACTCGTGTACATCGTGGCGATTATTCTCGTAGACAGGTGGTCACTCACAGACAAAGCCGCCTTGCGTTATTTATTTCCTGTGCCGTTCTTCTTTGCATTTATAATTGCTAGTTTTGATATTCCGTACCGCAGGGTATTTCTATTACCAGTTTTTATCTCTGTTATTTATCTTGCACCCACTCTGTACTATTTATCTGTGCCGACTACTAGCCATGGAGCTGTCAGGTATGTGGAGGAGACATATAGAGATGATGAAAAGGCGGTCTTCATAAACCATGTGGGAGCAGATACGCCCTTGCCACAGAACAAATCATCATATCTCCTCGCCAAAGAGATAGAATGCGGTAGTAAATGTCGCGCGACCATAGAACGCGACCTCAATAATGATTTCAAGCCCATGGTCATAGATGCCCATACCGAGACGGCGAAATTTGACGCAGCCCAAATAGGCAAAGATGTATATTTGGTGGAAAGAGCGGCTAGTTCCAGCCCGGAACTTGTTTTAGTTGCTAAGTTTACAAACCCAGTCGAAGACCTGAATTACTATTCTCTGGACAATACTGGTAGTTATTTTGATCCCGCATACTTTGGCCTCTCGCGCTACGGGCCGAATATTTATATCTATAAAATGCGCTAAATCCGCTAAAATATGATAGTATTTTGCCATGAAATCTGCTGAGCCAACCCTAGGTATCATAGTGCCATGTTACGACGAAGAAGCGGCATTGAATGATAGCGCAGAGAGGCTAACTGCTGAAATAAAAAAGCTCAAGGATACCGGTGTAATATCCGCAAAAAGTTTCGTTGCATTTGTGGATGACGGTAGCAAAGATGCTACCTGGGAGATCATTTCCGGACTTACAAAGAAAGATAACAACATCCGTGGGCTCAAACTCGCCGGCAATGTCGGTCATCAAAATGCACTTTTGGCTGGGCTCATGTCTTTCCGTAGCGAAGCTGATTGTCTCATAAGTATAGATGCGGACCTGCAAGATAGTATAGACGTCATGGGAGAAATGGTAAAAGGCTATGTCGGAGGTGCAGAAATAGTCTACGGTGTCCGGTCGGAAAGAACTGCGGATTCTTTTTTCAAAAGATTTACAGCGGAGTCGTACTACAAGCTCCTCGCCTTATTTGGGGTAAAAATAGTTTACAACCATGCGGACTATCGTCTCCTCGGGTCGAGGGCACTCGCCACCCTGGAGGGTTATGGAGAAGTAAATTTATTCCTACGTGGCCTCGTGCCACTTCTCGGTTTCCGATCTATAACGGTCACATATGAACGTCAGGAAAGGAGATTTGGCAGTACAAAATATCCTTTGCGAAAGATGCTACGTTTGGCCTTCGACGGTATCACCTCCTTTAGTTCTGTTCCATTGCGTGCGGTGACTCTGTCTGGTTTTGCAATATTTCTCGCAAGTTTGGTAATGAGCGCATATGTCATTATCGGTTATATCTTGCATAACGTGGTCGCAGGCTGGGCGTCCATAGTCCTTCCCATGTATCTCCTCGGAGGCATACAGCTACTCGCTATAGGTATCATCGGTGAATATTTGGCAAAGATATATACGGAAGTTAAGAGACGTCCACGTTACACAGTCGAAGAAAAGATATAAAAAAATATGTCAGGTACAACATTTTCTACCGAGCAGTTCTCTGCCATATATCCAGAAGGCATACAAGGTCATTATTGGAATCATGCTAGGAATATGGTTGTAGTAGATATGCTCCGGCACGCAAAGGCAAAAAACATTTTGGATGTGGGCGCTGGGGCGGGAATAGTTACGATGTATCTCAAGAATGATGGTTGGGAAGTGGTGGGTGTAGAACCTGCACAAATGCCACAAGAGAAAGAAGCGGAAGGAGTGATATTTTATGGCAAAAGAGCTGAGGATCTTCCGGAAGATATGAGAAATAAAATTGATACCGTACTCCTACTCGATGTCATAGAACATTTGGAAAAGCCGCAGGACTTGATCCGAAGTCTGGAGCAGGTTTTGCCAAACTTACACAATATTGTGATTACCGTACCGGCAAGGAGGGAACTCTGGAGTAATTATGATGTTTTTAACGGCCATTTCAAAAGATATGGCAGGAATGATCTCTTGGCCACGATGTCCGGAGTTGGTTGGAGGAGTTTATTTGTGAATTATTATTTCCATTTACTTTATATTCCTGCATGGCTCATGGCTCGGATGCATGTGAAAAGAAATACTGTCATATCCGCACCTACTGGTCTTATGAAAATAATTCACGATTTGTGTGCCTTTGTTTTTTATTTTGAGTACAAGATCTTACCTCGACGAATGTATGGAAGTTCGGTCGTAGCAGTATTCACAAAATGAATATTATTTCAAAAATAAAAGGAAAGATATTGCCCCTCTTGAAGACACATCGCGTTGCTATTGTCATCGCACTTTCGGTAGCCCTAGTTTACGGCGCACCCCAGATCATTTCCATATACGGTCTTGGATCGGATTATCGAGGATTTCCTCATTTGGTAAATGATTCTGAAGGGGAATACATGGGCAGGATACAGGAGATATTTGACGGGCATTATTCCGTGGCATCTTCGGTTTTTCACGAATACAAGGACTCAACAGCTCTCATACCACCTACGGGAGAGTTTGTGTTTTATGCTTTGCCTAGCATGCTCACAGGTCTCTCTTTGAATGCAGTTATTTTTTTGAGCCGTTTTGTCTTGCCAGCACTGGTCTTTGTTTTCATTTATTTGCTTATATATAGTATATCGGAGAGGAGATCGGTCATCACCGCCATTGCCGGAGCGTTGCTCATAACTGTTGGGGCGAGTGTTATCAATTATAATGACTTCCTCTCGTACCTCATTCATGGAGAAGATGAACCGGCACTCTTGTGGTTATCTCGTCTGGTAAACCCAGTGACAGGTATGGTTATGCTTTCTGCGTTACTTCTTATCTTATGGAAAGCTTTTGAAGGTAGAACTTCGAAGTGGATTACCGCTTGTGGCATAGCGGTGTTATCGCTCATGTCTGGTTACGTCTTTTCTTTTGCACTAGGTCTCACTATATCTTCGTTGTTAGCTTTGTATTTTGTCTGGAAAAAAGAGTGGGTGCGTGCGCTTTATCTCGCGGCGATACCCCTCTTTGCGATCATCATAAACGGAATATATTTCTATGGCGCTCTTGGTACCATCGGAGGATCTTCCGGGACCAGCGACCCTCTGCGGTCGGGCATGTTCTATACTCATATGCCGACGGTGAATATAGTTTCTACTTTGGTGTTTGTTATCGTTGCTGTTTGTTATTTTTATTTTATTAGCAAAGATAAGACAGAGGAAAATGGAAAGCAAGGATTGGTATGGTGGTACTTATGGGCAATAGTCTTATCATGTCTCATAGTCTACTGTCAGCAAATAATAACAGGCATAGCTGTATGGCCTCAGCATTTTGCACAATATACAGTACCCTTGGGCATGTTAGTCATGATCATTCTTCTCGAAAATGTTCTCCGGCCTAGGTGGAGGTGGCTCTGGGTCGCTGGAATAACAGGCATGCTGTTTGTTTCCATCACTATTGGTGTACGTTCTGTTCTCACTGCTTCCGGAACTATGATTGCGCACAGAGACCAACAGACATTTGTACCGGTATTTGATTGGCTAAATAATAATGCAGGCAAAGATTGCACCGTTTATGTGAGCTCCGAATATGGTAATGAGATTAACCGTTTTGTTGCGGCCTTCACACACTGTGATGTGTATCATTCGTACTACAACTACAACGGCGTACCCATGGAGCGTATCATGCACAATTATCTCGTAAATCTCCGTCTCCGAGGTGTGACCGATAAAGATCTGGAAAATCATATTGATGAATCAGAATTTTGGATGAGAGCCTACTTTTTTCGTGATTGGGGCGACATGTTCTGTTGTGCGGACCCCTGGCTCCAGAAGATAAAGAACCAGGAGGAGGTCGACGGGTATTTTGACCGTGTTAAGGAGGAAATAAAAACAAGCTACAAAGAATTTTTGAAAGGGAATATTTATGAGCACATAACAAAGTACAGGGTTGATTATTTTGTTGTCGATACAGAAAAACAGCCAAACGTGAATTCCAAAATATTCAACTTCCTAAAAGAAGAGGCGAGGTTCGGGCGTTTTGTAATATATTCTGTCATATAAAGTGAAAAATATTGTTTCAAAATTTTTATCCGTGTTGAGTATTTATGATCTAAAGGATAAACAAGCATTATGTTTCCTTATATTCATACTAGTATGTTTCTTTTCGCCGTTCCTTTTTTTTGGAAAAATATTTTTGAATGGTGATGCAACATATTATGCTTATCCAGTAGCTTATTTTTTCCATAATTATCTTGGAAATGCGGTTAACGGTTTCGTTTTTTCCGGTTATCCTGTGACAGCGGCATTTCAGATAGGATTTTTCAATCCGCTTTACAATATATTTTTTTACTTATTTGACTTCGTATTCGCTTACCATTTCTTGTTATTCGTAGATTTCTGTGGAGCGGCAATATTTGCATATTTGTTTGCCCGACAGATAGGTGTGAGTGTGTATGGTGCTGTCATTGTTTCTCTGTCGTATACTTTCTCTCAATTTTCTATGGCTTGGCTCGCTGTCGTCAGTGTTGCAAATGCTGTCTTTCTTTTGCCAGCTATCATGTATTTCGTTGCGAAGATCGTACGTGGCAAATACTGGAACACACTGCCTTTGGGATTTGTCATAGGGCTTTCTTTCCTCGGTACACATTATCAGTTCATAGTCATTGCACTTATTGGAGTAGGAGCTTATCTTTTGTACGAAATAATAGTGCGTTGGCAAAAGAATAGGACACTTTTTTTGAACATTAGGCCGGCACTTTTCTTTTGTGTTGCGCTTATTTTAGCATTTGTGGTGGCATTGCCACAGGCGCTTCACAGTGTAAGTTTATTCGCGGTATCTACTCGCTCAGAAATACTTGTTTATCAGTCGGCATGGTATAGCGATATATTTCGATATTTCATACCGACGTTTTATATTCCCAACATTAGTTTGACAGAATTTCGTCCATATATAGGTATAGTGGTACTATTTTTTGCAGTTGTAGCAGTGTTTGCCCAGATGAAGAAGAGTTTACCAAAAGCCGGATTGTTTTTCTTGTTGTTCTTTGTCGTCTGTTTTATTCTTTCGCTAAAATATTCACCCTTGCTATTCCTTGTGAAAAATATGCCTTTTCTAAAATATTTTGTCGAACAATCTCGCTGGCTTTATATCGGGAACTTTGCTTTGATCGTGGTGGCAGGTTTCGGATATGACTACTTTGTGAACCATGTGTCAGCGAATTTTCAGATCAGGAGCAGATCGGTGGTAAAGCGATTCCTATATACCTTCATCGGCGTAATTATTGTTTTGAATGCCGCGATATATTTATTTGGTGGTAGGATAACCGATACTGTAAAGTTGTACTTTGATGAAAATATGTATGAGAATACAATCAAGCTGCCCATAGAGCATTATCATGGGATCATTGAGATCATGGCAGAAAAGGTCTTTTATAATGTGACTTTTTCAAATCCAAATATTTGGATACTGATAGTGTCTATAGCGGGTCTATATGGACTCCTGTTTTTAGGTCATAAAAAGAAATTGTTTCAAAATAGTATGATTCTTCTAGTCGTGTTCAGCATGACCTTAGTCTCTGCACAGACTGTGAATCTCGGAGATAGGTCTTTACTCGAGGGTGGTTCCAAGGCCGGCGACTTCATAAAAAGTCAGGGTGTGAGTGTGTATGATTACAGAGTGTTTGGTTTTCTCGTACCTTTTGCACAGTATCAAAATATTACAGCACTCCATCCAGAGGAAGAGGGGCAGAGTCTCATCTTTAGTCGGGAAGCACTCATGGGAAATACGAACATCTTTTCCGAGATACCTATAGTCGGTGGTTATGAACCATTGGCTTTCCGAAGATATCAAAATATTGTTGCGTACTTGGAAAACACAGTGGAGAGGACAGGCACAGAAGAAAAGATCGAATCATTCAAGACAAAAATGCCCATACTTTCTATGATGAATGTTCGATATGTGTTAAGTCCGTATCAAATACAGAGTCCTCAGTTGAAGCCAGTGTGGACGGACATGGTGACTGAGTTCGATGTGCCACTGTACCTCTATGAAAATGTAGAAGTTTTACCGAGAGTATATGTTGCAAACGATACCGTTTTTCTAAAAGAGAACGCTGAACAAGAAAGTTTCGATACGGTTACAAGACGAAGTGTTGATTTTGCAAAGACTACATTTATAGAATGTGATGATTGTGGTGGTGTGAATATGGGTCAAGATAATATTGCTAGTACGTCGATACTTCGTCAGAATTCTTATGGAGTCGAGATGAGTTTTTCCTCCGCTGAACCAAAATGGCTCGTATATAGCAACCAAGCTGTGCCAGGCTGGGAAGCGAATATTGATGGAATGCCTGTAAAAATATATTATGCGAATCATGCATATCAAGCTGTTCTCGTACCACCGGGCGAACATATGATAAAGTTCTCATATAGCAAGTGGCCAAAAATATTTCAATGAAAATACTATTTATCACAACTAGTCTCGACGGTAATGACGGCTGGAGTCGCTATAGCAAAGATGTAGTAGGTGCGATGAAAAAAGCAGGGCACGAAGTCCTAGTGTATGAGCCCGGAAAACCACTCGAATACCTAGCAAATCCGCTCAGCATATATCTCTTATCCAAGAAAATAAAAAAGCAGATAAAAGCTTTCGGTCCGGACATCATTCATTTCCTAGTAGAACCATATGCAAATGTTGCCACGTATCTGAAGCCGGGTCGGGCAAAGATGTTTATGACCGCACACGGTACATTTTCCTACATACCAAGTTTGATGGAGGACAAACTCAAAAAGAAGATAGCTCTGTGGAATTTTTATCGTGTTTACAAAAAAATGGCGGGAATAATAGCCGTGAGCAGGTATACGAGCGAGCATATGAAAAGTATGATGCACACAGATTTTGGTGATCGGTTGGCGGGAGAAAAAATAACAGTCATAAATAACGGTATCGATCTCACTGAATATGGAGATACAGCATCTATAGTAGATAAGGGATTTTCTAATATGGATACTGAGAAAAAGAAGATCATCCTCTTTCTCGGTGCTGTAAAGCCTAGAAAAGGACTCATAGAATCGGCGAGGGCTCTCGGTGTCTACAGAGAAAAATACGGAGACAAATTTGAATATCGTATAGCAGGCAAATGTGATCAGGAAAGCACGTACTTTCACGAACTAAAGGATGAGATAGAGAGCGCCGGGTTGGAAAAGAATACCGTATTCCTCGGCCGTGTCAGTGAAGAAGAAAAGCGTAAACTCTACCGCGAGGCAGATGTTTTCCTCATGCTTTCTGTACAGGAAGGCAACGCTCCGGAAGGGTTTGGTCTGGTATATCTCGAAGCCAACGCTTATGGCGTACCCGCTATGGGATCCACTCATTCTGGCGCGGAAGATGCCATAAGTGACGGCGTGTCGGGCTTCGTCGTCGATCCCAAAAATCCGGATGAGGTGGCAGGGAAGCTCCACGTGCTTCTAAATGAAAAAAGTCGCTTTTCCACTGCGGCGAGAAAGTGGGCTGAAGATCATGATATAGCGAAAGTTACGAGGGACATCATCGCTCTCTATGAAAAATCTTAAATTGCAAAATACTTTACTTTTTCTTCTGCCGCTCCTGGTGGTGGCTTTTGTTTTCCGTGCGGTTATTTTTTCCAATGCGATATTTGCCCATCTCGATGTGCTTATAAACTATTTGCCATATTTCAACGCACTTTTCTCCAAACCCGATGTCATAGAGCAGGGGATAATTTCCGGATTTCCTATCTTGGTATCGGTCTCTACTACATGGTTCTCGCCCATAAGCTACATCGCATCGTACTTTTTTGATGCTCTGGGTGCTTTTGTTTTTCTTAATATGAGTTTCATAGCGGGAGCATATGTTTTCACATATCTATTTGGTAGGCGGATAGGACTTTCACATCTATCCGCTATTTTGGCTGGAATTATCTATATCTTTGCCGGCCAAGTTATGCTGTGGTCGGAAACCATTATTATCACGATTTATTATTGCCTATTACCACTCGCATTTTACCTACTCCATATCGCCTATGAAGGTGGCAGAATGAAAAAATACTCACTTTTTTTTGTGACTGGTATTCTGCTCGGTATCGGCTGGTTGTCCGGCCATGTGCAGTTCCTGATCTATGTGCATATTTTTGTCGCGGCGTATTGGTTGTTCAAAACTTGGGTAAGCTTCAAATATCCGGATAATAGCAGAAGCATGATGAGCTTTTGGATCGAAGAAGTAGTTTTGTTTGCGTTTATGTTCGGTATCTCTTATCTAGTGGGACACCCGCTCATAAGTGCCATACAGGACTTCCTGCCCCTCACACAGCGTCTGGAAGGAGTAAGCCTGGCTTCTGCTTTTGCCTATGCTTATATGCCTTACCACGCTATCCACTACCTCTTGCCGCAGTTCAGTGTGCCATATTCACCCATACCTTATTCTCAGGCATTCCAGAATTATATAGGCATATTACCTCTCTTCCTCGCTCTCTACGGACTCATAAACTGGAAACGCATAGCGAACTTGCGTTCAGAATCCGGTTTCTTTCTGATTATGGGACTATTTGCTTTGATCGCCTCGCTCAAGTATTCTCCCGTCACATACATTTTTCATTATCTACCACTTGTAAAGACTTTTCGCGAAGCGCCACGAATAATGTTCGCAGGAGACTTTTGCATCGCACTTTATCTGGGCTTTGTTCTGGATTATATTCTTGTCAATAAAGCTAGTGTTGTAAATGGATTAGAAAAGATGTTGAAATGGCTGAAACGGACATTCCTTATTATAGCTCTGCCTATAATTACCGCTTTTTCAATAGCTCATATATTTTTCCATGGCAAAATCCAAGATGTGGCAGAGAAATATTTTATGGCAAATATGTACAGTAAGACTTCCGCTGGACTACCAGTAGAGCACTATACCAAGCTTATAGATTCATATGTGAATACTTATTTGAGCCAGGTTTCTATTGCTAGTCTGGGTGTACTTACTTTTGTGGCAATGTCTGTAATCACATTTTGGTGGTTGAAAAATTTGCAAAAGATGTCACAAAGGAATTTGGGTGTGTATGCTGTCGTGATCGTCGCATTAAATTTCGCTCTGGCACATGCCGGATATGTTCATGCGATACCTAGAAATGAATATCTTACTCCGCCGAAATCGTATGAAATAATAATGGCAAATGAAAATAAAAATAAGTCTGAAGAAAACATTTCGGAAAATGTGTCTATAAATTTAGCAGAGAAACAGCAACCCTTCCGTATCTTTTCTCCTCTGAATGGTCTTGCGATGTTCAATGAGTCGGTGCGTTGTTCCTATCCGACTGCGGGGAATTGGGAAGTTTCGCACGACGATTTCCTTCTTCGAAAAGAGCTCATGGAGACAAACATGAATATGATATATGGCATAGAAAGCGCTGATGGTTATGAACCATACTTACCAGTCCGTGTGAGTGATATCATCGGCTACGCAGGCTCGCGCTTTGCGGTGACGGACAGCTATGGTATGGATATCGGGTCGGCACCGCTTTCGCTCGAAGATAAGGTTAGATTGTTCGCGGAACGTAAAAACATATTGCGATCTATGAATGTCAAATATGTCTTATCCTTCTTTGCTATTAATGATCCGGATTTGCAGGAAATAGGATTTGAAAAGGTCGGTTCATGCGATTCGCCTGTCTATATTTATGAACTCAATAATGTGTGGCCTAGGTATTTCCTGACGAGGAATGTACGAAACCTCTCGGGCAAAAATAATGAGGAAATATTCAAGTCATATGTGAGCGCAATCGCCTCGAGTACTGGTCCGACAATATTGATAGAAAACATGGAGAAAAATGTAAAAGCGGGAAATAAAAGCTTTGCTCGCGTAGCGGGCATCGTCGGTTCGAAAACTATGAAGTTTGCGGCAACTACCACAGAAGATGCGTATCTCTTCGTCGGCAATACCTGGCTACCCGACTGGTCTGCTACAATAGATGGCAAGCCGAGAGAGATATTGAAAGCAAACTATACCTACATGGCGCTCTACATTCCCATGGGTAGTCATGATATCGTATTTACTTATGATGGGTCCGACAACAAACAAAATGGCAAATAAAAACATACTCCATACACGCGACGTCATCCGACATTCTCTGCAGCATATTTCCGGGAAGACTCTGGACTTTGGTGCGGGCAATGCAAAGTATCGCGGTCTCATACAGCCTCGAACTACAGAATACACAACCTTCGACATGGTAGCCGGACCGAACATAGACATAGTAGGTGATGTGCACAAAGTTCCGCTTGCAGACAAGAGTTTCGATACAATTGTTTCCACGCAGGTTTTGGAGCATGTGCGTATGCCGTGGGTCATGGTCGCAGAGATTTCCAGACTGCTTCGAAGTGGTGGTACATGTATACTCTCGGCGCCTTTCATGCAACCGTTCCATGCCGATCCGCATGACTATTTCCGATATACCAAAGAGGGTATGACTTCACTTTTCGAAAGCAATGGATTCCAAGTGATCGAGTGCGAGAGCTATGGTGGACTCTTCTCTACTCTTTCCGAGATGGTGCACTTTAGCCTCTTTGACCCTTACAACAAAAAGCATCATGCCACGAAGCAGAGGATATTCCGTTATGTGGAAAAGTTCATCTGTTTCTTCGATCGTTTTTCCAGGCCCGGTCGGATATATACCAATACCTATATCATAGCCAGGAAGAAATAATATGCGCATTCTCATCCTATCCGATGACTTTCCACCACATGCCCAGGGCGGTGCGGGCATAATAGCGCACGGTGATGCTCTGGTTCTCCGGACCCTCGGTCATGAAGTCGTAGTTGTGACCTCTGTACAAAAAAAGGAAGAAGTTGGTACTTTTGAGGAAAATGGAATTATTATTCATCGGATATATTCCAATTACCCTCGGCGTGTGCGGGCGTATAAAAGTCTCAATAATAAGCCTCTGATAAAAGAGCTTCGAAAAATAGTACGAGATCTACATCCCGACGTCGTCCATGCACACAATATCCACGAGCATATTTCTTACTATGCGCTCAAGTTGGCAAAAGAAAGCGGTGCCAGAGTGTTTTTGACTGCCCATGATGCTATGACCCTTGCTTACGGTAAGATCTCGGAAGAAGATCGTCCGCATTCTGCGTGGAAGGATTTTATGGAATACCGTACCAGCTATAATCCATTTCGTAATATAGTAATAAAGAGATATTTAAAAAATGTTTATCGGGTGTTTGCTGTGAGTGATGCTTTGCGCACGGCTCTACAAAGAAATGGAATTGAAAATGTTGTGACGATGCATAATGGCATTGCTCCAATTACTGAGAGCGCTTACACGGCGACCTCTGTCAGTGATCATTTTGTTCTATTCGGCGGGCGACTTTCGGGAGCAAAGGGTGCCTTCGTAGCACTCGCCGCCATGAAAGAAATTTTGAAAGATGTACCCGATACAACTCTCCTCATTGCGGGAAAAGCTGATACTGATATTGCTAAAAAGATCCATGATCGGGCAAGGGAACTCGATATAGAAAAAAGTATAAAGTTTCTAGGCTGGCTCAGTCATGAGGACATGGAGCGTGCAATATTGTCTGTTCGGTTGGTAACCGTGCTATCTTTGTATCTCGACCCGTTTCCAACTATCAATCTGGAGGCTATGGCGGCGGGCAAGCCGGTCGTAGGCACGAAATATGGTGGTACAAAGGAAGTCGTTGCACACGGAGAGACCGGCTATGTAGTAGACCCGAATAATACTAGCGAAGTCGCAGGCCGTATGGTCGAATTTCTAAAAGATGAGGCGAAAGCAGTGGCCTTTGGTGCTGCCGGACGCGAGCGTGTGCAAAAATATTTCAGTCTTGACGAGCGTATCAAATATTTGCTCAAATGGTACAATGGTCATGAAAGGTAATTGCAGGCTTTTTGTATAATTTGAAATAGTTGTGCAGGGTCCGAGTATTGATAATACTTCACAAATCATACAAAAAGCCCACAATTACCTTTCATGACGTGCGTCTACATTCATGCCAAATCCTAGAGAAACCGAAATAATTTCCTTCTATAACAAAGAAAGCGAATCCTATTCAAGGAAGCGCTATCTCGGTGCGCCCAAAAGTTATACCCAATACTTTTTCCAGAATAGGTTAGCAATAACACTTCGTTTATTGGCAAAATATGTGAGTGGAAAAAAGGATATGAAACTCATAGATATTGCCTGTGCAGATGGAGTAATGACACGTGCAGTCTCGCAAAGATTTCCGGAAAACTTTTCTGCTCTAGTCGGTACGGATATTTCCATAGATATGATCGAGACAGCGAAGCGTATCACGACTGATCCAAAAATTTCTTTTTTTGTAAAAGATAACCAAGTTTTTCCCAATGCGGGCATGGAAGGTTCATTTGATATCGCTCTCGGTCTAGGCTACTTAGCACCGGCAATATATGAAGGTGAAATGGCTTTTTTGAAACAGTATATAAAAAAAGATGGCATATATATGACCAGTCTGGCGGCACATGACTCTATACATGCCAGGCTCAAGCTTCGAGATGCGGAGTATCGCAAAGACTATGTGTCGTATGCCAAGTATGAGATCATGCTTCGGAAGCATTTTCATATCATAAAGAAAATTCCGAACGGTCTCTTTGTGCCAAAGCTCTGGGCGATTCCGGTGCTGGGTCGTACACTTCAACCATTGGCGGACATTGTATTTCGTCATATCATCCCTGGTCTGTTCCATGAGATGATATACGTGCTCCGACTAAAGTAATGTCTATAAAGCAAAAAACATATGATCTCTTGCGTCTGAGCGAAAGGTACTTCAAGACCGATATGCTCTATGCGGTTGTATCCGGATTTTGGACTTCCTTTGGTCAGGCTATTTCTCTGGCTTTGGTTTTTGCCTCCGCAGTTGTTTTCGCGGCATACTTGCCACGCGAAGTGTATGGTAACTACAAGTTCATACTCTCTGCGGTGAGCATACTGGGCGCGCTGTCTTTGGCGGGTATGGGAACTGCCGTCATACAGGCTGTCGCGGCGGGGAAGGAGGGTGTGCTCCGAGATGCAGTGCGGACCAGTCTACGCTGGGGTGTGTTCCCGTGGGCAGTGGCGCTTGTTATGGCACTGTACTATTTCTTCGTAGAAAATATCGGACTTGGTATCGCATTGATCATCGCAGGTACATGTATGCCCCTCATAAATGCCTACAGTCTGTCGAATTCACTTTTTTCCGGTAGGAAGGATTTCAAAAGATCGACAGTGTTTGCAATGTCGTCACAGATAGGTACGACACTACTCCTCATAGTTACCGCGATATTCATACATGATGCCGTAGTGCTCGTAGCAGTAAATTTTATTTCAAGTGCGATATTTGCAAGTCTATTCTATTTTTATATTATTCGGAAATATCAGCCAAACAATGTTACAGATCCGGATATGATATCGTATGGCAAGCATGTGAGCTATATGAACTTCTTTGGTACGCTCGCAAATCAGCTCGACAAGGTTCTAGTATTTCATTTCTTGGGCGCGGCAGAGCTCGCGATCTATGCTTTTGCTATTGCTATACCGGAGCAGGTGAAGGGAAGCTATAAAAACCTTTTTAATATTGCTCTGCCAAAGATGTCGAGTGCGGATCCGAGCCTACTCCGCGCTAGTGTGCTCGATAAGGTCTTTCGTCTGACAGCTGTGACGATCCTTGGTGTTGCGGTCTATTATTTTGCTGCGCCGTATATCTATGCTATTTTCTTTCCGAAGTATTTGGACGCGGTCTGGTATTCGCAGGTATATATGCTTGGGCTTGCTACTGTGCCGGGAATAGCGCTTTTCAGTTCATATTTTCAAGTGAAGAGGGATACGGTGACACTTTACAAGCTCACGGTGCTGAGTAATATTGTGACGATATTTCTATCGGTGGTGCTCATCTATAGTTATGGGCTCGCGGGGGCGGTGGTGGAAAACGGAGTATCGTGGGTGGTGATGTTGCTCATCAATGTTTACTTTTTTGTGAAGAGCGGTAGAGTGTAGCCCCCGAGACTGCACACGGCATTTTGCCGGATTTGAGAAGTTGTGCATGATCCGGGTAATCATAAGAGCTCGCAAATCCGGCAAAATGCCGTGTGCAGTCTCGGGGGCAAGGTGACCAACAAAGGCTCACACAAAAAATGGCACAGAGGAAACTCTGTGCCATGGGGCTCTTAGCGAAAGGAACTTTAGGGCCGCCGGGGAACGGACAGTGCCACGCGGGCACCATTGTAAATATATACCTCATCAGGTTCGGAAAGAGTGAACCTCACGTGTTTTTGTGAGGAATATCCATTGCCGCCGGGGATTTTCCCGTTTGACAAGGCGTCCGCGGGGAAATAGGTCAGTGTAGTGGGGTCCATGATACCGTGAGTGATAACGTAATTGTACACTGCGTATGCGATAGCCCATCCACGTAATCCCAAAAAATTTTCCTCAGTTTCCAAAAGATGACTTGGCGATGCACCCCTGGGAGGACGTGTCCACGAAGTCGGTTCGACAGAATTTTCGATGAGGTGGAGTGTCGGAGTTCCGGTTGCCTTGCTGTTTTTGCACCTCATGACATCGAAATCGAGGTCAGTCTCTACTAGTTGTTTACCAAGAAGGCGTACTGCTGCATTGTTGTCCAGGGTACCTGGATCGTAAACAGGAATGGCACTCGCCCACTGCAGTCTTTCCGGGAAAGCGAACATTCGCCGGAGATCGACTGTGTGTTTGAGACGCCTCCGATAAAACTCCTCTGTCTTCACGATCCAATGTTCGAGGTTAGTTTCTTTCGTGAGATATGGGGAGTGGAGATTTTCAATGTTAATCCGCTCTGAAGTATTCATCTTTTCACCTTTTGTTCGGTTTTCAAAAGCATCGTCTTGTGCAAGAGCACGACGAAGCTGAACTGCTACACTTTATTTATAACAGAAATATGGATATTGTCAACTTTTTTGAATGAAATACAAATTGGTTGGGCACCTAGCCCCTAGCACAGCACGCTCCTTCTCCGGATTTGTGAAGTATTATCAATACTCGGACCCTGCACAACTATTTCAAATCCGGAGAAAGAGCTTGCTGTGCTAGGGGCTCCATCTTGCCTGACTATTACTCCGGTCATCAATCCCGAACCACATTGGCGCGCTTTTGCCCATATGTTATAGTTTTCACACCATGATCAAATCAACATCGCGCTTCATTGCGCTCGCCGCACTGTTCCTAATACCTTTTTTCCCGTTAATAGTCGCAAATAGTTACTTTTTCCCATTTATTACTGGTAAGGCATTCTATTTCCGTATCTTGGTTGAGATCGCTTTCGCGAGCTACATAGTCCTCGCTTTCATAGATGCCAGATATCGTCCACGACTGAATGCTATGACTATTGCCGTCACTTTGTTTGCTCTGATCGTTCTCGCCGCAGACTTGCTCGGTGTGAACCCTCTTCGTAGTCTCTGGTCAAACTTTGAACGTATGGAAGGCTGGATAACTATAGCTCATCTCTGGATGTTCTATATCACCACTTCAGGCCTTTTTGGTTTCAATTCTTCCCACGCTTCCAATGAAGAGTCTATGAAATGGTGGAGAGCTTGGATGAATACATTCATCGTTGGTGGCATCATAGTATCCATATACGCTCTCGTACAGTTCTTCGGCGGGGCGGAAATACACCAGGGTTCGAGCCGTATAGATGCATCTCTCGGTAATGCCGCATACCTTGCCGTATACATGCTCATGAATGTGGGTATAGCCGTCTACATGCTCTTTGATTCCAGAAAAAAGAGCGCATCGAAGCAACTCCAGTGGCTCTATGGCGCACTTTCCGTACTCTTTGCATTTATCCTCTTTGAAACTGCAACTCGTGGCACTATGATAGGTCTAGTAGGTGGCACTATGCTCACACTGTTTCTGTACGCAGTACTTGCAAAGCAAGGCTCCAAGAATTCTAGGATGATATGTGGTGGCATAATAATCGCTATCGTTCTCGCTACTGGAATATTCTGGGCCAATAGGCAAAGCACATTTGTGCAAAATCACGAAGCTCTGAGACGTCTCGCATCCATATCTATAAATGACGCAAAAACTCAGGCTCGCGGCTACATCTGGCCGATGGCTCTCACAGGCTTCACACAGCGTCCGGTTTTGGGTTGGGGACAGGAAAATTTTAATTATATTTTCAATGCGAACTACAACCCGGCAATGTGGACACAGGAACAATGGTTCGATCGGGCCCACAATGTCTACTTAGACTGGTTGGTTGCGGCGGGGTCTGTAGGTCTCATCGCTTATCTTTCGCTTTATTTCCTCCTATTTCGAGGTATATGGAAATCTCATCTCGGAGTGGCGCAAAAGAGCGTGCTCACTGGCCTCGGTGCGGCATATGCTGTCCACAATATCTTTGTCTTCGACAACCTTGCGAGTTATGTGGCATTCTTTGCCATCCTGGCTTTTGTGAGCTCAGCTTTGTATGTGGAAAGGAAAGGCAAGCCCGTACCCGTGCTCGGATCGAAAAAAGATTTTAGTCTTGATATCGTAGAATATGTGGTAATACCTGTATGCATAGTCGCTCTCATTGCCGGACTTTACTTCTTCAATGTGCGGGTTATCATAGCAAACACTCGTCTCATCACAGCACTGCAAGCTTGCAATACGTCACAAGCAGATGCCGCATTCTTCCAGAAAGTCTTTGCTACTGGCGCATATGTCGCATATCAGGAAACCCGCGAACAGATAGTTTCTTGTACGAACGGAGTCCTCGGTAATCAGCAAGTCCCTGGTCCCGCAAAACAACTCCTGTTCACGGAGGCGGTGAATGCCATACAAGCTCAGATAGCTTCCGCACCCAAGGATGCGCGCATGTATGTCCTGGGTGGACAGTTCATGAATGCTGCCGGTCAGGTGCAACTGGCCCAGGTCATTTTGGAGCAGGCTCACGCCCTCACACCGAGGAAGCAAAGTGTGAGTTTCGAGCTCGCAAACAACTACATAAACAGTGGTAATGTGGAAAAAGGCCTCGCCCTCCTAAAAGAAGCGTATGAATCTGATCCCAGCTATGGCATTGCGCAGTCGGCGTACGCTCTCGGCCTAGTGCTTTCTGGAGAAGAAGCAAAGGCAAAGCAGATTTTCCCTGATCGACCCGATATATTCACGACCGAACAGGCGGCGCAGGTATATGCCGCGGCAAAGGCGTATGGCAAGAGCTTGGCAATATATAGCAGTCTCGTAGAAAAGAAGCCAACAGATGTCAACCTGAAGGTCCACATGGCTCAGGTGCAGTATGCAGCTGGTCAGAAAAATGCCGCCGTGGCAACACTGCGATCCATAGAGAAAGATAACCCGCAATTCAAAGCGCAGATAGACGCGGCAGTGGCTGAGGTTCTAAAATAAGACAGCGCTGGTCTGTTGTGGAAATACCGGTAGAAAATAAATAGAACGCAAAAACCCGCCGAGGGCGGGACTTTGCGTTAGACATATTGGAACTTGCTCGCTCAAACACTCACATGTACAAGTATACCATATGGAAAGCAGGTGGTATAATTATCTGTGGATATGATCGTGCACAGTGTTGGCAGGCGGCTGTACTCACATATATTTAGACAATATTTTTTGGAGCTCGCACCCGCTTGCCAACAATTTGCGCGATTTATGAATATCTATCATGGTTTGTTTTCACATCGGTCTTATTTGTGTATAATTTGATCTCTCAAATGAAAATCCTCACAAACATACCTTTGAGCGAACATACAACATTCCGACTCGGCGGACCGGCCAAGTTTTTTTGTTCGGTCAAAAATGAGAAAGATATCGAAAGTGCCGTGAAGTTCGCCACCGAAAACAAACAAAAGATATTTGTCCTCGGTGAAGGGTCAAATGTGCTTTTTTCTGACAGTGGCTTCGAAGGCTTGGTCATAAAGATGGAGATGAAGGGTATAAAGATTGAAAAAGAAAGATTCGAACCCGACCCAGTAGGCGAAGAGTATGTCTATGTTACTGCGGCGGCGGGGGAGCTGTGGGATAGTTTTGTGGAAAAGATGGTGGACAAAGGCCTGTATGGTATAGAAAATCTTTCCGCTGTACCTGGTACTGTCGGTGCCGCGCCAGTACAGAATATCGGAGCATATGGCATGGAGGCAGCAGAGACAGTGTATTCTGTGCGTGCATATGATACCAAGTCGCACACATTCATAAGTATGTCGGGCAGGGATTGCGGATTCAATTATCGTTCTAGCTTGTTCAAGCAAAAGAAGGACTACTATATCATCACCTCAGTTTGTTTCCGTCTCCGTAAGAATGGCCGGGTCAATATTTCATATCGTGATCTCAAGGTATATTTCGAAACACACCCAGAAATAGTTCCGGATCTGAAGGAGGTACGAAAAGCAGTGATAGAAATACGTTGGAATAAACTGCCGGACTGGAAGCTCTGGGGCAATGCCGGATCTTTTTTTAAAAATCCGGTTATTACTGAAGTTCACTATGCGGAATTAAAACAAAAATATCCGGATTTACCTGGCTACAAAGAAAAAAGCGGCCTCGTAAAGGTGCCTTTGGGTTGGATCCTAGATAAGATCTGTAATAAAAAAGGTGTATGTGTGGGCAATGTTTGCACTCATTTTACGCAAGCTCTGGTCATCGTGGCAAAGCCGGGTGCCAAGTCCGAAGAAGTGGTAAATCTCGCGCGTCAGCTGATCGATGAAGTAAAAGACAAGACCGGCATAGAGGTAGAGGGTGAAGTTGAGTGGGTCAATTAACCACGCTCCAAAATATGCTATAGTAGTTTCCATATGTCATTTTTGAACAAAATTTTCAAGAGTACGCACACCGCGAGCGTAAAGCGCTTTGAACCTCTGGTGGCAAAGATAGGTTCCTTTGAAGAGGCTCTAAAAAAGCTTTCGGATGAAGAGCTCAAGGCCAAAACCGAGGAATTCCGAGGTCGCCTGGGAGAGGATATTTTACCCGAAGCATTTGCGGTGGTACGAGAGGCGGCTAGGCGCACGCTGGGTCAGAGGCATTTCGACGTACAACTTTTAGGCGGTATGGTCCTCGATGGTGGTGGTATAGCAGAGATGAGAACTGGAGAAGGTAAAACTTTGGTTGCGACACTGCCGGCGTATCTCAATGCTCTTTCTGGAAAGGGGGTACACATAGTCACGGTGAATGACTACCTCTCTCGTCGAGACGCAGTCTGGATGGGCCAAGTCTACAACGCCCTCGGTCTCACCGTGGGTGTTATAAATCACGAGTCCAGCTTCCTATACGACCCTTCCGCAAAAGAAGAGGACAAGGAGCGCGACCTTGTGGGATCATTCAAAGTTATACACGACTTCCTCAGACCTTGTAGTCGTGCGGAAGCGTATGCGGCGGATATCACCTATGGTACGAACAATGAATTTGGCTTCGATTATCTCCGCGACAACTTGGAATACAGTCCGGACAGACTACGTCAGAGGGTTTTCAACTATGCTATCGTAGATGAGATCGACTCTATCCTCATAGATGAAGCGAGGACACCTCTCATAATTTCCGCGCCTACGCGTGACGCCGAAGCAATATACAAGCAATTTTCTTCGCTCACTTCCGACTACAAAGAGGGTGAGGACTTTACTGTGGATCTCAAAAAGCGCGCCATCACACTCCTCGGTCCTGGAATAGAAAAAGCCGAAAAGATGCTAGGTGTAGAAAATATATATACCGATAAGGGCATCAAGTTTGTGCATCACTTGGAGACAGCGGTGAAAGCCAAGGCTATGTATCACAAGGACAAGGAATATGTCGTCCGTGACAATGAGGTTATCATCGTGGATGAGTTTACCGGACGTTTGCAGCCGGGTCGCCGGTGGTCCGAAGGTTTGCACCAGGCTATCGAAGCCAAGGAGGGTGTGAAGATCCAACAAGAGTCGAGGACATATGCATCCATCACTTTCCAAAATTTCTTTCGTATGTATCCCAAACTTTCGGGTATGACAGGTACAGCTTCGACATCTAGTGAAGAATTTTACAAAGTTTACGGTCTTGAAGTTTACGAAGTGCCGACCAATAAGCCTGCTGTAAGGAAAGATCAGAATGACCAGATCTTCCGCACCGAAGTGGGTAAGTATCGCGCCATAGCGAGGAAGGTAAAAGAGCTCCATGACAAGGGTCAGCCGGTCCTTATCGGTACGGTTTCCATAGAAAAGAACGAGCTTTTGTCACAGTTCTTGAAGGGAGAAGGACTCTCGCCGTCTATTTTGAATGCAAAGCCGGAATATGCAGAAAAAGAAGGTGAGATAGTCGCTCAGGCGGGAAAATTCGGTGGCGTGACCATAGCGACCAATATGGCGGGACGTGGTGTTGATATCAAACTCGGTGGTAATCCGAGCACGTCTGAAGTTGCAGAAAAAGTAAAGTCAGCAGGCGGTCTCTTCGTGCTCGGCACTGAGAGGCATGAGGCGAGGCGCATAGATAACCAGCTTCGTGGCCGTTCTGGAAGGCAAGGCGACCCCGGTGAAACTCAGTTTTTCGTGTCGCTCGAGGACTCACTCATGAAGGTCTTTGCCTCCGATACTATGAAGTCTATGATGGGCAAGTTAGGCGTGGCCGAGGATGAGCCCATAGAGCATCGGCTCATATCGAAGGCTCTAGAGAGCGCACAAGAAAAGATCGAAGGTTTCAATTTTGATTCTAGGAAGCATGTGCTCGAATTTGACGACGTTATGAATACTCAGAGGACGAGCGTGTATGCAAGGCGGAGGAAGCTCCTCACGGGAAATATCGACGATGTGGAAAATGAGCTAAATGATGTGATTGCCGGCGCAATGGTTTCCAGTTCTGGAAGGGGAGGTGAAATGGGCGGTGAAAAAGATGGCGAAGCGGAGTCCGAAACTGCTGCGAAAGCGGTGGTAGAAAAGAAGATTGCGGAGTTTGGCAAGGAAAATTTCCTCACTGCTGTGCGCATAGTTTTGTTGCAGACAATCGATATGTATTGGGTGGAGCATTTGGAGGTTATGGATTATACCCGTTCGAGTGTGAACTTGCGTGCCTATGGTCAGAGGGATCCTCTGGTGGAATACAAGAAAGAAGGTTTGAGGCTGTTCAAGGAAATGCAGGCGGCAATGAGGGGGCAAGTCTTGCGCATATTGCCAAATGTTGTTCCGGTCTCGAATGGTCAGGCGGTCGTAAATAACGAAAAGGAAAGTGCTCAATTGAGAGAGATACACGAAAATGCGCGCGCGATCGGCGCGGGGGATGGTGCGAGAGAAGGTGCTAGAGGCGGTGTCGCGAATAATTTTGGTTCAAGTAACGCTGGTTCCGGTGCTGTCATTTCAAATATCAAGAAGGAGCCGGAAGTGGGCAGGAATGATCCTTGCTGGTGTGGGTCAGGCAAGAAGTTCAAGAAATGCCACGGGAAGTAATGGAAAAACAACTTATTTTGCAAATCGGTGCAAAAATCCTTTTGAAAAATGAAGAAGGGAAATACTTGTTGCTCCGGAGATCCTTGGAAAAGTATCCGGAAGTGAAGGGTAGGTGGGATATTGTTGGCGGCCGGATAGATGCCGGAACTACTCTCATAGAGAATCTCAAAAGAGAAATAAAAGAAGAAACGGGACTGGAATTGGTCGGGGAGCCGAAAATCATAGCCGCTCAAGATATTTTGAGAAAAGTTGGGCATCATGTGGTGAGGATTACTTATGTCGGTCAGGCAAAAGGTGTGGTGATATTGGATGAAAGTGAGAATGATTCTTACAAGTGGTACAGCTGGGAGGAATTGGTAGGTCTGAAAGATAAGGATATGTACTTGGAAGAGTTGATAAGCGGCGGGAAGTTAAAGGCGGGAATTTGATACGTTCTGAATCTTGGGGTTTTGGAGTCTATGAAATGAGGACTATTAGGGGGTTAATCATAAGTAGACAGTGCGGTTTTTTTGTCATTAGCCGGGGAGTGACCATGTCGCCGGCAAAGGGGGGTGGAATTATAGCACGCACGCTCTTATTTTTACCCCTTTTTATGTTGCTGTTGAGCCATATTTTTTGCATGTAAAAATACGGCTCAGTAAAGCCATGTTTTTGACCAAAAATAAGAGCGTGCGTGCTATAATAATGGGCCTCTTTGCAACCGAAGGGTGGTTGGGCGGCATAAATGAAAGACCACGCAAAAAACTTAACAACTAAATAGTGACACTATTTTATTGTGTGCTAGACTGGTAACATCAATATCAATAGTCGTGATGTCAAAATAAATCTCACATTATCATGATCTCTCGAATCCCTTATTATTTCTTCTTTATCCTCCTCCTCTGCGCCGTCATAGCCTCTGTTGTCATATTCCTGCCATTTCTAACACCCGTAATACTTGCCGCCGCCGGAGCAATACTTTCTTTTCCCATTTATCGTAGAATTCTCGCCGCCCTCGGTAACGGCCCTTGGAAGCCAAACATAGCTGCATTCCTCACTGTCTGCATCATCGTCATCATAGTTCTCGTGCCGCTGTTCCTCATCGTCGGCAGGATATATGTGGAGATACAGTCTATGTATGCGTCACTTATAGACGAGTCGCAGAGATCTCAGATCATCGATGCCCTGAATGGTCTCTCGTCCAGTATCTCGGCCTTACTTTTCGATGCATTTCCTTCATACACCTTCGATTCGCTCAATGTCACGGAATATCTGAAGGGTGCCATAGAATGGGTTTTTTCTCATCTCGATAGTATCTTTACCAGTTTCGCGACGGTCGCCATAAATTCTTTTGTCTTTTTGCTCGCTGTCTTTTATTTCTTGCGAGACGGGGAGACAATAAAAAAACAGTTCATGTCCTGGAGCCCGCTCGTAGACAAGCATGATGAGCATCTGACCAAGACATTCGAAAATGCAATACGCTCCGTATTTGCTGGTACGGTCATAGTCTGTGTGATCCAAGGCATACTCACCGGAATAGGATTCTTCATGTTTGGCATACCAGCGGCGGCACTGTGGGGCAGTATAGCGGCAGTTGCGGCATTTATACCCGGCTTTGGAACCAGTCTCATAATAGTGCCGGGCATCATATATCTCGCCATATTTAGCGGCTACGGATATGCTATCGGGCTTACTATATGGGGATTCCTTGCTGTGAGCCTCATAGACAACCTGCTAGGTCCATACCTGGTAAATCGCGGTATAAACATTCACCCTCTACTCATCCTCATCTCTGTTTTGGGAGGTATAGCGACATTTGGGCCTGTCGGTTTTGTGATGGGGCCTATCATTCTCGCTATTCTATTTGCTCTCCTAGATATATATAGACACTCATTTTCAGACAAGTCAGTAAATACAGAAATTATACAAGTAAAGTAGAGATTTTCTGAGAAAGAGTCTTTACAGCGGTATCATCCAGAATGGATGTGGAAAAAATATGCTCGGAATATTTGGAAAGTTCCTTTTGTGCTTTTTTTAGTCGATCGCTATCTGCGAGATCGGTCTTTGTCAGGATGATAACCTCCTTCTTTTCCAGGAGTTCCTGGCTGAACTTCTCCAGCTCTTTCCTCACTGTTTGGTATGTGACGACGACGTCTTCGTTTTCGAGGGAGACGAGGTGGAGGAGGAGCTTGGTGCGCTTTACATGTTTCAGAAATTTGTGACCGAGGCCTTTGCCTTCGGCGGCGCCTTCGATGAGGCCGGGAATGTCGGCGAGGATATAGCCTCCGGGCAGGGCACCGAGGTTCGGATCGAGCGTAGTAAAAGCATAGCTTGCGACTTTTGCATTGGCATTTGTGAGGGCATTCAAGAGGCTGGACTTGCCGGCATTGGGAAGGCCGATGAGGCCAGCGTCGGCGATGAGGTTCAGTTCTACTACAAAGTCACCTTCTTCTCCGGCTGTGCCACCGGTAGACTGCTCTGGTCGCACATTGGTTGATGCCTTGAAATGTTCATTGCCGAGACCGCCTCTGCCGCCATGAAGGATCTTGTGTTCGGCGCCATCGGTGAGAAGTTCTATCTCGCGGCCGCTCGTGAGATTTTTCACTACGGAGCCAATAGGTAGTTCTATTATATAGTCTGTTCCGGCCTTGCCTTGTCTGCTCCAGCCTTGGCCGTCTTCGCCGTCACCGGCTTTGAAGTGCTTTACGCTCTTGTGTCTAGCTAGGATGTTTATGTCGCGGACAGCTCGTACATATACATCGCCGCCGGGACCGGCATTGCCGCCGGATGCGCCAGCAAATTCTCTGCCTTTTTCGTGTTGCCAGCGTACGACGCCTGCGCCGCCATCGCCAGCTTTTGCGTGGAATGATATTTCGTCTATGAATGCCATGATTCATACATTAGCACAGTGCACCATTGATTTCTATGGATAGTAGTATAGGACTCGAACTTGGTGAATCATGTTTCCTCGCATTCCCGCAAGGTCGCCCACTCCAAATTGCTACCGTATCTGCTTCCAGGGATTCAGCAGATACGGGCAATTTGTCGGGACTCAGGTCGCATTGCGGGAATGCTCGAAAACATGATTCACCAAGTTCGAGTCAGATCGTACTAGTTGAGCTTTTTTATTAACATTTCCTTTACCACACCAGGATTTGCAGAACCCTTACTTTCTTTCATGACCTGACCGATGAGGAATTGCAGGGAAGTGACCTTGCCTGTCTTGTATTCGGTGACGACGGAGGCGTGTTTGGCGATTATAGAGTCAATTATGGGTTCCAGATCTGCAGAATTGCTCTTTTGGATGAGATTGTGCTTTTCGGCGAGGGCTCGAGGGGAGGGGGGAGAGGTCCGACCTCTCGGTTCGGCGATGATGACAGCTATGAGTTCTTTTGCACCGCGTGAAGAGATGTCTCCAGAAGAGATTAGTTTGATGATATCAGCGAAAGCTGTCGCAGGTATTGTGCCTATATTAGTAACTCCTGCCTTCTTTAGTGCCCCGAGGTAGTCAGTCAAGATGTAGTTTGTAGATAGCTTGACCATATTTTGGTCAGGGCTGATGACCTCTTCAAAGTAACGTGCCAGCTCCGGGTTATCGACAAAAACAGCAACCTCTTTTTCCGTCATGCCAAAATTGTTTTTGTACCTGTCTCGCTTTACCCATGGCAATTCCGGAAGACTATTCTCCAGTGTCTTCACATCGAACCCTGGTATCTCCGAAATCTTCATCTTGGGCAGATCTGGGTCAGGGAAGTAGCGATAGTCATGGGAGCTTTCTTTTACACGTTGCAAATATGTTTCCCGCTTCACATCATCCCAGCCGCGAGTTTCCTGAACTACCTTGCCGCCTGCTTCAATGAGCGCGATCTGTCTTTCGATCTCATATGCTACGGCGCCCTCGACAGACCGGAATGAGTTCAGGTTTTTGACTTCAGTTTTGGTGCCAAACTTTCCTGCCTCTGTATCTGCTTCAGATGCGACAGAAATATTTGCTTCGACACGCATTTCGCCCTTTTCCATATTTGCGTCGCCGGCGTCGAGGTAGCGGAGCAGGAGCCGGAGCTCTTTTGCAAAGGTGACTGCTGTCTCGGCATCATGGATGACGGGCTTGGTGACGAGCTCCATGAGGGGAACACCCGAGCGGTTGAAATTGATAAGGGAATTTTTGTGAGTGTCGTGAGTGGACTGCGCGGTATCCTCCTCGAGGTGGATCCTTTCGAGCTCGACTCCGGCGAGCATGCCTTCGGAAATGAGAGGGAACTTGTATTGGCTGATCTGGTAGCCCTTTGGTATGTCGGGATAAAAATAATTCTTTCTGTCCCACTCGGTAAAGTCCGCATGAGTTCCTCCGACCGCAGTACCGATCATCAAAACTTTTTTTATGGCGGCATGGTTCAGAACTGGCAGAGTGCCCGGGTGACCGAGACAAATGGGGCAGACATTTGAGTTCGGTTTTTCTTCGTCAGGATCATTCTTGCAGGAGCAGAACATCTTCGAAAATGTTTTGAGTTCGGCGTGGATCTCGAGGCCAATAGTTGGAAGGTATTTCATGGGATTAGTATAAGGTAAGAAGCACCAAATTCCAAGCACCAAGCTCCAAATAAGCACCAAATATAAAATTCCAAATTCACTTTTGAATATTGGAATTTATTTGGAACTTGGTGCTTGGAATTTGGAATTTCTTCTATCACTATTCATGTCTCACCGATAGCTTCTTCTCCCTCTTCCTCTTTGGCACATAGACCGGAGCGGCTCCACTTTCCATTGACAGGAGCAAACTATCGATGTCTGACTTTTTGTAGACCCTGTAGTTATTGAGAGGGTGTCGGAGTGCTTTGAGCTTGCCACTCTTATCCCAATTACGGAGAGTGAGAGGGGTGACGCCGAGGAGCAAGGATGCTTCCTTTATGGTAATAAGATTTTTGGGTTGGATGGTGCTCATAGTAGTGCGGGCTTGCCGCTATAAGTTAATATGCTGTTAAAACTGACTCAAACCTACCAAAACCGATTCATTACACACTAATGTTTAACATTACTAAACATTGATACATGTTTATATTCTATAATATTTTGTTATGTATAACTATCAAGGTTATGCACAGGGGTAGGGTAATGTTGAATTATGAATTTTGAATTAAGAATTATGAGTGAACGCACCTACGTCGTGCACTAGCGCCCGTTTCGGGAAAGCGACAAGTATCACTTTCGCATAGCGTATGCGGAGCGAAACGAAGGGGCTTAGTCGTTCCCCGAGGAGGGCGCGTCGCTCTCTGTATGTGTTTTTCGTATCTTTAGAATTATATTTTTTTTCAAATATTTTTAGTGTGTAGAAAATAATTCCACTTATCCACAGAGATATTTGAGTCATAAAAAGATAAAATTATGACGTGAACAACTCTATCGTTATCGAAGGCAAAAAATTCATCTCGTCTAGGCGAGCTTCCGAGATCACGAAGTATACTAATGACTATGTCGGTCAGCTTTGCCGATCTGGAAAAATACACGCACAGAGAGTGGGACGCGCATGGTTCGTAGAGGAGGCATCTATCCTCGCTCATCAGAAAAATTCTCTCGAGCAACTGGTATCGAACGGACAGGCATCTGCGGCATCCGTATCGGAGGTGTCGTCTGAGCAAGCAAGGGAAGAAAAGACCCTGACTGAAACAGTCGCGCAAAAAAGTTCGGAGACAAAAGAAAGCACTCATGTCGAGGATCGTCTGAAATATACTTCGAGGCATGGAGCTATGACAGAGGTCATGCCCTTGAGAGGCCCTATACGAGCCCACACGGCTTCCGAGGTACTATCTGTACCGACTCTACCCGAGCAAGTTGCATCGAGCCGCTGGATAGATATGAATGGATATGTGCATGACGCGTTAAAAGAAAATTCGAATGTGATTTCGTATGAGAGCGATGTTCGTGATTTACTTCCAAAACTTTCCAAGCCGACGCCATCAGTCGCACCGAAAATTGTTACAAAATCTTTAGAGGGAATTTCAGAAGTGAAGGTGATAGTGCCGGATCAAAAAGTGACAGCAAAATTGGAACCTATAAATGTCACTGATGGCAAAAGGAGTTCTCGGGTATCCGACATGGTCTTTTTCCGGAACGCTCTAGTTGTGACATCTGTACTTTTTATCCTCTTGGGCTTCGGAGGTCTGGGTTATGCTGGTCTGGTTCAGAGCGGAATAAAACCTCTCAGGGTATTGACAGACATCGGTAATAAAGGTGTAACTATAGTTTCCTCCGCTCTCCATCAGAACATAAAATACTCTCCAATGGCACAAAAAACCGTTGATGAGGATAGTATGGCGGCAAGTGTCCTCGACTCCATTTCCGGAGGTTGGAGATCATTCACTGGGGGTATAAGGACGGGGGTACGTTCTTTCCTGGGTATTCGCGACGTAGCGCCGGTGGTGAACAATGTCACCAATATCATCGCTACGACTACACCTGCGGTAATGACAGCAGTGAATACGGTCATAGAGCAACCTCGTATAACCGAGAACACCATATATAACAACACAGAATCGTTCGATCCGATATTGTATGCCAAGATCTCTTCTCTGGAAGAAAGTCTGAGGACATGGCAGAGTCACCAGCTCCGCCAGGACTATGCCATCATGGACAAGGTCTTACCGGAAAAGTTCTCCGATGGCAATATTACGGGTATTGGTGGCACATTTAGCGGAGATATCACCGCGGCGGCTCTGGCACTGTCGAATAACCTCACAGTTACAGGCGGCGGGTCTTTTGATAACGGTACACTATATATAGATGCGGCTAATAACCGTGTGGGCATAGGAACATCATCGCCTACGGATACTTTGGCGGTGAATGGGCCTATTTACCTAGGTCCTATAAGCGCCCCTGGTGCCACTGCTGGCAGGCTCTATAACCTAAACGATGACCTCTACTTCGCCGGCAACCTCATCGGTGGCGCAACGACAGGCAATTGGGCGACTGATGGCACAAATGCATGGAGGATGACTGGTAATGTTGGGGTCGGCAGCTCAAGCCCAAATAGCAGTCTCGTAGTCAACGGCGATACAGGTATAACACTTACAGAAAGTGGAGGCAGGACATTTAATATAAATGGCCCTGTAGGAGGTGCAAAGACTATGTTTTCAAACTTAGGTGTTTCTATAGGTTACGGTTTTGCTGTCGGTGGTACGGAACAGTTTTCTATCTCGAGCGCCGGTAGTATCGGGGTCGGTACTACTACACCCAGATCCCGCATATCTGTCACAGGTATCGGAACGACAGGTCTCTTGAGTCTTGCAAATTCTTCAAATGTCGATCAGTTCACCGTCGACTCCGTAGGAAACGTTGTCACAGGGGGAAATATTCGTTTTGGAGCAAACAGTGGAGGAAGCGGAATATTCGGCTATAGCAGTTCAGGCGCTCAGATACTTTCATTAACGAGACAAAACAATACGCAGAATGGCACTGCTGCAATAAATGCTTATGGTGGTTTTGGGATAGTTACAAACAATACCAGTGGCGCACCTACAGAAAACTATTCTATGTTTGTAAATACTGCAGGGAATGTCGGTATTGGAACAACATCGCCACAAAATTCTCTTGTCATCTCAAAGAGTGTTGCTGGCGATGTCGGACCGGTGATCACACTTCATAATAGTGGCAATAACCTTAATGATGCTGCTGAAATCCAATGGACCGATGGCTTCACATCCAATACACCCAGAGCAAAGATTCAGTTCCGAACACCAAGCATCGGCGGTTTAGGCAGAGGCGTAATTGGTTTCTTCTCCGGAGGCACAAGCAACGGATCTGGAATGACCGAAACTCTGACTATGAGTTCAAATAGTATAAGCGGACTTGTAGGCATCGGTTCGACAACACCTTACGCCAAACTTTCCGTAAAAGGTGTAGGCTCTACGACAGGCGTAAACTTCCAGACGACGAACTCTAGCGACTTACCGCTCTTCACTATTCTGGATAGTGGTAATATAGGAGTTGGCACAAATAATCCTCTCGATAAATTTACAGTAGAGCCAACAACAAATAAGAGGATTGGGGTAAGGGAAGTAACGTCTTCGTTGATTTCCGATTTCGTAACTGGTGGGGCAGGTTTTCAATTTTCAAGAGCTACCGATGGTGCAAATAACATAGCGAGTATCTTTCATTATGTAAATGGAGCGTCTACTCCCAACCTTGCAATGGCTGTCAGAGGAGATTTGGTGTTTGCGACTGGAGGTGCTTCTGATTACACGGCGGCTTCCGAGATTATGAGAATTACAAAAGATGGCACAGTGGGTATAGGAGATTCTGGAGCAGATGCCTTGCTAGAAGTATCAGCTTCGGCAGGAGCAAGTGATTTGCTTATGCTGTCTTCGGACGATAATAATAACGGAAATCTGTTCATTGTAAAAAATTCTGGCAACGTCGGCATCGGGACGACGAGTCCGTGGGGCAGGTTGAGTGTGACAGGAAGCGGTACAGGTTCTGAAGCTGGGTTTGTCTTCGCTGATAGTAATAATTCACCAAAGGTGACGATGTTAAACAATGGCAACGTCGGCATCGGGACG
>JBAYIX010000003.1:0-86296 GCA_041665385.1 Minisyncoccota bacterium | reverse complement strand
GGAAATACAGGAAGTCGCTTGGTTACAAAAGCGCATATGAAGTTTCGGTGGAAAAAGGTATCATTAAAAGAGTTCCGAGAGTCTCATTATTAAAAGCAATTGCATTTCGCTAGACAATTTACCATCTTTTTAATTTGACATACAGTAAGAATAGTTGTATGTTAGAAGTAGTATGAATGCACCAAAATCTCAGCCCGAAAGGCCTAAAGCCACCTTGAAGTGGTACAGGTCATACGACCACAGGATCAGATTTAATAAGACTGGATCAGTAACCTTCATCGATACAGTAGTTCATGCTATTACAGGAGGTAGGCCTCCCCAGTTTACTATTAGTAGGAAAACTTACGAAAAGGCTAAGATGGATCCGAAGTTTGAATTCTGAGAGTTCCAATTTCAGAGTGGGTCATGGAGAAATCCATGGCTCACTTTTTCTTAGATCTTAAATTCAATCACATCCCCATCCTTAACCACATACTCCTTCCCTTCTGTTCGTAGCAAACCCTTCTCTCTCGCACTTCCAAATGACCCAACTTCTAATAGTTTGTCCCATTCTATAACCTCCGCTCTTATAAATTTTTCCTTAAAATCCCCATGAATAGCAGTGCCAGCCTCGGGCGCCGTCCAGCCCCTCCTTATCGTCCAAGCTCGAGTCTCATCTGTTCCAGTAGTAAAATATGTAATGAGTCCCAATATCTCATAACCCTTTTTTATAAGAGCATCTGTACCATCATCATGTGACCCCAATCCTACTCGCATTTCCCTTTTTTCCAATTCATCCAGATCTTTCATTTCCTGTTCTATACCGGCATCCACTATCACGTGCCCGGCTTTTGTATTTGCAAAAAATTCATTTAGTTGTGTCCAGCGTTCATCACGAAGTTCATCCATATTCTTTGCTCCAGCTTTTTTATTCAAAACATATAGGAAAGGTTTGGTTGTGATAAGACATAGTAGTTTGAGGAATGGTGCTTCAAATTCATCTACCTCAATGGTTGAAGCCAGTTTACCTGCCTCGAGGGCGGGTATCAATCTCTCCAAAAGCCCCATCTCTATTGCCGCTTCCTTCTTACCTGCTTTGAATTCCCTGGAAAGTGAACCCTTTCTTTTTGTTACTGTTTGAAGGTCTGCCAATACCAATTCTAGGTTTATAACCTCTATATCTTTTATTGGGTTTATCTTACCGTCAACATGGATCACGTTTTCATCTTCGAATATTCGTACTACTTGGGCTATAGCATCTGTCTCGCGTATATGGGAGAGAAACTGGTTACCCAAACCTTCACCCTCCGAAGCACCTTTCACGAGACCAGCAATATCTACGAACTCTACAGCCGCAGGCACAGTCTTTTCCGAAACAGAGAAAGCCGAGAGTTTACCGAGACGTTCATCTGGCACGGCAACCACACCAACAGAAGGATCGATAGTACAAAATGGATAGTTTTCTGCAGGAACACTCTTCTTTGTAAGTGCGTTGAAAAGCGTAGATTTGCCTACGTTTGGAAGGCCGACTATACCGAGTTTCATTGATGACATGAGACTCAGCATAGCAGGTTCTTAATACATAAAAAAGACCCACACCATTACTGGTGTGGGGTTGCGCATACAACATCAACTTAACTGCCGCCTAGGGATTCCCCGCAGTTCAAACATTTCCAGCATGCACCAGTCGGTACAACTTTATGACCGCAATGAGGACAATTCGGAGCCTCCTCAACAAGCGGCGGAAAATACGCTTCAGTTTGACATGGTAATTGTACCGAAGAGGACTGCTCCTTGGTTTTTCCATATCGTCTAACATACACAGGAAATTCCAATTCGCGGACACCGCCATAAGCAATCCAATTCAGTAGATTTTCAAGGAGTGTCGTGTCTTCATTTTTCCCCTCGCATTCCCATACGAGTCGGCGATTTCCAGCTTCCACAAGTTCCTCAAGCCGCCGCGAGGTGATTTTCTGACCTTTCTGGAGCATCACAAGCCCTGTGGTAGGATCCGACACATCAAAAGGGGCAATTTTTCCAAGCAGTTGCTTCAACTCCTGAAGCACACGGTCGCCGTCACCAAAGATATCGAACTCTGGAAGTGAACGTGGGTCGAGTGAGCGAAAAAAGTCCCGAAACTGGTCGACACAAATACGCTCTTTAGGCACAGTGCCGACATCGACTATGAGAACATCAACCGTAACGAGAAAAGTGTTGTGATTTTCCTCAAGTCTAGCGTCCTTGAGAGTTACAAGTCGCTTCTTGCCTTCTGGTGTTTCTGATACATCAGGTCCTTTGAGATAGGCATCAAGCCTTCCCAAACCATCGGCAGGTACTCCGCTAACTTTGATTATTGCTTTCACAAGGTACTCCTTATGTTTTAGGTTTTGGGCACTGCCCAAGTGTTTGAAACATTCAAACTCCGCATATAATCTACAATATATATAGTACATTGGTCAAGTCGCCGTAACGGTTCAATAGCTTGGAATCACACCAGTGATTTAAGCTATTGAACCATTACGATTCCTTGACATATCACCCAATCTCTAGTAGGATGAAAAAAAGCACACCAGTAAACAACAACATAAACTAAAGAGACCCATGAAAAAAACGTGGACACTTCTCGGAGTCGTGGTTGCGACTATGTCAGCTCTCGCCTATCCAGGTGAAGCGCTATCGCAGTCGATCACGATTCGTCAGAGCAACGGCAACGGGATGAAACAGAGCATTGTCATCAAAGGCAACAAGCCCTGCCCACCTCCGGTCACCAAACAGAAGCCTGTCTGTGTGGTTCCTCAACAACAGCAGGTTCAACAGGTGGTCGTGATACCACAGTATGTATACGTCGCACCACCACCGACTATCGTTGTCTACTCGTCCTCCGGTCCATGGAATATCGCAAGTCCCTATTACTATGTTCAGGGACCCTACGGACCCCGATACCAGTACACTCCGGGCTTCTGGCCGTGACCAACCCTTGCCCCGACCCTCACAGTTCAGGCCCCGAAATCAAATGATCTCGGGGCCCTTTTGTATACAAATTCAATTCCCATCTCACACTATTCTATTTCCTTTATCCCCTGCGGATATTTTTTTAGCAAAACCTTTTTTAGGCCAGCCAATATAGGAGTAACATACTTCCACGAAGCCATGATCTCGTCTGTAGAGGCGAAAAGTGTCTGGTCACCTATGAAAGCATCGTGCAGGAGTCTCTCATAGTCGTTTGGCAAAGCAGAAAACGACGGTACGTCCGAATACTTGAACTTCAGGATCTTTGGCTCAGTCTTGAATTCATAGCCGGGAGTCTTTACAAAAAATCTTATTTTTATGCCCTCATCGGGCTGTATACGGAAAGTAAGCACGTTTTGTCCTTCTATACCGAGCGGAGCACTGTCACGACCGAAGAACATCATTTTTTGTTTTTTTGCTTTCTGTTTAAAATATACATCTATCTCAGTCTTGGATTCTGACATAGCCTTGCCTGATTCCAGGAAGAAAGGCACACCTTTCCATCGTGGCGTATTGAGCCGAGCTTCTATACGGAAAAAGGTCTCCGTCGCAGAGTCGGGCGCTACGCCAGTTTCGTTTACATAGCCGTCATACTGACCGCGGACCACATATTTTGTAACCAACCGCTCGGGTATCGGCATCAGTCTCTCCAATGTCTCTGCCCTACCACGACGAACATCCGCAGGGGTAAAAGATCTCGGGTGTTCCATGGCTATGAGGGCGAGCATCTGTAAGATATGATTTTGTCCCACATCTTTTAGGGCGCCGATCTTGTCATAAAAAGCACCACGGTCTTCCACGCCAGATTTTTCATAGAGCTTGATATGCACCTTGTCTATATTTTCTTTATTCCAAACCGACTCGAATATCGCATTCGATGCACGGAATGCCAGGATATTCTGCAGAGCCTCCTTTGCGAGATAGTGGTCTATGCGGAAGATCTGCTCTTCTTTGAAGAGCTTGCTCAAGAGTTTATCTAGTGACTTGGCTGTGTCTATATCATTACCAAAAGGCTTTTCTATGAGGATACGTGTCCAACCTACGCCATCCGCACAGGATTCTGTGAGACGAGAGCCAGCCAGGTTCGTGAGTATACCCTCATAGAGGTGGGGCGGCACCGACAGATGAAAAAGCTTGTTCGTACACTGTCCCCACCGGTCATCTATGGCATGGATGCGCTCGGACAGACGTGTGTATGCCAGAGGTTCGTTGAATATACCCTGCTCGTATGAGATGTGGTCTAGAAAATGCTTTATCTCTTCTTCCTTGAATTGACCGGGACGCACATTTAGCTTGCCCCGGATGAGTTCACGAAAATCCTCTCGGGAAAAAGGTCGGCGAGAAAATCCGATAATGCTAAATCGCTCCGGTAAAAGTCTTTTTGAATACAGTGACAAGAGAGCTGGCAAAACCTTGCGTGAGGCCAAGTCTCCGGTAATGCCAAAGATGGTGAAGATTGTCGGTGTGAGATCAGACATGCGACTATTATACTATATATTAGAAATCCTCCGCCCACTTTTCCCACATCGGATATATAGTACCAGCAACAAACACACAAGGGAGTATGATCACAGCCGACAGTACCCACAGAGTAAACAAAAAACCGGTTTTTATCGCTGGCCATAGAGCCTCCGCCATTTCCTTGGCTAGTTCGTAAAGTCCGAGCGTGAGCGTGGATATTATCTCCATATTGCCGATACTATTCCAAAATGAACTATTTATCAACATATTTTTCAGTTTTGACATGGCAAATAATGTATAATGCTACTGTACATCACAAATATGAATATATTGCTCCTAATTCATAATATAGGTTTTATATTTTCCGCTATCGCCACTATCGGTTCTAGTCTTTTCACTTTTTTCAATAAGCGCGACTCTACGAAAAATGTGACTATGGCCTTGGTTTTCTTTACCGTGGCAATATTTATCATATCGCACGTAGCGGGAGTAAATACAAAAGATCCAGAAGTTTCCAAGAACATACTTATGTTCAACTGTATAATCTTTTTCATTGGCGCATTCAATATGCATGCAGTGTTTGCTTTTACGCGTGAAAAAGTCGACTACGTATTCATTCAGTCTTTACTATATCTCACGGCTATAGCATTGACGGTTTTCTTTTTTCTAAATCCAGAATTATTACTTTTGCCGTCTGTACCAAAGATGTACTTTCCTAACTATTACAATCCTGGTGTTCTAAACTGGATCCGTGTCGCTTTTCTATATGGCATATTCATACCATACGCCTGGTATGAGCTGATACGAGCATATATCCGCACCACAGACCCCGCAAAAAAAATACAAATCAAGTATTATACACTTGCCATTTCCTTTGGTTACATTTTCGGCTATATACCAAACTTCCTCGTCTATGACATACCTATAGATCCTCTTTGGGGAATGCTTTTTATGGTTTTTTGCGCCATACCTTTTGTCTTTGCTGCCATAAAATATGAACTTTTCGATGTGAAAGTTGTTGCAAAAGGAGCTTTCATGTATGGCATTGCAGTAGCGGGTATCGGCGGGATTGTCGCACTTTTCAATCTATCGAACCAGATCATTATAGAACTGTATCCTGAATTCCCATTTTGGATAACACCTCTTGTGACCGCCGTCCTCATTCTGGTAGTTAGTTACTTCGTATGGAACAAGCTTCGCGAAGGAGACCTGATGAAATACGAATTCATAACGACAGCCACACACAAGTTCCGCACGCCGCTCACACATATAAAGTGGGCTACAGACAATCTTTCACAAAAGAATCTCGACAATGACACAAGACTGCAGGTGGAATACATTCAAAGTGCAAATACCCGCCTCGTGGAGCTTACCGATTCGCTCGTGAATGTCTCCGAAGACGAACCGATATCTTTTTCCTACGATACCGGTGCAATCAATTTCAAAGATATTATGGAAGATGCCACTTCTCCGCTTTTGGAACAAATCAGAGCCAAAGGGCTTCTCTACAGACAGGATATTTCTCCAGATCTGCAGGTACTCGCAGATCGCACCAGGATAAAGTCGGTGTTACAGATACTGATAGAAAATTCCATACACTATACCCCAAAAGGCGGAGAAATATCCGTATCAGCAACACAGGACGACGCTAACAAAGAAGTCACCTGCATTGTTCAGGACACCGGCATAGGTATACCGAAGGAAGAGGCTTCATATCTTTTCTCAAAGTTTTACCGAGGCGACAAAGCACGTCTCGCTGACACTGAGGGTATGGGTATAGGACTATTCATCGCAAGACAGATCATCGAAAAGCATCACGGCAAGATCCATGCCGAATCAGAGGGTGAAGGCAAGGGCAGTAAGTTTATCTTTACCCTTCCCTTGAGCAAATAGACTACTCACTCAACCATGCGAACGATTGACAGAGAATGATCACTTACCGAAATTTCTCTGCCTGTCGGCATATTCGCGCAACATTTCTCCAAATTCTTTTTTACTTAGATCGGGCCAGAGTGTATCAGTAAAAAAAAGTTCGCTATAGACCGTCTGCCATGGCAAGAATCCAGACAAACGCTTCTGGCCACCGGTACGTATGACCATGTCCGGATCAGGCAGATCTCGCGTCCACAGAGATTTTGAAAAACTTTCTTGTGTGATTTCATCACCGTCTCGAACAGAAGTTTTACGCACAGCTTCCACTATCTCTTCCCTACCGCCATATGATACCGCTATGGCCAAAATAGTCCCTAGATTGGCTTTTGTGTCCTCTTCAGCATTCTGCATCATCTTTTGTATATCCTCCGGAAAAGTCTCCTTGTCGCCGATGAATAAAAGTCGAGTTTTTTCCCTGACCAAGGAATCTATTTCATTACTCAAAGCAAAACGAAATAGGTCCATGAGGTAGCCGACCTCTTCCTTGGTTCTCTTCCAATTTTCGGTAGAAAGTGCGAAAGCTATCACAGCCTCTACTTTCTCTGCCTTGGCCCAAGTCATAAATTCCTTGAGTTTGGCATAGCCACGCCGGTGACCTTCTAACGTCGGCAGACTTTGCTTCTTGGCCCAGCGCCTATTGCCGTCCATGATCACGCCGATACATTTTGGCATGCTGACTATATTCTGTCCCATATATTTTTATAGATGATATTAAAATTGTGGAATTCCCCAGTAGCAGATGACCAAGTTTCCTTTATATCTCTGACTCTTGCCAATACTGGCCCCTTCCGTAGTTTTTCCGAGAAATTTTTTAACATATTTTCCGGACCTTCGGCTATAACCTTCACTGATCCATCATCCATGTTCGTGACATAGCCGGAAAGGCCTAAAGTGAGGGCATGCCTCTGTGTGAAGTCGCGAAACATAACCATCTGGACTCGACCAGTGATGACACATTCTAGGCGAAATGTGGAGTCTGTTGGTTCGGTGAACATATGCTACGGGTATCTATGAATCATAAAAAGGTATTTTAGCAAAGGTAGGCTAAACTAGCTATCCAGGATCATATGTTACAAATATAGAACGATTTTAGGGGAAATTATGAGATGTTGACAGTGGTAGTCTAATTGTGCTATAATTGACACAGCTTAATGTTCTTTGTCATGAGAACTGAAGGCACAGACAACAATAACCCCGAGGCTTATCGGCCTCACACAACGAAAGGAGATTTGCTTGAATACGCAAAATCTCGCAGTTACCATCCGGCAGGTCGTACTTCACATCAACGCTCACCTCGACGAATTCCTGGCCCTCTTTTTGCTCCGCACTTATGGAGAAGAGTGCTTTCCGGGAATCAAGACTGCCGCGATACGGTATTCCGAATCGGACATCAAAGGTTCCGACGAGAAATACGACCGAGACGGCATCTTGCCTATCGGTTGCGGAGGGGGGCGATTCGACGAACACACCCCCGAGGGTGAACGGATCGAAGACGAGACCGCCACAACTCTGGTCGCTGACTATCTCGGTATCGAAAGCAAAAGTGAGCTGACTAAACTTCTCAACGAAGCGTACACCTGCGACACGCAGGGACGTACTAACACCACTCAGCTCGCCGAGATCATCAAAGCAGCAAATCGTTGCCACCGTCAGAATGGGACAAACCAGGTGATGCAGATCGCATACAAGGCTCTGGCCGCGATCGTAAACCAGGAGGAATACCACTTTGCCGCCACGCCGGGTGAAAAGACCCTGCTCGAAATTTTTCGAGCCGAAGTCGACAAAGGAAACTACTCAGCAAATCCGAAGGTACGCGCGACGCTGTTCAACCTCGTCCACGCCAGCATGAAGGCAAAGGATGATCGCGTGACGGAGCTTGCACACATCGTCGAGTGCCTATACAGGCACGGACATAGAGACGAGGACGTCCAGGCCTGGGTAGAGTTCGTTCTCTGTGCCCTCGAGACTGATCAGATGGAATTCCAGGAACAAGTCGAGATCGCAAAACAGATCCGACCCATCCCAGTCTACGTCCAACAAGGAGTTCGCGAAGAAAGGATGCGGCTCCTCGTCGTACGCTCGGACAGTCCACTCGCTCAGAAAGCGGCTCGTTACCGTGGCGCGGAGATCATTCTCCTCGCCAAGTCTTCAGGCAACTACCAGATCTTCATCGACAAGCGTATCGAGGGACTCAACCTCGCAAATGCTATTCGAATGATCCGGTGGCTCGAACTCCCCCAGGGGGACAAAGCGGACGCCAACTGGCTCGATCTCGACAAGGAAGGAAAACTTGAACGGGTTCCTCATTGGTACTACTTCAAGCGAGCCGAGATGATCTTCAACGGCAGTGAAACCCACAAGGTTCCACCGACGGAGATCTGTACGCACGCCCTGGTAGAAGTCCTTCGTCACGCATTCTGCTACAGCAGAGTCAAGAAGTGGTGCAATCACCACGACCGTCAGATCAACATGAACTAGATAACGGATCACATCACTGGTGTCCGTACGCAAAGAGGCTGCTATTATAGGGCCTCTTTTTTGCTGCAGTGCACCCTATAGGGTTCGAACCTATGGCCTTACGCGTGTGAAGCGTACGCTCTAGCCAACTGAGCTAAGGGTGCCTACCCTAAACATACTCTACTTTTTCATTCCCATACTCATTCGACTTCCACCTTCCTTGTCGGGGCGCCGAGAATCGAACTCGGACCTCACGCACCCGAAGCGTGTATACTACCACTATACTACGCCCCGATATGGAATGAGAGTAACAATTTTTCGGAGATAAGTCTATTTGATATTATTTCAAAATTTTGCCATTGTAGTCAAAATACCAAAGAGTTCGATTTGTATTCAGTATGAAATTACCGATCCTTTGGATATTCTGTCGTATTGACTCTAATATAAATTCTCCCAGAATAGGTATCCGTCCCGCTCGGAGAAAATATTTTACCGCTTTTGACGACTAGATAACTGAAACTGTCAGAATCAGCGACAAGTTTTTTGAATTTAGTATATGTACCTTCTGTATCGCCCTCGCAATATGAATACGAACCAAGGTCTTTGACCACCTTAGTTGTGAGAGTAAAAGATTGGTATGAACCCCATGCACATCCGGCGTCGCCATCGCTCCAGCTTAGAATAAGCGAGTCTCCCGTCGCACTGAACCCATCAATGTCTCTTGCTATTATTCCACCTGCTAAATTCTCACTTATTCCTGATTTTATATTGTAACTAAAAAGATTCATATCTTTGCATTTATTACGATATTCTTTACAAAATGTTCCTGAAAGGTAATACAATATGTCACCCCTAATGAAGAATGAATGAATTGGTTTTGTTGCATCATATGATAATGGTACTATCATATTTTCACCGTTTAAAATATCAACAGTTTTAATTATTGTATTAGTTGCTGATCCATCCGTATAAAATATTTTTCCTCCGCTCAAAAAGGGGTCAGAGATTCTTTGAATATTCGAGAAGGTTGCTGACACGATTGACTCCTCTTTCCCTGTTGAGAAATTATCAAATAGAAGCATATTTTTTTGCGGAATATCGGCTTCTCTCTCAAACCACGACGACACATCTTGAATCGACAGAATACCGTTTGATTGGTTCGATAACCTTGCAGATGGATAATATATTGATCTGCCACCGAGGATGCCGTCAAATTCTTCGGCACACGCTTCAACTAGCGGCTGCTTATCTCCACTTGTTATGAGGAAACCGAATGGGCTTGAACTATATGGGAAATGTGGTATGGCAACAATTTTTGAGTTAGTGTAACCAGCCGCTTTTTCTTCATTACTGAGTTCTCTGTCAAAAGATAAAATAATTTTACTTAATCTTTTTGTTTCAGAAGCAACGTTTCCAGATGCTTGATAACCGAAACTTACCGTACTTGTTGAGATGTTACTAGCTGATAAAAGTTTATTTTCATCAACAAGACCGTATACAAGGGCACAGGAAGCCCCTTGACGCCTGAGTGAGACTTTTGGGTCAATTATAAAACCATAATTCAAAGGTTGTAAATCTATTTGCCAAAGTGAAGGATAGAATACCGTGAACTCCGCCGAATTATCGTAATAGGTTTTGTATGAATTATAATATTGATAGACAAAACAGTCTCCACCAAAATCAGCGTATTCATAACCTACCCGTTCACAATATGCCTGTCGCAATCTAGTTAAGGGACTTTCTTGGTAACCTGAAAATCTTACTCTTTGATTTATCGGCCATTCTTGTCTCGTGTTCCAAAATCCCCGCAAAAAAACCAAATCGTCGGGAACTCTATTTAGTTTCTGTTTATGCTCTAAAGTAATTGATTGTTCATTTATTTTTGAACTATATGAGTAGAAATACAACCCACCTATTACAACAACCACAATCACTGTTATAATTATTGAGTAAAAATAGAATCTGTTTGTATTTACTTTACCTAGTATAACCGGAGCTGGAAAAACATTCTTATCAGAGACAGTATTTTTTCTATTGAATTCTTCATTCATGCAAATAATTATATCATTTTTTTATTCAATAGTTTGCTATAGGAATGCTTTTGATGTAATTCAAAATACCATGGTGGAAATAGTGGGCACGAGACTTTGGCAAGTAAACGGACGATCTTTCTTAACAAATGAAATCTGTGGACCATACCGGGATCGAACCGGTCACCTCACCCATGCCATGGGTGCGCTCTACCAAATGAGCTAATGGCCCCTAACGAAGTCGGGCTGCCGGGAATCGAACCCGGACCGCATCCACCCCATGGATGTATACTACCACTATACTACAGCCCGTTTCTATCATATTCCCAATATCGTGGATTTGAATAGCTTACGATATTTTTTATCTTTTCTCAATAACGTTGAATAAAATGCTGTTTTCAGTTATGCTACTAAGACCCAAAAATATGGGCCCGTAGCTTAGTTGGTAGAGCGCCTCATTTGCAATGAGGAGGTCAGGAGTTCGAATCTCCTCGGGTCCACAAAAATAACGAGCACACGCAGTGTGCGACTATATTTTTGTGAGATGCCGGCGCCGTAGCGCCGGCGCCACAAAAATAATCGATAAATAGTTGTATTTGGCTTATATATCTGAGACAATATTCGCCAATGAATTCAATCATGAAAAATTACGCTTTTATTGACAGCCAAAACCTAAATCTTGGCGTTCAAGAGCTTGGCTGGAAAATTGACTACAAGAAATTTAACACATACTTGTGCGAAAAATATAATGTCGAAAAAGCATACATGTTTATAGGTTTTGTTGCTTTAAACCAAAGTTTGTATGACAAACTTCAGGAATCCGGTTTTATTATTAGATTCAAACCTACTATCTCAGATGTTGATGGTAAGATTAAAGGAAATGTCGATGCCGACATTGTATTACGAGCAATGATCGAGTGGAACGACTACGACAAAGCTATAATTGTTTCAAATGATGGCGATTTCTATTCTCTTGTAGAACATCTGTATGCAAATAACAAACTGGAGATTGTGCTGAGTACTAACAGAAAATTTTGTTCTGGCCTACTTACTCACTCAGCCCTTGAGAAGATCCAGTATGTAGATGACCTCAGGGAGAAGATCGAGTATATAAAAAAGAAAAGCACCGCTTAAGGACGAACCTTAAGAAGTGCTTTCCCGTATTGATACAGTGATAGTATATGCTTTTTTCAGTACCTCTGTCAAGGAAATTTGGTTCCTTTGTGAATAACCGGCTTTAAATATCTATTCATAACGAACTCCCCTGCACCAAACCCCCTCCTCCACAGGTACTAACATGGTAAGTAGGCACAAAAACTATTATACTTACATGGTCGTATTATGAGCATTAACTTGTAAAATAATACCATGGATGAAAAAAGAACTTGTCCTGACTGCGGGCACGAACACGAGAAGAGTGAGAAATGTGCTCAGTGCGGTTGCACCAAGTAAGCAAACAAAAAACCATCCATGAGATGGTTTTTTGTTTGACAATGCACATAAATAATCGTAGCATATATGCAGACCCCAAATAGTAAGAATACTGATGAAAACGATCATAACGAGCACAAAGACTCTGGGCGTCGGTGATATTGCTGGTCTAGCATTCATTCTTAACACCTCAGTGTCACACGATCCAACGAAACCAAACGTCGCCATCGCCGACGGTGATGTGAGGAATCGCATGCGTGACTCAAAAACACGCTCACGATTCCGGCTCACGTTGAGGAAGTAGAAAAAGAAAAAAGAGAAATCCGGAGCAGCACAAGATTGTGCTGCTTTTTTTATTACACACACCGTGTAGCACCGATATGAGCGAAGCTGTGGCGCCGGCATCTCGAAGATCCAGAGCGTAGCGTGGGACACAAAAATGTGGCGCCGGCGCTACGGCGCCGGCATCCACAAAAATATAGTCGCACACTGCGTGTGCTCCTTATTTTTGTGGACTCACCGGGAATCGGACCCGGACCTCGGCAATGCGAATGCCGTATAATACCATTTTACTATGAGCCCGCGAGAGAAAACTGGGGCACACACATGTTTTTTTATGAAAAGTAGAACTGCCTCGAACGTTGACCCTGCACATCTTCTCACTTTTCATGAAAAAACATGTGTGTGCCCCAGTTTTCTATTTTAGCGCCTTATCGCCAACTGTATCAAATGATCTATAAATTCAGGCGTATCACTCCCTACCGCACGTAGCGACTTCGGAAAGAGAGATTCGCCCGTAAGACCCGGCAAAGTATTCACCTCCAATGCATATATACCACGAGACGGATGAATAATAAAATCAGATCTAGAATAATGCCTCAATCCTAGCGCACGATGTATCTTCTTTGCCAGATTTTGAATATTATGTTTTATGATATGTGAAAATGTGGCAGGCACTATCTCGCTAGACTTGCCCGCATATTTTGCCGCATAGTCGAAGAATTCCGTATCTGGTCGGATCTCTACCGGTGGCAGAGCATATAGCTCCTCGCCTCGGAAATCATCTATCACACCGCATGTAGCCTCTATACCCTTCACGTAGTCTTCTATCATTACTGTATCGTCAAAATGAATTGCTTTCAAAAGTGCATGCGGTAGCTCGTCATATTTCCTGACAATAGTCACACCCACAGACGAACCACTCTTTATCGGCTTTACAACTACAGGCAAAATGAGAGTATCATAAAATTCATTGTGGATATCACCAAACTCTTCCTTGATCCTCTGACTGGAAACCGTTCGCGACAATGGTGTCTGTATGCCATGAGAAGCAAAAACTTTCTTTGTGAGCACCTTATTCATACCTATAGCAGACCCTAGAGAACCGGAGCCTGTGAAAGGTATTCCGTGTAATTCGAAAACATGCTGGATCTTGCCATCCTCACCGTAGTTACCATGTAGAGCATTCACCGCAACATCGAGCCTATTCGAGAGGTCACCAATATTCACTGGCACACCATCATAATGCCACTTGCCTTCCTGGTCTATGTGTATGTCATGCGCTTCATATTTGCCGACATGATGTTCTCCGAGAGCAGAGAGGACATTCGCTCCGGTCTGAAGCGAGATATCATATTCGTGGCTCGGGCCACCTCGTATGACTCCTACGCGCAGTTTGTGTATCACCTAGGAATTATATCACGTCTCCTCTGCCGGTGATAAGCGATAGCGAAGCGATGACACTCCGCATTGAGAGCAATAATATCCAGTTTGTATTCTTTTATAAGCTCGTCATTACCTATGAGCCTATCCGCCTTGTGCTTATCATCCTTGGTCACTGCGACGACAGGTATGCCTATGCGCCTGGCCTTCAGTACCGCTTCGGCGGCGGCCTTTTGCACTTCATTGCCATCTAGTACTATTAGGTCTGGATATTGCCACTCGGTATGGTTCAGACGCCTAGACAAAACCTCCGCCAGTCCAGCTATGTCATGACTCCTCTCTTCCGATATCTTGAACTTCCTATATTGGCTATTGTCGAGCTGGCCATCGGTGAGGACGACCATGGCACCGACGACATTTGTGCCACCCATATGAGCTATGTCGTATGCCTCTATGCGGAATGGTCTGGCATTTTGTCTGAGGTCACGTTTGAGGAGTGCTATGTCATTTATGTGGTCCAGAGCATATATGAGCTTCTTGGCTTTGTCCGCCTCTTCAAATTCCAATTTCTTCACATACTCTTTCATCTCTCTTTCGAGATCCCTCTGTAGCTGATTCTTCTTGCCCTGGAAAAATAATACGAGATGATCGATAGTCTTTTGGTATTGCTCTCGGTCTCTATCACTATCACGCTCCGGAGACCGGCCTAGTGCACGATAAAATGCTTCGTGTTTGGGATCATTTGCCTTCTTGTCCCGGAATGGGAAAAGTCGCCTGAGGATCTTTAGTGCTTCTTTTATTAGGCCGGTATGTAAAAAAGGTCCAAAGCAGTGTTTGACATCATATGGCAATACACCCTGCTCTTTCTTTTGGTCATAGTCCCTTACCCGCTCGAGGAATACCCTAGGCCACTCCTCATTTGTAATGATGAGGTAGAGCGAGCTCTTGTCATCTCTCTCGTCGACATTGTAGTATGGCTGGTACTTCTTTATGAGCGCGCTTTCGAGAAATATCGCCTCCAGCACCGAGCTCGTCTCCTGCCAGGTGATGCCTACAGCCTTTGTCACCATATCGACGATCCTGGGGCCTCTAGTTTCGATAATATCCGGAGAAAAGTAGCTCAATGTCCTGTCATGGAGCGAAGTCGCCCGCCCTATATACAATGGACGCTTCTTTGCGTCCCGGAATATATAAATGCCAGAATTGTCTGGAATATCTAGTTTTGTAAGCTTTTGACGCAACATGATAATAAGAGTATTGTAAAGGCAGACGGTTTGCAACACTCCGCTACTGTCACCTTTCACCCTAGAACAAAAGGAGGAAAATGAGACTGACTCAACATGTTTCTGACTGCATGGCGATCAAAGCTCTCCCCAGCGAATGGCACCCAGCACTTAGCTGGCCGTTGCGACAGCTACTGCTCGTACTTGGGGTCACTATCGCGCTACTCTTCGCTGTCACCTTCAAGTTCGCAAATCGGTTCTTTGGGAGATGATGATGTCAATGCAAACACACACTCGGCAGGACATACTGCCGAGTTTTTTAACTATTGGAACAGTCGAACGCGATCAGGATGTCATCCTTACCTACACGGATTGTTTTCAACCACCATCGTTGTCCCATTAAAATAGTAGGAGATATCTGCACCGGCAAGATTTTTAGTATTAAAGCAAGCTTTGCTGGTTAGGCTGCCAAATTCACCGACATTGATAGTGGTTGTGGCAGAGGCGCCGTTCGATACATGGAGTTTGGAAACAGGGGTGGTAGTGCCAATACCCAAATTACCCGAAGAGTTGTAAACCAAGTTTTGAGCTCCAGCAGTAACCTTGAAAACATCGATACCAGGAGATGTTGTAGAAACGTGCAAAAGGGCTGTAGGAGCCGTAATACCAATACCAAAACTTCCTGAAGATTTGTATATTAATGTATTACCTGTTGAGCCATCTATTCTAAACAAGTCAGAAGACGGGGTACTCGAACTAATATGCACCAGAGCAATAGGTGTTGAGACGCTGGGACCGATACCAATTAACCCTCTTAGGTTTGCAATATTTATTCGTCCAGAAGCACTTGAAGCGTTCCTGCCCGGGTTAATTTCAATATTTTCATCTACACCTCCAGCAGAACGAATATTTGAAGCATTTGTAAATCCACTACTTGCAGCAGAAGTGCCTTTACCTATTAATAAACCGTGATTAAAATTTTGTCCTCTTGAAAAGTATATATAATGACTACCGTTACCCGAAATTATAACGCCGTCGTTTTGACCTGAAACTGGATTGTAAATATTCAAAAGACCAGTCGGAGTTGTTGTTCCAATTCCCACCTTTCCCATAAATGTACTCGTGCCTGTAACATTTAGTGTCCCTCCCGTGCTGATGTCCGTACTTATTGTCGTAGCCGCAGATACTATTCCAGCCATAAGCACAACAGAAAGAACCAAAAAAGATATTGTTTTCATAGAGGTATTATTCCACACACACCGCAATGCAAACTGTGGATAGTTGATGGTCCAGGCTTCGAAGGGTCAGCGAACGACCACCCCCGCCTGCACATGCAGTAGAGGGACATTTGGAGTCCGAGCCGGATACAGTGTATCTGCATTGTCACCATAGGGCGAGGACGAAACTAGCTCAAAATCCGCAACAGGCGTTCTATGAGCAGTTGCGGATTTTGAGCGTGTCCCGATACTGCTTGTGCAGGTGGGGGCGGGAGATCACGGACCTTGCGAACACCACCCTTACCTCTTCAGCACCTTCTTCAAATACTGCCCCGTAAATGACTTCGGATTATTCGCCACATCTTCTGGTGTCCCCTTTGCCACGATCTTCCCCCCACGTTCACCACCTTCCGGGCCGATATCTATAACATAGTCCGCACTCTTTATGAGATCTAGGTTATGTTCGATAACCACCACCGTATTCCCTTTATCCACCAGCTTTTGCAAAATATCAATAAGCTTCTTCACATCTTCGTAGTGCAGTCCCACCGTCGGTTCATCTAGAAGATATATACTCTTTTGCACATGAGGACGATATAGCTCAGATGATATCTTCACACGCTGTGCTTCTCCACCCGAAAGCGTCGTCGCCGCCTGACCGATCTTCACATAACCGAGACCAACTTCTAAAAGAGTCTGGAGCCTATCTTCTACTGCAGGTATATCAACAAAAAATTTTAGAGCTTCTTCTATAGTCATTTCCAGCACTTCATGCACATTCTTTTTGCGGTACTTTATATCCAAAGTTTCTTTCATAAATCTCGTGCCATTGCAGACATCACAAGTGACATAGACAGTTGGCAAAAAGTGCATCTCCACAGCTATTTCGCCATTACCCTCACACGCTTCACAGCGTCCACCAGGCCTATTGAATGAAAATCTACCCGGTCCCCAGCCACGAGCGCGGGCTTCTGGTTCGGAAGCAAAGAGGTCACGGATATGCGTCCAGGCTCCGGTATATGTAGCAGGGTTGGAACGTGGCGTCCTACCTATTGGCGACTGGTCTATGAGTATTGCTCGACCCAGATATTCTGTGCCATTAAATTCCTTTGCATTTACTACTTCATTACTCCTATGAGCAGGCTCGAGCCTCGCCTGGAGATTCCTGTATAGAATCTCATACATAAAGGAAGATTTACCGGAACCGGAAACACCGGTAATGACATTTAGACTACCCAATGGTACATCGACATTGAGATCTTTTATATTGAAAATATTCCCCCCACGGATCATGATTTTACCTTTGGGGGCACGTCTCTCTCCAGGAAGTTCTATCTTCTTTTCTCCACGCAGATATGACAAGGTTAGAGAATCACTGTGGTTGGTCTTTGCAGTAAGCAGATCCTCCAAATATCCGGAGACCACAACTTCCCCGCCATGGACTCCAGCCCCTGGCCCAATGTCGATAATATAGTCTGAGGCATACATTGTATCCTCGTCATGCTCCACAATGATTATGGTATTCCCAATATCCCGGAGATGGAGGAGTGTACCTATGAGTTTGTCATTGTCACGCTGATGCAGACCTATCGTAGGCTCATCGAGGACATAGAGAGCGCCCACGAGCCCAGAACCCAGCTGAGAAGCCAGACGGATACGTTGTGCCTCTCCACCAGAGAGAGTGTTCGCTCTCCTGTTCAGGGTCAAGTATTCTATTCCCACATTTACCATAAATGAAAGACGTGCACCGATCTCTTTCAGGACCACCTTTGCTATCTCCCTCTCTCCAGGTGTGAGGACCAAAGTGTCAAAATATGCCACAGCATGCTCTATAGAAAGCTCCGTGATATGAACAATATTCTTATCACCGATAAGTACATGCAAGGCTTCTTCGCGGAGACGTTTACCTTTGCAAGTCTTGCAAGGATCATCGGAAAAGATACTTTCCGTGCCGAGACCATTACAAGCGGGACAAGCTCCATATGGAGAGTTGAAAGAAAATAATCTCGGCTCTATTTCCGGGTAGGAAAATCCGTCATACGGGCACATAAACTTTACCGACATGAGAACTTCATTACTAGGCAGCTCGTGCTCGTTTTTTTGCTCTTTATTTTCTGCACCGCCCGGATATGCGATCTTTATGAGTCCTTCGGATTCCAAAATGGCACGTTCCAAAGACTCCGAGAGTCGCTCACGGGCATTGTCACCTTTTTTTGCATCTTTTATTTCGCTTACAAATATTTCATCCACGAGAACATCGATATCGTGCTTTTTATTCTTTTCTAGAATGATCTGTTCCCTGAGTCGGAATGTTTTGCCGTCCACTCGCACACGGTCATAACCTTTGCCGAGAAGGTCATACAAAAGTTGATAATATTCACCTTTCCTACCCACAACGACCGGAGAATATATAGTAACCTTGGCATCTGTAACATCCACACCAAAGACTTTCTTTGCTCTAGTTGTCCGTTCTCGCACAGTCTTTATTATAGTATCCATGATCTCTTCTTTGGATATGCGGTGTATGGGCCTATTACAGACCAGACAGTGTGGCTTCCCCACACGTGCAAAAAGTATACGGAGATAGTCGTATATCTCTGTGATGGTGGCCACGGTCGAGCGAGGGTTGTTGGAACGAGATTTTTGGTCTATAGCTATAGCAGGAGAAAGCCCAATGATCTCATCGACATCGGGCTTTTGCATCTTGTGCAAAAACTGCCTGGCATAAGCGGAGAGAGACTCTATGTACCGACGCTGACCTTCTGCGAATATCGTGTCAAAGGCCAACGAAGATTTGCCCGAACCAGACAGACCAGTAATGGCTATCATTTTGTTTCGGGGCATCTCAACCGTAATATTCTTGAGGTTGTGGGTGCGCGCACCCTTCACTATTATCTTATCCTCCGGCACCTTCGCACCGCTCTTTATTTTTATTTCCCGCTTGTGTGGCATGACGGGAGGATTTTAGCACATTTTTCCTATTTCGCCAAATTGCGAACCTCGGCGATGATCTGGTCGAGTGAAGCGGTCGCCTTTACGAGGAATTTCTGGGCACCCAATACCTTTGTACGATTTATATCGCCCGGCTTGCTCAGGTTAGAGAGGATCATTATCGGAAGATCATTGTACCGGGGGTTGTCGCGAACTTTCTGTAATATGTCAAAGCCTGTCATACCAGGCAACAAAAGGTCTATCATCATAGCGTTGGGAATAGTTTGTTCTAGCTCTTTCATCGCCTCTTCACCATTCTTGGCATGTACCAAGTCGAAGCCAGACGATATTAGTTTCTTGCCTAGTATGCTGCCTATGAGTTTGTCATCTTCTACCCATAATATCCTTTTGACTTCGCCAGTTTTCGCCTGATTGGATTTTGGTACGCAACCAAAATGTTTGTTTACTCGGTTACTGACATCTTCCACATCTGCCTTTAGCGAGACAATAAACTCGTTCACACTACCTTCCGGCACGCGACGCATGTTTATGGGCACACCCTGTGTTGACATGAGAAATACAGGGATCTTTGCGAGGAGAGGTTCCGCCTGCTTCTTTTCCAAAATATCATACCCTGATAGGCCGGGAACATCGACATCTATGAGAGCCAAATGCGGCAACACATCATACATAGCTTTCAGGCCTTCATTACCCTCTTTTAGAAGCTTTACTTCATAGCCTATTTCCACGAGCTTGTTGTGTATATTGTCACCAAAAGCGGCATCATTGGTGATCACAACTATCTTCTGTCCACTACAAACTACTTTATTGTCTGATTGCATGGCACCATTTTAGCATACTTCACGGGAGGGGTGTTGATAACAGAGGTATATAGAAAAAACGGCTCTAAAATTGTCCTACTGCCCTTTCTTTTTCCTTCTGGGTTTATCTTCCAGACCATATTTCCGACGAAGCAAAATAAGCTCGTCACGAATGAGAGCCGCCGTCTCAAAGTCGAGCTCCTTCACTGCATCGGACATCTGCTCTTCTTTGTTACGCAGGAGTAATTTTGGATTTGTTTTCGCCAGTTCTTCGTCTATTTTAGCGATCTCATTCACCGCAAGCTCGTGCTCAGACCGGATAGTATCGGTGATATCGTGTATTTCTTTTTTTATCGTGAGAGGAGTGATACCGTGCTCGACATTGTATGCTGTCTGCTTTTTCCTTCGACGCTCTGTCTCAGATATTGCCTTCTCCATAGAGGGAGTCCTCCTATCAGCATACAAGATGACTCTACCAGCAGAGTTGCGAGCCGCGCGACCAATAGTCTGTATGAGTGATGTCTCCGACCGTAGAAATCCTTCCTTGTCTGCGTCAAGTATACCTATGAGCGATACTTCCGGTAGGTCCAGTCCTTCTCGGAGCAGGTTTACACCAACCAGACATTCATATTTGCCACGGCGAAAGTCTGTGAGCGTCGTGATGCGGTCCATAGTTTTTACATCACTATGAAGAAAATTCGCCTTCATACCTTTTTCTTTTAGAAACTCCGCCAGATCCTCCGCCATCTTTTTTGTAAGAGTTGTAGCGAGCACGCGATCACCTTTCTTTATCGTCATTTCCGCTTCGCGGATAAAGTCATAGACTTGACCGGGATATTTGCCCCCTTCCGATGAAGAAAGACCAACATCAGCACTGACCGGCTTTATCTCGAGCAAAGGATCTACGAGTCCTGTCGGGCGTATGACCTGCTCAGCTATTTGCTGTGAGTTTTTCCTCTCATACTCTCCCGGGGTTGCAGAAGTAAAGACGATAGGTCCCACCCTCTCCAGAAATTCGTCAAATTTGAGCGGTCTATTATCCTTCGCCGATGGCAGTCGGAAACCATGCTCTATGAGTGTACCCTTGCGCGAAGCGTCTCCTGCATACATGCCGTTTAGTTGCGGTACGGTGACATGAGACTCATCTATGACCGTGAGGAAATCTGCTTTGCCATTTTTGTCATGAGGAAAATACGAGAGGAGTGAGTCCGGCGGCTCACCCGGCGTCTTGCCCGAAAAATGCCTGGAATAATTTTCTATGCCATTGGTATAACCTATCTCCTTTATCATAGAGAGATCATATTTCACACGCCTCTTCAGCCTCTCTGCCTCCAACATCTTTCCCTCTTTTTCCAGAACCTTTAACTGCTGAGCAAGCTCGATCTTTATGGTTTCGAGAGCTTTCGCCGTCTGCTCATCATTGCTTATGAAGTGCTTCGCAGGAAAGATGAAAACTGTCTCATGTGAGGCACGCAAACTATGACTCACAGGATCTATCTCTGTTATAGCTTGTATACCCTTTTCGTCAAAAGCGATACGATAAAGTGTTCGATCATTCACAGGCATGACTTCTACCATGTTACCTAGGGCACGGAACTGGCCAGACTTGAGATCGGCATTTGTCCGGACGAAATGTATGCCGATCATCTTTCTTATGAGTTCTGCACGAGAGATATCCGCCCCCACCGATAGCTTCATATTTACTTTTTCATATTCGACAGGGCTACCCAAACCGTATATACAGGATACCGACGCGACGATGATGACATCCTTCCTAGTCAAGAGCGCCTGCGTAGAGGCATGTCGCAAACGCTCGATCTCTTCATTGATCATAGCCTCCTTCTCTATATATGTGTCCGTCGACGGTATATATGCCTCTGGCTGGTAAAAGTCATAGTAAGATACGAAATAATGCACGGCATGGTTGGGGAAAAAAGCCCTATATTCTTGCGCTAGCTGAGCGGCTAACGTCTTGTTATGAGCTATCACAAGTGCGGGCTTTCCGTAATGGGTTATGACATTTGCCATGGTAAATGTCTTGCCGGAACCGGTCACGCCCAGGAGTGTTTGGCGGTCCATGCCTTTTTCCAAGCCTTCTCTAATCAGCTTTATGGCATTTATCTGGTCGCCAGCAGGCTTCATGCTGGTAGATATTGTAAATAGAGATTTGTCCACAATATGTACTTTATAATCGTTTATGAAGGATAGTCAAGGCTATGGAATATAGTCCCGTGAGCCGGAGCTTCTCCACTTTGGGTGCAAACGAAATGAAACCAGAAAGCATTTCTGTTGATATGAGCTCTACTTTGCTCTTTTCAAAATGTTTTTTATAGCTCTCCACGAAAAAAGCCTCGTGACTCCTAGATGTCAAGATAGCCGTCTCCGGCAAGTGCTCGTCGGACAGGTATCCCCCTGTCAGGTTTGCAAACTGAGCATTCCATTCTGCCGAAATAGTTTCGATGATGACACGTGTCTTTTCCTTCTCTGCTGTATCCATCCTGCCGCCGATATACATCGTGAGCATGGAGTCCGCAACCTGTTCTGTCACATTTGCCGAAAGAGCGATCTGTCGAATGGCAGTATTGATACCCATGGGGAATGAGCCGAAGAAAGTACACATGCGGTTTTCCACAACTACAACGTCGGTGAGCTCGCCGTGAACATGCACGAGGACATAACTCACTTTTTCGGGAAATATATGCTGTAGGCCGATATGGTGCAGGAGCAAGGAGGAATGGAAGAAGATATTGTTGCCACGGACGATATGCCCGCATGCTTCTCGGAATTTTTCTTCGGTCTTGATCTCTATCGCGCTGGTTGCAAACGATATTTCGAGCGAATGTGCGGTCTTTCCCTGCCAACTCGATATGGAATAGCCGTTCAATCGGATATCGAATATTTTTTCTTCGACAATAGCAAGTTCCTTTGCGTCTTTGGGTAGGAATTTTGATCGGGCATCGGATATTATTGTCAGAATCATTTTTTCTGATACCGGAACCGCATTGTCATATTTCTTCGATAATGTAAGTGCATGAGACAATATCCACGGCGAAGCAAGGGCATAATGCACTTCCTCTATATAGGCGGGCAGGCTCGGATCTGAATGCCGATAAGCTTCGTAATCCCTCGCTATTTCTTCCGATAGGTTCCGAACATGAGTAAAAGTGGCTTTTGGTAAATAGGACGCATCGGCATCTTCCCTATGGCGGATAGCTTTGCTCGAACTCCACATGACTAGAGGGAGTTCACCAGCTCTGTCGCGTACGAGCGTACCGCGAACCATGGAGCTCTGCACGGATATGAGAAGGATAACCCTGTCTTCTTTTTTTTCAGAGAAAAACATGAACGAATTATATCATACCAAAACCGCCTTTATGCGACGTATACCTTGTGCGACGGCTTCCTCTTTTGTGATCTTGAAGCGCCAATTACCTTCCGGACCGGAGAGATGGTTCGTGTTTTCTACATGCGGACCTCCGCAAAATTCTTTTGAATACGCCCGATCTAGCGTATCACCAATGAAATATATCGATACCTCACTGCCATATTTTTCTCCGAAGAAATGTTTTGCACCAGTTTTTTCGGCTTTTTCCCTCGACATGATAACCTTGTTCACAGGCAGGGCTGCAGCTATTTTTTCATTGATAATATTTTCTACTTTCATCTTTTCTTGTTCTGTCATCTTTGTGCTGTGGGCAAAGTCAAAACGCAAACGCTCCGGCGTTATATTGGAGCCTTTTTGCATCACACCCGGGCCGAGCACGTCATGGAGAGCCTGATGCAAGAGATGTGTAGCGGTATGATACCGGAGTACCATCTCATCGGAAACATCGGAGAGTCCGCCTTTGAACTTTTTCTCTGCGCCCGCGCGCGAAAGCTCCTGATGTTTTTTGTATTCATCGTTATAACCATTTACATCCACAATCAAGTCTTTTTCTTTTGCCAGTGCTACCGTCATATCTATGGGCAGTCCGTAAGAAGAAAAGAGCATGAAGGCATCTTTTCCAGATATTTTCATATCTTCAAATACACTTGCGGTCGCGAGCTTTTCAAATTCTTTACTTCCTTCTTCCAACGCATGGGTGAATTTTGCAGATTCATCTGCTAGGACTTTCTTTGTAGCAGGGCTTTTCGCGGAAAGATCTGGATATGCATCTCCATATATCCTTATGACCGCATCTATGAGCTCGTCAATACCCTCTTCATTTATGCTTTTTTTGTCCGTGTGAAATATCGCCTTTCTTATCAAACGACGAAGTACATAGCCCCGATCGGTATTGGAAGGCACGACACGATCGGTAATGAGGAAAACCGCAGCACGGATGTGGTCAGCTATGATTCTCTGACTCTTTCGGTCGCCTGACCATTTTTTGGTCACCGACATGATGTCCAGGAAAAGATCGGTATCATAAATGTTTGATACATTTTGCATCGTCATGGTTACGCGTTCGAGCCCCGCCCCGGTATCTACGGAAGGATTTGGCAGACTACCCACTATCTTGCCATCAATTTTTTCATATTGCATAAAAACGTCGTTCCAGATCTCCACGACTTCTCGCTTCGAGTCGGCATCGAGGAATTGTTCCTTGGTGATATGCTTGCCAGCAAATTTATTACCGATATCATAATACATCTCAGTATCCGGTCCACAGGGTCCATTTTCACCCGCTTGCCACCAGTTCGAGCTCGCCGGCATGAAAAATATCCGGGATTTTTCCTCTTTTTCTACTTCCTGATGATTATCAGAATAGATCTTGCGCCATATATTTGCAGCTTCATCGTCCTTTGGGGCATTGTGATCGCCTTCGAAGACGGTTATGTAAAGTCGTTCAGGATCCAAACCAAGACCCTCCTCCCTTGAAGTCAGAAATTCATAACTCCAGTTTATGGCTTCCTCCTTGAAATAGTCTCCCAGTGACCAGTTTCCCAACATTTCGAAAAATGTCGCATGGGTATTGTCGCCTATCTCATCTATGTCTACTGTGCGCAGGACTTTTTGTACATTTGCCAGGCGCTTGCCCATAGGGTGTGGCTTGCCCAGGAGATATGGCACGAGTGGCTGCATGCCTGCGGCGTTAAAGAGTGTGCTGTCTGTAACTCCCTTTTCGTCCGAGGTGACGAGCGAAGCAGAAGGTATGATGACGTGTTTGCGCTTCTCAAAAAAAGCTAGGAAACGCGACCTTATCTCTTGTGATTTCATGCATGAAATATAGCATTTTGTGTCTATTTCGTCAGCTTTTTATTTGAAAAGACATCTATGTGCCCGTTTCTATATTTATAAGAATTAATTCTTTTGTCAAAAATATGCCTTCAGCACCTCAAAATCCTTTTTTAATTTGCCAATATTATTCGGATTGTAAACCGCCACACACGGGTGATAAAGCGCCACAATATCGATATCTCCATAGCTCGCGTTCGCCTTATATGTTTTCCCATGAGCTTCACCTATCGGTTCCAACTTCTCTCCGAGATGAAACCTACCCATAATATAGCCCATAGCATACCTACCCAAGGTCGCAATGACATGAGGCTGTATAATCTCTATCTGCCTGTCCAGGAATGGGCCGTAAACTTCTATCTCTCGCGCTGTTGGATCTCTATTCTCTGGCGGACGATCCTTCACTATGTTAGTTATATAAATAAACTGACGTTCGATGCCTACATGCCCCAATAGACTATCCAGCACCTTCCCCGCCGCACCACAAAAAGGCCTTCCGGTCTTTGCCTCATTCCTGCCTGGAGCTTCACCCACGAACATAATCTTTGCTGTGAGACTACCCTCGCCTATTACAGGGAAATAATTATTGGTCGTGCGGTATTCATATAGCGGAGACTCCTTGAGAGCCGTGATCTCGTCGTGAATGACTTTCATTTTTTCTGTTTTGTCTGGCATAAGTGCATTTTATAACGACCGCACAAATAATTGAAGTGGTGTGGAAAGGCACCGGTCAAGAGAAAGCTCTGAGGGACGTTTCGGAGGCCGCGTAGGCGGCCGAGAACCAGCCGCGGTGCCAGCAGGCACCGACGGCGTGTCCCGAAGGGCTTCTCTTGACTGGTGCCTACAAAACTACTTTGAAAGCTGTGCGATCGCCTCCGACTCATGAATGATCTTTTCTATCATATCCTCATGCACACCAATATCCCTCAAATGTTGTGGATTCTTCACCAGATCCGAACAAATGATCGCCCCCCTATTCACAAGCTCTTTCTTTTGCTGACTAGTAAGCGAGGTAAGGGATGTGATTGGATGAAGAGTATATTTTTCGATAATGTCATGCAGACTATTTTGCGCCGGATAGTTCCAGCCTATGAGATTGAGCTTCTTGCATTCGCCATAAATGATCGCCTTGTCCGTAAACTTTGTATTTGTGACCAGCCAACGGCCCGAGAGTTTGCGTTCTCTACCTCCAAAATCATAAACATTCATAGAAAGATCGTCGTACCGCGCCTTGATGTACAACGCAACCTTGAGATCCGACTTCATGCCAAATTCGTTGTGAAATTTTGCCTCAACCATGGCGAGCTCATCACCTTTCCAAGCAACCACATCCACTTCGTGAGAAACACATTCACCCATGACTATCTGGTCGGTAACAGCTTCGTAACCCCAAACATTGAATATTCTTGCAACGAACTTTTCAAATGGGAAACCATCGGGCCCCAGATCAAATATCGCCCTTCTTATGGAGTATTTCAGAGCGGCATGATGAGAATGTTTTTTCAGAAGTTCAAAAGCTCTGGCATAAATCTCCGTAGTTGTTATGCCGTCATGCATTTCTCTACCGATCTGGTCCACAATGTCTGCTACGGCTTCATCCGGCGCATGCACTCTTTTTAGAGATTGGATGAGCTTCTCTTCTTCGAATACCTGCTTGGTTCCATCGTTTTTCGTGACTGTGACTGGATTTGTCATTGCGACATTATAGCAATATTTATAATATTATTCCTCCACCCAGACATTCCTCATCTTTATATATCACAAGAGACTGACCTGGTGTGAGAGTATCCTGAATGTTTTCAAACTCAATTTTTGCTTTACCATCGCTCGCAGATATTATTCGAACATTCTGCAATTCTTGTCTGTACCTGCTCCTAGTCTGGAATGGAAAGCTATGAATAACATGATTGCCTTCTGGAGGTTTACCAGATACCCAGGTTACTTTTTCCAACTCCACTTCATTCTTGCCACCAGGCAAGATATCATTGTCTTTTTTATTTGAAACTGTGATTGTATTTTGTTCAACATTCTTTGATATGACATAGTAGGGAGTATCATTTGGCGTTTTTGAATATATTTCAAAACCGTGACGCTCGCCTATGGTATAGAGCAAGGCACCAGTATGTAAGCCTATTATTTTTCCTTTATTATCGAGAACATTGCCAGGTTGTTCCTTTATGTAATGCCTCAAAAAATCCTTTACATCGATCTTGCCGATGAAACACAATCCTTGACTATCCTTCTTTACGGCATTTGGTAGGTGGAACTTTTTTGCGAGCTTTCTCACCTCTGGCTTTGGTAAATGTCCCACGGGAAATAGAACATGGGAGAGGTCCGACCTCTCCAGAGTCCACAAAAAATATGTCTGATCCTTGTTCGAATCATTGCCCATAAGCATTTTCCGGTCTGGTGTCACCTGCGCATAATGTCCAGTCGCAATATAATCTGCGCCATTGTTTTTTGCCCATTTCCAAAAAGCACCAAATTTTACCTCTCTATTGCACATCACATCCGGATTTGGCGTACGCCCAACCTTGTACTCCGATATCATATAGTCTATCACTCCTTCCTTATATTCCTTTTCCAAATCCAGAGTGACAAAAGGCACATTCAGATGCGCCGCAACCCTCATAGCGTCATGACGATCTTCTCTCGAGCTACATTCTATCCAGTCGGGTTGCCAAACCTTTATAAAGACTCCCGTAACGTCATATCCGGCTTTTTGCAGCAAAGCCAGGGAAACGGCGCTATCTACGCCACCGGAAAGACCGACATATACTTTTTTACCCTTTTGACTGATCATGATCCGCATGTTACCAGAATAGCCAAAAGTATTCCAATATAAAAAAGGCGGGTACACTCGTACCCACCCGGTCCTAAGCTTCAGGTACCACCCCGAAGCAAATGGGATGTTTTGAAATGCTCGTGAAATCTCTGAAGTCCACCCCAAACGAGGTGGTGAAACCGACACTCGGTAGTATCCGGAGAATGCTGAAATTTTTCTCCGGTAAAGTACCTATTCTTTTCTCCTACGACTTCCCCGCGCAACTGATCTGCGTATTCTACCAAAAGCGGGGGAAGTTGTGCGGATAGGTGTCCATTCATAAAGTCCTCCTGACGAAATTTTAACTCATTATAGGAAAACAAGATATGTGAGTTATGCACAGACCAGAAGGAGTAAACTCAATCGTGGCTGACCTTATGCATTCACATGAGACTCTACTTTTCTGATCTCCTTCCTTAGCATACGACCTTCCTTATCCAAGTCATATATGAGTACCGCACCAAAAAGCATTTCTACATGCACCATGTCCTTGTCGGCAATATTCTCGATATATTTCATAAGCGCACGGATAGTATTACCGTGAGAAACTATCAAAACATTTTTACCTGCGACCAAGAGTGGTAATATTTTTTCCAAGTAGAAAGGTACCGCCCTTTCATAAACCATTTTCAGTGTCTCACCATTTGGCACTGGGTGGTCCCATTCTCGACGCAACTTATCAAATTCTTCTTTACCCAGAAGCGTCTGCATATCCCACTTATTTTTACCTGTATAATCTCCATAATCGCGCTCATTCAATGCCGCCGCTTGTTCTGTAGGTAGGTGCTGGTCCGCCATGCAGTTTTTGAGCATAGACGATAGTGTCTCTATCGAACGCACCTGCTTCGAGGTAAATGCCTGATCGAAGCAAATCTCCTTTATGAGTGATCCCATCTCTTCGGACTTGGCGTGACCGTGTGGTGTCAGATGCACATCTGTGAGACCCGTCCACTTGCCGAGCTTGTTCCATTCTGACTCATGATGCCGGACTATTACGAGCTTGCCTATTTTATTTTCTGTATTCATTTTTGTTTGTTATGCGCGGCGCCGATTGCTTCACTAATATTTGCATATCCGTCACGCGACAGTAATCTTACTATACCCCTGTTTATCTCGCCAATAACCTGTGGACCTTGATATATCATCCCTGTTATGAGCTGGAGCAGTGTCGCGCCCAGACGTATCTTCCTATATGCATCCTCGGCGGTGAATATCCCTCCACAACCTATGATGACAAACCGTCCGCTCTCTCTCTTATATATGTGTGCGATGAGGTCGTCCGACATGCTCTGCACAGGTTTACCACTGATGCCTCCGTGTGCAGGAATATTCAGATCTAAAATAGCTGGGTTGTCTCTTTTCTTTGTAAGGTTGGTGACGATGATACCATGAACACGATGTTTCTTTGCCACATCCAAAATAGTGTCAACTTTTTCAAGAGTAATATCCGGCGAAAGTTTTATGAAAACTGGCTTGGATGTATATATCTTATCTAAAGAATCAAGTAAAATATGGAGTTTGTCTGCATCGACGAAGGGCTGACCACCCTCGGCATTGGGACAACTGATGTTGATAGTGAAATAATGACCTATGTCCGTGAATGAGGTAAATGCTTTTGCATAATCCCCCACCGCCGTATTGAGCTCCATATTTTCCTTGCAATTTGTCATGGCAACGCTCGTACCAATAGGTCTCACAAACTTCTTACCAAGGAGTCTCGCTCGGATAGCCCCCGCTCCATCATTTTTCAGACCATAGTACACGACCAACCCCTCTGATTTCTGCAATCTCCACAACCGTGGCTTTGGGTTACCCTCACAGCGATTACCCGTTACGGACCCTATCTCTTCAAAGCCAAAACCAACAAAAGGTATGATATCTGTAAGCTCACCATTTTTATCAAATCCGGCCGCAAGACCAACAGGATTTTCAAACTTTATTCCGAGAACGGTCTGCTCCAAACTAGGATGAGAATATCCAAAAAGTACCCGCGAAAACAATTGTGAAATTCTATACTTACCCAAAACCTTGCCCACGACATTCATCCTGTCATGAACATCTTCCGGATCCATGCGAAAAAAAATCGGCTTGAGTACGACTTTATAAAATAAAAAAAACAGCTTATTTCTCGCCGCGACGATATAGTATTTCATTTTAGTACGTCGAATACAGCGTTGCCCCCCAGGTGTCGCTCCGCCTCTAGGACGATCCTCTCCATGATCTTCACTGCTTCTACTGGATACTTGCCTCGAGCAGTTTCTTCGGACAGCATGACGGCATCGGAACCCTGGATGATGGCATTTGCCACATCTGTCACCTCTGCACGCGTGGGCAGAGAATGGTCGGTCATGGAAAGGAGCATCTCGGTCGCAGTGATGACAGGCTTACCTGCCGCCTTGCACCTATGAATGATGTCTGCCTGAACGAAAGGTATCTGCTCGAGAGGGATAGCATCGCGCAAATCACCGCGTGCTATCAAGACCGCATCGGAAGCCTGGATGATCTCGGAAAGGTTCGTGAGTGCATCCCTCCTCTCGATCTTTGCAATGATCGGGGTATCCTTGCCTCTTTTTACTATCTCCCCACGAAGCCGCTCTATATCTTTCGCCGAACCGACGAAGGACATCGCCACATAGTCGACGCCAGCCTTGAGACCAAAATCCAGATCGCTAAGATCTTTTTCTGTAATAGTTTCAACAGCGAGAGCGTTGTATTGATGACTATCCTCTTTTTGCACTCTGGGACCGGAAAGATCTTGGATGATAATTATTTTTCTGCCAATTTCTTTTTCCAATTCCCTTATGGTGGCTATATTTTCAGCATGCTCCTTCGTCGATGCCCAGGAAAAGTTGAGCCTGGCTACATCCATCTGGTGCAAGATCATCTCCCGTAGGATATTTTTGTCCCTGCTTGCCGGACCTATAGTCGCTATTATTTGGGACTTGCTATTCATACTTTTTGTACCAAGTTTTGTGGTGCACCTATATTATATGCGATGATATTTTCTATTGTTGTTTTTAGTATTTCTGCTTCGGCTTCTCGGGAAGAAAAAGCGATGTGTGGCGTCACCGTAACGTTCGGCATATCCATGAGTATATGATCTTCGAGCAAGGTTTTGAAATTTTGATCCTTTCGGCCTTCATCCATCACAGCCTCTGTACCTTCTTTGAGAGCACGCTCGCCTTCGAGGACATCCAGACCTGCGCCAGCAAGTATCTTTTCCTGAAGTGCCCACACCAGAGCGTCGGTTTCTACTATTTCCCCGCGTGCAGTATTTATGAGATATGCACCTTTCTTCATAAGCTTCATATTTTCCTTATTGAGAAGATGGTAGGTATCTTTGTTATAGAGAGTATGAATAGTGACGACATCTGAAAGTGAAAGTACTTCTTCGAGCGGTAGATATTTTACATTGTTCTCCGCTGCAAATTTATCATCGTGAAATTTATCAAAAGCCAAAACATTCATGCCAAAGCCTCGAGCAATCTTTATAACATTTTTACCTATTTTACCTGTACCTATGACACCCAATGTCTTCTCATAGAGATCAAACCCTCGAAAAGATGATATATCAAAATCACCATTTTGTTTTATCTGGAGTGATGCATCTCCGACCTTACGCGATAGGTTCAGGATAAGTGCAAAAGTATATTCAGCAACTGTTCGTGAACCATAAGATGGGACGTTCGAAACTTTTATGCCTCTTTTTTTTGCAAACTCAATGTCTATATGGTCGAAACCTGTAGAACGCGTGGAGATAAACTTTAGATTTGGTATTCCCTCTATTACTTTTTCAGAAAGTACAGAATTTACAAAAATAGATATTGCTTCTGCATCCTTTGCTAGGTCCACATTTTGTTCTGTTAAAGTTTCTTCATAAAAAACACAATCATTTTCAGGTGAAAGATTAGATAAAAATTGCTTTTCTTCTTCTGTGGCTTCAAAAAATATTATTTTCATTTATATGTTATCAAACAATTATCTGACTAGATCTAGACTTCGCAGTTGCTGGAGTATGCCGCACGCCGCGACAATGCGTGGATCTACGATGCTATAAGTAATATTTAGACCTTTCCTATGAGAGACAACGAGGCCACAATGACGCATAACGGCCATATGTTGTGAAAGGTTAGCTTTTGGGAGTTTTGTAAGGGTTAGGAGTTTCTCTACCGATGTATCATTCTGTTTTAAGATATTCAATATCTCCAAACGTTTGGGATTTGCCAAAATTTTGTATAGCCGTGCGTTTTTTTCGTATGTTTCCTTGGGCAAAGGTGAAGTAATATTCGTCTTTTTTATGGATTTCATACTTTCAAAATTATCACGATTAATAGGTACATTATATGATTTATTTCCCAAAAGTCCAAATTAATACTATTATGTTCTCCATGGAGAGGTGCCAGAGCGGTCGAATGGGCTACCCTGGAAAGGTAGTATGTCCGAAAGGGCATCAAGGGTTCGAATCCCTTCCTCTCCGCAGTTGATCCGTACCCCATAAAGTGGACAAGAAGTCTGTGGCTTAAAATATTCTTGAGGAGCAACCATGAATCACCGGTCACGAATAAATTTAGCGGAGAAATGTGGCTAAGCAGAGCCATGTTAAAACCTAGACAATGCTTGACTTTCGTTATGTAATTTGTTATAATACCCCGCAGAATAGCCGCCAACTGTTCTAGACTGCATGAAGTATTTTTACAGGTCACAAGCTTGTAAAAATGGGCTACAACCCCATGGTCTAAAATGGCACTGAAAGGAAAGTTCTGTGAAAATTACTGAGAAAGAAATCGAAGTCCTGATGCGCGTTGTCGCCGAGAGTCTCCGTTTGCAATGGGAAAAGGCAATGATCCACGGTCAAAGCTTGCTCAAGGCAAAACAAGAAAGGGAGACGGCTCTCGCCAAAATCAAGCAAAACGACACGAAGATCAACCGAATCCAGAAGATAATGTTTGGGCTCGGTGCTCTCTTTATCCTGGCGATCACGTATACTTCTAAGTGGGGTATCGTTGACCCTGTCTGGGTTGCAGTGATACGGGGTATTCCGTTTTCGATGGTCGTTGCATGCTTTGTTTGGCTGAGGCGCTTGGATAACGAGAATCAAGCCGCTAGACAAAACATCTCCGACTGCGACGAGATCTTTGCCCGACTTGGCAGATCAGTGGATTCGCTCAACTACCTAGGCCAAGGCAATCCTTACTGGGATGTAATTGACGATCCGCAGGTTAAGGAAAGACTGGTTCGAGCGGCTTACAGGATTCTTGATGCGCAAGCAGACTTTGAAACGATCCGAATCGTGCCGGACATAGCCCGCTTTAGCGTCATTCACGCGGGCAATTGGATTGAACATTGCGAAGGAATGTTTGATCGAATCTGGAATGTCGCGACGCACGACTTTGGTCTGACGCCTGATAAAGGAGAAATCTTTAAACAAGCGTCCGCGCAGCTCACGAAGGATAATACGGAAAGAGCTTCTGCGAACAAGTAACCTTCATCACTTTTGAGATTGAACGTAATCTCGGCCTCACAGCAATGTGGGGCACTCAACTGGATTTACGATCGAATAATCGCGAATCCTGAAAGTCCAGATCTTTGATATAGGTTGAAAGTGACTTTAAGCTCACAATTGATGTGATTTTAAAGTCATTTTCAACTTCAAAAACTTTGAGAAAGAGAAACAAATGAACCAGCCCATTCACACAAGAACGGTGCAACTTGGCACCTACACATCTATCGAGGAAATCCTCGAAGAAAAACGACACAATGGTTTCTGGATCGGCGAAGGTGTCGTTCCGGCGTTGCGTCAGTACGCCCCATCGAAGACTCAGATCGAGGTAGATCTCTTCTGTGCACCAGACTATGAATTAACAGGTGAATCTGTAGCCTCGGTAGAGAAAGTCTACGAAGCCATTGTCGCCAAAGGATACATGCTCTGCACGGCGGAGATGGCTGCACTAGCCTATCCGTTAGAACCAAGAGTCAAGTTCTACGGTCAGGCGTGGATCAATGTTGCGATGGAGCCGTTAGAATTATCGGGTGAAAAATTCCTACTTCGCTACTCGGAAGTGATTCCGATGGAAGCGGATGCAAAAAACCGTCGCATAACTACGCATTCACCTGTCACAAAGCTCGACCTGATGCCTTATGGATGGGCTGATCGATGGATCTTTGCGAGACAGCACCCAACTCAAAAAGTCGGTTAAATCAACACCGCTCACGAAGGCCGCTTGGCTTTTGTCGAGCGGTTCTTCTTTTACCCAAATTTTGGCTATATTCAATGCAAGAAAAGTTTCGACGTCACCACACCGCCTTCAACTCTGTGGGTTGAATCTCTACGAGCATGAGACGTGCGCTTCGGGAAAATCTGGAATTGATACTTTGTATCTAACCCAATTGAATTGTTCCCTTTTCTCTTCCGGTACTTTCCAGATAATGTATTGGTCCTTTAATTCAAGACTCATAATAAACACAAGGACTTCTTCACATAAATTCAACAAATTGTTCCAACCTATATTTAGGATTTGCTCTATGGTTTGTCCGTGGGGTGCCGGAAACAGAACCTGTACTTTTCCATCTGGTCCAACCCTGTGTTTTATCTGGGGCAATTTGTAACCATTGTGCTCAATGTCATCTCTCAGATCCTTAAATTTTATATACCAATCATCTCGGTGTGATTTTATGAACATTGCCAGATTTTGAAATCGGGGATCTTTTTGGTCAAGTTTGAAAGACGACGCGCCTTTTTTGAACTTCTTTTCGTCATCAGAAAAGAGAAAGCTTGTGTTATACCCGAACCACTTATTCAGCAGTCTTTGCAGCCCGCCTATTGCCATTGTTGATCGGATGAAGAAATCTTTGAAGAATACGTTTAGTTCCGTATCTATAGGATGGGTCACATTCAATTGATAACCTGTCACGACGCCGTCTTTACCGTCATGAATAGCCTTAATATGACCTTTCATACAGCTCAACGAGAAGTCTTTAGCAAAATTGGCTTCAGTAAGATTCTGAAGGATAGCATCATAATCTTTGTCAAATTCGTTCCGCTTTTCCTTGGGAACTACAAAATCGCGAATATTCAGAATTCCGAACATGAACCGATTAAGGAAGTGGTCCTCTGATGCCGTTGATATTGGTCCATAAAGAACACCGGCAATAGCTCCACCCGGTACTGATGCAGGTCTATTTTGCTGGTCTTTTTCAAGACAGCATTTTTTATATTTTTTCCCGCTGCCACAGCTACATTTTGAATTTCTGCTCAATTGAATATCCATGTGGCCATTCTACAACTTTATTGAATTGTTACTAGTTTATTTATATTACAAGCCAAATAAGTTCCAACTTCATCCCACCGTCTCCGCAGTGAACGAGCGCAGCGAGTAAACGAAGGAGAGAGCAAGCCGCCTTCGCGGCTTGCGTGAAGGAATTCGAAAAGGTTGAGCCTATTCATGAGGTGGCATCCTACCTCATGAATGCGAAACCTGTACCGCACCTCCTCCGGCACGTTCTGCTGAACGGCTGTAAGCTTCGAATCCCCTCCTCTCCGCAGTGACAACCTGTGAGTAACGTGTTCTCACGAGCCTGACGCTTCAGTGCGACTCACGTGCTATCACGTTTACACAAAACACCAAGAGAATTCTCTTGGTGTTTTGTTGTTTATTATCGCGGGTGTTTTGTTATTACACTTTCTCAAAACATACTAGTTATCCCCATGAAAATAAGTGTATTGAAGACCACGTTTCCCAGGAATAGTGGCACAAGTATCACATACCATTCCCTACCTGTAGCGGCAGCAGGTACGACGATCAATTCATTTGGTAGCGGCACAAAACCAGCATATAAAAATAGGAATGTCGGCAGTCCGTATTTGTAGTGATTTACAATTTCTTCTATTCTGCGAATCCATGACGGTATGGGTAGGTCCCCCGCCGCTTTCCTGCCAAGCTTGCCCACGAGGTATCCCACCGTATCTCCACAAGTCATTCCGAAACTCACGACCGCGACAACGACCACAACGTTCAGTCCCGCTTCTGTAAAAATAGAGAGGAAACTCATTGCCGGCACTGGCACCCACACGTTGAATCCACTCACAAAACCGAGGATGAATACTCCCATATAGCCAAATCGCTCCGTAATGTCTTGGACGACGGAGTTACCTTTTATTAGATTGGCCAAAAGTACTGCAACAACGAAGAGAGTGACCAAAATAAAGATTTTGTAATATAACTTGTGTTTCATTTTCATATTCTATCGATCATACACACATTATAGACTACTTGGAGAAAAACATGTTACAAACCGCAACTATTTGTAAATATTTCTACCCAAAAAAATCCGGGTAAATGCGCTATAATAAACTGATGATTCTTAACAATACGGCTCGAGGATTTACTCTCATAGAACTTTTGGTCGTCATATCTATAATAGGTACTCTCTCATCGACTATACTGGTGGCCCTACGGAACGCCAGAGATAGAGCAGTGACAGGAGTAGCTCTACAGTTCGACTCTACCAACTACCACTCGCTCGGTGCAACAGCAGGAGCAATGTGGGATTTCAACAACAGTGGAAACTTGGGGCAAGATACTTCTGGAAACAACAATACCCTCATCTTTACCGGCGGACCAACTTCAGCAGATGGTGTCACTGGAAATTCCATGTATTTTTCCGGTTCTTCGTACGGATTATCTTCTACGGGCGTACCTGTGGGTCGTAGCTGGACTCTGAGTGTATGGGCAAAGCCGACTATTACTCAGACAAATAAGGTTGTATTTACTTATACAGCTGGAACATTTTCATACCCCATCATAGGCTGGAACTACAATAATAAAATACTATTTTATTTTAATACTAACCAAGTAAACACGACTTGCGGTGCCTCCAGTACATTCCACTGTTTATACGCGAGCGAAGTAAATTCTAGTTCCGTCAATAAATGGGTTCAGATCACAGCTACACACAACGACTCAACTGGTATAACTACTCTCTACATCGACGGCAAACCTGCTGTAGTCGATACAGGAGGATTTATTGGCTACGATGTGAACGGATATGTGTATGTTGGTAAGAGTACAAACTCAAACACGAACTTTACCGGTTATATCGACGATGTCAGAATATATCCTCAGGCACTTGCGGCCGCAGATGTAGAAAGGATATATGCGGAAAGTCTCCGAGAGCACGACTTGGCACAAAAATAGTCATACTACCCTTCTCACGCTTTCATTCCTCGGAGCGCCGCTACCCTCTCTTCCGTAGGAGGATGGGTCATGAAAAGTTTGGCGAGACCTCTATAGGCTTTGGGGCCAAAGGGATTTGAAATGAAAAGATGTGCCGTGGCATTGTTGGCATTTTTTAGCGGCTGAGAATAGCTCGATATTTTCAAGAGTGCGCTCGCAAGCCCTTCTGGATATCGGGTCATGAGGGCGCCACTAGCATCCGCCAGGAACTCCCTCTTTCGCGATATAGCGAGCTGAATAATCTGGGCAATAATAGGCGACAAGATCACAAAAACCACACCCACGATGGCAAGTACAGCACCCAGCTGGCCTCGGTCATTGTCCCGCCTGTTGCCGCCCAAGAACATGCTCCGGGTAAAGAAATGTGCGAGTATGGATACAAAGCCCACCAGCACGACCACTACTGTCTGGAGGAGTGTATCACGATTGCCTATATGGGAGAGCTCGTGTGCGATAACTCCTTCTAGCTCGGTTTTATCCAACATACGGATAAGCCCAGTCGTAACAGCTATAGCCGCATGGTCCTTATCTCGTCCGGTAGCAAAAGCATTTGGTGACATGTCGTCTATGATATATATTCCGGGCAGAGGCAAGCCCGCAGTAATAGAAAGATTCTCCACTATGCGATAGAGCTCGACATTGTCCAACCTGTTTGCAGGATGTGCCCCGGCGAGAGCAAGAGATATCTTGTCAGAATACCAATAGCTCGCAATATTCATAACCAGAGAAAAAATAATAGCTATCGGCAAAATGACAATATTTTCATAATAATATCCGACGAACCAGCCCAGGGAGACGATAAAGGCAAAAAACACCGACATGAGAAGCCAGGTTTTTCGGACGTTTGTTGCCTGTTGTGTATATAGCGTAGACACTTAGAACTTTACTTCTACCGGCTGTTTTGCGGCAGCATCGTTGGGATCGAGCTGGAAGAACTCCATGGGAACAAAGTGGAAAGCACCCGCAATGATATTGCCAGGAAATACCTGTATAGAGGTATTTAGATCGCGAACATTACCATTATAGAAGCGTCTTGCCGCTTGGATCTTGTTTTCTGTGTCAGAAAGTTCACTCTGTAGAGCGAGGAAGTTTTGGTTTGCTTTGAGTTCGGGATAGGCTTCGGCAATGGCAAAAACAGACTTTAGAGCTCCAGCGAGCATAGACTCCGCCTGACCCTTCTCGGATAGACTGCCAGCACCCATAGCTGCGGAACGAGCTTTTGTAACATTTTCGAAGGCCTGACTCTCGTGAGTCGCATAGCCTTTGACCGTATTTACCAAGTTCGGTATGAGGTCATAACGACGCTTGAGCTGTACATCTATATCCGACCAAGCTTCCTTGGCCCTATTGACGGCTGTGACCAGACGATTGTAAGAAAACACCGCCCAGATAACCGCGAGTACTACTATGCCTAAAATAATGTACAACATGATTTTTTTTGATAACGAATAAACACAACCAGACGTTACCTACTTTCCTGGAGCAGCCTTGGTCTCATCACTGCCTGCTGGCAAAACGACGAAAGCAAAGGATTTTATCATGCTTTGGAAATCTGAATCTGCGGTAGCTATGATAGCCTTGTTATTATTCTGTGCTTGTGTGACCTGGGATCCTGTGAGGCCTTTGCTGGCCGGAGTGAAGTCGATAGACGCGAGCGAGAACATGTAGCAGATGCCTTCTGACTGCAAAGAATACATACGATTGAAATATGTGCGAGTCTGAACAGTGTTCGACATGGAGATCATGTTGAAGGTGTTTTCACCAACCTTGAGCGTGCTCCTGTCCTTAATTGTAGTCACAGGAGGAAAAGCACATGTACCAGGAAGCACCTGAACATTCGCCTGCAAGGTCGCAATAGTAGAGACTTGGCTCTTATCTATAGGAATGACGAAATTCACACCACTATTGGCTTCTTCCTTTTCCCAAGACGTAGGATACTTTACGGAAAAGCCGAGCTCGGCATTTTGATACTCGGAGACAGAACCGGAAACCTTTGTGGTTTCAGATACAGCTACTGGAGCATCACCTTCTGCCTCGAAGGAAGGCGTTACATTCGAAGGAGTCCTGCCGAACCATACGATAAGGCCGATAACGACAAGCGCAATCACGATCACGATCAGAGATGTGGAACCTTTTGATTTATTCATAGTGAAATTATTATACAAAAGCTGCGCAAAAACACAACTTTTTAGTAATCCATGTCCCCCGCCCCACCATTACCATGTGTCACATCTTTCTTTTCTGGCTCGTCTGCTATGGCCGCCTCTGTTGTGAGGAGTATAGCCGCCGCCGAAGCTGCGTTTTCGACTCCCAATCTAGTGACTTTGACAGGGTCGATAATACCTGCCGCGAGCATATCAGGAACCATCATATCTTTTGCGGCATCGTAGCCAACATTACCTTTGCCGGTTTTTACTTTTTCGATTATGACCGAACCATCCTCCTTGCCGGCATTCACTGCGATCTGGCGCAAAGGCGCTTCCAGAGATCGGAGCACTATAGAGTATCCTATCTCCTGTTCCTTGGTCAGAATCTTCTTTGCGGATGACTTTTCGATCTCTTGTCCGGCACGGATGAGGGCTATGCCCCCGCCGGCGACGATACCTTCTTCTATGGCCGCTTTGGTCGCATTCACAGCATCTTCGATCTTGAGTTTGAGGTACTTCATCTCAGTCTCAGTTGCGGCGCCAACACGGATCACAGCCACTCCGCCAGAGAGCTTCGCTATCCTTTCATCGAGCTTCTCTTTGTCATATTTAGAGTCGAGCTGATCTCTCTGAATCTTTAACTGAGAAACCCTCTCTTCTATGTCGGACTTTTTGCCTTTGCCACCAACTATTATTGTCTTGTCTTTTGTAACTATGACTCTCCTTGCCTTGCCGAGAGCACTTAGGCTGGCATTTTCGAACTTCATGCCTACTTCCTCGGATATAACTGTCGCACCGGCTGTGACAGCGATATCTTGGAGCATGTCCTTTTTCTTGTCTCCATATCCCGGAGCCTTCACGGCAACTACATTGAATGTGCCTCGAATCTTATTCAGAATAAATGTGGTAAGCGCTTCACCGTCCACATCCTCGGAGATGATCACCAAATCTTTCTTACCACTTTGTGCCAATTGTTCGAGTATTGGCAGAATTTCTTTGATCGTGGAAATTTTCTTATCTGTAATGAGGATTGAGGGGTCTTCATATACGGCCTCCATACGCTCGGCATTGGTTATCATGTATGGAGAAACATAACCCTTGTCAAATTCTATACCCTCTACTACTTCAGACTCTAGGCCGGTAGTCTGTGACTCTTCGACTGTGACTACACCATCTTTGCCAACTTTCTTTATGGTATCAGCAATGATAGATCCTATTTCGGCGGATTCGCTCGATACAGCCGCTATCTGCTTTATCTCTTCATCACTCTTGATAGGCTTCGCTATACTCCGGAGAGCAGCGACCACATCCTTCGCGGCGGCTTCTATACCCGCACGAACTCCCATAGCATTTACACCCATGGTTGTCTGTTTCAATCCTTCCGTAACTATAGCTTGGGTCAAGATCGTTGCGGTGGTAGTACCGTCTCCGGCGGCATCATTTGTCTTGGATGCCACTTCCTTTATGATCTCCGCTCCCATGTTTTCGAACTTATCTCTGAGAGTGATCTCCTTTGCTATAGAAACACCATCGTTTGTAATGGTCGGGGTTCCATAGCCTTTGTCCAAAACCACATTCCTGCCACGAGGACCGATAGTTATCTTTACCACATCTGCTACGGCATCTACACCCCTCTTTAGTGCCTTACGGGCATCTTCGTTGTATAAAATTCTTTTTGACATGTTTTTTGGATTATTACCTATTTGGATTATGGCCTACTTTATGACTGCTAATATTTCACTCTCGCGGACGAGGTAGTATTCATCCTCTCCCATCTTTATCTTGTCTCCCCACTGAAAGAGCACTTCACTACCAACTTTTACAGAGACAGGTACGAGCTTGCCGTCTTCTATCTTGCCTGGGCCTACAGCTATGACTTCTCCCTTCTTGCTTCCCTTGTCTTCTTCGGAAGTGACAGGAATGATGATGCCAAATGAAGTCTTCCTTTCCTTTGTGTCAGTATTCTCTTTTATGAGCACACGGTCCTGGAGTGGCTGTAGTGCTATCTTGTTTCCTGCCTTATTATCCTTATTGTCTTTTGACATATTTTAAAAAGATTAGTTAGTGCTTATAAATACCGTTAATTATTACTGAAACTGAAACAAAATGTGATAAATATGACCAAAAACACACCAAAAGGCGCTTTCCAGTCTCGTAGGGTCAATTATAGTTATTTGAGCCGATTGAGCAACTTGACAAGCATATATTATTATTTTTCAGGAATAATCCCATTGATTTATTTCGACCCTGCCGCACTCTCTTCCCGAAGGCGAGGACTCTTCACGAAGTCAGATCTCGATGCATTTCCCAAACTGTGACCGAATCCTTGCAGGGCACAGTTTGTGGAAATGCCGAGATGTGACGAGTGAATCCGCAGTCGAGGGAAGAGAGTGCGGCAGGGTCGAAACTCATTGCAAAAAAATAAAGCCTATGATAGCCTTATCAGGTAAATGAAATCTCTCCTCCCTTACCTCCAGGTGATCCTGTCCGTAATTCTGATTTCCGCTATTCTCCTACAGAGAACCGGAGCTCAGCTCGGCGGCGCATTCGGGGGTAGTGACAACTGGAGTTCCGCTTACCACACCAGGAGAGGCCTAGAAAAATGGCTATTCATCATAACAATAGTAGTCGCAATATTATTTGCAGTGTCGGCCCTTATAAATCTGATCTAAATTTTAGTGCCTGAATTTGATTCTACAAAGGAGCTCCGCTTCAAAAGCGGTTCTCGCATACTGAAGATTATTGAACGTTTCTCGGCAACAGAGAAAGTTATTTTTGGCGTTCTGGTGGTACTAGCGGGCATCACCGCCTTATCCATGGCCATGAGTGCGAGCAGTTATTTCAAAGTATCCGTACCAGCATACGGCGGAGAGCTCCACGAAGGCCTTATCGGACTACCTAGGACCATAAACCCCGTTCTTGCAATTACTGATTCCGACCGCGACATAGCAGCTCTGGTTTATTCCGGTCTTATGAAATATGACGGCCAGGAGATCGTACCCGACCTCGCTTCGGAATTTTCCATATCACCCGACGGCCTGACATATACATTCAAGATCCGCCCCGAAGCAAGGTTTCAAGACGGCTCACAAGTCACGGCAGATGACGTGGAGTTTACAATACAAAAAGTAATGGATGCGGTACTGAAGAGTCCCCGTCGTGCGGACTGGATAAATATCACAGTGGAAAAAATCTCCCCTACCGAAATACATTTCGTCCTAAAGCAACCTTATGCCCCCTTCCTTACAAATACCACCTTGGGAATCCTACCAAAACATATCTGGTCGACTGTCACGGACGATCAGTTCATATTTAGCGATTATAATATTCGCCCAGTAGGTTCCGGCCCTTACAAAGTAAACTCAATAGCAAAAGATTCCGATGGCATACCGACGAGGTACAAGCTTTCTACGTGGAACAATTATTATGGTGACAAACCATATATCTCCACCATAACCTTTGACATGTTTACAGACAATGAAAAAGCGCTCATGGCCATAGACAATGGATCTATAGATAGTCTCTCTGCAGTACCTGCAGATGAAGCAGCCAAGCTTGCAACAGACAGTGCAGAGTCATATACAGTCATATCTTCTCCGCTTCCGAGATTATTCAGTATTTTCATAAACCAGAACCAGGCCAAAGTTCTCAGCGAAAAAGCCGTACGCCAAGCACTCGATGTGAGCCTGGACAAGCAAGCCATCATAGACATAGTCCTGAACGGCTACGGCGTGCCTCTCGACGGACCATTACCAAACGGGCTAATACATAGAGATGCGGCTTCCAGTACGGTATTTCAGGGTATAACAGACGCCCAAACCCTCCTCGAAAATAACGGCTGGAAAAAGGACGCCTCCGGCATATATGTGAAAAAGATTTCGAAAACAGCCAGCTCCACCATATCCTTTACCATTTATACTGCGGATTCCGATGATCTCAAGAAGACTGCGGAGATACTCGAAGAAACCTGGAGGAAAATGGGTGCCGAAGTAAGCGTGAAGACCTTCACTCAGAGCGATCTATACCAGAATGTTATCCGGCCTAGAAAATACGACGTTCTCCTGTTCGGCCAGCAGATGGGCAAGGACCGTGATTTGTACGCCTTCTGGCACTCATCTCAGATGAACGCCCCCGGCCTCAACATCTCGATGTATGCAAATAGTAAGGTTGACAAAATCCTCGAGGAAATCCGTTCCACCAATGATGACAAGAAGAGATCGGCAAATTACACAGAACTAGACAAGCTCATCCGCACCGACCTACCAGCAATATTCCTTTATTCACCTAACTTCACTTACATAGTCCCAAAAAATCTGAAAGGCATAGCCCTCAATTCCGTGACTGTGCCTTCGGACCGATGGAACTCTATTAGCAAATGGTATCTTAATACACAAAGCGTATGGAAAATCTTTACGTCAAATAACAATGAATAACAATCAAAACAATTCTCAGTCCGACAGTTCCGCCAGCCGTCCTTCACAGGGCGACAGTAGACCACCTTTCCGTAGACGACCTTTTTCCCGTCCTACTCCTACACGTACCTTGCGTACAGATACCGGGTCAACTGTCCCATCTTCTATCAATGCTGTTCCAGTAGCATCTGCATCCCCAGTTCCAGTAGCAAGAAATTACAATAGCAACAGTTCGAACATAACCGGTCACCGCATAGTCATGGGTCGTGGAGCTCGACATACTATGGATGGAAATGTCCCCGCTAGGCCGACTGCCACCCGTCATGTGGCCGGCGCGCGCATGAATGTCATGCGGAAAGAAATGACCAAGCCAGCGAGGAGACGACCTTCTGCTTCCCCTCAGTCCAAAGACACTCATGGCGATACCATACCACCATTGGCTGCAGATTCTATCCGCATCGTTCCGTTGGGCGGAGTTGAGGAAGTCGGCCGCAACATGACCGCTATAGAATTTGGCGATGATATCCTCGTTGTCGACATTGGTTTCCAATTCCGAGACGAAAATACACCTGGTATCGACTACATATTACCAAATACAAAGTATCTAGAAGAGAGACAAGACAAGGTCCGAGCCGTTATCATCACACACGGCCACCTCGACCATATTGGAGGTATACCGTATATCATGCCCCGCATCGGCAACCCGCCAGTATATACCCGCATGTTGAGCTCGGTCCTCATAAACAAGAGACAAGAAGAATTTCCCCACCTGCCAAAGCTGGACATACGCATAGTTGAAAAAAATGAGACCATAAGCGTCGGCGCTTTCAAGATACGGTTCTTCGCAGTGACTCATACCATTCCCGATGCCATGGGACTCATCATACAAACTCCTTGGGGATCTATAGTACACACCGGCGACCTAAAGATGGACCACATAGATGGTGTCGCCACACCAGAAGAAGAAGCCGAATACGACCGTGCGTTCAAAAATGAAAAAGTACTCATGCTCATGGCAGACTCGACCAACGTAGAGATACCTGGCTTTTCCATACCTGAAAAGATAGTCCACAAAAACCTAGAGCAATATATAAAGAATTCCACTGGTCGCCTCATCATCGCCACGTTCTCCTCCCTCCTAGAGCGCCTGCTCAAGATGGTAGAGTTCGCCGAGCTCTATGGCAAGAAAGTCGTGATCGAAGGCAGGAGTCTCAAACAAAATATCGAGATTTGCAAACACCTAGGACTCCTCAAAGCCAAGAGCGAGACCATCATCTCTTCCGATGATATGGACAACTACCCTCCGGATAGGATCGTGATCCTCGCTACCGGCGCACAGGGTGACGAATTTGCCGCCCTCATGCGCATAGCAAACCGCACTCATGCCAAGGTCAAGATCACTCCTCGCGACACGGTCATCCTCTCGTCTTCGGTTATTCCTGGCAATGAACGCGCTGTGCAAAAGCTCAAGGACAATCTATCGAGGCAAGGTGCCAAAATAGTCCACTACCGTACAGCAGAAGTGCACTCTACAGGTCACGCGTACAAAGACGAAACATTGTGGATACACAGGAAGATCCGTCCCAAGTTCTTCATGCCTCTGCACGGCTATCACTACATGCTCCGCGTACACGGAGATGTGGCAAAGGAGGCGAACAATCTCAAGGAGGAAGACGTGGTCATACCGGACAATAGTTCCATCATCGAGATCCAAGGAGGAGGACAACGCATTGTGAAGCTAAAAGAAAAGGCTCCTTCCGGTCTTGTACTCGTGGACGGTTTCTCCGTGGGCGATGTGCAGGATGTGGTTATACGCGACCGACAGATGCTGGCTCAGGATGGAATATTTATCATCTTTGGTATCATAAATATTTCTACAGGCAAACTCAAAAAGTCTCCGGATATTATCTCCCGTGGTTTCGTATACTTGCGTGAATCTCAGGAACTCCTCCACGAGGTGCGGTTACTCATAAAGGATACGGCAGAAAAAGCAACGAAGGGACAGAATCCTATCAATGTGGACTTCGTGAAAGATACGATATCAGATGCTGTGAGCCATTTCCTTCTGCAAAAGACGGCGAAAAGGCCGATGGTTATTCCGGTTATTTTGATGATTTAGTTCACAAGCTTACGGAATTACGACCTCAACCCCAGCAATCTTCTTCTCACTCGTCTGCGGAACTCGCTCGTTAAATTTCAGGACAAAATGGTCACGAGGGCATGCAATGGTTCCCATTTTGTCCAGAAATTTATACTCTCTCAGACAGTCCTCGACGAGATCGAAGAAAATTGCTGGAGTTTCGTCGTGGTTACATTGGAATTTTTCATGAAAAAAGGCACCCATTAAGAGTGCCCTGTGACTAACGAACTAAAGAACGAACTACTGATCTCTCTTCTCCATCATTACCCTACGCATAGTTTCCCACAGAGAGATGAATTTGGGACATGTTCGTAAGAGTTCGCTCAAGGAACCAGATGCTACGATGCTTCCCTTATCGAACACACATATCCTGTCAAAGAGTGGCAAGAGATGGATGTCGTGAATAGTAGAGATGATAGTCTTCCTTTCGAATGAATGGAAGATGTTTCTGTAGACGGTTTCGGCCGTGACCGTATCTAGACTCTTGGTCGGCTCATCGAGTAGGACGATATCCTTGTCATGACAAGCCAGGAGTCCGCGCGTGAGAGCTAGACGTTGTTGTTCCCCTCCGGAGAGGTTCACACCCTTCTCTTTGATCGAAGAGTCATACTTGTTGGGCAGATTCAGTGCGACCGGCGTAAAGCAGGCCATATCTGAGTATTTCCTGACAAGCTCGATATCATACTCCGCACCCATGGTTATATTGGAGAGAATAGTATTGGCAAATATTTCTGGATCTTGAGGAACCAGAGATATAGCCCGACTGATACCCTCAAAGCCATTTTGGATACTATTTCCATCAACTTTGAGTGTGACCTTCTTCGGATGATACAGATCTCTCATGATCTTCAAAAACGTAGTCTTGCCACTACCTGTCCCGCCGACTAGAGCTATCCTTTCCCCACGCCGGAACGCAAATGAAATGTCCTTCAGATGATACTCCTCTCCCTTTCCGTTTGGATAAGAGAAAGAAAGATCACTTACCTCCACTCTTTGCCACGAGGGTGGTAGGACATGGTTCGAAAAGTTTTCCTGACGAAAATCTTGTGAGAGATCTTCGGCATTCTGGACTCTCGAGCGCCACTTTATGACATCTCCATAACTGCCGGTGAAGCGGAAGAACAAGTCACTGATCCTGTCCAAATACTTCACGAGTAGGAATAGGTTCCCGAGCAATAGAGCCTTGGGACTATTCAGATTTTGATAGAAGTACACAGACAAGACTAGTGCGGTCATGAGCGTACAGAGCAAGCTTGCAAGGAACCATTTCCATTCATTCAAGCGTTGATTTGCCCGGAATAGATCGAAGGGTTTCTCGGTCTTGTGCACAATGGCATCATAGACGTATTTTTCGACACGCAATATTATCACGGTCGATATGTTGCTCACAGCATCGAACACACTTTCCGAGACTTGATTCTCGGAACGATTTAGCTCCCTATATTGGAGAGCGAGTACCTTGTCAAAGGCGACCGTTATACAACAAGAAACAAGGATCATGACGAGCACGATCAGTGCGGAAGGACCGCTCAGATAGACCAATATCGAATAGCACACGACTAGCTGTACTATCGCATAGATCATCTCAAAGGAATCCTCCGAAAAAGAATAGAGCGCATTCGTTCCCTTTTCTATCCTATCGATAGTATCTCCGGAATGATGATCGACATGCCACTCTAGCGGCAAGGTCATGATCCCCCGGATAAAATACTTTCGATAGTTGAGACGCACCTTGAATGCGTTGTTCCGCTCGATGCACCGAGCCGGACCGTGAAGTGCCCAGAAGGCCAGGCCAGAAAACACAGTCACGACCATGAGTAAGACCAGTGTTGTCAGGTTTGCGGATGTTACTCCTTCCACCTGGATCGTGTTTACGATCTTTGCCATTACGAAGGGTTGGACAGTGAGAGAGATGATATTCGCTATTACGAACATCGTCCAGTACACTACCACCATTTTCCTGTTATCCTCCGAATACTGCCAGGTTTTACCGAACAGGTACATGAGAGGATTCCTCTCTTTTTTATCTTTCATACCGCTCCTTTCTAGGGTTTATGAGATTGTGAAGAACAAAGTTTTGAACGAACAAAGAACAATAAAGAACAAATTTGTGAATAAAAAACATCGTTTTTCACGATGTTTCAAATACTCAATAAGTACAATGTAAAATTAAATATTTGGAACATCGGGCAAGATCTGCTCGCCCATTTTGAAATGTGCAACAAACACACGAGAAGCTCCCACAGGCAAGCTATGGTCAGATTTTGTATTTGTTTCTTTCATGAATTTATTCATGGTGCCATAATCATACCACATTTGAGGTAAAATGCAACTGCAATTTGTTCACAAATATTAACATCTTTTTTTACTCGCGCGGAACCTGGGCATAGCACACAGCAAATCCTCTCTTTTGGAATAGCAGTGCAAAGCTATCGGACCGTAAACACTTCTCAAAAGAGAGGATTTGCTGTGTGCTATGCCCAGGTTCCGAAAACAAACTGCATGTTATAATACCCCATATGCAAATCAGTTCTTCTCGTGATCTCCCCAAGAGTAACGTCATTTACACCATAGCTCTTATCGGTTTCATATATGCGCTCCACATAGTCCTCCCTATGTATTCCAACTCCAGCTTCCTAAGCGAATTTGGCAGCGAGAGAATAGTCAGCCTCATCTATATGGTAGGCGGAGCCGTTTCCATACTCGGCTTCCTCATCGCACCATCTTTCATACGTAGATACGGCAACTACAAAACCTCAGTTGTCCTTATCTGCATTCAGATAATACTCTTCATAGGCTTGTTCTTTTCCGCATCACCCACCGTCATTGCGACATTCTTTATGGTTCAGCTCGCAGTGTCCGCCCTCATTGGTCTTACTCTCGACATCTTCCTAGAGGTATATACAGATAGTGTCCACATCGGTAAAGTTCGCGGACTCTACAATGCCTCCCTCAATGCCTCATGGCTCATCGCCCCCCTCATCGGCAGTATGCTCATAGGTAGTACAGGTAACTATAGGAATACTTTCTTTGCGGCACTCCTCATGCTCCTACCATTCCTCTACCTCATATACCGCAACTTCCCCCGCTTCAAGGACCCGAACTATATCCATCTCTCCCCTGTCCAGCTGGTAAAGCATATCGGTGGCAACAAAAACTGGGTCAAACTTTTTAGTGCGAACATCATACTTCAAGTCTTTTATTCCTGGATGGTTGTGTATAGCCCCATATACTTGAATAAGACCATGGGCTTCAGCTGGTTCGATATCGGACTCATACTCACTATCATGCTTCTACCATTCCCTCTGATCCAATACCCCTTGGGTAAAATAGCGGACGAAAAATACGGCGAAAAAGAGATAATGGCTCTTGGTTTCGTCATCATGGGCATTGCTACCATATTCCTCGCTTTCATAAATATTCCAAATGTCGCTCTCTGGGCTCTAGTGCTATTCATCACCCGTATCGGAGCGGCTTCGGTCGAAGTCATGATAGAGTCTTACTTTTTCAAAACGGTTTCACCACGCGATGCCGCCGCTCTGGGTGTATTCCGTATCACCAGGCCAGTTTCCCTTTTCATCGCTCCTCTCATCACTATTGTTGGTCTAATGTTCACAACAAACCAGTACTTGTTCGTCATCATAGGAGTGATCTGCCTCACAGCAGTCATCCCCGCACTATCTATCAAGGATACAAACTAAGACTAATATTCTCCAAATTCAATTATATTTTCTTTGACTCTATGCATAGAAACATAGGTATCTCCTTACGGATCCGATCTTCTTCGACAGCTCTCGGTCCCGGTTGGCTGGCTTTGTGTGATATCCATTCCTCGAAGCGAGTAACTGCGAGACCGCTTTTATTCAGGCTCTTGAAATATGCCTGAAGAGGCCTATGAAATGAAAGTGTCTGTCTCTTCTTTGTTGCGAGTTTTTCTCCTGGTGTCATGTCTATCTCTATCCGATTGTCAGACATATAAGCATCTATGCGGCGATATTGTTTCTTTTCTGTTTCATCCCATCCCCATGCAGAACGCTTGGGTATGCGGAATGCCGGATGATTTATGACGAAAATCAGCCTACCACCCGCTTTGAGCACCCTTGCCGACTCACTTATTGTTCCCTGCAAGTTCTCTATGTTTTGGATAGCTAAAATAATAGTGACCACGTCGACACTCTTGTCCTGCACTTTTTCCATACTATCTGCAGGTGCTATGAAATATTCTATCTCCTTGGAGGAATGTTTCCTAGCGATATCAATAAGCTCCGGTGAAATATCCGAAGCCATCACAGTCGCACCTTTTTCATGGAATGCCCGCACAAAATACCCCTGACCGCAAGCGAGATCTAGTATTGTCATACCTTTCTCTGGTTCTACCATGCGCAAAAGGTTCGGTAGTATCACCTTTTCTTGAAATGAGTCTCTGTTTTGCTCCAGCATATCGTCGTACCAGTCGGCGACCTCACCCCACGATGTTTTGTTTTCTTTTGGTGGTTTGTTTTCTTTCATGGATATAAGCTAACACACTGCTAAGATTTGTGCTTCAACGGATGCACGTGAGCCGCAACCACTATAGCCGCCGCTATTATGAGAATATTTTTGATGATGTACTGACCTTCCATAGTGGGCACCAGAAATGCCGACCATGTCGCAGACGGAAGCATGAAGAGCGGCATGACAGTCGTGACCATATGGAGTGCCAGAAGTGGTATGACGATACGCTCTGCTCCGCGGATGAGGAAGAGGATACCGATGAGACATTCAAATATCCCAAAGAGCACTATGAATGTACCGAAACTCATAAAAGGAATAGTCTTTTCGAAGAGGGCTTGGACCAGAGGACTGGCCGGACTCATATCCACAACCTTAAGAGCACCGAACCAAAAGAAGACTAGGAATAAGCCGAAGCGAGCGAGTGGTACAGATATCCGTCGACAAAACTGTATAAAGGCCATATCGTACTTTGCTATATTGTTGGTCATGATATTTTATTTAATAATATGCGCAAAAGCATATTCCAATGTGCCACCCACTTTCTTTCCCGGGTTAAATATCCCCTTGGGATCCCAGATCTTCTTTGTCTCCTCGAAGAGCTTATAGACCTCCTCGCCGTATTGCATCTTTATAAATGGTGTACGGATCATGCCATCGTTGTGTTCGGCGGTTATAGTGCCAGCAAATTCGTGGACTAGTTCATAGACTTTTACAGAGAGTTCCTTGATGATCTCGTGTGACTTCACCTCGTGTAGGTTCATGAGCGGAATGATATGGAAATTTCCATCACCCACATGGCCGGCAATGGTATAGGTGAGATTATATTGGTCCAAAATAGAGTAAAGCTTTGGCAAAAATTCCGGCAGGCGCGCAGGCAATACCGCAAAATCATCTATGAATGGTGCCGTACGCAACTCCTTCACGTGGTGGCGCAACATATTGAAACTCTCCCTGCGGATGATCCAATACTTGTTCGCATCGCGCGCTGTCGTAGTGACCTTTGCCTTCTCATGCAAGTCCTTTATGGAGTCTTTTGCCGCCTCGGCCTTTGCCACTGCTTCTTCGGGTGTGTCTGCGGTAAATTCTGCCATGAGGACGAGCTTTGGCACTCCACCCTCTATGACAGCCATCATTTCTGGCAGGAATTCCAGACCTAGAGTAATGAGATTCCCTCCCATCTGACGCATGAGTTGAGGCAAGAATTTTACAGCAATTTTGAATGTATGATCATCATAAGATTCGAAGCTTTCCGGTTGGAATTTCAGTATGTGCATAGCAGTATCGGCGAGGAGCTTCAGGTCCGTGAGGAATACCACGAGGAGCCGTGAGTGCAGTTTAGGCTTCACCAGCGCAAATTCCACTTCTGTTACCATTCCCAACGTACCCTGCGACCCTGCTATGAGCTTTGTCAGGTCAAAAGTCCCCTTTTCTTTATCTTTTACATTCCAGAGGTAGTAACCACAGGAGTTCTTTGAGACTAATGGTCTTGCAGATCGGATTCTCTCTTCATTTTCAGTTATGAGACTATCCATGTTGCGATATATCTCTCCTTCAAAATTCTGATTTTTCTTTTTTTCTTCCAGTTCTGTCGCATTTAATGGTTTGAATTCATATTCATTGCCGTCGGCGAGCACGACTTTGAGACGGCGTATATAGCGCTCGGTTTTGCCATATGTGAGAGTTTTTTCACCACCAGAATTATTGGAAACTATGCCACCTACAGTGCAAAGCTCGCGCGATGCTGGATAGCTCGGCATTATCTGCCCGCCTTTTTCTTTTGTCGCTTTGTCAAAGTCACGATAATAAACTCCAGGCTGGGTGATGGCATTTCCTTCGCCTACTTCGATAATGTTATTGAAATACTTTGTGAATTCTACGACTATGGACTCTGTAAGTGGTCCACCACTCATGTCTGTGCCAGCAGATCGCGCCGTGAGACTCATGCCTCCTTTTTCGGAGACATACTTTACCAGCTTCTTCAGATCCTCAGAATTTCTCGGCCTCACAACCAGCTGTGGTTTGATTTCAAATATGCTGGCGTCATGGCTAGCCGTCTCGAGCGCTTCCTTACTCGAGTCCACATCGCCGGATATGAAACCTGCAATCTCTTTTTCATTGGGCATGAGTGTATTATAACCTACGGCAGTAAATATGACCTGTTGATTGCTACATAGATAGACAGATAAGTACAAGCGCCGGCAACATAAACAGGGTTTAAGTAAACTATTGTGTCAGGAAGTCTTGAACTGGATCACCTCCCACTCTCCAGGCCGACCACCGCCTTGGCGTCACACACCTCGCCGCCACAGAGGGGTCGGATTATAGCACGCACGCTCTTATTTTTCGTTCATTCTACGTTGTCACTGAGCCACCATTTGACATCCAATACCGTGGCTCACTAGAGCCCTGCTTTTGAGTAAGAATAAGAGCGTGCATGCTATAATTCCAGGCTCCGATGAAAAACGTGTGGTCACCCCCTAGGAATCGCCGGCTTGTACAAAAAACTACCTTTGACAGATCACGCCTGTCAGTATATAATGATCTGAGAAGTCAACAACTAACCAAAGGAATTGCACTATGACAACGAAAATTCGCGGTATCAGCCTTCGTAAACTGGACAAATCGAAGATGTTCAGGCCTCTCGATATCTACGCCGCAGAATGGGCTAGTATGCCGGGGCGTACGGATCCGCTCAAATGTGCGGATACATACATAGTCAGTCTGAGATGGAGCGCACTTTTTTTAATTTTAGGTGTCTCAGCTCTTACGGCGAGATGGCTGCTTCCTGACGATGCCAGCCCACTACGCTTATTACTACAACTGGTCATATTCCTCGGAGCAGGTATTACCTCCTCCGGTTTCGCATTCAGGGCCATAAACGCTCACATTGATGTCAATATGTTTTGCTGGAACATGGCTAGACTAGATAAAATCCTCATCAAAAACGACATTGACCCAGATGGCATTTGTAGTGCCCTCTGGAACAATCATCGCCACACCATGGACAAATCTGCTCTCACAGACATTGCAGGATCATGGATGGAGACCGTCTCGAGGATACTTGCTCGACACATGTCAGACGATGCTTTCAGTAAACAATGCAGACACCTGTCTGAGCTTGCCGAGGAGTTACATGCAATCCTTGCAAAAGATTTCAGAGCAAGGATCAATCCACCTCAGACGTATCTGAAAGAAGCTCAGGAGAATCGTTTGGACATCACAACACTCCCCACTACATCAGCGGGCAGAGCAGAAGAAAACACTGCTTAGCTCGTCATCGATCATTCTCACCTCCCCTCAAAGACCAGAGCCTCCTGCTCCGGTCTTTTTTATTTGAACACATACAAATTTTGCTAAAATCAAAGAGAATCACTATAATAAGCGGATTAAAATATAATATAGAAGAAAATTCTAACATGGCAAAAATCAAATCTGTCTATGCGCGCGAAATACTAGATTCCCGTGGTAACCCGACCGTTGAAGTTGACCTAACCCTTTCCGATGGAAGCTTCGGCCGTGCGGCAGTACCTAGTGGTGCCTCTACAGGTAGCCACGAAGCCATAGAACTCCGAGACAAAGACCCAAAGAGGTACCGCGGCGCAGGTGTACAAAAAGCTGTAGCAAATGTAAATACAACAATATTCAAATCCATCAAAGGTAAAGAGCTGAACCAAGAATCGCTCGACATGAAGCTCCTAGCCTTGGATGGTACGTCGAACAAAGCAAACCTCGGCGCAAATGCTATCCTCGGTGTCTCCATGGCATTCGCCCACGCCACAGCAAAAAGTATGAAGAAGCCACTATATGAATACTTCAACAAGATTGCTTCTGCTTCCTACAAAAATATAGACAAAAAGAGCAAGAGTAAGATAACCATGTGTCTGCCCGTTCCTATGATGAATATCGTGAACGGAGGCAAGCATGCAGAAAATTCTGCCGATATCCAAGAAATAATGATAATCCCTCACGGTTTCCGTTTTTTCCGTGAATCACTCCGCGCCGGATCCGAGATATTCCATGCTTTGAAGAAGATACTGCATGAAAGAAAGCTCTCTACCACAGTCGGTGATGAAGGAGGTTTTGCACCTTCTTTGCCATCCAATGAAGCCGCTCTCGACCTAGTCGTCGAAGCCATAACCGCAGCAGGATATGTTTGTGGCAAGAATGTTTCTATAGCGCTCGATGTCGCAGGTACCGAACTATATAAAAACGGCAAGTACGAGCTCGTGCGCGATGGCAAGAGTCTCACCAGTGCAGAAATGATAGCTTGGTATGAGAGTCTGGTTACAAAGTACCCCATCATATCTATCGAAGACGGTCTATCCGAAGACGATTGGGACGGATGGACAGCTCTCACCGAAAAAATGGGTGATAAGTGCCAGCTCGTAGGCGACGATCTCTTTGTCACAAATATTGAGAGACTCTCCATGGGCATAGAACACCACTCAGCAAACTCTATCCTGATAAAGCTTAACCAGATAGGCACCATCACCGAGACATTGTCAGCCATAAACTTGGCCAGGAAGACTGGTTACACGTCTATTATATCTCACAGATCTGGCGAGACCGAGGACAGCACAATAGCGGACTTTGCAGTAGGTACTGGTGTAGGTCAGATAAAGACAGGTTCCCTGTCTCGCACCGAACGCGTGGCAAAATACAATGGGCTTTTGAGGATAGAAGAAGAGCTAGGAGCAAAAGCAGTGTTCGGCGCCAGGTAAAAGATTCCGGAAGCCAAGGATATGCTTGTAAAGTATTGCACAGTGCATCGTTTTGTGTGATAAATCTCTGTCCACAGAAAAAGTGAACTTATGCACAGTTTGTGCACAGCTAAACCCCAGAAAAAGGCCCCTTTTTCCTTTGACTTTTGCGACCAAAAATAATATCCTTAATACAGGTTACCAATGATGGAGATGATCCTTAACTCATAAAATATAGGGTCCAAAAAAAATTCCACGCCTAGCGTCGGAAACGGACACCACTTAAAATTTGCGATCTATCTCCGATTGCGAGTAACCATTATGCACACAGCCCGCCAAAGCGGGTTGTTGTGCTGTATGGAAGAAAATGTTTATTGAGCTACGTTCACCTCCCAGCAAGGTTGTGCGGGCTTTTTCCTTCATTTGTGAAGTGTTTACAATACTCGGACCCTGCACAAATATTTCAAATGAAGGAAAAAGCCCGCACAACCTTGCTGGGAAAAAAGGTGGGCATCACATATACAGGCCCTAATAATGAAAAAACGCTCTTTTGGAGCGTCTCTTCAATAGAACTAAGCCTGTGTAGGCTCAGCCGGTGCTCCCGGCTTCTTTACTGGTTCAGCCATGGTATTTGTTGCAGGGGGGTTAGCTCCTGCTCACTGTATTATAACGTCCATGCAAGCCTTCCTATTTTATTTTCATAAACTTGACGGAACGTCAAATGATAGGTTCCTATTATGCCCTCATTTCGAGCTTCCCAGGCATGGTATAATTTGCCTAAGAATTACAACACTTTTATTTTAGGAACTCAAATTTTTGGATGAAGACTACTCTTTCCTCCTATTCATCACAAACGCCCCAACATACCGAACCAAAAGTATAGAAAATGTGGCACAAAATAGGCCGAGCGACCACCCTGCTATGACATCCGATGCCCAGTGCAAGTTTAACAGGATACGCGTAAGCCCTATCAGAAAAGCCGCCAATACGCAGCCGACCAGTAGTATTTCCCTCTTTACAGAAGATCCGATCTTCGGTACATATAGGTACGCTATTGCGGCAAAAAACGCCGCTGCCAGCGCCGCGTGTCCGCTCGGGAAACTAGGATCATTCAAGATGAGATAGACCGCATTCAATGGTCTGTCTCGCATGAAAAGTGCCTTAATTAGTTCGACGGAAAGGAGTGTGGTGCCGACAGAAAAGAGCATGATGAGAGCAGATCGCCACCTCTGAACATACAGAAACCAAATCCCAACAGCTAGACCGATACTTGCCGTCACCGCCGCACCCCCGACATCTGTCACTAACCTAGCCAAAGAAAGCATTGGTGTGGTGACATAATCGCCCACAAAAATACTGAGCCAAACATCAAAATTCACCATAAAAGAAGGCGTAGCCCAAGCATCCTGCATCATTTGAATAATTCCAAAAAAAGAAATTAAGTTTAGCCCCAAAATAAACAGTTCATACTTTTTGAAGACATGGAAATGCCGATTTACGAAGCTATATCCCCATATCGCCACCACTCCGACCAGTGTGACTATTACCACAGCCTTACCGAAGATCTGTGCCGCGGCATGATACCCCACTCCAAAAGCATATCCGAGTGACACAGAGGAAACCGCCCAGATTATGCCACCTGCAATATTATAAAACCAAAACTTCCCTACCTGGCCGTGGCTCGCTCCGACCAGAAGAGGCATGAATGGCCGCGTTAAAGGGTTGAACCGACCAATAATGAGAGCTTTTCCTGTATGTTTCGATATGAGAGATCTCGCCTTATCTATATATTCATCTCTCAAGAAAAATCTACCCCTATATCTTTCGATAATCCTTAGACCGTATGTTCGACCAATATAATATCCGATCATATCGCCAATTATTGCGCCCAACGTGGCGATCAACATCACGAACCAGACATTCAGGACGCCTATCCGAGAAAGAAATCCGGCCAAAATAACTGCTGTATGACCCGGTACTGCGGAACCTATGACTGGTACTGCTTCGAGAGTGGAAACCAAAAACAAAAAAACGTACCCACCATGGAGCGACCATGCTTCCAAAATATCCAAAATTACTTTGAAAAAATGAATGTTCATTTATTTTGCTACTTTCACGGCATCTTCAAAAGCGATAGAGAGGAGTCTCGAAGCTCCGTCGGAACCCATAGTGATGCCATATATTACTCCAGCGCGAGACATTGTTTCGCGATTGTGAGTTATGAGGATCAATTGCGATTCTTTGGATAGACTTTCTATCATATCGCCGTATTTCTTTGAGTTCGCTTCATCTAGTGCAGCATCTGTCTCATCTAGTATTATGAATGGTGGAGGATTGACCTGTGACACCGCAAAGAGAAGCGCTATCGAAGTGAGTGCTCTTTCGCCACCAGAAAGCATTTCCAAACCCTTAATTTTCTTCCTGGGCAAACTGATATTCACTTCCAGTCCTTCCGGCCCTTGCTCATCGGCCAATTCATCTGTCGTATCCACTTCGTTCCCCGACAAGGCATCACTTAGTTCCTCTGTTTCGCTTTTCTTGCGCCTTTTTGTTTCCCGTACGACTGACAATTCTGCCTTACCGCCACCAAACATGAGGACAAAGTACTTTTGAAATTCACTATTAATTTTCAATATGCCAGTCTTGAATTCCACATCTATCCTCATATCGAGGTCAGCTATGAGTTTGTTCAGTTCTTCCTTAGCTCTCTCCAGGTCGCCGAGCTCCCGCGCCAGGAAGGCATCTCTTTCTTCTGTTTCTTTGTATTCCTTCATGATCTCACTACCCCCTCCTACACCAGCATCTTCCAAACGAATCTTTATTCTTTCTATCTGTCTTCGAAATGCTTCTTGCTCCTCCCTAGAAGCCGTCTGTCCACCAGATTCAGTATTTAATGGATCAAATGATACCGCCTCTCTACCCACCAAGATACCAGCTTCGCCCATTTCCTTTTTATAAGTTTCTTCGGCATAAGAGATAGCAGTGAGCCGACTATTTATACCAGAAAGTATACTCCTCACTTCATTTTGTCTAGCAATGATACGAAAAACTTCCTTTTCCGCATCGCGATCTGTATCTTTTTCTATTTCTATCTGATTTTTTATTTCATTGTATTCTCTATGGAGCTGTGACTCACTTTGCATCAGTTCGGCGAGCCTGTTGTCACAATCCCTTTTCTCATTTTCGAGGCGAGATATTATAACTTCGCAATCGGACACCAGTTCAGAATCTAGTGACGATTTGTGCCTAATCACAAATTCCCTGAGTGTACTTACAACATCATTAAAAAGTTTTTTTACATCGTCGATGGCCACAAAGCCTTCTATTCGGACAACCATCTCCTCTACGTCGCGCAAGTAGACTACTTTTGTCTTTTCGTCCTGAATCTTTGCCTTTTCCCTTTCTATGGTTTTTTTGTTTGCGCTGATCTCACCCTCTATGCGACCAGATTCTCTGGTAATGCGATCTTTCTCAATACGAATTTCCGAAAGAGCGGACTCTTTTGCTATCACCTGTTCACTTTTCTGATCCTTATTTTTGGACAAGGCGAGAATATTCTTTGCTTGCTCCAATGCTCTATCCAGTTCCTCGGATTCCTTCTTTGGTACCGCCACCTCGGTCTTGAGCTTTTCTTTCTCTGTGCGTATATAAAGATCCTCACGTGCAAAGTAAGATCTGCATATCTCTACCAATTCATGTCTCATCTCCTCTGCCTTTTCTACTTTTTCCACCTGCTTTTTCAAAAATTTGAGATGTGGTGCTATTTCGCGTCGGAGCGACTCTACCTGCTTCATATTTTCCTCCGTCTTTTCTAATTTGCGTAAGCTTTCGAGTTTCTTCCACTGGTAGACTTTGAGACCGAGAGCGTCTTCTACCATTTCTCGGCGCTCTTTGATAGATGCAGACAATATACGGTCAGCTTCACCCTGAGAAATGATGTGGTGCCCACTCGCGCCCACATGCGCACCTACAAGGAGCTCCGCTATATCTTTGAGTCGCACAGGGCTACCATTGAGGAGATATTCATTTGAGCTATCTCTGTTCACCACACGCTCTATCGAGACTTCATCAAAGTCGATGCTCTGAAAAAATCTTCGCCTGTTGTCAAAGGTCAATTTTACGCTAGCGCGATTTGCCCTACCTGCCTCGCCTCCGCCGTTCCAGATGAGATCCTCACCTCTCTTGCCACGAAGCGACTTCATGGACTGTTCCCCGAGGACGAAGCGAAATGACTCGGCGACGTTAGACTTGCCGGAACCGTTTGGACCAACTATACCGGTGATCGATGATGTAAATTCCAGGGAAATTTTCTTCGGAAAAGATTTGAATCCTGCTATTTCTAGGGACTTTAGGTACATAAATATTATTGTAGCACTTTTTACCAACCTTTGACTTCTAGTGCCTTTTCCGCGGCTTTTTGTTCCGCTTCCTGCTTGGATGGGCCACTACCTGTGGCCACTTGCACATCTCCCAAAAATACCCCCAGAGTAAAAACTTTGTCATGGTCAGGTCCGGCCTCTTTGAGCGTCTTGTAGGAAGGAGTCTTACCTGCTTTTTCTTGGGCTTTTTCCTGGAAACGGCTCTTGGCATCTATCCAGGTCTTGTTCTTTATTATCTCTTCTATGTCTATAGTATTCAACAGATGATCCGCAATAAAGTTTGCCGCAGCATTGTAACCCTGGTCGAGATATATCGCTCCTATGACAGCCTCCACGGCATTTGCCAATATTACCGAACGTGCACGTCCGATATCCTTGGCTTCACCGCGCGACAAGAGTAGAAATTCATTGAGACCGATATGTTCTGCGACTTTGGTCAGACTCACAGTATTCACCAGAGCAGAACGAAATGCCGTGAGCTCGCCCTCGGCCTTCTTGGTATATTTGCGAAATAGATAACTAGTCACGACCAGTTCGAGAACAGCATCTCCCAAAAATTCCAGACGTTCATTGTGTTCCAGATCTACTTTTTTATTTTCATTCAGGTAGGAACGATGCGTCACAGCAGAACGCAACAGCTTTGCGTCATCAAACTTCACACCAATACGTTTTTCGAAAGATTCTGTAGTAGGTTTCATAATTCCTGATTCTTAATTCATTTTGCTTGACTCAGTATCGTTACCGCCCTAGTCACTATTGGAAGAATATCGTTATAGAAGTTGAGCTCTATGATGTCCGCGATCTTGAACCACTTCGCGTCATCGAGGCCGGGCTTCTTCGCCAATACCAAGGAATTGAAGGGCGACTCGGCCAGATAATAGTGAACCTCCTTTCGGATCTTACCTATCTCCGGGTCATTGGCTATGTACTCGTTGGTCCCGAGGTCCGCTGTGACTTCTACGTCTAGACCTATTTCTTCCCTTACTTTGGCTATTGTGCCGATCTTTGGGTCAACACCTTCGGCTATTTTGCCTTTGGAAAGAGTCCAATGACCAAAAACATCGTGTACAAAAGCCAGATATATATCATTGCCTTCGCGGGCGTATACCACAGCACCGCCGAGGTGCTGTACGGGCATAGCTTCGTATGGCACTTCTACCTTCTTTCTCTTTGTGGTTACAGCATCCTTGCCGGGCTCGCCGAGCTCTTTGTAGACAGCGCCGAGGACGCCGTTTACGAAGCGACCACTAGTATCTCCTCCAAATGTTTTTGCCAGTTCGATAGCCTCATTTATAGCCACCTTTGCGGGTACTTCCGAACGGTCAGAAAATAAGAGCTCGTACAGGCCGAGTCGCAACACATTTCTATCAGCTGGAGAGATCTTGTCTATAGGCCAGTCGGGCGCAGCCTTTTCTATGATATCATCCAGTTCCTTTCTTTTGGCCAAAATTCCTTTTATTAAATTCTCGACAAAAGAAAAGTCATTTACTCCCGGGGCAAACTCTTTCATATTGCGCCCAATAATTAGAGGTATTTCCGCATCCTTCTGACCGCGGAAGTCCCATTCGAACAAAGATTGTAAAACGATTGAACGTGACAGATGGCGGTTTGCCATAATTTTGCGTTAAAGAACTATTCTCTAAATTTGGCCAGTTCTGGCCAACGGTTACAAACTAAGCTTTCTTTGCGGCTGCTGTTTTTCTCTTGGCCTTGGCTGCTGCCTTTGCCGCGAGATCAAGCACCTTTCTACCATTGTACCATCCGCATGTCATGCAGATAGTGTGGCTCTTGTGCATCGTGCCACAATTCTGGCATTTGGAAAAACGCGCCGCTCCCAGAGCGTGGTGTGACCTCCTATTATCGCGGTGTGCCCGCGTTGCGCGCATCCTGTTTACCATGGGACTAATATCGCATATTTAAGACTTTTTTGCAAACAGTGCGTGTTCTGTGAGATTGACTTGCCTTCCGAAGCCTTGGCGTAGGAAGGAACTCTCCGAGTTATGCACAGTTTTCATGCGTATTTCTATGACTTTTCGAGTATAATTAGGGGCAATCATGCAACCTCCCAAACCATACAGAGAAGAACGTCCTTGGGGAGATTTCATAGAGTTCACCCACAATGAGCCGACGACCGTAAAGATCATTACGGTAAAGGCAGGAGAGATCCTAAGTTTGCAGACACACACCATGCGCGATGAGTTTTGGTGCATACTCGGCGGTTCGGGACACGTCACAAAAGGCAAAGATGTCATCCCGGCAAAAAAGGGTGAGACGCATTGGATACCTCGCGGTACCGAGCACCGTATAGCAGGTGGCACAGAGGCCCTCGAGATCCTTGAAATATCATTCGGAAATTTCGATGAAAAAGACATCGTAAGACTCGATGACAAGTACGGGAGAATTCAGGGGTAATCTGGTTTCGGCGATCTTTCACTTCGCCAATATTTTACATAAATGGATCAAATCACTAGCACCCTAATATTTTCATTACTTTCATTCTTGCTCGCGCTCATAGCGCTAGCCTATATATGGTGGATGAGTGCGAGTCTGCGGGATCGTGATGGTAAATCTTCAAAAAAGATAAACCGCCACGTTATGAATCCCATCATGTCTCCTCAGCCCTGGAATGAATGGGAGACAGTTGGCACTTTCAACCCGGCCGCACTTCAGGATGATACAGGGAAAGTACACCTCGTATACCGTGCCATAGGTGCAGACGGTGTGTCTCGTTTCGGTTATGCATCGAGCAAGGACGGACTTACCATAGACGAACGCCTCTCCTATCCCATATTCGCCATGCAAAAACCGCGCGAAAATATCCCTGCACATACAAAGGGATATGATCCTGTCATTTACCCTTCCGGCGGCAGTTGGGGCGGGGCCGAAGATCCGAGACTGGTCCGCATAGGAGAAAAGATATATATGACTTTCAACGCTTTTGACGGTTGGGACTTCATAAGGATCGCCCTCACATCCATCAATGCCGAAGACTTTTATCAGAAGCGATGGAAGTGGTCTCGACCAGTTTTTATTTCTCCCAAAAGTCAGATCAATAAAAACTGGCTCCTCTTTCCGGAAAAAGTAAACGGTAAGTTTGCCATACTCCATAGTATAGTGCCAAAGGTCATGATCGAATACGTTGACACCTTGGGACCTATGACCAGGGAAATATCGAGCCCACGCAAAGCCGGTCCACAGCCCGGGCGCAAAGACTTTTGGGACAATATGATCCGTGGCGGCGGCCCTCCGCCCATAAAGACTCCTCAGGGTTGGCTCGTCCTATACCATGCCATGGACAAACGTGAGCCGCATATCGGCTACAAGCTAGGTGCTCTCCTCCTCGACCTCAATAATCCTACGAAAATCATCGCTAGATCCCCTTCCCCCATCCTTACACCCACGGAATGGTATGAAAATGACTGGAAACCAGGTGTTGTATATGCCTGCGGAGCAACTGTTAAAGATGATACGTTATACGTATATTACGGCGGAGGAGACAAGCATGTATGCGTCGCACATACTCCGTTACGAGAATTATTAGACTGGCTCCTAACCAATGGCAAAGAATAAAATATATGTTTACACTCAAACGCTCCGAACAAAATCCCATCCTCTCTCCGACTAGGAACCATCCCTGGGAAGCAGCAGCCGCATTCAACGGCTGTCCAGTCATACATAACAAAGATTTCTACCTTGTTTATCGCGCAATGTCCGAACCACAACTCCTGCGCGAACCCCACATCCGCATGTCCGTGATCGCCCGCGCAAAGAAATCCAAAAAGGAGGGCATGTACATAGACCGCGCAGTCCTAGTAAAGCCCGATATGCCTTATGATAAATTTGGCTGTGAAGATCCACGTGTGACCAAACTCGATGGAAAATACTATATCTTTTATACTGGTCTCGGTGGCTACCCTTTCTCATCAGAAAATATCCGTACGGCAGTCGCCATAAGCGACGACCTGAATACAATAACGGAGAAGCACCAAGTAACACCCTTCAACTCCAAAGGCATTGCGATGTTTCCAGAAAAAATAAACGGAAAGTTCGCCGTTCTCCTAACAGTCAATACTGACAATCCGCCTTCGGACATCTGTTATGCTGAATTTGAAAAGGAGGAGGACATGTGGTCCGAAAAATATTGGAAGGGATGGCATGATCAGATGGAGTCCCACAAGATCAATATCCGAAGACTACCCGACGACCATTTGGAGCTCGGTGCTGCACCAGTAAAGACCGACAAGGGTTGGCTCGTCGTATATTCCCATATTCAGCGTTATGGCAGTGACCATGTCGTATTTGGTATCGAGGTTGTTTTGCTCGATCTCAAAAATCCCAGAAAAGTCATAGGTCGAACGAAGGGTCCATTTATGGTTCCTGACGCACACTACGAGCTCATCGGCCAGGTACCAAATGTTATCTTCCCTTCTGGGGCTATAATAAACGATGACAAACTGGAGATATACTATGGCGCAACCGACACATATTGTGCGGTAGCAACTATTCCTCTCGAGAACCTATTACGTAGTATCACAGACAGCGAGAAAAAGGTCATCACCCGTTTTCCAGGCAACCCCATCATAGCTCCACGTCCCGGATATTCCTGGGAGGCACGAGGCACTCTCAATCCCGCCGCCATAGAAGTCGGTGATGATGTGCACATTTTTTATCGTGCAGTTTCTGATACAAATATTTCTGCTTTTGGATACGCTCGATCTCGCGATGGACTCTCTCTAGATGAGCGCAGTGAGAAACCTGTATATTTTGCAAGAGCAAGCTTCGAAAGGAATGACTCCGGAACCAACTACGGTTGCGAAGACCCGCGCATAGTAGAGATAGGAGACAGATTATACATGTCATATACTGCATATGACGGTAGTGTTCCCCGTGTAGCAGTCACAGACATTAGTAAGAAGGATTTCCTGGCAAAGAAATGGAGTGCCTGGTCAGAACCCAGACTCATCACTCCCCAAAATGTCCCAAATAAGGATTCGACTTTCCTCCCAGAAACAGTGAATGGCAAATATATGGTTTTCCATAGAGTGAACGAGAGTATATGCGCAGACTTTCTGAATTCTCTCGACTTTACAAAGGAATATATAGATGAATGCATAGAGATACTCGGACCGAGACGTGGTATGTGGGATGGTGGCAAAGTAGGTATAGCTTCCCCACCAGTAAAGACAAAGCATGGCTGGTTGCTCCTATATCACGGTGTTTCCTGGAGCACAACATACAGAGTAGGCGCTGTACTTCTAGATCTCGAAGATCCTACCATCATCAAGGCTCGTACGGCCATTCCATTATTCGAACCCGAGACAGAATACGAACACAAGGGTATCGTTCCTCACGTTGTCTTCCCTTGCGGACTCGTGGTCCGCGGACAGACAGCATACATGTACTATGGTGCAGCAGATACTGTGATAGGCGTCGCAACTATGAAGATCAGTGCGATATTAAAGATGCTAGAAGTCTAATAACATTCATATGCCATTACCCAAGTATGATCTCATAGTATTTGACCTAGACGGCACGTTGGCGCCGAGCAAGTCTTTTTTGGAGCCAGATATGGCGGAACTCCTTGTCAACCTCCTCAAATCCAAGAAAGTTGCCGTTATGTCAGGCGGGAGCTACCAACAATTTCAATACCAATTTTTATCCGCCTTACCGATAGACGCGGCCGGATATACAAACATGTTCCTTTTACCAACTTCAGGTACTCGTTTATATTCATGGAAAGGCGACTGGCACATGGAATATGCAGAAGACCTGACGGCACAGGAAAAAGAAAAGATTTTATCGGCACTATCTGCTTCACTAAAGATGTCTGGGCACAGCGACGCATCACAGATATATGGTGAACAGATTGAAGACCGCAAATCGCAGATAACATTTTCTGCTTTGGGACAAAACGCTCCTCTCACGGCCAAGACTACCTGGGACCCCGACAGAAAGAAACGTGAGAAGATAGTCGCCATATTGCAAGACAAGATCCCAATGTTCGAGACACGTATCGGTGGCACGACATCTATAGATATTACCCGACGAGGAGTAAACAAGAGTTACGGCATACGCAAACTAGAAGAATTTTTGAATATTGAGAAGGATAAAATCCTATTCATAGGCGACGCTCTCTTCCCAGGTGGCAACGACTTTCCTGCGCGCGCATCTGGCGTAGATTGTATCCAAGTTAGCGGACCGGAAGAAGTAAAGACTATGATCAGAGATTGGCTTGGATCCTAAGATATTCCGATATAAGAGTCCTCGTATCAGCTTCGCGCATGCCCACTTCTGAGCCCATAACCACAAAAGCTATGGGCTGATCGTTTATGTTCAACATAGTAAGCATAGTCTCCTTTGCCTGGGGAGTACGACCTGTCTTGCCACCTATGAAACGCGGATCGTCGACGAAGGGATGAATACTCGGAAATATTCTTTCTATATGCTCTGCCGTGGCAGGCACTAACATTTGGCTCACACGCGTCATGGCCAGAACATCCGGATGGAAGTTATAAAGGTATCTAGCAAGCGCAAATATATTATTTGCGGAAGCAGTATTTTGAGGACTGATACCCGATGGGTCCGCAAAATACGTTTCCGGCATGCCGATCTCCCAGGCATAGCCGGACATGAGCTCCAGGAACTTAGCCCTATTTGTCGCAGAAGCCAGCGCTTCGGCGGCTATATTGGAAGATGTGAGAAGCATGGGATACAGCAATTCTTTCGCAGTATATTTATCCCCGGCAGTAAAATTATTTTCAGCAGGTAGCTTGTCCATGATCTCTTGGGTTATCTCTATCGTGGATGTGGCAGGCAAGGAGTAAAGAACAATTAAAGCGGTAACAAGTTTCGACATTGAGGCTACTGGTAGAGATACATTAGCGTTTGTGGACAAGAAGACTTTACCGGAAGCTATGTTGCCGATGAGATATGCCCGAGCAGTCACTCCAAGTTTCTTAACAGGAGGCTTCCTCGGTAAATTCGATATGGAACCGATGATAACATCTTCTATGGAAGATAAACTGTCAGTTTTGGTAGAGGTAGCAACATCTCCGTCCAACCGACTCCAGTCAAAGAAACTTGGGTCAGCATCTGCTACCGTAGCGTTCTGCCCTACCGACATACTATCCGACGCTACAGTCGGAGGCAGGGAGAAACGCAGGAATGCTGCGGCGAACACCAGAGCTCCGGCCACAGTTCCCAGGATTGTGAGATATCTTCTTGAAGACACCTGGTCATTATAGCATCATATTTGGACTTACCTTGTGACGACTATTGAGGCCACCAATTCCCCTGTGGAACTTGCTGTTATTCTGCCAGTGGCATCTATCCCGATGAAATATCCAGTATCGTAATCTGTCGGGTCAGTATAATGTGTACCGACTTTTGAAGGATCAAAAGGTAATGATGATATGTAATCAGGAACAAGACATTTTGCAATATCACCCGGATATATAAGTAAAGTATCGCTGCTTGTTTTATTTCTCACAATTGTCACCGAGTCTGTCGGCAGCTGGAAGTCCTCTCCGACACAGATAAACTTTCCCTTGTGTTCAGCAATATTTTGGCTCACGGCATTCAATATTGCGTTAACATTGCTGGTTCTTTGCGAATCTCGCGCCATTTTGAACATTCTAGAAGGATTGACTGCGACGAGAACAACAGCAGCCAAGATAGCTATAATACCGATCACCACCAGGATCTCGATCAATGTAAACCCGCGCTTCTTATTTTTTCTTATCATTTTTATAAAATAATTACTTTTAATAATGAATAAAGTTTATCAGGCTCAAATGAAGAATCTGTGAAAATCTGATAAAAAAGTAATAAATTTATGTTCAAATAATAATAAAGTTAGATAATAATTTCAGAATTGATATATGCTGATACATTGTTAAACTTAGAAACGAGACTAGCCTCCAAAACACCTCTGTTATTGTTTGTAACATTTGCTACGCAGCCAAATTCTCTGAGATTCAGTGTTCCATTCAAAAAATAATCTTTTAGAGCCATAATCCTGATCGTATCCAGGCAAGCTCGTGCGTTTAGTCCTGCTTGGATACGAAATTCGCGTTTGTTTACTAGGTCAGCAAAAGTCATAGCCGAACCTAGTGTGGCAATAGAAAATGCCATTGCTCCGGAAGCAAGCAGAACGACGGCTATCAGCGCACTAAAACCTTTTTCTCTACAATTATTTAAACCGTGGATATTATTTGATGCTTTGATTATATTCATTTTCTATTTCATTATTTAGCCGAATATTGCTCAAATACGTGTCATAACAAAACCGGAGCGTTCCAGCCAAAAGTAAGGACAGCAAAACTACATAGATTACAACTTCGATTATTGTCATACCCCTATTGGAAAGTGATTTCATATATCGTGGGTGAAGAGTGAGAAAGAATATAAATTTTGTCGTTGTCACAAGTCATTGACTGCGGCGCAATGGGCAAGGAATATGACGTACTAGAAGCAAATTGTGAACCTTCTGACGGCAAGGACCGGAATATCCGAAACTCACGGTTTATATCTCGAGTCGAGGCATATGTATTGTAGCGATCTTGTACAGCTCCGTAGACTCCACCTGGAATATTGATGCTTACCGGAAAAGAAAGCGTTGTACTGGAGGTAGAAGCGAAGCTAAATAGTTCATGGTCCGAAACCAAATCGAAACCGCCGGATGTGCGAGTAAAAGACACACCGTCTTCGAATATAGATACGTTTTTACCTTCTTGCCTTTGCCAACCACTCGGGGAAAAACTGCCAACCTCAGTGATATTCCTTTGTTCATCAATCTTCAAAACTCGGAGTTGTTTCTGATCCGAACTGGCAAGGTAGATAAAGCCGTCAGAATAATATACGCTGTTTATCTTGCTATTCGTTTCCCAACCGGATAGTTTGGTTATATTTATGGAATTTTGGACATCGAGCACCGCAAATTCTTCGCCATCCCATTTTTCCGTACCAATAAATATGTACTTATTGTTTATAAATATCGAGCTCCCAAAAGGGGCTGTGGCTGTAGCATAAGGTAACAGTAATCGGTATTTATTTTCCAATGTCGGACTTGTTAGGCTGTCTAAGCGAATAATATGAAGCTCCGCCGCCGTGCTACGTGCCGCCGCATATACTCTTTTGCCGGATATTACAAAAGAGGATATTCCTGGACCTGTATTTATAGAAGATAACAAAGTAGGATTTCCTCCGCCTTTCAGATCAAAAATATACAAGTCCGGATCGGACGCAGACGAGGAATCTGCAGAAATGTATGCCACAGAATTTCTGACTTCAAGGTCTGTGAGTGGTATGCCAGGAATCACAGGCAAAACTATCTCGCGAATCAGGGGAATATATGAACCCTCTCGCTGATACGAACCGACGACATTTGAGCGAAAAAAGTCGGGTGTACATAGAGGTGACCCTGATAGATCCGCATTCTGGGAGGATTCCAAACTGTTAACAGAAGTAAAATTTACCAATTGAATGAAACGTGAGGTACTATCGGTACCAGAAGCATTCGAAACACTTATCTGACTTTCCATCAGATTATTTCCGTATTTTCTTTTCGAAACATAGACTATCGAACTGCTGTTTCGATATTCATCCAATAGTTTATTCCTTTCCTTTGCCCGCACAAAAACACTATGCGCATTTTCTGTAATAATACCGAGTGAGATGAGAACTAGAGCAGCCAAAGATAGTGCCATCAAAATGTCTATCAAAATTATACCTTTTTGATTGTTCTTTTTTGACAAAATATTAGTGTTGTAGGACCTTTGAAACGTCATATATCGGCATAATAATAGACAAAGCGATACCGCCTATCACAGTACCCATTCCCACCATCATGACAGGCTCGATCAATACCGTGGATTTCTTGAGCGCATATTCAATATCCTTGTCTATGATTAGAGAACACCGAGAAAGTGACGCTCCGAGCGAACCTGTCATTTCTCCAGCCTTGACTAGTGATGGTACAAAACTTGGCACCCTGTTTATTTTGGTTATAGCAAAGCTTATACTTACACCATTTTTTATTTTGTCTGACTCCGATTCGAAAGCTTTCCGGATTGGTAGGATAGAAATAGCTGATGCCGTACTTTCATATGCGGAAACAGCTGGCAGTCCAGATTCCACCAAGGATCCCATCGATCTCATAAACAGCGACACCGTGTACAAATGCATTATTTTTCCAATGATCGGGATACGCAGCAAGATAGCGTGCGAAATAAAACGAACTTTTATTATTTTTGAATAGCTATACATGTAAATAGAGCACAATATTATCCCACCGACCAAGACCAAAAGACCGTAACTGCTTATACAATCCGAAACAAACATGACCAATCGGGTGAGCAACGGCAACTCTACATTGAGACTTTTGAGCATAGGCATTATCTGGGGCATAACGCCTTTCATAAGCCCGATAGTTAGGATAAAAGCGAAAAAGCCTATGACGACAGGATAGGTCATTGCCGAAAAACACTTTTTTATAAGTTCATCTTCCCTTTCGATAAGATCACGAGAAAAGCTGAGCGCTTTTGGCAATTTGCCTACAGATTCACCATTCCGTATCAGACCCAATATTGCCGGTGGCAAGTGAATGGTATTTGCAAGAGAGCCAGATAAAGTGTTGCCAGACTCAATATGTTCCAAAAGCAACAACGTGGTTACCAATCTTTTTTTTGACACACCCTCTGCCATTATTTCTATAGCCTTATTTATTGACAGTCCCGAAGAAAGATACAATTCCAAACGCTCCAAAAAGATGATCATCTCTTTTCGGGAAAAGCGAGCTTTTTTTATTTTAAAAATTTTACTCATGTTATGTGTACAAGACTCTCAAAACTTCTTCCCTTGTGGTCACTCCCCAATCGACTTTTTCTGTTCCATCTTCATGCATGGGCCGAAAGCCCCTCTTACGGGCATATTCCGTACAAGTCGCAAGTGTCTCCTTTTTCTCTATCATTTCACGGAGACCTGCATCGACTTCACAAGCCTCTGCTATCACCGAACGTCCGGCATAACCTGAACTTCTGCACGAGAAGCATCCGGAACCGAGACACTGCTCGCATATCGTCCTTACAAGTCGCTGAGCGATGATGAGGCGCATCGTCGAGGCCAGGAGGAAATGATCCACACCCATATCGACGAGCCGCGGTATCGCTTCCAGGGCAGAATTTGTATGGAGAGTCGACAAAACCAAGTGGCCGGTAAGAGCGGTATGAATTGCTACTTTTGCAGTTTCGCTGTCTCGGATCTCGCCGACCATAATCACATTTGGATCCTGCCGCAGAGCGGCACGCAAACCGGAAGCAAAAGTTACGCCGTGTGAATGCCGAATATGAACTTGTCGGACTCCGCTTATTTCGTATTCGACAGGATCTTCGAGAGTGATTATCGATATCGGTTCTTTTGATTTCAAAGCCAAGAATGCGTGAATCGTCGTGGTCTTTCCCGAGCCGGTCGGACCCGTAATTAGAATCAGTCCGTTTGGTTTCTTTAGTGCCGAGTCTATGACTCGAGCATGGTCGGGAGTGAAACCCAACTTTGCAAAAGAGGCGTGTTCCAAAGTTTTGGCTGGCAAGAACCTTATGACAGCATTCTCTCCGTGATAAGTGGGCATGAATGAAATGCGAAGATTGTAGTCTTTGCCACCGATTTTCTCCCTCCACCTGCCGTCCTGCGGCTCAAAATGAATATCTGTTCTTGCCCCGCTCAGAATCTTTAGCCGAGAAATAATCTCACCGTGAAGAGTCTTTGGTAACGTGCCGGCTTCCTGAAGTGAACCGTCAATTCTCACACGGATGAAAAGATCTGCCTCTCGCGGATCTATATGTACATCCGATGCTCTCAAAAAGACCGCATGAGAAAATATGCCGTTCAGAGTCTCGACTGCGGATAATTCAGTACCTGGAAATAAACTGGTCTCAATATCATGATTGGGTGCAAATGCTGTTGTTTCATTCATGAGCAAAGCGTAGCAAATGCCTATGAATTATTTATGAATTTCTGATAAAGAAATGATAAAATTGTGATCAAGAAGTGATAAAATAAAACCAGATATTCAAACTCTTGCGTTAAAACCATAACCATGGTACTCTTTTTCCCAGCACAGTTCCTTCCGTTATCACCGTGAACGGACCGCATAGCTGTGTTTCAACACAACAAAACCGAGTCCTATATGCAAGGAAAGCAAAAGAAAGTGTTTCTCACCCCGCTCCCTCACGACGTCGATCCGATGAAGGACCACACTCCGGCACCTCTCAGTACCAGTCCCGGCGCCAGAGTGTTGCGACCGCTCCAAGCGAAAACTTGGAGAGTATCACCTCAAGGCCAACTGATCGGTGGAACCACAAACGATCGTGTCCTCGCCCGTCACTTCAGCGGCGCCGTGAACCGTCAACCTGAACATTCTCAAACTGCACCCTAATCCGACTGCCACTTCGCTGTTTTCTATGCACCCGCCAACTCACTCTGAGCTTGGCGGGTTTTTTCTTTATTTGTTACAATCAATCCATGTCCGCAAAAGCAAACAGAATCTCGACCGAACTTTACAAAACCAGGTCCGGAAAATACAAATTAAAAAACCTAAAGACTGGCACCGAAAACGAGATGGACGCAGACGGTCTCGCATCTGCCATTAGATAAACAAATGAGAAGGATCACCTTTGACTTGGAGACCAAGAATATTTTTTCGGATGTCGGATCCAATGACCCTACAGACCTAGATGTCTCCGTAGTCTGCATACACGACTCCTTCACGAACGAATACAAGAGTTTCCTAGAGTCCGACTTCAAGGACCTCTGGCCCATTCTCGAACAAGCCGACATTTTCATCACCTGGAATGGCGACCATTTCGACATACCTCTTCTAAACAAATACTATCCTGGTGATCTAAGTCGAATAAAAAGCATAGACCTGATGAAAGAAGTGCAACTCTCCATGGGCAGACGCCTGAAGCTCGACAGTGTAGCCTCCGCAACCTTAGGGATGAACAAGAGCGGACACGGCCTCGATGCCATAGAGTGGTGGAACAATGGCGAGATCGACAAGTTGATCAAGTACTGCATAGACGATGTGCGCATTACCAAGGAACTCTACGACTATGCCGTCGCAAACAAACACTTGAAATATATAGACAGCGGCATACTCAAGGAAGTACCCCTAAAGATCTCGGGATGGGAGATGCCCGCATCGAGTGCCATCACATATACGCTACCTTTTTAGCTTTGCTTAGAATATAATGAACTTATGGAAAAACAAAAAACATCCGCTATCACATTACCCGGAGCTATCATTATTGCAGGCGCCATAATAGCCGTAGCTATCATCTGGGTCAAACAACCAGTAAGCAGTAACGGACCGAGTAGCGCCGCAGCTCTCGAAAATGCCAAGCGAGGCGAGATGAACATGCGAGAAATAACTACGAAAGATCACATATATGGCAATCCCAATGCACCCATAAAGATAGTCGAATATTCTGATGCTTCCTGCCCGTACTGCAAGACTTTTAACCCGACTATGGTAAAGCTTATCGAAGAATACGGACCTTCTGGCAAGGTCGCTTGGATATATAGACATTTCCCGCTCGACAAACCCGACGAAACTGGCTTTATCCTCCACAAAAATGCCGGCCGGGAAGCCGAAGCCATGGAATGCGCCGCCGCTCTTGGTGGCAATGAAAAATTCTGGGACTACGAAGAAAAGTTATACGAAGTAACTCCCTCTGTCACTCAAGCTACGCCCAATGGCCTCGACCCCAAGCAACTCCCGATAATTGCAAAGGATGTGGGGCTCGATCCTGTTGCTTTCAATGAATGCCTCGCTAGCGGCCAATTCAAGGAAAAAATAGAGGCTGACTATTTGGACGGCATAAATGCCGGCATTACCGGTACCCCATTCTCTGTTATTATCACTCCTTCTGGAACGAAGATCCCATTGCCCGGTGCTCAGTCATACACAAATATCAAGACAGCTATCGATGCTCTTCTGGCAGAAGGCTCAAAGTAAGTAAAAAATAGAAAATGAAGAGGCCCGCAAGCAGGCACACAGCATGTGCTCTTTTCGGAAATTTGCGAGCTATTATGATTACCCGGACTTTGCACAACTTCTCAAATTTCCGAAAAGAGCACATGCTGTGTGCCTGCTTGCGGACCAACTCTTTGTCATCTCTTAATTATTGCTCCTAACTTGCAATATTCGCAATCTTTATCTTTGCATGTGCGTTCCTTGAATCCAAGTGAGATAATATCATTCGCCATATCCGTAATCTCTGTTGTAACCGTTTCTACTTCTTCGCGAGCGATATCAAACTTCTCTTTTTTATATACACCCCTCTCATTCGGCTCGATAAAATCGATCTCACCCTGGAGCATATCGAATCCCCTTTTCCTATCCTCACCTGAAAGCAAAATCTTATAAAAAACCAACTGTCGCTTGTAATTCCCATCGGCTGTTTTTGTCTTGCCTTCTATGTCATTCCTCGACTTTGGTTTGCCGGTTTTGTAGTCCACAACATTTACATTATGATCATCGATAAATTCGATTTTATCCAGTTTTCCCGTAAGCTCCAAACAAACTTTTTCCTTCTTGAGGTCATCCAAGACAATATCTATAGAAGAGCTTGCAGAGTACTCTGTGAGAAGACGCTCCGGCCATGTTGCATCATATTGCTCAAAATATCCTGTCAGGGCTTTTTTCCCTTTCTCAAACGACTCCCGACGATCGTCCTCCGAAAGAGGCTGCATCTCTAGAGCATGTTGGAACAAGTCTATTATCTCTTTATTCTCGAGTGTACGGTCCTCTTTATAAGCATTGAAAAAGGTGCGCAAAACAGCATGAACAGCCGTGCCATACATCTGATGCTTGGTTTGCGCTTGCGGTATACGTATCAGATTTACAAAAAAGTATTTCCAAGGACAGTCGAGATAATTGTTGAGATGGGTGACAGACAATGGCTGTGCGAGATACTTGTTTCTCACAAATTCCTCATCCAAAATGGAAAAGTTGGCCGGATCCTTTTTGCGCGGCAATATAGCATGCGGTCGCAATACCTGCACTTCATCGGCGTCACTTGCCAACTCCTCAAAATTTATAAGCATTGGGTCAATCTCCGAGATGAACTGGCTCGGCAGGAGTTCCTTGTCATTGTCCGTACGAGAATAGGAGATATTCACAGTCTCCCTAGCACGCGTCATAGCAACATAGAATAGGCGTCTCTCATCCTCTATCCTGCCCACATTCCTCGCATGCTCTATTATGGGAATTGTGAAAAGATTTCTGGACGATCTATTGCCCCAGATACTGTCTCCTGCGTGTACGATAAATACATGACCAAATTCTAGGCCTTTCGCGCGATGTGCAGTCATGAGACGCACACCTGTGACATGGTCCGCAAAGCGCCGCTTCATACTCACCCCATGATCGTCCGCTATGGCTAGGTACGCCATGAGATCGGCGAGGTAAAATGTCCGCTTGGTGGCAGCGATGGAAACGATATGATCATAAAAAGCTTGGATAGAGTCCAGTCGTTCCAAAGAATTTTTTGCACGTATCACATCCTCTAGCATACCTGAGTCTTGAATCATCATTTGGATGAAGTCCGTACAGAGCATGACCCTGGCTTCATGTGCCCAGGATTTTATCTTTTCATATGCCGCAGCAGTGTCGTCATATGTCGAGACGAGACTATGCAGAGATTTCTTTTGCCTAGTGGCCTCCCTGCATATGTCCGAAACATGAGAAGGGTCGGCGCCTAGCTCTCTCATAAACAGCGCTTTTGCGACTGCTTCATCATCCGACGGATCATTGGTCGCACGTGCAAAATACAAGAGCTTTACCACATCGGGCTCGTGAAGTATGTTGTGGTCAGACTCTATCTTGTGCGGTATGCCACGATCTTTGAGAGATTTTGCCACCAGATCAGCGTGCTTGTTGTCACGATACAAAATGACAATTTCTTCACTGTTAGCACCTTTTTCTATCATCTTTTCTATGCTTTTTGCCACAAAGTCCAACTCTTCATAGAACGTGCCACATTCTGTAACAAATATAGGGGTACTGCCCATCTGCAAGGAAACTAGCCTTTTCCTTTCTCGGCCTGGTATCTTTGGGTTATTTTCGATGAGGCTGTGCGATGCGTCTAGTATACCCTGATGAGAGCGATAGTTGTGCTCAAGGTCTATAATGATGGCATCATGGTACTTTTTTGAAAAGTATAGGAAATTTTCCAAAGTAGCACCCTGGAAGCGATATATAGCCTGCTTGTCATCCCCCACGATAAACAAGTTCGGTGAGTCATGGAAGTCCGACAATAGCTCCAGAATACGGTTTTGTGAAGCATTGGCATCTTGGTGCTCATCGGCGAGGATATACTGATAATTTTCCTGAAGGATGAGCTTGAAGTTATCTTCATCTTCCATAGCCCGAATGAGCTCGAGGAGCATGTCTTCAAAATCATAATATTTTTCTTTTTGAAGGGCTTTTTCATACTCACTGTAGACGAAGGCCAGCTCAATATTTTTCTCATTTTGCTTTTTTTGCTTCTCTATTTCTGCTTTTGAAGCCTCGTCATCCAGAACTACATTCTGTAGGCTTTTCTGGAAGCGTAGAGGAGAAATATTCTCACGTTTCAATACCTGTATCTCTCGGAGTACGGGAGAAACATAATAATCTTGATCTCCGTATGGACGCAACAGTTTAATTTTTTTCGATTCGAGAATATTCTTTACGATAGTGATCTGCTCTGGAGCAGTTATGACACGAGAACCTATAATCCTAGAAAAATAGTCTGGGTATTGTTCTATAACATGCGCGGCAAAGCCGTGATACGTATGAATATTTACCTTATATGCGGACGAACCGATAATATCAAAAAGCTTACGGCGCATGGCATATGCGCCGGATTCGGTAAAAGTCAGAGCGAGAATGTTTTGTGGCGCGGTGTCAGTCCGCTTTAGTATATTCGTTATACGAAGGGTGAGTATAGTCGTCTTCCCTGTACCTGGACCCGCTATGACCATTACCGGACCTTCTATATGGTCCACTGCGCTCCTCTGGCCAGCATTCAACTGCATGTAAAGATTATCAAAAGAATTTGGCGAGGCCGTAGGCATAGGCTTTGTATAATACGAAAAAATCCCGTATAAAACTAGTAGTTCTTGAGCCTCTGAACGTGATCGTGCTGGCGGATCTTCTCATGAGCTTTGGCTTCGATCTGGCGTATACGTTCGCGTGTAACACCAAATTCCCTGCCGACTTCTTCCAGTGTATGGGTAATACCGTCTATGAGACCGTGGCGCATTTCGAGGATCTTCCTTTCTTTTTCTGTAAGGCTATCGAGAATCATATTGAGCTGATCGCGAAGTATCCTACGCGAAGATTCCTGCTCCGGAGAGAGGATCTTGTCGTCAGGAATAAAGTCCTGGAGAGTGGATTTACCATCATCATCGTCGCCGACAGGGCTTTCGAGAGAAACCACGTCCTGCTCTATCTTTTCGATCTGGTAGATCTTTTCCACATCCATACCCATTTCTGTGGCTATCTCATCCGGCAAAGGCTCGCGGCCCAAATCCTGCATGAGACGGCGAACCACCTGCTTGTATTTTGCTATGGTTTCTACCATATGCACAGGTACTCGGATGGTACGACTCTGGTCTGCGAGAGCGCGGGTGATAGCCTGACGTATCCACCAAGTGGCATACGTCGAAAACTTGTAACCTTTGGTCCAGTCAAACTTGTCCACAGCGCGGAAAAGTCCCAGGTTACCTTCCTGAATAAGGTCGAGCAGAGTAAGATCCGGGCTCCTACCAACATATTTCTTGGCAATAGAAACGACCAATCGAAGGTTCGCTTTTGCGAGTAGACCTTTCGCCTCGTCATCACCGCTTTCTATACGACGGGCTAATTCCTTTTCCTGGGAAGCATTGATGAGCGGGTATTGGCCGATCTCCTTCAGGTACATCTGTATGGAATCATATGCCGAATCAGGTCCACTGCGCCCGATATGAGGACCTGTCTTCTTTTCTTTGACTTCTTCTATTTCCAGCAATCCTCCACCCTCGAGCACATCGACACCGGCAGTGGTAAACTTTTCATATAGCCGATCCAGAAACAATAAGTCATTTTCTATCTGCGGAAATTCTTTTAGGATTTCATCATAGGTCACAAAGCCGCGGTCACGGCCTTTCTGAATGAGTTTGTTGGCACGTACTTCAAAGTCGCGAGCCTTGTCTGCTTTACTCTTTGGCGCCGCCGGTTTTGTTACTTTTGCAATTTTTCCTTTTGAAACAGGCCCTTTTGCCTTTTGCGCCTTTATTCGAAAAGCCGCACGTCTCTCGACACGCCTGGCCCCTCCACGAGCCCGTGCACCTCCTTTTTTTGACTTCTTCATAAAAGAAATAATATTGTTGGTAAGTATATACTCGAAGACACTAGATATCAAGCGTCGCTAATTTCGCATTGGATTGTATGAAAGACTTCCTCGCCGGCACGTCCACACCCATGAGCATGTCAAATATCTTGTCCGCTTCCTGAGCATCCTCTATGTTTATCTGCTTTAGCACCCTTCTAGCAGGATCCATGGTGGTTTCCCAAAGTTCTTCAGCATTCATCTCTCCTAAACCTTTGTACCGCTGAATGGTAACTTTCGGTGCGCGACCGTCAGCTTCGGTGTTTACGGTCGTTTCCGTATCGGCAGCCTCTAATAGCTCCGCAACCTCTTCACCTACTTCAGCTTCTTTTATATCTTTACCCAAAGCCTTCACCTTTGCCTCTTCGGAATAAAAATACATGATCTCCTTGCCCTTCTTTACTTTGTATAGAGGCGGCTGGGCGATGTATACGTAACCATTATCTATAAGCGGGCGGAAATACCTGTACAGAAGCGTGAGGATGAGGGTGCGTATATGCGCTCCGTCCACGTCGGCATCGGTTGCAAGAATGATCTTGTGATATCGGAGCTTGGTAACATCGAACGTATCACCTATAGCCGTGCCCAGGGCCAAGACCAGGTTCTTGATCTGCTCGCTACCGAGCATACGGTCCAAGCGCGCTCTCTCTATATTCAAGATCTTTCCTCGCAAAGGTAGTATGGCCTGAGTTCTCCTGTCGCGACCCTGCTTGGCTGTGCCTCCAGCAGAATCTCCCTCCACTATGAACACCTCGGACTCTGCAGGATTTCCCGACTGGCAGTCTGCGAGCTTGCCCGGCAGAGTCATGCCTTCTAGGGCGCCTTTCCTGAGTACAGAATCCTTTGCGGCTTTTGCTGCCTTGCGTGCTTTCATAGCAAGAATGACCTTGCTTATGATAGCTTTGGCATCGTCAGGATTTTCCTCCAGATAAGAAGCGAAACTGTCGCCAAAAACACTATTCACTGCGCTCTGTGCTTCCATACTGCCGAGCTTAGCCTTGGTCTGGCCTTCGAATTGTATATCGCGAATCTTTACCGAAATCACAGCTGTGAGACCCTCCAGAGCATCGTCACCAGTAAAAGTCTCTTCGCCATTTTTGGCAAGATTGTTATTTTTTGCATATGTGTTCAGAGTACGTGTGAGAGCTGTCTTGAAGCCGGTGAGATGTGTTCCACCTTCCGGGGTATGAATATTGTTAGCAAACGCCAAAATTCTGGACGTTACGTCATCTGCATACTGCAATGACACTTCGACAGATTCTACTCCTTCCACTTTCTTTTCTACATAAAAAATATTCTTGTGAATAGGCTTCAAGAGCTGGTTGGAAAATTTTACCAGAGACACCAGTCCACCTTCAAAAAAGAAAGTGTACGATGGTGCCTCAACGCCAGTTTCGCGGATATAAAATAACTCGTTATCTAGACCGAATGATGCGATCTGCTCGCGGGCATCTATGACCGATATGCGCAAGCTCTTTACCAGATACGCCTGTTGTCTCATATGGCTCACTATCCTATTCCACTCAAATTTCACACCCTCTTTGAATATCTCCTGATCGGGCTCAAATGTCACTATCGTTCCACCTGCCTTTGACTTCCCGATCTTCTTCACTGCGGCCTTTCTCTTGCCGCGCTCGTATTCTTGGATATATATATCACCTTCCTTATGAACCAAGACCTTACAATATATGGAAAGAGCATTCACTACTGACGCACCGACTCCGTGCAAACCACCGGATACCTTGTAACTGTCACCACCAAACTTGCCTCCGGCATGGAGAGTGGTCATGATAGTCTCGAGAGCGGAAACCTTGGTTTGTTTGTGAATATCCACCGGCACGCCTCGACCATTATCGGCGACACGCACTCTGTTTCCTGGTAAAAGAGCGATCTCTATATCATTGGCAAAGCCGCCCATGGCTTCGTCACGGGAATTGTCGAATATTTCGGTTATGAGGTGATGGAGGCCGTCTGGTCCTGTAGTACCTATGTACATACCTGGACGCTTCCGGACTGGTTCTAGGCCTTCTAGGACAGTGATGGACGAAGCATCGTATGCAGGAGAGCCCGCATCTTTTTTGGTCTTGTTTTCTTTTGCTGTGCTTGGCATAAAAAGAAAAAGAGGGTTCTCTTTTCGCTATCAATTATAGCAAATTATCGTCAAAATTGAAAGGTTATTTTAGGCTATTTTTTACAGTTGCCTCCCCCAGGGCACACAAGGCTTTTTGGTTGGATTTGAAATAGTTGTGCAAATATTGAGTAAAGTAAACACTTCACAAATCCAGCCAAAAAGCCTTGTGTGCCCTGGGGAACTGCTATTTTCCAGCCAAAGAAAAGGCCCCGAGTTTTTGGCTCGGGGCTCAAGGGAAAGGTGCTTAGAACTACTTCCTGGAGATGAGACGACAGACGAGGATCGAGTCGGGTGGGATCGCCTGATGGTCTTTCATGGTATCACTTCGGAGGAACACACAACCAGCATCATCGCACTGGATAGTGAACACTCGTGGATCACTGCTGTAGCCCGGCCGCGGAGGATTTCCCAATCGCTCCATAGCGATCATGAGAGATATTCCCGGTTCCCACCCTGATATCTGTTCTACGAGACGAGGACCATCCTCAGACCCACAAAGAGTCAGTGTTTGATTTCGCAGGTGGAGACCGCTCCAGTCTTCCAAAAACATAGGAGTCATGATCTCACCTACTGTTCCCTGTGCGGAATTTACCAACTGTCGTAAAGGAACATAAACCAACTGAACACCTTGGGGCTTCTTTGCGACCCTGAAGCCTGGCCTGTCCATAGTGGCTAATGCATGATCCGAAGCAGAGGGCTTGATGGCTTCTTGGAGCACAGTCGCCCTGCTACAGCCGATACGGATCGATGCATTAGGCGTTAGCTCGAGCAAGGTTTCTCCATGATTGCTTTCGTCTCCTTGGGGCGATTCTGGCTTTCGCCAAAATGAAGTAAAGAATCTCTTCACAGGAGACCCATTTGGGCCTACAGACCGTCTCCCCGTCTCTTGTTCAGCCACTGCGACAGAACTTGTACGAGCGACCTCCGAGGTCATGAGACTGACTGGAGTCGGTAACCTCTCCGACTCACCGCCGATGGCGATGATGACGGAATCCTCAATTACTTTTGACCGACTCGGCTCAGGCGTAGCCACGACTGTGGGTTTAGGTTGTTTTTTTTCTCGCACCATATTTTCGAGCACTGCGCTCGCCTTTTTTCCAAGCTCATTGCTACGCTGAATAGCTTCACGAATAGCAAAATAGGGATCTGATGCCAATTGATTCATTTGTTAGTCCTTTCTTTTTGTGTTTTGAAGGAGTCCTCACCCAAATTGTCCTTTCTATATATACCATATTATGGCACAAAGTCAAGCATTTTACCGAACCTCCCAACCTTTTTGCTTCATTTGTTCATATATCGTGGTCATTATTCCCCCGATTTCTTCATCTTTTAGCGTCCTTTCCATGGATTGGAAAACCAGACGGTAGGCAAAAGAAGTCTTGCCATCCTTCTCAAAGACATCGAATAGACTATGCCGAGCCACCAGATCCATAACATTCTTTTCCAAAAGAGTCTTTTCTATAGCCTGCCAAACAGCTTCGGGTTTTATTGCCTTTGGTACAAACACGGCCACATCACGAGTGATGAAAGGATACAAAGAAAAGGGTTTGTATTTTATATCTCTCGGCAAAATAGCAAAATCCAAACTCTGGAGGCTTCCCGATGAAGACAATCCTCCCACAACGCCGTCAAAATCACATTCCGCTACTGCACTTGTGCCAGCTTTAACAATATTTGTGATGAGCTTTAACCCCAGATTTTGCTCCAGCATAACAATTGCTTCCCCGAGCACGCTCTCTGCCGTTACTCCCTTCTTCTTTCTCAAAAGATTTACACCCAACGTTAGAACTGTCTTCTCGCCGCTTTCCGGAAACACTTTACCTATCTCAAATATCTTTATGGTATCCGAGCCGAGCAAGTCCAAAGACACAGCATTCAACTTTAGCGACTCCAGCATTTTTGGCACAATACTTTCCCGTAATGCACTCTTGTCACTCGCCAATGGGTACTCTATGTTATAGGCGCCTTTTTCCACCAAAGAATACAAAAGGACTTCTGAATACCCTGCTCCACACAAAATATTTTTTGTCTTTTCGGAGACATAAAATGACTTTACGGGAAGTTGGATACGATCCAAAACTGGCGGCAATACTGATGTCATCCTGTCATATCCTTTTATTCGAGCTACTTCATCGACAAAATCTTCCGGTATACGCAGGTCCAGGCGATCTAGAGGTGGTATCACTATGATCTCACCATCCCTACCAGCTATTTCGGAACCCGTAGCATCTATAACTTCCTTTACTTCCCTTTCATTCACCGCCATGCCGAGCTTACCCATCACAAATGGCGCCGAGACAGTCACGGTGCGCTTGGGTGTAGGCTTTACAAATTCATCTGTGATCTGCCCGAACAGAGCACCGGGTGAGGATTCCAATATCAGCGACGATACGGCCGACATCGCATCTCCTGCGAGTTCCGGTATGATCTCATTTTCGAAGCGCCTAGAAGACTCATTTCTGAGGTTTAGCCTGTTCGCGGTACGCCTCACGGAAACAGGATGGAAATTGGCAGACTCAATAATTATATTTTTTGTTTTGGATGATATCTCCGCCCTTTTACCTCCCTTTATGCCTGCAATAGCCAGCACACCCGCATCATCGGCGATGACCAGATCATTTGGAGTGAGCTCCACTACCCTTTCCTTCATGACTATTTTCCCATCTATGGTTTGAGTTTCAGGTAAAAGTTCAACCTTCTCACCTTTATTAGCCTTCCTAACGACGATAGCGCCCTTCACCAGATCGGCATCAAATGCATGCAATGGCTGACCAATATCAAACATTATATAGTTCGTGGCATCAACAACGGAGTTGATCACACGCGCTCCAACTGTGGCAAACCGCTCTTTGATGAGATCTGATGATTGTCCGATAGTGACATTATCTATTCTCCTAGCCATATAACGATTACATAATTCCTTCGCTTCAATCTTTACCTCTACCGGAGAGGTCTGATCTTTCGGTACGGCCTTTATTTTCTGCTCTTTGAGCACGATGCCGCTCACAGCCCGGATCTCCCTCGCTATACCTTTGTGGCAAAGCGCATAATGAGCTTTGTCGGGCATAACCTTGATATCGAGACAAGTATCGGTACCGACTTTTTCTAACGATTCCACTTCAAAAACATGAGAATTTATAAGCTCACCCAATTCACCCGGTGGCGGGAGTTGCTTTTCAAAATATGTTTGTAACCAAGTATAAGATACTTTCATAATATTATTTAAAACTGGCTCACCAGACGAAGGTCACCAGTATAGAGATGCCTTATGTCATTTATTCCATAACGCAATAGCACCAGCCTATCTATACCGCCACCAAAGGCAAAGCCTTGCCATCTCTTCGGATCCAGACCTGCAGATTCTATGACATGCGGATGTACCAAGCCCGCACCGAACATTTCGAGCCACTTTCCCCCGCCCTCTCCATTTCCTTTCCACCAGACATCCACCTCTACACCTGGCTCCACGAAGCCAAAGAAGCTCGCTCGGAAGCGGATCTTGGCTTCCGGTCCCAAAAATTCCTTGAAAAAATATTCGAGCGTACCCTTGAGCTCGGCCATGGAAACTTTTTCATTTAGATATAGACCTTCTATTTGGAAAAACTGTGCCTCATGCGTCGCATCTGTGGCTTCATTCCTATAAACTTTACCAGGGATAATGATCTTTGACGCTTTTGGGTCCGACTTTATGGATTGCATATATCTAACCTGCACAGGAGACGTATGCGTACGGAGTACGAGTCTTTCTTTTTGTTCCAGAGACTCCTTTGGTGGCTTTACCCAAAATGTATCCTGCATATCGCGTGCGGGATGGTCGCGCGGGACATTGAGAGCATCGAAGTTGTAAAATTCAGTTTCGAGCTCGGGTCCCTCGACTACGGAAAAACCAATCTTGTCGAAGATTGTGGCTATCTCACGAATGACCGAAGTTATGGGGTGCAAGTGACCACGGGTTTGGGGATTCATATGGAGCCACCTCTCGGACTCGAACCGAGGACAGCCGCTTTACAAAAGCGGTGCTCTACCAACTGAGCTAAGGTGGCATATGCACAAATACAATTCAAAAAGGACCTAACATAAGGTAACAGATTTTTTGGTATCACACAAATACCTACTTTGCGTCCGAGGATATCCTGCGCAAATAGAATGATGCCCCATGTGTCTGCACCTGACCGCGGCCACGCACAGCGTCTATAACCTTCTTGGAATGAGGATTCATTAGGGCCCGGTGCTTGATCTCCACGTAGACTCGTCGAATGCGCAAGAGGGCGTGATATGCTACCCACTGTACGAGAGTGATCGCTGTACGACGATTCATATAGGAAAGAGCCTTTCGAGCAGCATAGAATATAGCATTGAACACATCATCGCTCTTTGCACCTATTTTCGAAATTATGGACTTGTTGCCGGTAGATAGTTCTCTCTGCTTGAGAAGCACCATGCCGACTATACCGATGAAAGATGCGTAGAACAGAATAATTTCTGTATACATGCTAGTTTTCCAAAATCTTAAATCTCCTAAAACGGATGAGTGCCATCTTTTCGCCAAATTTCTGAACTCCAGACTCTACCAAAGCCTGAATAGTCTGATCGGGGTTCTTGATGAAAGGTTGGTTCAGGAGAACCATTTCCGAAAAATACGCATTGAGCTTACCGTCCAGGACCTTTTGCCTCATTGCCGCCGGCTTGTCCTTGACCTCATTTTCGAAGACAGAAAGTGCCGTAGCCTTGTCGGCATCGGTGATATCATTTTGGCTCAGAAACTTTGGGTTTGTGGCTGTGACATGCATAGCGATATCCCGAGCCATATTCTTGAATTCTTCGTTATTGGCCACAAAGTCCGTCTCACAGTCGAGCTCGACTATGGCTCCTACGGTACCGTTTGCGTGGATATATGCCTGCACGGTGCCAGCCTTGAATGTCCTATCACTCTTTTTTGCGGAAAGTTCCCCGCTCTTTTTGCGTAATATTACTAGTGCTTTGTCCATGTCGCCTCCGGCCTCTTCGAGAGCCTTTTTGCATTGCATGACAGAAACGCCTGTCTGGTCGCGGAGAGCTTTCACTTGGTCTGTGGAAATCATTAGTTTATGTTAGTTGATGAAATAATGAATAAATAAGCAAATATACTGAATAAAACCTACCTATTGTTTGTGACTAGATTTTAGCAAAATCCACCGGTCCTGACTAGGCGGTTTTGACCTTCCCTTCCTGAAAGGCCTTCACTATTTCGTTCAAAAAGAATGAAATGCTAGCTTTTGAGCCATCATTGCCCACTATTGGATATTTCACGAGATTTATGTTGCAATCTGATCCAAGTATTCCTATTACCGGTATCTTCATCTGGTTTGCTTCGGCTACGACGTTGCTCTCATGTTTTGGATCTACTGCAAATATTGCATCCGGCATTTTCTTTAATGAAACTATGCCATAAAACATCTTTTCGAGCTTGGCGATTTCTTTATCGATCAGCATGCGCTCGCGCTTTGTATATTTTGCTAACTCACCCTTTTCTTTGTCTGAGATGAGCTTCTCATATCTGTCGATGCGCTTCCTGATCTGGCCAAAGTTCGTAAGTGCTCCGCCTATCCAGCGTCCGTCGACATATGGCATGTTCAGGGCAAGAGCTGCAGCTTTGACAGCGGCACTAGCTTCCTTTTTGCCACCGACGAAGACAATAGTCTTTGCTTCCTTTGCTAGAGCGGCTACAAACTCCTTTGCCTTTACGAGGAGGAGTTCGGTCTTTTCGAGATCGAAGATATCTGTGCGGTTCTTTGTAGTAAAAATATATGGAGTAACAGTCGGGTTGCGTCGGGATCTGCCCAAGCCAAAGTGCGCTCCAGCGGCAAACATCCCTTCTATGGTCGATTTTGTTGTTGACATGAGTCTCTGTAAGTTAGCAAAAAGTAGGTTTTAAGTCAACCAAGTAATAGCTGAATTCAATAAGTAATTGCAACACCAGTACGTGCTAATAATACTTCAAGTGGGGTAAGACCGCCATGCCTTTTCCTCGGTCTTGAATTCAGAAGGTATTCAGCTTGTCTGATTTCTTCAT
>JBAYIX010000002.1:0-124142 GCA_041665385.1 Minisyncoccota bacterium | reverse complement strand
GTACCCGAAATTGCTAGACATTTTGACGTCGGTTGCTGATGACTGAACGTCAAAATGTCTTGCAATTTCGTGGTGCCGAGTTCCGCAGGATTCGGAAGGAGAATGTGGGGCTGGGGGACGACGTGACCGTAGTTAATGTGCCGATTACTTATCCGAAAAAACCTCGATCTTGGCACCCAGCTTATTCAGCCTCGCCGCTAGATCCTCATACCCACGATTGATGTTATACACATTTCGCAATATCGACGTCCCCGGTGCCGCAAGCATAGCGATCATAATGATCACAGACGGTCGCAGTGCAGGTGGCGATATGACTTCTGCCGCCTTGAACTTCGTCGGGCCTTTGATATAAAAGCGGAAAGGATCAGCCAGGATTGTCTCTGCACCAAGCTTGTCTAGTTCTTTGTAATAGATCGCGCGTTCCTCATATGTCCAGTCATGGATGTAAGTCTGTCCCTCTGCCACAGCACCGATAATCGCAAAGAAAGGTAGGTTGTCGATATTTATTCCTGGGTAAGGCATCGCATGGATCTTTTCTTCTAGGGCCGTTAGTTTCGATTCGTGGGTAATAATATCCACCAAGTTTGTATGACCATTCAATGCCTTGTACCTTTTTAGTATTTCATACTTGAACCCCATCTTCTCTAGTTTCAAAAGTTCCAGTTCTAGAAAGTCGATGGGGCATCGTGTGATGGTAATGGAAGAATTTGTCACGATTGCAGCCGCGATGAGGGACATAGCTTCTATAGGATCCTCGCTGAGGAAGTATTCCACATCTTTGTTTATTTCTTTTATTCCCTGGACTGTGAGCGTATTTGTTCCGATACCGTTTATCTTCACACCCAGAAGTTCGAGATATAGGCATACGTCCTGGACCTGATAGTTCGCAGAAGCAAACTTTATCACTGTGGTGGCAGGGATGAGAGAGGCCGCGATGAGAGTTGTCTCTGTGACCATGTCTCCAGCTTCGTAGAGAACAATATTCAAGTCGGAATTCAGATCAGAGATTTTTGAAGCTTTTCGTGTTACTTCATAATATTTCGAAGTCGTCTCAACATTTACTCCCATACTTTCTAGAGCATAGACAAAAGGTTTGATGGTGCGTGAACCCAGTTTGCATCCACCTGCTTGGGGAAGTTTGAAATTATCAAAATTATGGATGAGGGCACCGATGATCATCATCGCACTTCTCGTCCTAGCGGCGGTATCGTAGTCTATCTTTTCTATATCTATCTTTGCTGGTGGGGTGATGATGAGGTCGGCGTCATTCCAGGTGACTTTTGCGCCGATACTCTCCAAGACCTCGCTGATCCTGTAGACTTCTTCGATCTTGGGCGCATTCTTTATCGTTGTCCTACCTTTATTGAGGAGCGATGCACACATTACACCGACCGCACCGTTTTTCGAGGTACGGACTTGGATCTCGCCGGAAAGTTTCTTGCCTCCCTCGATACGAAAGTTTATTACGCTTGGTTTGTTGCTTTGCATTCGTATATTTATAGCACAAAATGTCATTTCTGTGCTATATTCGCAAGACAAATGAGCTTTATTTTTCCCAAACTTGGCATCGATCTAGGTACTGCAAACACTCTGGTTTTTTTGCCTGGGAAGGGCATAGTCTTGAATGAGCCTTCTGTCGTCGCTATTTCCGAAGTCGATAGGACAGTCATGGCTGTCGGCATAGGCGCAAAGGAGATGGTGGGCAGGACACCTGATACCATCATCGCATATCGTCCCATGCGCGACGGTGTCATAGCAGACTATCGCATCACCGAGGCTATGCTCCGGTATTTCATAGACAAGGCTCTCGGTCGTTTCAACTTATTCAAGCCTGATGTCATGGTATCAGTGCCGGCTGGTATCAGTTCCACCGAGAGGAGGGCGGTCATAGAGGCGGGCATCCGTGCTGGTGCTAGGAATGCATATGTGGTGAAGGAGCCCATCCTCGCCGCTATCGGAGCAGGCATACCCATCCAGGAAGCACGCGGGCATATGGTTGCGGACATAGGTGGCGGTACGACCGATGTTGCAGTTATCTCTCTCGGCGGTATCGTGGCTTCGACTTCGGTCAAGTGCGCGGGGAACAAGATAGATGCCTGCATAGCGGAATACATAAAGAAGACATTCAACCTAGCTATCGGTGATCATACGGCAGAGAATATAAAGATCACCATAGGCTCCGCCATCCCTCTGGAGCAAGAACTCTCCATGCAGGTCAAGGGTCGAGATTTCATCACCGGCTTGCCTCGCTCGACCGAGATAAAAACAAATGAGATCGTGAAGGCATTGGCGACACCGCTCCGCGATATGATAAAGGCTATGCGCGATGTTCTACAGGAGACTCCACCCGAGCTTGCTGCGGATATTATAGATCAGGGTATTACACTTACTGGAGGCTCTTCGATGTTACGCAACTTGCCAGAATTGGTTTACAGACGCACAGGCGTGAAGGCTCAGCTAGCAGAAGATCCGCTACTCTGTGTGGCAAAGGGGACGGGTATTGCACTCGAGCATTTGGATACTTATAAGAAGACAATAATGTCGAAGAGAGCTTAGTTTCCGTTTGAAATTTGAGTATTGAAAATTGTAATTTATTTGGAACTTGGTGATTGGAACTTGGAATTTCTTTCTTAAACCTATGCCTATAATAAATAAATTATCTCATCACGCTTACCTTTTAGTTGGCACTTCTTCGCTGAGGAATCTTCTAGTTGATGAACTTCTTACGGTTCACAACATCTCTCTCAAGGCAAACCTCGACTTCTTTGATCACTCATACGACACCTTCAATATCGAAGACGCGCGTAACGTAAAGACCTTCCACGAAACCAAACCTATCGGTTCTTCTGGCAAGAAGATATTCATCCTCTCCATGAATGGCATCACTATAGAAGCACAAAATGCTTTGTTGAAGCTCCTCGAAGAGCCGTCGGAGTATTCGCATTTCTTCCTGATCTTGCCTTCTGCTCATCTGCTTTTGCCTACCGTGAAATCTCGAATGCAAATCGTGGATGTGATGAAGTCAGAAAGGGATGGTGCTAAGTCTGCTTTGTCCACATTGTCCGCCGAAGCCCTGCGGATGCGGTCGGAAGCAAAGCAGTTTTTAAAATTATCTTCCGGTAAACGTATCGAGACACTAAAGTCTCTCATAGATGATATTTCCAAGGAGAAGAAAACCAAACAAGATGCAATAAATTTCCTAAATGATATCGAAGCTGTCGTCTACGAGGAAAAGGGGGTGAAAGAGGGAAGAGAAATGCTGAACAAGATTTCCCTCGCTAGGAAATACTTGAATGATCGCGCACCTTCGATGAAAATGCTTTTGGAAATGGTTGCTATATAGTTCTTCTGCCCCAAATAATGCTAAATTTTTCATAAATCAAAATTTGGAAGTAGTTGATATGTTTCATTTTTTGGTATAAAATGCAATGTATGATAAAGGATATAAAATTCCGTCTATATTTTGTACGCCTTTTTCTGATATTCTTCCTTTTTCTTTTAACATTTCATCAGTGTTTAGCGACTACCGCTTCTTTAGGTTATTGGAAACTTGATGAAATTGCCGGTACTTCGGTGGCGGATTCTTCGAGTAGTGGGGGAACCGGTACAAACCACAACGCAACGTCTTCTGTTGATGTTCCATCAGCTATTTTATTTGCAAATGATAGGAGCTTGATTTTCAATAGTGTTTATACAAGTTACGTCGATCTACCAAGCACTGGTATAGTTGGAGCTGGTGATGCCTGGACAATGTGCGCGTGGTTCAAGTCTACAACAAGTACCGCCTTACAGGATATATACACAGAATCATATGCAGGGTCCACATTATCAGTTGTGACTCTCCAGATGAATGCGACTGCAGGTAAGGTTCGACTATTTGTTCGTAATGATGCGAATGTCGGAGTAATAGTAAACGCTAGCGTAACAGTCAACGATGGGTTGTGGCATTTTGCTTGCGGAGTGAAAACTTCAGATACGAACTATAGGTTGTATGTCGATAACGTCCAATTTTCGCCATCACCAAATACAGCATCCCTCGGCACAATATCTGTCCTCAATACCCATGCAATAGGTGCAAACAAACAAACTAATTTTAGCCGATATTTTACGGGAAACATAGATGACGTGCGAGTATATGATAGGGCACTTTCCTCAGCAGAACTTACAAGTTTATATGTAGGCAGTGATATAGATTCTGTCGTTCCTACTCAAACCAATGCTACGACATCGACTATGGTGGCGGGTACTTCGACACTTAGTACTTCTGGTATAGCGACGACTACTTCAATCACTGTCACAATCAGAAATGCAACGAGCAGTCCACTTGTAGGTGAGGCGGTCTCGTTGAGCAGTAGTCGTGGAGGTAGCGATACTATTTATCCGGCCTCTGTGGTAACTGATGCAAACGGAGTTGCTGTTTTTGTTGTACGATCTGCGGTAGTTGGTACATCAGTATATACGGCTACAGTCGATGATGTGACAATTACTGAAACTATTTCTATATCTTATACCGGTGTAAAGACAGACACAGGGGTGACTTATACTTCAACTTTGGATGACTTATCCTTAAATATGGACGTTTCTTACGACAATAGTCTCACAAATCTGCCAATAGTTGTGACTCTTCATGGTTATAGTGGTCCTTATACTGGAGATGACATCATCGAACGTTTGGCAAGTAAGGGTGTGTTTGCAATAAAAACATATAAGCGAGGTTATGGTGGTTCTCAGGGTACACAGGATGATTCTGGTAGGGAGATATACGACTTTTATGATGCGATCGAATATGTGAAAGCAAATTATTCATCCTATGTTGATGAAAATAATATCAACGTCATAGGATATTCGGGTGGCGGAGGAAATACATATGGCCTTATAACAAAATTTCCGGATTATTTTCGATCAGTGAATATTTTCTTTGGAATGAGTGACTACTGTTACGATTCTACCTATAGCTGGTGGTACAACGGTAGTATTAGTTATCGTACTGGCATGCAGTCACATATCGGTGGTACGCCGACATCTACACCTGATAGATGTTATGCTAGAGCTCATTATTTAGGAGCAAAGAATAACCCATATTCTCACATACAGTTGTTTTATGATACTGCGGAATCAATCGTACCGCCAAGCCACGCTACACAATATCTCACTCAGAATAATGCCGCTGGTTTATCTAACGTTATTGTAAGAACAAGTAGTAGTACCTCAACAACAACTGAACTTGTCGATGATTTTTCAACAGACTTATCAGATTTCACTTTTACCGGAGATGGTACAACAAAATTTACATGGAATCCTGGTGGTTATATAGACTGGGTGGGGGATAGGGCTACAAGCTCGAATGCTGTACTAAAGAAACTTTCGAGTCATAGGAGTTATAGTAAATCTGATAGGATCAAGGCTAGCTTTACTTTTTCCATCACAGATGTCGACACGAATGGTGTCATTTTATTTGGATTTAGAAATAGTACAAGTACTGCGATCAGAAACGCCGTGTCACTTATTGTTGTGAACCGAACACCGTCAGTAAGGATTGATTACAATGGGACAACTCTCGACCTATCCAATCGAGATTTTACCAATTTTGCCACTACATTGTCGACAGGCACATCTTATGGTGTAGATCTAGAGATGAATAATTCTGTGGTCACGGCAATTCTGAAAGACACTGAAGGCGCTGCTTTAGAAACTAAGACTGTTAGCTTTGATGCCGCAAAAGGGTTTGATGGTGTGGATGCTTTTGGTATGTATAATTTCCATAATGGAGATAATCTCGGAAGTGCAACAGGCACAATGGATAACTTGAGTATAGATGCATATGCAAGGTGGATTCACGGTTATCCTCAGGAAGGGGCGGGTACACCCGAAGGAAACATTACAGCAGAAAATTATTTTGTTCCGGATATTATTTCTGGTACTTGGAGTCGATCCACAGTGAACGTTTCTGGCAATATGTTTATTCCGGGATATGTCAAGACTCAAAAATTCCAAGTGTTTTTGGGGAACGGAAATGATGAGGTGGGCAATCTTACCTACAACATCTCAGGTTCTGGTGATTCTATATCAAACTCAAAAATGCTTACAGTAGAAGGTTTGACAGGTACATCGACTATTTCTTTGAAGCTGTATGAATTGACTCCTTTGACTCAGTACAATATCAGGGATAGAGATCTTACATATGGTGGAGATACAACTTCTCAAGCCATTTCGGATGGATCAGGAACTTTGACTTTTGGTGGAACGTTGGGTAGCACACATCAGTATGATATTTATAGCGGTACGGTGCAGAGTTCGGGGTTGACCAGTGATTCCATCGTTACATCTCGCATATCTACGGGTTATTCCAGTGGTTACAGTCCTTTTGTCTTTTCCTCCCCGCGTATTACGAAAGTAGTTCCTGTGTATAATTTTGTGAGAGACCTAGCTTTTGGTAGTAGTGGCATGGATGTAAAGGCACTCCAAACATTTCTTATTTCAAAAAGACTTCTTTCCGCTGGAAACGATATCGGATATTTTGGTCCAATGACGGAAGCGGCACTGGTTCGCTACCAATCATCTAATGGTATCACTCCCGCAATAGGATATTTCGGTCCAATTACAAGGTCGGTTATTGCTACTGACTACATGGGACTGGATGATATAACTTCTGGTCTACCTCAAATATCTACGGCGACTAATTTTTTTGGAAGGGATATGTTCCGTGGCGTTAGTGGGGTTGATGTAGGTCTTTTACAGAGATACTTGAACGATCATAATTTTATTGTCGCACAAAAGGGGGTTGGCTCACCTGGGTATGAATCAGATTACTTTGGCCCTGCTACGCAGGCTGCACTCATTAAGTTTCAAATTGCAAATAATATTTCGCCTGCTATCGGCTATTTTGGACCAAAGACTCGCGCAATAGTGAACGGTCAATAGATTCCTACGATCGCCTTGCAATCATAGTTGGCTTGTGCTAGTCTTATACTAGTTCAGAGTACATTTTCCTCAGCCAATTGCGGGCTGAGAGTGCTGCCAGAGATGGAGGTCTTTGTTTTCTCAAAGTCCTCCAGTGCGCGCCCTTATTCCTCGGGGCGCGCATTTTTATTTGCTTAATGTTATATTATTGGTACGACTTTATGATCATCATTTAACAAACTAATACACAAAACCATGGCTACAGACATAAATACCCTAAAAAAACAGCTTGCTTCCGCTACAGAGTGGTTGCGCAAGGAATTTCAGCAGATACGGACTGGACAGGCATCACCTAGTGTACTAGACAATGTCCGCGTAGAGATCTACGGTGCACCTATGTCGCTCAAAGAAGTCGCAAGTGTCACTCTCGAAGGGGCGAGGACACTCCGCATAGCACCATGGGACAAGACTCATATCAAAGAAATAGAAAAGGCTATTTCTACATCCAACCTCGGTCTCTCTGTCGCTGTGGATGACCAAGGTTTGCGTGTGAACTTCCCTCAGCTCACTACCGAGAGTCGCCAGGAGATAGTGAAGGCCGCCAAAGACAAGCTCGAAGAGGCTCGTAAACAAGTCCGCCGAGAACGTGAGGACTATATAAAGGATCTCCAAGCCAAAGAAAAAGACGGTGGCATGGGCAAAGATGAAGTCTTCCGTCTCAAGGGCGATGTCCAGAAAATAGTCGATGAAGAGAACAAGAAACTCGAGGAATTATTTGCAAAGAAGGAGAAGGAAATTTTGAGTTAGAGGACACTTAGTCCTTGCCCAAAAGGCGAGGTGTTATATAACAAAGCATTAATTAATTCAAAACTTTCTAACTCATGACCGCCATCATCTTCCTCATAGTCCTCGCTGTACTCATCTTCGTCCACGAACTCGGCCACTTCCTAGTCGCAAAAGCTTGCGGCATCCGTGTCGACGCTTTTGCTATCGGCTTTGGCCCCAGTATCTTTTCTTGGAAAGGCAGGGAGACAAAATATTCCCTCAACATCATCCCATTTGGTGGCTATGTGAAGATCTTCGGAGAGAATCCCGATGCAGAGTCTACTACAGGCCCTGATGCCGCAAGAAGTTTCATCAATAAGCCTCGGTGGCAACAGGCATGTGTCCTCGTCGCAGGTGTATTTTTCAACTTTATTTTTGCGTGGATACTTTATATAGGCATCTTTTCAGCTGGTGTGACTGCTACTACAGACGGATTCGAAAAGTACGCCGATCGCTTTAGTGATCCCAAGATCATGATCACCGATGTATTGCCTGGTTCTCCTGCAGACAAGGCAGGTCTCAAGGCGGGTGATGTCATTCAGGAAATCAAGAATAATACGTCTGTAGTAAAGAGTGTAGATCAGGAATACAAAGTCGAACCATTGCAAGTCGCTATAAATGAAAGTGGTGGTACGCCTATCAGTATGACAATTTTGCGAGACAGTACAGCAGAGACGCTAGAGATAGTGCCGGCTCAGGGCCTAGTTACAGACAAGTATGCAATAGGCATAGCGATGCAAAAAGTAGCGGACTTGCAACTACCATTCTTTACAGCTATATATGAAGCAGGGCACTTCGTCCTCGTCATGATCCGAGAGACAGCGGTGGGACTCTATACTTTTGTGGCAAATATTTTCCAGGGCACAGCAAACTTTTCCGATGTCGCTGGTCCGGTGGGCATAGCTGGCATAGTTGGTAGTGCCGCGGATATGGGTATGGTTTACCTACTCATGATCACCGCTCTCATCTCTATCAACTTGGGTGTTATCAACCTCATACCTTTTCCCGCTCTAGATGGTGGACGCATACTATTTGTAACTATAGAGTCTGTGATTCGGAGGCGTATACCTTCGCAAGTGGCAAATACCATGAATGCTGTGGGATTCGTTTTGCTCATGCTCCTCATGATCGTGGTTACATACAAGGATATTGTGAGGTTGTTCAAATAGGGAGGGAATTAGTAGCGACAAAATAGGAGGTTTTGATGTAAAACGAGCTGTGGATATGTTCCAGTATTTTTGCATTCGGTATTGACTTTTGCACTGATTCTGATACTATAGTATCAATATTAGCCTTAATATTAAGACTATGATAATAAAAAGAGCATTAGAAAACACAATAAATGAGTGGTTGTTCAAGGGTAAAATAATTATTTTGTACGGACCAAGACAAGTTGGAAAAACCACATTGGTAAAGGAAATTGCCAAAAAATATGGGAGTGAGAAAAATTATATAAACTGTGAAAATATAGACAATAAAACCGCGCTTGAAGACCAAAATCCCGAGAGATTAAAAAAATTTCTTGGTGAAGGCAAGTTCTTTATCTTAGACGAAGCTCAGAAAGTGAAGGATATCGGCACAACGTTGAAGTTACTCATTGACACATATCCCGATATACAGATCATTGCCACCGGCTCGTCCAGTTTCGATCTGTCCAATAAAATCAATGAGCCTCTTACAGGAAGAGCTATAGAATTTATATTGTATCCCATCTCGTATCAGGAACTGTATTTGACTATAGGAAACAGGGAAGCAAAAGCGTCACTACCTCATCTGCTTCGCTATGGAGCCTACCCGGCTTTGATTGGAAAATCGGACAGTGAAGTGACAACACTTCTTCAGACTATTTCAAATCAATATCTATACAAAGACCTTTTTGATTTTGAAGATATCCGCAAGCCCGATCTACTACTAAAGCTTCTTCAGCTGTTGGCTTTTCAGGTGGGACGCGAGGTGTCGATAAATGAGATAGCTACCAAACTCGAGGTGTCAACAAAAATCGTTACGAGATACATCGACTTATTGGAAAAAGCCTTTGTTATTTTCAGGTTGACCGCATTGTCGCGCAATCCAAGAAATGAAATAGGAAAAAAACAAAAGATATATTTTTATGATCTCGGTATCAGAAATAGTCTTATCCAGCGCCTAACACCACTTACGATCCGTGATGATGTGGGGGCTTTGTGGGAAAACTTCTGTATCATTGAGCGTAGAAAAAAGATGCATTATTCTCTTCGTTACGCCAATTATTATTTCTGGAGGAGCCTTGGCGGTGCGGAGGTTGACTATGTTGAAGAATCCGAAGACAAAATTCATGGCTATGAATTCAAATGGTCGGACTCGACATTTAGAATCCCAAAATCTTTTGTGGATACTTATACAGCGGATGTGACGGTTATAAACAAGGATTCTTTTGAGGAGTTTATCATGTAAGGAAAGTTTTTGAGGTTATTCGAGTCCAGGTTACTTTATGTGCCACAACGTCAAATGACTAACCTCAGATACATTCTGCACTCATTAGTCAAATAGGCAAGATTCCTACTTTGTTGTATCATTGTGCAATGAAACAATCCCAACTTTTTACCAAGACGCGTCGTGAGGCACCGAAGGATGAGGTAGCAAAGAATGCACAGCTCCTCATCCGTGCTGGTTTTATCCACAAAGAGATGGCCGGAGCTTACTCCTACCTACCTCTGGGTCTCCGCGTGCTAAACAAGATCGTAGGCATCATCCGAGAAGAGATGAATTCCCTAGGTGGTCAGGAACTCCATCTCACCGCTCTCCAGAACAAGGAGACTTGGGAGAAGACCGACCGCTGGAGCGATGCTGTAGTCGACAACTGGTTCAAGACTACTCTCAAAAATGGTGCCGAGCTCGGCCTGGCATTTACCCATGAAGAGGCACTCACTATGCTCATGAAGGACCACATACGGTCTTTCCGCGATCTTCCAACAGCTGTGTACCAGTTCCAGACAAAGTTCCGCAACGAACAGCGTGCTAAGTCCGGCATACTCCGTGGCAGGGAATTCCTCATGAAGGACTTGTATTCTTTTTCACGCTCTGCAGAGGAACAGGCGACATTTTATGAACGTGCAAAGCAGGCTTATATACGCATATTCGACCGACTAGGAATAGGTTCGGAAACTTACGTAACTTTTGCAAGTGGCGGATCTTTTTCCAAGTATTCTCATGAATTTCAGACTGTCTGTGAAGCCGGCGAAGATATAGTATATGTCCACGAAGCAAAGAAGATAGCAGTGAACAAAGAAGTACTCACAGACGAAGTGCTCACGGAGCTCGGTATAGCGAGGTCCGACCTCGTAGAGAAGAAAGCCATAGAAGTAGGCAATATCTTTACCTTGGGTACGCGCTTTTCCGAGCCGCTCGGTCTCACATACAAGGATGAAGAGGGGAAGACACTACCGGTAGTCATGGGAAGCTATGGCATAGGTCCTGGTCGCGCTATGGGTACGATAGTGGAGATACACAGTGACGACAAGGGCATCATCTGGCCCGAGTCTGTGGCGCCTTTCGCTGTGCACCTCATCGCCCTCATGAATGAAAGTGGAACGGTAAAGAAGGTGGCAGACGAACTTTATGAGAAAATGACCAAGCAGGGAACCGAAGTCCTATACGACGACCGCGACTGTGGTGCTGGCGAGAAGTTTTCCGACTCCGACCTCATAGGCATACCCAAGCGCATAATAGTAAGTGAAAAAACTCTTGCAAAGGATAGTGTAGAGACCAAGGATCGCGCCACAGGCAAAGTGGATATGGTGGGGATGAAAGATCTCTGAGTTAGCGCTATAATTGCGTCATAATATATAACCCAATTTTATGACGTTCATAATACTCGTAGTGGTTGTGGTTTTGTTCCTTTATCAGGGTAGTAGGATAAGCAGGTTGGAAAGACTTATACAGGGTAGTGCTCCTGCACAGAAGCCTGTATCACCGGAAGTATTGCCATCGATGCCTGTTGCGAATATGCCCCACACGCCACCCACACCTCTTGGTTCCATCTTGCCTGTAGCTCCTACACCACAATCCTCCGCAGTCTCTGGAGAAGAAATGTCCGGAAGAATTTTGGGCAGGATAGGTATAGGTGCACTTGTGATAGGTATTGGATTTTTCCTAAAGTATGCATTTGATAATAACTGGGTCGGCCCTGCAGGTAGGGTCATGATAGGTATCCTAGCGGGTATGATCCTCCTCGCTCTCGGTCAATGGCTCCGGAAGAAATATCTCGGCTACTCTGACCTACTCATGGGTGGTGGCTTGGCAGTATTGTACCTCTCGGTCTATTCTGCATTTTCGCTATACCATCTAGTAGATCCTATGACAGCATTCCTCGGCCTCATCGTCATCACGGTAGTGGGTGTACTCATTAGTCTTGCAAATGCTACACAGTCCCTCTCGGTCATCGCCCTTATCGGTGGCTACTTCGCCCCTATGGTCATAGGTGTGAGTCTGCTCGGTCCTACGGTCACCTTTACATACCTCACTATCCTGAACGGTGGTATGCTAGGCATACTCGTATACAAGAAATGGGACGTGCTCGCAGTCATCGGTCTCGCTGGTACATGGATACACTTCGGTTCGTGGCTAGCGACTTCTTATCAAGAAGACCTTCTGGTACCTACATTATTCTTCATCCTCTTGCAGTTCCTCATCTTCAATGCTTCCTCTCTGGTCCGCATAATCATCGAAAAGAGGAATGCCAAGGAATCTGACTTTGCTATCCTCTCTGTTACCGCGCTATCGTTCGCTATTGTCACATATCTCCTACTCACGCCAAAATATGAGGACTTCGTCGCTATTGGCGCAGTCCTGGTAGCAATATTTTATGGAGTTATTGCTCTCGTTGCTTTCAAAGAAAATCCTGCGGATCGCACGATAAACATTTTCCTTCCTGGCTTGTCTGTAGCCTTTCTCACTGCGGCTGTAGCAGTACATTTCTCAGGTCCTTGGATAGCGCTGTGGTGGTTCATCGAGTCTGTGATCCTGTATATCGTTGCATCGAAGTCTTCGAGTAGGGGATTCCAAGTCATGGGAGCTACAGTCTATGTCCTCGCCCTTATACGCATGTTCTACTATATCTTTACCTTCGGCATGCCGGCGGACTTTGTAGTCATATTCAATGCTCCTTTTGTTCTCCTCGCTGTATCGATATTGGTCGCTTATGCAAATGCTTTCGTCTACTATCGCTACGGCAGTATAACTCCTGATATACAAAAGAAGGGAATATCGGCTTTTGTTATTATTGCAAATATCCTCACAGTCTATGCTCTCACCACACAGGTCACCGCGTATTATGGTATAGAGCTTCGCGGGCATGGTTATGGCGATGCGGCATATAGTGCGATAAAGAATACTTCGAACACTGCCGTTTCTATAGTCTGGGCTCTATATGCGGCTCTCCTCACTATCATCGGTTTTGCCAGGAACTATGCCGCCGTGCGCCGCATGGGACTCTTTCTCTTTATCCTCACTGCCTGCAAGGTGGTCATAGATGTCTGGAATTTGGGACAGTTGTATCGCATCGTATCGTTCATCGTCTTTGGTATCATTGCTCTCGCGGCTTCGTTCATGTATGTGAAGTACAAGGATAAGCTCAAGGATATTGTGTAAGCTTGGTAATTATATTTTCTCTTTGTCAATTACCCCAACATTATCTTTGTGTTAATGTATGAGCTATGTTCAAGGAAAGAAAAGATAAGTTGTTTTCCCGACTATCCAATGACATTGGCATTGACCTTGGCACGGCCAATACTCTCGTCTATGTACGCGGCAAAGGCATAGTTGTGAATGAACCCTCCGTTGTGGCTGTGAACCAAAAGACCGGCCAGGTAGTCGCCATAGGCACGACAGCCAAGGAAATGCTCGGTCGCACTCCGACCCATATCGTAGCGGTGAGACCTCTCGTAGATGGTGTTATCTCTGACTTCGAGGTTACAGAAGAGATGCTCTCGTACCTCATGAAGCGTGCTGGGGAATATCTACCCAAGAAACTTATGGGTCCGCGTGTAGTCGTGGGTGTACCTTCCGGCGTTACAAATGTAGAAGTTCGCGCTGTCCGCGATGCCACAAAGAATGCAGGCGCACGCGAAGTATATGTCGTAGAACAGCCCATGGCCGGAGCTATAGGTATTCGTCTACCCATTCATGAGCCGGTTGGCAGTATGGTTATCGATATTGGTGGCGGTACGACCGACATAGCCGTGATCTCTCTCGGTGGTATAGTCCGTTCTGCAAATCTGAAAATAGCTGGCGACAAATTTAACAATGATATCATTTCCTATATTCGTAACGAATTCAAAATTCTCATCGGTGAAGCTACCGCAGAACAAGTCAAGATCAGTGTGGGTGTGGTCCTACCCGGTGATCCTGTGGAGACGACTATTCGCGGTCGAGATCTCATCACTGGTTTGCCTCGCGAAGTAGTCATCACCGACTCGGATATTCGCGAAGCTATGGCCCAGTCTGTAGAAGTCATAGTCGATGCGACGCGTCAGGTGCTAGAGACCACTCCGCCGGAAATATTGGCCGACATCATGAAACGTGGCATATATATGGTCGGTGGCGGAGCACTCATAAAGGGTCTGGACTCTCTCCTCATGGCTACTCTCAAGATCCCTGTAACCGTTGCCGACGATCCTCTCACGGCCATAGCTCGAGGGGCAGGTATCATTCTCGAGGACTTAGAAAAATACAGGAGCGTCCTCCTCGAATCTGACGATGTACATCAATAGAACTCAAAATCCCAGGAGAATGGGTCAAAAGATCGCGGCTTTTTTTGTCATTTTCTTTCTTATTCTTTTCGTAGGACTGCAATTTTTTGTGCCACATCTGCTGTCGGGAATATTTTCCAGCATCGCTACGCCTTTTTGGCAAGCAGAGTTTGCTATAGGGAGTGGGTCGCTCCGTTCGCCGGGTTCTCTCGTGGCCGAGAATGAAGATCTCAGGCGTCGACTTTCTGATATGGAGATGAGGATGGGCAGTATTCTTTCGGTGGAGAAAGAAAATGAGGAGCTGAAGGCACTGTTTGGTATTACGAAAACTACTCCGAATATTATCGGCGTCATATCTGAAAGGCAAATCTTTGTAAATAGCTCCAGTTCTACCTCGACTCCGAGTCTGACCGGAACCAATAGCGAGGAGAGGCGTGCCTCCGGCAAGATACTTGCACCTGTTTTGGTCCGCCCACCATTTGCACCTTACGATGAGTTTGTTGTGAGTGGTGGTGAGGATATGGGTTTTGCTCCTGGGGACCGCGTCTATGCTTCGGAACAAGTGCTCATAGGCACCATTAGTGAAGTTTTGTCACGCACATCGAAGGTGCTGTTGTATTCCTCGCCAAAGCAGACACATCAGGTTCTGGTTGGCTCAGGGAATATTCTCGCCACTGCCGTCGGTCGAGGCGGAGGTCAGTATTCTGCAGAGCTGCCTAGGTCGGCTCAGGTGAAGGAGGGTGATAGCGTCATCGTGCCTTCGCTTTGGGACAAGCCCTTTGGCATAGTAAATGCTGTTATTAGCGACCCAGCGCAACCTTTTGTGACTGTACTCTTTTCTCCGCCGGTAAATATATTCCAGTCTAGGTGGGTGCTAATATCAAAATGAAAAAAAGTTTTTATTATAGGATATTCGCCGATATCTTGGTTGTAATTTTCCTTATTCAAGGTTGGTGGTTTGTTGCCTTACCTGTCCTCCTTATTGGAGCTTGGAGTTTTCCATTTTATTTCGAGCTTATCCTCGCCGGTATTTTTTATGACAGTCTTTTTGGTATGGCCGGAGCTCAAGGTATATATGGATATGTTGGTACTATTGTCACATCAGTCTTTTTCATTGTTATATTTTTTGCAAAAAGGATAGTTCGCAGGTGAACCGTGTGATACAATTTTTCTGTGAATAAGAAATACATAGAAATCAATCCCGAAGAGATACTGCTCGATTCGAGTAATTTGCCGGATTACGATACCACCCAGCTCGAGGGGCGTCTAGAAAAGCCCATATCGAAGGTTTCGCTCTACTCCCTGATCGGCATATTTTTTATTATTATGGCAGTATTTGTCGCACAGGCCTGGAAACTTCAGGTCGCAAACGGCCAGAGCTACCGTCTGCGTAGTGAAAAGAATATTCTCCGGCCTGTGCCATTGTTTGCCGGTCGAGGTGTCATCTATGACAGGAATGGTAAGTTATTGGTCTGGAATTCTCCGAAGGCGACTATCGCTACGACTAGTGCCGACGCTCGTTATTCCATCTCTGTACGCGAATATGCCACGACTACCGGTCTCGCTCATGTGATCGGCTATGTTCAGTATCCGTCAAAGGATTCTAATGGCTTTTATTACCAGGAGGATTTTCAAGGTATAGACGGTGTAGAGAAGTATTACAACCAAGACCTCCAAGGATCGAATGGCTCGCGTTTGGTCGAGGTGGATGCACAAGGCAAGATAATATCCGAAAATACTATCCGTCCGCCTGATCAGGGTGGCAATATCACACTTTCCATAGACAGCAGGGTACAGTCCGCACTTTATGCAAACATAAAGGATATTGCCGAGAGGGTGGGCTTTACAGGTGGGGCGGGGGTTATCATGGATGTGACCAATGGTGAGATTATTGCTCTCACTAGCTACCCGGAATATAGTCCACAAGTCATGTCGGATCGTACCGACACAGCCAAGGTCAGAGCTCTTCTCAATGACAGCACCTTGCCATTCCTGGATCGGGCGGTAGATGGCTTGTATACACCCGGTTCCATCGTGAAGCCGTATGTTGCTATAGGCGTTCTCGAAGAAAAAATCATCGACCCGTCCACTATCATAGTTACGAACGGTTCCATATCGATCCCAAATCCATACGATGATACAAAGTCCACTTTATTTCGTGACTGGAAAAATCATGGCCCCATAGATATGCGCCATGCCATAGCGCAATCTTCTGATGTGTACTTTTACCAGGTGGGCGGGGGATACAAGGGTCAAAAAGGTCTAGGCATACTCAATATAGACAAATACTTGCGCATATTTAGTTTTGGATCATCCACTCTTCCTTCCTTCGTCCATGGCAAGGCGGGCACCATCCCTACGCCTGAATGGAAGAAAAAAACTTTTGATGAAGATTGGTACATTGGCGACACTTATCATACCGCTATCGGTCAGTACGGTTTCCAGGTGACACCTGTGCAGATAGTCCGAGCTGTCGCCGCTATCGCCAACAACGGGGTGCTTCTCACGCCATCCATACGCAAAGGGGAAGTCTTGCCTGTTGACCATATACTCAATGTTGCCGAAAAGAATTTTCGCATTGTGCAAGAAGGCATGCGTCTCAGTGTTACCGAGGGTACGAGCAAGGCATTGAATGTGCCATTTGCAAACATTGCCGGCAAGTCCGGTACCGCCGAGCTCGGCGTGAGTAAGAATAAAGTAAACTCCTGGATCACTGGCTTTTGGCCCTATGAAAAACCCAAGTATGCATTTGTGGTAATTATGGAGAGCGGTTCTGTACACAACCTCATCGGTGCCGCCGCGGCTATGCGCCAGCAACTAGATTGGATGGATGCGAATACGCCAGAATATTTTCAATAATACTGCTAGTTATCCACAGTTTTTCTTGACGGTGAACACTCGTTCACCTATACTGTATCCATGAGCAGATACCAGACAATAAAAGAAATACGCCAGGAGATAGACCGCCTAAATCAGGAGATCGACCTCCGGATCATTCGCGGTATATCTTATGCCAAGGAAGCCCGCCGGCACAAGTTCCTCATGTCACAGCTCCGCCGTCTGCGCCCGAGCACCTTGGCCTGGTTATCTCGCTCTCTCAGTTTCGCTTCTATGTTCCTTTTCTAGACTTTCAAAAATTCATAATTCATAATTCATAATTCATAATTTTTCCCCCATGTTCGATTCTTATAAAAACAAAATCCTAAACTTCTACCGCGATCACAAGCGTATGCCCGGCTATGCCGAGATCATGAAGCTCCTCGGTTTCAAGTCCAAGAACTCTGTATACAAACTCGTGAACAAGCTCGTCGAAGGTGGTTTTGTGAGTAAGGATTCTCAAGGCAAGCTCATACCGAACAAACTCTTTGGTGAGACTCGTCTCCTCGGTCTGGTAGAAGCAGGTTTTCCTACTGCGGCAGAAGAAGAACTGGTAGATACCATGAGTCTCGATGAATACCTCATAGAGAACAAAGAAGCGACATACCTACTAGAAGTAAAAGGTGACTCCATGATAGATGCCGGCATCCAAGAAGGCGATCTCGTCATAGCAGAGCGTATCGCGCGCGAACCCAAGATCGGGGAAATAGTCATAGCAGAAGTAGATGGAGGCTGGACCATGAAGTATTTTCGTCGACGCGGCAGTCAGGTGTATTTGGAGCCTGCAAATCCCAAGTATGATCTTATCTATCCGGAGAATGATATGAAGGTTGCCGCAGTGGTGAAGGGGGTGGTTAGGAAATATTAGTTACTATATATCTAGCGCGTTCAGGTCCTACGTGCGGATTCCGGGACACGCTCAAAATCCGCAACTGCTCATAGAACGCCTGTTGCGGATTTTGAGCTAGTTTCGTCCGAGCCTTGTAATGATAATGCAGATACGCTGTATCCGGCTCGGACTCCAAATGTCCCTCCACCGCACGTAGGACCTGAACGCTTAGTTACTATAATAAAATTATGCCAATACTCACTCACCACTCCTTTCCGCGCGCGATACTTCATATTGATGGGGATTCATTTTTTGCATCCTGCGAGGTCGCCAAGAATCCTGCTTTGAAAGGAAAACCAGTAGTCACAGGTAAAGAACGTGGCATAGCATCTTCCATGAGTTATGAGGCACGCGCTCGAGGCGTGCGACGGGCGATGAAACTTTCAGAAATACGGAAGATCTGCCCTGACGTCATAATATTACCTTCTGACTATGAGACCTATAGTCTCTACTCCGAAAGAATGTACAAAATAGTTCGTCGCTACACCGAAGCCGTCGAAGAATACAGCATAGATGAATGTTTCGCCGATCTGACAGGTATGAGACGGGCAAATCATTTGTCATACGAGGATATGGCCATAAAGATACAGCACGAACTATGTACCGAGCTCGGTATGACATTTTCTGTCGGACTTTCACTAAATAAAGTCATGGCAAAGGTAGGTTCGAAATGGCGCAAACCTGATGGGCTCACCATCATTCCGGGGAAGAATATGCACCTCTACTTAGCGAAGTTACCTGTAGGTAAGATCTGGGGTATTGGTCCCAACACTTCTGCTTATCTTCAAAAAATAATCAAACCCTCTTCATCCGAAAGTTTTGTAAGTGCTCTCGACTTTGCCATACAGAGTCCGGAATGGGTGAGTGGACACTTGAGCAAACCATTTCAAGAAATACATCGCGAGCTCAATGGAGAGTTCGTATATCCGCTCACCTTGGGTCAAAAGCACGACTATGCATCGATAAGTAAGACTAGGACTTTTACCCCACCTTCTACCAACCGAGAATTTGTCTTTTCTCAGCTGTCCAAAAATATCGAGAATGCCTGCATCAAGCTCCGTAGGCATAGTCTCTTTACTCGGCGCATAGCTTTTTTTCTGAAGACGCAGGATTTCTATTACCATGGTTTGGAAATAAAACTCCCTCAGTCTGTATCTGCTCCACAGGCCATCATCTCTCTCATCCTTGAGAAACTGCACCTGGTCTACAAATTGCAAGTACCATATCGTGCTACTGGCATCGTGCTTATGGATCTGGATCATGAGAATGCCGAGACTATAGACCTCTTTGGCAATGCGGACAAGATAGGTAGTACGCACAAGGTCCTGGAAGCAATGGACAAGATAGACCGTCGCTACGGCAAGCATACTATTTTCCTGGCTTCTTCTGCGAGAGCCATCCATGAACCCGCACACAAAAATTCCCGCGCCGATAATTCGGAACGCAGGAATCATTTGTTAAAAGGTGAGACAGCTAGGAAACGTCTAGGTCTGCCATTCTTGGGTTATTTGTTGTTATTTTTTTGCTCTATTGCTTGGTAGAGGGCAGCGGTATTGAGGTTGTCTCGTGAGTAATTCACAGCGATCTTGGATCGTGATACGGAAGGACTGCAGGCTTCGGTAGACTCTGTGCATCCCACTTCGGCGAGCATGTCTGTGCCGACATCTCCTTCGGTCGGTACCCAGGTTGCCACGCCGTCATTGGGAGTTTTGTCAGATACTGTACGGACGAGTTCGTATGTGTCGGGGTTTGAAGCCGTTTTGCGTATAATGGAAATCTTTACAAACTCTGAAGGGAAGTCGGATACGCTCCAGCGGATATTCTGTGGAATTCCGAGGTCTATGCTCTGGATAGCAAGGGCGGCATTTGTCATTCCTTGTCTGGAAGTGGCTATTTCGCCTTCGACCGGGCTAGTATCAGGGCTGTTAAGTACTGCAGTGAGCGCTATTGCGCCACCGACAGCGAGTATGCCCGCGAGGGCGTAAGCGATATAAGGTGTTTTGTTCATGTAAATATAGTATAACATAGCCACCTTTTTGTCTATGGGGGTATATAAGTTCAATAGCCACTGCCCCCCACCCAGCACACGAAGAAGTTCCTCGGGACACGCCGTCTCTGCCTGCTGGCAGAGCGGCTGGTTCTCGGCCGCCTCGCCCTCCTTCGCTAAAGCTACGGAGGCGAACCGGCCTCCGAAACGTCCCTCGGATTCTTCTTCCTGTGCTGGGTGGGGGAAACGTATCTGCATATGAAAAAGGCACCGAAGAAGATCTTCGGTGCCCGTGATTGGTTCACACATGTTCAGTTCAAACAACTTTAGTAGCTCGGGCCGTAAACGATTGAAGCCACTTCAGCGTTTTGAGCGTTTTGCATGTTGTGGGCGGATCGCTCGTTCCGCACGTACTGCGTACGGCGGTCGTCATCGAAACTGACTTCCTGGATCATGGGACCGACTGGCGGAGAGGATCTGAGATCCTGCCTTGAGCCCGACTCACTGATAGCAACTACGCTACCTGCGCCGACACCGCCTCTGATGTCGATCTTGGACCGAGGCTGTTTTGCGATGTGGATGACAGCATCCCGCAAAACATTTTTGTCGTTCGTGACACCCTCCAGATTCAACTGAATGGTGTTCGCTCGATCCATTTGCCCGGCGAGCATCGCTTTCAACGTCTCACTCGAAGGGCCGTCGTTCACTTGCTTCATTTCTGGAGCGGGTGTCGGAGCTTGTGGTACCGGAATCGCCGGTGTTCCTACCTTCGCCTCCTGTGAAGGAGGTTGAGGTTGGTTGTCGGCGGCCATTTTCTTGTTCCCAAAGCTGTTGAAGGCCAGGAGAGCAAGTAAGGCGATGAGAAGGATGGCGATGATCGGAGCCGCATTGTTTTTGACAGCTTCGAGAGCTTTGTCCGGACCAGATTTCGTGGGGGCCGGAGGCGGAGTCTCATTTTTGTCAGACCCTTTCCCTCCGTCCTTTTTGTCGTCTGGAGTCTCTTCCGCCTTTGTGGGTGCCGGAGGAGGCGCAGTCTGCAACCTTGCGAGAGCGACGCGGAGAGCTTCAAACTTCTCCATGTCATTCTTCAATGTCTGGATGTACAGCTGTTGAGGGACGAAGTCGCCCCGGAGCGATTTTTCCATCGCTTCGACTTTCTTTGACATGATGTCGGCGAGCCTCTTCTCCGTATCTGCCAGTACTTCTGGTGGGATGGTTGCGGCGTTCTTGTTCAGAGCGGCGATCCTGCTCTCAACTTCACTGTTGAGTTTCTTCCATTCACCCTCCAGAGTGTCCATTCGATTTGCCAGTGCCGTATCGACGGCTTCGAGTTGTCCGAATCGCGCGTTCTGTTCCTCAACTTTTTTGAGGATTTCCAGATCAGCGGCAGAACGCTTGCTGAGAAACTCTTCAACGGTCTTTTGACCCGCGTCGAGCTTCGCAGTAGTGTTCTGGTTCAGTGTGTCGAAGGAACCTGTCAACGCTGTCACGGAACTCGTGGTCTCGCCGAGGGCTTTTTCAAAACCCGTTAGCTTGTCACCAAATCCCGCTACTGTCGTGGACAGTCCACTCACGGTCTGATCGAGTGTGTGTTGGTCGGCTTCTTTCTTTTCCGCTCTTTCGACGACCATCGATAGACTTTTGTTGAGTTCCGCGGTCTGCAGGAAAGCGAGGTCGATAACTTGCTGGAGGGTCTCCAGTTTATCTGTCGGCTTCTCCTCGGGTTGTGTAGGCTTCTCTTCAGGCACGTCAGGTCCGCCGAGGGCGATCGCTTGTTCCCGCGTTAGCTGGAATTTTGTGATCGCCGGCGCGCTGTCGACTTGGGGTCGAAACTTAATAGTTGCCCTGACTGTGGCCACGAACGTTGTGCCGGGTCGGATCTTCTCACGAAGATTCGGGTTGATGCTCAGACCCGAAAGTCTGACTGGAACCAACATGCATTTCGGAACTTGTACCGAAACGCCCTGATTTTCCCAGATGACCTCATCTAATTCGTTCTTGATCTCCAACCGACACTGGTCGGTTTCAGGTTCGAGCTTGCACATGAGCGCTGTTTGTTTCGCATCGAACTCGACTTCTGGTAGAGGTAGAGGACTGTTATTCATACAAGGACTCCTTCTGTGTTGTTTCTCTGCGTTTTTGCAGGCTGTTGTTACTGTTTATGTGATTGCCAAAGCAGCAAATCTATACGCACACTAGCAGATCTGGAGTGCTTTGTCAAGTGGCAAAGGGCTGATTTACCAAGCTCAAAGGAGTTATCCACAGGCCTATGTGTGGTGTGGATAGCATGAAGTGGTGTAGAATGGTATCTAAGTGGGAAGAAGTGTTATACAAACTTTCGTGCCACAGCACCTAAATTTCTCTAATACTTCAAACCCGCAAACATATGCTCATCGGAGAATATCAACATACGTTCGATGACAAGAGTCGGATATCCCTTCCTGCCAAATTTCGCAAGGAAATGGGGCAGAGCGTAGTCATAGCTCCGGGTATTGATAACTGTTTATTTGTTTTCACTATGAAGGGATGGAAGGATTTTGCGGAGCGCTTGTCTCGTCCGGATAGTTCCTCGGTGTTGCAGGCGGACAATCGAAACTTCAACCGTTTGGTAATTGGCCGAGCGGTTGAGGTGGAGGTTGATGGTACTGGACGTATGCTCATACCGGATCATTTGCTCGAGTACGCGAACTTGAGTCCTCGGTCTTCCGAGGCCACATCAGCGGCAAAGGCGACGATCATCGGTGTCATGAACAGGGTGGAGATATGGAATAGCGAAACTTGGCTCTCGTATCGGACCGAGTTTGGCAAGAAGACAGATGTCATGGCGGAACGCCTCGCATCCGTCGGTATCATATAACTCCTCATGCATAGCATACACAAATCCGTACTTTTACATGAGATAGTGAAAGATTTCAAGGAGGCTCGTATGAGAGAAGGAGAAAACCTCTGGTACATAGATGGTACGCTCGGCGGAGCCGGACATGCTCTGGCGATTGCGGAAGCGTTTGATAGCAAGGTAAATATTCTCGGACTCGACCAAGATGAGACAGCCATAGAGAGAGCGAAAGAGCTCCTCACTGGCAAATGCGATCGTCTGGTATTGGTAAATGAGAATTTCCGGAACCTAGACAAAGTCATGAGCCAGAGTGGCATAGAGACGGCGGACATGATCCTCCTCGACCTCGGGCTTTCGTCAGACGAACTCGAGAATAGTGGTAGAGGATTCACATTCCAGAAAGATGAGCCGCTCCACATGACATATGGGAATCCGGATAAACAACCTTTCACCGCTCTCGATATAGTGAACGGTTGGAAAGAGGAAGATATAGCAAATGTCATCTTTGGTTACGGTGAAGAGCGATACGCGAGAAGGGTCGCAAGAAGGATAGTAGAGTACCGCACCAAGAAGCCGATAGAGACTTCCATGGAATTGGCGGAAATAGTGAAGGGTTCGATGCCGAGAATGTTTCGTAAGCCGAAGATCCATCCGGCGACAAAGACATTTCAGGCTTTGCGAATAGCAGTGAACGATGAACTGAACGCTCTCCGTGAAGGCTTGGCAAAAGGGTATTCCAGACTGGGAAAGGAAGGCAAAATAGCAGTGATTTCTTTTCATAGCTTGGAAGATCGGATAGTGAAAGAATTTTTTAGAAGCAAGGAAAGTGAAGATGGTGCAAAAATCACAAAGAAACCCATCCGCGCCGGGGCACAGGAAGTAGCGGAAAATCCGAGATCTCGCAGTGCAAAATTACGAATACTCCAAAAAAAACAATAAAATGACGAAAATAATAGCAAAAACATATTCTCTCGCCGATGACAATCGCGCAATGATAACAAAAACACTTTTGGCGGGTTGTCTGGTCATGGCATTTCTTTACGCTTTCAACATGTACAGTGTTATTACAAAGACAGTGGCTGCCCAGGTCATCGAAAAGCAGATGGTGACATTGGCAAGCTCGGTCCAGAAGCTCGATGCGCACTACATCACTCTTTCGAACAAGATCACACCGGAAATGGCATCTGACTATGGCCTCATGCAGGGACAAGTTTCTGCCTACATCTCTAGGACAAAGTCTGTCGGTTCCGTCGGCGCAACAGTCACAAAATTGTAATATAATAGTGGCATAATGACAGCCAAAGAACGTATTCGAACCAGGGTCATCTTTCTCGGGATGATAGTCTCTGCACTCGTGCTCACAGCCACTCTCTACTCGACACAGGTGGTAGCAGGCAAAAAGTATGCAGACCGCGCGGAGGTGCAGTATACAAAGCCCGCCGCCACTTTTTTTGATCGAGGTACCATATATTTTTCATTGAAGGACGGTACTTCCATAGCTGGTGCCACTATCGAACAGGGTAATCTCATATACATGAATGGCAAACAGGTAGAGGAACCGGATCAGGCACTTGCGGCACTGTCCGAGTTTATTACAATAGATGAAAAGATCCGTTCACGGGTCATGGCAAATGCTGATGCAGGTTACATAGAGCTCGCTCACCGCATCTCAGACACGGAAGCGCAGTCGATCGTCTCTCTCAAGCTTGGTGGCATACGCAAAGCAAAAGAGTCCTGGAGATCGTATCCGGGTGGCGTACTCGCCTCGCAAACTTTGGGCATCATCGGCGAGGATTCGAGCACGTCTACGATCCGTGGCAAGTACGGGCTCGAGCGATCTTACGAAGAAGTACTCGGTCGTTCTGGCAGTGGTTCCAATGTCAGCGTCTTTGCCGAGCTCTTCGCCGGTGTCGAAGATATTTTTTCTGGTGAAAAAGGTGAAGGTGATATAGTCACCACGATCGAACCTACGGTTGCTAGTTATTTGGAAAAAATCTTGAGCGATACCAGTACGACCTGGCACCCGGACGAGATAGGTGGCATCATTCTCGACCCCAAGACAGGTGAGATCATAGCGATGTCTTCACTGCCGACATTCAATGGCAATGATACTTCCGGGGTGAGCGATACTGGACTCTTTTCGAACCCGTTGGTGGAGCATGTCTATGAGATGGGGTCCATCGTAAAGCCGCTCACAGTCGCGGTCGGTCTAGACTCTGTGGCCATATCGCCTTCATGGACATACGAAGATACTGGTACCATGATTCTGAACAGTAAGACGATAGGTAACTGGGACAGGAAGGCTCGCGGTCGGACAGGTCTCCAAGATCTTTTGAGTCAGTCCTTGAATATGGGAGCTGCAACAGTCGGTCTTAAGACTGGCAAAGAAAATATGTCGAAATATTTTGACAGCTTGGGTCTGGGTGAGAAGACAGGTATAGATATGCCAAACGAAGCTACCGGTCTCGTGAAAAATCTCAAGGCCGGACAGGATATAGACATAGCTACTGCTTCCTATGGCCAAGGCATAGCGATCTCTCCTGTGGCCATGGCCCGCTCCCTAGCTGTCCTCGCAAACGGCGGCAAGATCGTGATACCGCACTTGGTCCGAGAGATCATATATCTGGATGGGACAAAGAGGAACTTGAGTCAAGAGTTGGCTGCCAAGAGCGAGCAGGTTCTCCGCCCAGAAACGGTGAACGAGGTTACAAGTCTCCTTGTCAATGTTGTTGACAAGGCGCTCAAAGAAGGCAAGATAAAGAATCCGAGATATACTGTAGCGGCAAAGACTGGTACAGCGCAGATACCTGACCATGTGAATGGGGGATACTATACTGACCGGTATCTGCACTCATTCTTCGGTTATTTCCCGGCTTATGACCCGAAGTTCTTGGTTTTCTTATATCAGATACATCCCAAGGGTGCGCAGTATGCTTCCGAGACATTGACGGACCCATTTGATAACTTGGCCAAGTTTCTGATAAATTACTATGATGTGCCGCCAGATAGGTGATAACTATGCAAATCATAAAAAAAATAATTGTAGCAATATTAACACTCGAATCCCGGGTGATACTTTTCAAATACCGACCTTTCATCGTCGCTATTACCGGAAGTGTTGGCAAGACTTCCGCAAAAGATGCTATCTATGCTGTACTCAAGAACCACTCTAAATATGTGAGGAAGAGTGAGAAGAGTATGAATAGCGAGCTAGGTTTGCCACTCACGGTCATAGGAGTGCCAAACGCGTGGCATAATCCACGTGAGTGGTTGCGCAATATTGTTCAGGGCTTGCGACTCATATTCCGCAAGACAGAATATCCGGATACGCTCATTTTGGAAATCGGTGCAGATCATCCTGGTGATATAAAGAAGGTGGCAAAGTGGCTCCATCCGCATGTCGCTGTCATCACTCAGGTCAGCCGCACGCCGGTGCATGTGGAGTTCTTCAAATCGCCAGAGGAAGTATTCGAGGAGAAAGTATCTCTCATACGCGCAGTACGGAAGGGCGGCACCGCAGTATTGCTCTCAGAAGACAGTAGGCTCATAGCTATGCGGGACGAGCTCACAAATAAAAAGATTGCCGTTGTCACATATGGTACAGATGACATTGCAGAGGTCCGCGGATCGGAATTTTCTTTTGAATACACGGAATACCTGAAAAAGACACTTGTCTGTCGATTCAAGCTGAATATGGGAACTGATCAAAATACGGTCACATACAAGAATCCTCTGGGTAGGACGGGTATGTATCCTCTGCTCGCCGCTGCGGCAGTCGGTCGAGCTTGCGGTGTTTCTTTTGGTGATATTATCTCCGGCTTGGGACAGTACGATGCGCCCAAGGGTAGACTCAATGCTTTACCTGGTATCAATGGCTCGATAGTTATAGATGATACGTACAATTCCTCACCTGACGCTGTGCATGCCGCGCTTTTTACATTGCGAGAACTCACCTGTTCGGGGAGGAAGATCGCAGTTCTGGGAGACATGTTGGAGCTGGGAAAATATTCTGCCGAGGAACATAGGAAAGTGGGTAGGGAAGTCGCAGGTGTGGCAAATATTTTGTATACAGTGGGACAACGTTCTCGCGGGATAGCGGAGGAAGCTGTCTCTCTCGGCATGTCTCCAGAAAATATGAAATCTTTTGATTCTGCACACGATGCTGCAGACTTTATCTATCGAGATATTCGTACTGGAGATATCATCCTTGTGAAGGGTTCGCAGTCTATGCGTATGGAGAGGGTGGTCAAGGAGCTCTTGAAAGATGCTTCGGAAGCTAGTACATTGTTGGTACGTCAGGAAGAGGAGTGGTTGAAGAAAGAGTAGAATAAAATTAAGTGTTTATGGCCCTATCGTCTAATGGTTAGGACACGGCCTTCTCAAGGCTGGAATCGGGGTTCGACTCCCCGTAGGGTCACACGACCAAAAAGTCCCAGGTTATCCTGGGACTTTTTGTGTCGTGTGTGATCTCCGGGGGAGAGAGTCGAAAGCCGGAGCGAGCGAAGGCGAGCGAGGCGGGGTCGAGCGCCGAGCCAGTAGGCGAGGACGCGTGACCGACTCCCCGTATGGTCACCATAATTTTATTGATATCGATTGTTTCTTTTTTAAAATGATTTTGTGTATCAAAAAAGGCTGGATGGACCAGCCCCGTGAAATTATCAGTTTGTCGGAATGTAATTATATGGCACTTTATTGATAAATTGAGGTGCCAAATCCCGATGATAGAAACGTCCGAACTTCCGGTATGGAGCCAAAAACCCTGGGTACAGATTTTCCGCTATCTCAAGTATCTGAGGTTGTCTTGTGGCAAGTGATTCTGCACACTTGCTGATCTTATCTTCATTGTGGACCGGATATCCAATGACCATTAACATTATATGGATCAGTTCATGGTAAAGAGTATTAGCTGTCTCATGGATCTGTCTTTCGACGGGATCATCAAGACCGTCCCAAACATATATACCAAAAACTCCGGTAGGGTGAAATAGGTCAAGTTCCGATAGGGTTGTGAGACATCCCTGGAAAAATAATGGTCTTACGCAGATGAAGCGACACCATGTTGAGAGAAATTCTGGAATACGATCGATTCCCATTTTCTCAAGTTTATAGAAGATCACTCGCTCGATTAATGGATCTGCGGAAGCCACGGGAAAGTGCAATATGTTAGTGTTCATAAATCTGACCCAAGACTAGCATTTGATTTTATGTCTGTAAATAATCATAAATTTGTTTTCAAAAAAGCCGCCTTATCATAGGCGGCTCGCGCAAGAGTATCTCAAAATCTTTCTCAGATACTTTCGCCAGCAATCTTTTCTTCTGGCGTAGGGGTTGAGAGAATCTTGTCTAGGTTTTTGACGTGTGCCAAGAGACCTGTTTGATAAATCGACTCGTCCGTTATCTCTTCCCCAATGAGTATTGTTGTTTGACGTTCGGAGTGAGGAGAATTGAGAAGGGAGGGTATGTGATCAACACTTTGGATTATTCCTGAAAGGATCGTGTCCGGGTTAAATTTGTTCGAGAAGAAGTTGGTCACAGTTAGCCTGCCTAGACTTACATCTCTGTTTTCATTTTCCGGAAGTCCTCTGATAACATGACGCGAGAAGGGTAAGATAACTGAACCGTCAGGTGGTAGTTCCAGTCGCTCGCCGGTGAGGATGCCGCACACATAACCGCGTGCTGTTCGATATTGGTTATCGTCATTTTCCCTGGAGAACATAACATGTTTCCAGCAGTACTGATACTCCACCACGACAAGGAGCTTTTGGTCCTTGTTTGTCATGAGTTTGGAATTGAAGTGCCTGATGGATTCGATGACTTGTCTATCGATACCGTATCTTTGGACAGCTTCATCCGAGAGAGCGTCGCTGGTGGTTCTGCCGGCTTTGAGCAGACCGCGAACTTCCTCGGCCCTTGTGTGTTTTAGACTTGCAAGCTCATCGATTGCTTTCTTGAGGTTTGCCGATACTTGCTCGATATTGATCTCGAGACTGCGCTGTTCCGAAAAATATAACTGCAAATTGATATCCCGGCTAGTATCCTTTTTCATATGGTATTTTGAGGTTTGTCTGAAATAATGGTACGGATTATTGGTCGCGCTGTCAATTCCTTGCAATTTATTTAAAAATTTTATATTCTAGTTACGAATGCGAGTTTGTTCATTGAATATCGCCTGACAGCGATTAGAGGGAAGCCAAGTGAAGCACAGCCAAGTGGTCAACCCATTGCTCGGCAATGAGTCTAGCCCAGACATACAGCTAAGGTGGAAGAGTTTCCAAAACTGACTAAAGGTAGTCTGACCGAAGCTTGTGTTGCATCATTGGGAGTCATGTTTTGAACATGGTGACCAATGCTAACTCCGATAACACGTGAATCGGCTCAAACAACTCCCCCGGGAGTTTGCAAGGTAGATGTAACTTCTCGTATTCACCCGACCAGGCAAGTGCTTTGGTCGGTTTTTTATTCCTTGTTCGGTAAATTTTAAAACTCTGAAGCATGATGTGAACAAATTGACAGAAATATCAAAACACGTTATAATATTCAAGAACCTGAACCTCAAAAGTTACCTATGCATAGCATCACTGTCGAGACGATCATGTCATTCATCGGCGGGCAACTGGAGATACAGATGCCTGCAGAAAACGTCATTTACAAAGCGGAAGTCGAAAGAATAGAACGCAATCCGGAAGGTCTCCTTTTTGTTTTCTCTTGGTGCGCTATAGGGGAAGGGTATCCGTCCAAACCTACTGGATGGAAGTGGGTCGATCTAGACCAATTCTTTGTAGACGGCTCGACCTACACGGCCAACAATATCGGTCCCAGTTCTGATGGTGGGGACGACCGCCTCACTTTGCGGTGTCGGATCCGAAACATACTTATCGTGCTTTTTCCCAAAAACGGAAATGCCCTGAGTAAAAAGGTTATCAAAGGGATGCCTGACTGGCTCTTGCACGATGTGTAAGAATGCAAAAGGTTCCTTGGAAACATACAATGACCCCACATCTCCATGTGGGGCATTTTTCTTGCTTCTGTCATTCATTTCATTACAGAAGTGTGATGAAATCCGAAGTGCCGACCAACCATTCATGCATTCCATTCTATGAAGTACAGACGAGCTACGTTCCTTCTAATTCTTGGCATGTGTTTGTTTGATGTGTATTGCATGACTTTGATAATACTTCACCAGAGTGGTGCGAAGCCGTTGAACCTATACGACTACTATTTACAAAAGTCCTAATATATCGTATTGTCTAAAACAGATGAACTATGAAAACAAAAACTGTAATCATTGCCTCACATGAAAAAGACCAGTCCGCGCTTTTTTTGATGAAAAGGCTTGCGGAAATCGGACAAACGGCTCACCTAATCAACTTTGGTGAATTTCCAACGACGATGTCGGGCACTATACTATTTGAAAAAATAGTCAGTGCCTCATTGGCCTTGTCAGACGGCTTTCGGCTTGATGAGGATTCCATAAAGAGTATTTGGTGGAGACGGCCGCAAGGTCCAGTGAAAAACACTAGGAAGACATTGCTCCAGAAATACATTCAAAATGAGAGTGAGATAGCCCTTAGCTGTTTACTCGCATTTCTCAAGGACGTGTTGTGGGTCTCAGAACCTGAAGCGACGAGGATCGCTAATCGTAAGCCACTTCAACTTGCCCTGGCGAAGCAAATCGGATTCAAAGTGCCGGAAACCTGCATCAGTAATGATCCTGAAAAGGTTAAAGCCTTTGTAGTTAAGCATTCCGGTGCTCCACTCATTATGAAAGCGGTCGGCAGTAGTTATGTCCGATTGACGAATGATCCTGATGATAAATCACGGAAGAACAAGGCGATCTACACGAAAATTGTTGATATCCCGCTTCTGTTGGAGCATATCGGGCAGGTATCCAACTGCCCATTTATCCTGCAAGAGGCGGTAATCAAGGATTCGGATATCCGAATCACCGTTATCGGCGATAAGGTGTTTGCTTCTGAAATTATCATCGAGAATAACTTAGAAGGAGCGAACCTTGACTGGAGACATCATGATGCGAAAAGGAAATACGTTATGCATAATCTACCGAAAGATCTTGAGAGTAAGTGTGTCCAATTGGTCAGTTCTCTCAAACTTAAGTTCGGTTGCATCGATATGGGTTTTTCAAGGAAAGACGGCTATTTGTTTTTTGAGATTAACCCGCAAGGACAGTGGATGCCGTCGGAACAACTGGTTGGCCATCCAATATCATTGACTCTCGCGAATTTGCTTTCTTGCTAAAAGTGTAGTAGGATGCGATTGAACAAAAGGCTAGGGTTCTAGCCAGAATATGGACAAATTATGAACACAAAAACTCAGCGGCGAGATGAAACGCCAATCACGTTTCTCAACGCCGAGCCTTGCCCGGTCAGAGTCATGGATCCGCCTCAGCAGGGATGCGCTTGCGAAAACGACACGTTTATCCAGGGCTCCGGCGACAGCGATACCAACTGAACATCGGGCACGGCACCAGGGCACCCTTTTCGAAGAGTGCCTTTTTTCTTTTCGATATAGTATATAGTATAGTATTGCTATGAATACATTTTTAATTAAGAAATATACTCTTATTCTGGAAGCAATTTTGGAAGCTGATCAACAAGCAATAAAAGATTTTAAGGTGGGGAAAATAGCCACATCTGATCTTGCTGAAATAAATAAGATGAATGTTAAAACTGTAAATGAGATCATTAATGAAATTGGATTTCCAACAATCAGTTTAACTTCACAAAAGGCATACAAAGCCGCCGTGCTAGTGGTGTTACATTCTGGAGATATTGAATTTTTAAATCAATCGATAAAATATCTTCAAGATGCTGATATTGTTTCAATACAAAAAAGAGACATTGCTTATATGATTGATAAATCGAGAATAATTCAAAGGTTACCTCAACTGTTTGGAACGCAATACAATATTGATAAAGACGGTGTTCTAAAATTTATTGATATTGAGAAACCAGAGGAATTAGAAAAAAGGCGTGCGGAATTTGACATGGAAAGTTTTGAGGAATATAAGAAAATCGTGGAGCAGAGTTTGGGTAAGAAATAATTACATAATGTTGACAATATCATCGTTAGGAGCTTGGTGAATTGTTTTTATAGCGTGTTCGCAATGTGATTCGAGTCCCGACAAATTGCCCGTATTTGCTGAATCCTTGGAAGCAAATACGGCAGTAATTTGGAGTGGGCGATTTTGCGAACACGCTATAAAAACAATTCATCAAGCTCCGTTAGGCATATTTGACTCCCTCCTCAGATAATGATTATATTAGTAAGGCTTTGAAAAAACCATAAACCAACAACCCGACCTTATTGGCAAAGGAGAAAGGAATAAATGAATGCGGACACAAGTCAGGGAATCTGCAACATAGATACCGAGCTCGCTATGCTTTCACCTGAGCTCATCGCGGCATACGAGAAAAATAGACTGCCGAAGCTGCGCGGTCTCCACGACCTCAACGAAGAATACAAGGAAGCGGAACACCTACTCAGTGGGAACCACTTCTTCATCTTTATTTGGGTGATCGTGATCGAAGTCGTTGTCACTTGTGGTGTAGCCCGGTACAGCGATCTTCTCTTGGCAATTCTGGTACTTGTCATTTCTGTTCTCTTGGACTGGACATTCGTAGTCGGCTTATCCAAGCGCTGCACTACCGCCAGAGAATTGGTTCTGAGGAATGGTGCACTCCTGCAGGAATTCAAAAATGCTGTTTGGGCGGTGTGTCCAAATCGTGCCGAAATACCAGAACAGATCACGGCTGTCTGGGTGAAACAAAACCTCGTTCGCTTGGCGACAGAGATAGCTGACAAGAGAGGCTCTCTTCGCGTTACACATGCTCTGCATTCAGATGAGAGTTTGGCGGCTGGAGACCAGGCGGGGATATTGCGAACGACGGAATATGATTTCACCAAAACGTGGGATGCCGCTACGGTGTTTGGTGTCGTGTACCATAACGAACTCGAAAGATATGTCGGAAGTTCCAAACTCCGGACAGTACTTGTGAAAAAGTGATACAGCCAATGCGGGCAGACCGCTTGGATATGTAGATAGTTACAGACCCCGAGTTTTTTCTCGGGGTTTTCTTTGCATTTTGCCTGTGTTACAATTCTCGCATGAATTTTACGACACATTATTCAGTCTTTATTGCAAAGCTGTGGGTCCGAAAGACCCATTCCAAGGCTGACTTTTGTGATGTAATCTCTACGATATAGCGAATAAATAAGATACATAACAAAAGCGAGTCTTGGAAAAACAAGGCTCGTTTTTAGTTCGTTGACAACTAAATACAACACAAACCACTACACGGAGCTCATATGGAGACCATATTCGCGAACAAAGAAATGACTCGACAAATCACCGTCCCAAAGAAAGGCATTGCGGGGTGGAGAAAGTCAGAGTCAGGCGTCGCAGAGGAACTCATCTTTACAGGTGAGGAGTGGATGAGAGTGAGAGATTATCGCTCCGCTTGCGCCGAAAGGAAGCAGAGGAATATCGAGTTCTATAACGCCCACCCGGACCTTCTGCGTCGAAAGATCGACGGTTGCGGGAGAGCTATGGAATTGCGCCGAGCCAGACGGGGCACAGAATGCGCCATTCCGTATCATGCTTGGATGTGACACTGTTGTGTGGGTTGAGGAAGGTTTATGCCGTTCTGTGTTATGCAGAGCGGCTTTTTATTGTGATTTATTTATGACGTCATAAATCCTTGCCCCTGCCGTCATAAAGTGTATGATAAGTAATAAGTCAGGAGCTCATTCGTTATCAGCCAATACATCATAATCATGACAAAAAATCACAAAAAACTTGCAGGGTTTATGATTCCAGCAATCTTCGGTATTTTCATGTTGTTTGCTATGCCCGTTACTACAAATGCCCAGTACAGCAACTACAATCACAATCAGAACAACTATCAAAACAATTATGGTTGGGGACATGGGGGAGGGAATTATGGTGGATACAATCATCACAACGATAATTATTACAATCCTTGCTGTGCGTACAGCTATCAGCCCGTCTATCCTACTTACTATTACAGTGCTCCTATAGTCTACTCATACCCTGTTTACTCTTATTATCCGGTATATCCCGCATATTCGTACTCATACAATTACTATTGGTAAGCAAAATTTGATTGAAAGAGCCCAGCACACAATCATAATTTTCATAAAAGTGTAGAGCTACCTCGAACGTTGACCCTGCACAACTTCTTACACTTTTATGAAAATTATGATTGTGTGCTGGGCTCTTTGTCTCTTTTTTGTTAATATAACAAATCATGGATGGAAAATTCCTGAAACCCTACGATCCCGCGTCTACCGAGGACAAGATCTACTCGCTCTGGGAAAAGAGTGGTTTTTTTGACCCGGACCAGTGTGTGAAGGTGGGCGTCACTGCTCCCGATGCAGAGACATTTTGTATGCTCATGCCTCCCACCAATGCCAACGGCTCTCTCCATGCCGGCCACGGTCTCGTCATGACTATCGAAGATATCATCACCCGCTACCAGCGTATGCGTGGCAAGAGGACACTCTGGTTACCCGGTCTCGACCACGCTGGCTTTGAAACACAAGTCGTATACGAAAAGAAACTGGAAAAAGAAGGTCGCACACGTTTCGAAATACCGCCTGCTGACCTTTACAAGGAAATTCTGGACTTTACTCTTACAAATTCTGCAAATATCAAGTCTCAAGTGAGGAAGATGGGTGCTTCCTGTGATTGGTCCCGGGAAAAGTTCACTCTCGATCCCGCTATTGTGCGGACTGTTTACAATACATTTGCAAAACTCTCCGCCGACGGTCTCCTATACAGGGGAAAGCGTATAGTCAGCTGGTGCCCCAAGCATCAGACTTCATTTTCTGATCTGGAAATAAAGGACGAGGAACGCACTGAAAAATTCTACTATCTCAAGTACGGCCCTTTCACCATTGGTACTTCTCGTCCCGAAACAAAGTTCGGTGACAAATACGTTGTCATGCATCCTGCCGATAAGAGATATGCACAGTACAAAGACGGCCAAAAGATAGACCTGGAATGGATCAATGGCCCCATAACTGCAACCGTTATCAAAGATGAGGCCATAGATATGGAGTTTGGCACTGGTGTCATGACTATCACACCTTGGCACGATCCGGTGGACTTTGACATTGCCGAGAGACATGGTTTGGACAAGGAACAAATAATAGATGAAAAAGGAAAGCTCCTGCCCATTGCCGGAGAGTTCGCAGGCCAGCATATCAGTAAGGTCCGAGCGCTCATAGTCGAGAAACTTCGAGTAAAGGGACTCGTAGAAAAAATAGATGAAAACTACAAACATGTGGTCCGTACTTGCTACAAATGTGGTACGACCATAGAACCGCAGGTGAAGAGTCAGTGGTTCGTAAAGATGAAACCTTTGGCTGAGAAGGCATTGGAGAAAATAAAAAATAAGGAGGTTGTATACATACCCGAACATTATGAGAAGATCACTGAACATTGGTTGGGAAACATTATGGACTGGAATATTTCTCGTCAGATCGTGTGGGGCATACCCATTCCCGCCAAGATCTGCGAAAAATGCGGCGAAGGTTACGTAGATCTGGACAACAAGATCACAAAATGTGCAAAGTGCGGCGGGGAAGTCAGGAAAGATAACGATACATTCGATACCTGGTTTTCTTCGTCTCAATGGCCTTTTGCTTCACTTGGTTTTCCGGATAGTCCAGATTTCAAGAATTATTATTCCACTGATGTCATGGAAACGGCGGGCGAGATCATCTTTTTCTGGGTGTCACGTATGATAATGCTCGGTTTGTATGTCACAGGCGAGGTGCCATTTGCGACTGTTTACCTCCACGGACTCGTCCTCGATGGCAAGGGGCAAAAGATGAGCAAGAGTAAGGGTAATGTCATCAATCCTCTGGATCTCACCGCCAAGTTCGGAACCGACGCTTTCCGCATGGGTCTCGTGGTCGGCAATACTCCGGGCACATCACTCGCTCTTTCCGAAGACAAGATTACCGCTTATAAAAAGTTTGTGAACAAGCTATGGAATATTTCCCGATTTGTCTTTACCGAAACAGAAAATACGGCTTTTGTGGAGGATTTCGACAGCTGGACAGCAGATGACCGCAAGCTCGAAGAAGAATTGAGCCGTCTCCTTACCGATGTGACTACGGATATGGAAAATTTTCGCTTTTATATGGCAGGAGAGAAACTGTATCATTATGCCTGGCACCGATTTGCCGATGTGATCCTAGAAGAGAGCAAGAAAACTCTGAAAGAGGGTACTGAAGATGAGAAAAATTCCAAGAAACAACTCTTATTGCTTATTTTAGCTAAACTTTTGAAAGCTTTGCACCCATTTATTCCTTTTGTGACGGAAGAGATATGGTCATGTATGCTTATTCCAGGCAAAAGACTACTCATTGTGGAAAAGTGGCCGGGCAAGTAAAAGAGATGGCCTGCACTTTCAGGCAAATAGAAGAATATTGTGGTCGGCTGTTTTCGAGGTAGCTCTGCTATTTGCCTGAAAGTGCAGGCCATCTCTTTTACTTGCCTATTCCCACTATCCACAGGCCGCATTTATGGCATGTGATATCATTACACCAGTTGTAATGGCTTTTATCATAAACAAAAGAAAAAATGAGAAAAAATTTCATAATATTTAGCGTTCTTGCGGTCGGTTGCTTCAGCTTCCTTTTCCAGGTTGTGTCGGCACAGACGAGTTCGCCTAGGCCGATAATCATTCCGCCCCCAGCTTCACCGACTTCTACTGCTAGCGCATCTGCTACTCCTCCTTCTGCTAGTGCCTCGGCGTCGCCTACGTCTACTGCATCGCCTTCTGCAAGCCCGACTTCTATAGGCTTACCGAGACCGACGTCATCTAGTTCTGCTACACCCACACCTAGTAGCGGATTTGACCCGTTTCGAGGTGCTATAGCGCCGGTAGTGACCATGACTTCTCCAACAGAAGGTGCAGTGTTCAATACTGCTCAGGATGTGGATATCAATGTAAATATAACCGGACTATTTATCCGAAGGATAATTATCTCTGTGGATTCTACCGTACTCCTAGATGATGCTGTTTCTATGGCCGCGTCTGCCTGGACAGACCCATCGAGATCGGTTGTTTGGAGGATAGGTTCCGGACTGAACGGCCCCCATATAATCACTGTGCGCGTGGAGAATTTTGCATCCCAAGTAACAACAGAAACCACGAATGTCACTGTTGGCGTCAGTCGCGGTGGCAATGTCTATGGTTGGGCATGGTCATCCAATACCGGTTATATCAACCTCAATTGTAGTCAAGTTGCCCCAGGAGCATCTCCTACGCCGACACCTTCGAGTACTGGTTGCAGTCGTTCCAACTACAAAGTCATTGTTGCAAATACGACCGGTGATGTCGCCGATATCACAGGTTATGCATGGTCAAATAGTATTGGTTGGCTCAGTTTCAACGAGGCAGATATTTCCGATTGTCCTTCTGCCACCAAGGCTCAACTCGATTTCAAAACTGGAGAAGTCACGGGCTGGGCACGATTCCTAACTCCCAAGGCCAACCCCGCAGTCGCAGGTGGCTGGGACGGCTGTATGCGGCTCTCTGGTAGCAACCATACGTCTCCTGACCTCACAACTGACAATGGTGGTGTGACTATGAATCCGAAAACCGGCGTCTTCCGAGGTTTTGCTTGGGCTGGTGATGTCGTGGGCTGGGTGAACTTCAATGCAAATACCCCTGGTAGAAATGGATATGCTATTGATGACCCTGCGACGAGATTTTACGCAGCTCCTCCGGTGAACTGCCCTGGTTGCGTGCAGGGAACGCCCCCGCCGGTAGTATCGTGTTCGGCACCTTATGCTCCTGGATATACCATGGCAACTCTCAATTCCGATGGTTCGGTGATACAAGGTTCTCTCACAATCCCCGCAGCAAAAATCACTGCAACAGGCGGTGCTGGTACAGGATATAAGTATCAGTGGAGCATAAATGGTATAACCTATTCGACACTGTCTACTGTGCCACCGAGCATTACTGTTAGCGGCTTCCCGAGTAACAACTCGAACCCTGTCGCTCAAAATTACAATGTGTATGTGGTGGCAACCAATGCCGATGGAACCTCGCCTTCTGCACCGGACGTTTGCGGAACTGTGCATCAGGAAGGTGGAGCTGTGCCATCGAGTGATCTGAAGATATTTATCGGTAAGACATCTACAGAGGCATTGACGAAATCAGGTAGGATCCATAGTGCGAAGAAAGGTGGAACATTCGGTCTGTGGTGGCAGATACCTGAGGAAGTTACGGGATATGAATGTCAAACAAGTGTGACAAGAGTATCAAATGGATCAGCTTATGCTCACTGGAAACTGGATCCTTCTGACCCATCGAAGCCGTATTGGGATGATAATAAATTGAAGTCTGACCAAACGGTTGACGGACTTGACACTGTCGGTGTAGAAAATGGAGATTATCGATTCGATGTGTCCTGTGAGGATAATACAAATATAGATCCGCGTGCTCCAATATCTGGATTTGTAACTCTCAAGCTTACATCATCATCAGTTATAGAAATTTAGAGATTAGAGTGATTTCTAAAGCAAAAAAGTTCCCCTACACTTGCGTATAGGGGAATTTTGCTAAGGAGAGTCACTAATGCGACTTTCCTCGAATGAATCTACGAGACAGATATGGATCGACTGGTACTCTGAACGTGTAGTCCGTGTCGGTCGACTGAAACTCCGCGTATGGGTTCCAGTTTACCAGATCTTCGGACCATTCTATTTCAGTGTACGAGCCGCGAGCCGTATGCAAGATGATCTCGGACTTGGTGTACTCCATCTTGATATCGAGTGGGTCGCCAAACCCCGTGTATGTCCTCCTCACGCCATTGGTTGTGCCGAGAGTTATACGTACGACAGGGTAATGGGAGTACCATGTTCGGAGCGTCAGCACGTTTGTGATGATCATCTCCTTGGGAGGTATGAAACCGTCTGCCTGGTTGGCTAGGCCGTTATAGGTGTATGTTTCGACACCGTTCTTCCACAACATATGGTGCTTATCCTTCACATCGATCTCGATCTCGTTTAGACCGGGGATGTAAATTCTCGCATACCTGTTGTTGAGTGGCATGTTACGGAAAGTGTCAGGAGTTATGTCCTTTATCTTTCCGATGTTAGTATAAATAGAGATGAACTCGTAAGGAGTTCCACCTGGAGTTCCATCGATCAGCCGATGTGCAAGGCTGGCATAGAAGCGAATGGTAGAATTGGTCGAGATCTGACTTCTACCTGTCGCTCCACGTAGACCATCGATGATGGAGTTTCCTGCGTAGGAAGCCCACTCTCGAAAATCATCTAGCGATTCTGTTTTGAGTGGAACCATATAAGGTATGAACTTAACGGGTTCACCGGCCGTGTTGGTATAGGTGATACCTGCACCGACCCAAGAGGGACTGTTGGTGACAGCCCAATTGATGAGAATCTCATCACTTCCGATAGGTAACCACGCGGGTAACCCATCGACCAATTCTTGCCCTTGCGTAACAAGGGCAGTGAGCGCGACCAGAATGGTCGCAAACAAACTACGAGTCGTTTTCATTTCACAACCCTTTCAGTTGCGTTTTGGGCAAGAAGATCACCGCCAAGTGACCAATGCACAAAACAGGTTAAACAAATTGTTTATCCGAAGCTCTGTCTCGTGTTTTCAACGAGCGATCACTTCAAATCTAGCCTAGGTATAGCATATTCCATTGGTTTTGTAAAGAGGGAAGTTATACACAGGTTATGCACAGGTAGTCCAAATCGGATATAATTACCAATGTGGAAATAAAATCTTCTTATACCAATCGTTCCGGTCAAAAACTCGACCTTAATTATCGTGAAGATGATCCATTAAGAGATGTTAAGGGTAAAATTCTTCTAACCGTTCACGCAATCTGCTTTTGTCGCGGTAAGCTCGTTATAGTATACGCTCATGACAAAGGCTACTGGGCTCCACCAGGTGGCGGTATCGAACTCGGGGAAAGTTATGAGCAGGCTGTAGTCCGTGAAGTAAGGGAAGAAACAAATATGAAGGTTCTGAATCAGAAATTTATAGGATATCAGGACATATATGAATCTGACCGCATATTCAGACAAACACGCTCGGTTTGTATTGTTGAGCCGTACGGACCTTTTATAAAGGACCCGGACGGTGATATTACGGAAATAAAATTGATCGATGCCTCTGATTACAAAAAATACTTCGATTGGGGTGAAGTAGGTGACAGAATAATGAGTAGGGCGTGTGATTTGGTTCGAGTAATGCAGATATAAATTATAAGAGTAAATGATTTAAAAACCAGACAATAAAATAGTTTGCGGACTTCTCTCGAGTAAATCTAGGTTATCCGTTTCTAAATTATTGGTATTTCGTGTATTATTATCAAAGTATGTTACATTCTTTGAGTATCTTCGATCCAGTTGAAACAGGTGAGGTGAAGAATGAAGGCCGGTATTTAGTTGGTGAGTATAATCTTCCGGTTCTGCTCCGATATGTCGAAATGAATAAAAAGGGTAGAACCGCGGCGAAATCACCCCTACGGATTTATTAGAAATTAATTTATTCTGACCAAAAAAGTGTTTTCATTTATAACGATTAAGTAGGACATTTCTTTGGTCGCAAGTACAATGCAAAGAACATACATAAAAGATGTAAAAGGATTTGTCGGTAAAGAAATCAGCATTTCAGGATATGTTGATGTACGTCGTGATCAGGGTAAAATGGTATTTTTCGAGTTTCGAGATCGGACAGGCAATATACAAGGGGTGGTACTTCCTAATAATTCAGAAGCCCTTGAGGCTTCGAAGGAAATACGTTCTGAATGGGTCGTAGACATTATTGGCATCGTAAACAAACGTCCCCAAAAGAACATTCAAGTCGGAAAAATGAACGGGGATATCGAACTTGAGATTAAACGTATCAAGGTTATTGGAATAGCCAAGGAACTTCCGTTTGAAAAAGATTCTGAAATTAATATCGATACATATCTCGATTACCTCCCGCTCACTCTTCGAAGTCAAAAACATGCGGCTGTTTTCAAGGTTCAAGCAGCTATTGCCAAAGCTTTCAGAGACTTCTTTACAAAAGAGGGTTTTACAGAATTTCAAGCGCCGAAATTAATTGGTGATGATGCCGAGGGCGGGGCGAACTCTTTTGATGTTACATATTTCAAACATGTCGCACATCTGGCTCAAAGTCCCCAATTATATAAACAGATTATGGTCGGCGTATTTGAACGTGTTTTTTCTGTTGGTAATGTATATCGTGCGGAGAAACATAGTACAACGCGTCACCTCAATGAATATACCAGTTTAGATATGGAAATGGGTTATATTAAAGACCATCATGATGTCATGTATGCCGAAAATCAATTTTTGCAATATCTTGAAAATGTTCTTCGTGTTTCCTGTGTTGACGATTTTGCCTTGCTCGGTGCCACTATACCAGCTGTTCCGAAAGAAATTCCAAAATTGACGTTACGCGAAGCTCAGGAACTTATTACAAAAGATACCTGTAAAGATTGCACAAATGAGCCGGATCTTGAACCTGAACATGAAAGATGGCTCTGTAAATATGCCGAGAAGAATTTTAATTCCGACTTTATTTTCGTAACTAATTTTCCGACAGCCAAGCGCCCATTCTACACTTATAGAGATGAAAAAGATCCAACATATACTAAAGGTTTTGACTTGCTCTTCCGTGGAGTAGAAATCACTACTGGCGCGCAACGCATCCATAACTACGATGACCTTGTTAGTTCCATGAAGGAAAAGAAGCTTGATCCTGAAAAGTTCAAATATTATCTTCAAGCTTTCAAATATGGCATGCCTCCACACGGAGGTCTGGGACTCGGGTTGGAGCGCATTACGGCAAAGCTTCTTGGTCTAGAAAATATCAAGGAAGCCACTCTTTTCCCGAGGGATATTAATAGGATCGATAACCTATTGTCAGAATAGAGATTACCCATTAAGATAAGCGCATCATAAAATATCATGTATAAACAAGGAATAGAGGTAAAAAGAGAAACAAATTTTGGAATTATTCTTGAGAAGTCCTCATGGTATTCAATCGTTGAATCACTTTTCCCTAAAAGTGAACGAATCTATTATCCAAATGACCAGGATGATGTGTTACATATAATTGTGGATGATATCGACATCGCTTTTATTTCTGGCCAAGGTTCAAGTATGGTCGCGTGCATGACTGAGAGATTAAGGGTGTATGGATCAAAGGCAATAATTAGAATCGGGACATGTGGAGCATTATCGAAAGAAATAAAATTATGGTGCCCAATTATTACGACAGCATGCTTTAGTAGCGAAGGTACCTCGAAGCATTACTTACCATGTGGCTATCCTATTGTATCTGACTCTAATCTGAATACCCTCCTCATAAAAAGATTAACTGAAGGAGGTGTTGATTACCAGCAAGGTATCACAGTAACAACAGATGGTAGATGGCGAGAAGATCCAGTATTACTTAAGCAATTATGTCAGTTGGGGGTTATTTCTATTGAAATGGAAACGGCGGCAATTTTATCAGTTTGCCAGTTCAGAAAATTACCCGCAGCTGCAATAAATATTCCAACTGATTTACCAGCAGATGAGGAGAGTAAAGAAGATTTTAAAGGCATCCCAAATCGAGAAACCTACGAGTCAGATTTACGAAACTGTTTAATGAGGATCATTCCTTTTGCGGTGGGGACATTAAAAGATTTATATCATAAATGAATCAAACAAATGACAATCTGGGCAGACATGATCTATGGTGAGGATGTTAAATTTACCACACCTTTGCCAGATAAAAGTTTTCTAGCATCCTTTCCAAAAGACATAAGGATTCTTGATGTTGGTTGTGGGTATGGAAGAGTTTTGAGTTATTTACAGAGTTTAGGTTTCACAAATTTAACAGGTTTCGATATGTCCCCAAGTTATGTATTAGAGGCCAAGAAAAATTGCCAAGATGCAAATCTCTTTGTTTCTGATTTCAAAAGTTTAAATCTGAATAAGAAATACGATCTAATCCTACTGATGGGGGTTATTGAATATATCCTCACTGATAATGATCAGGACGCTTTTTTTAGGAAGATTTCTAGAAGTCTCTCAATCAACGGATCTGTTTTACTGGAAACCTTTATTATCGATTTCAAACAAAATTGGAAACAATATATTTTTGGATTTATAAAAACACTGCATTTTGGACGGTTTAAAAACAGTAAAGGTTTCGAGTGTCACCATCAGTCGATAAATAATTTAAGGATGATATTACAAAAATACTTTATTATTGAATCAGAGGCAGGGAAATGTTATGTAACATGGACCAAGAATTATTGCCGTGGGCATAATTTTAATTTAAGGAAAAAATAATTACATGGAATCCGATTTAGATAATCTAATTAGAACTGTTGCAATACAGGAGGAACGGAAAAGCAGATGTATAAACCTTATTGCCTCAGAAAACATAATTAGCGATAAGGTTAGCCAATTGCAGGCATCGTTGCTTTCCAATAGGTATATTCTCAATGATTTTCCAAACAATAAAGAACTTTTTGAAATTAAAGAAAAACTGAAGCAACATCTTTGCAAAATGTTTAACGTAAAATATGTCAACATATCACCGCTTTCAGGGATGAGTTGTATGAGTTTGATTATCAGCAGTCTAACAGATAAAAATGATAACATTTACACTCTGAAACCACTTGATGGAGGCCATGCGTCGACCGAAAAAATATGTCGTATGTATCATCTGAATATTAACTATTTACCATTTAGTAATATAAATTATCGATTCGATTTGGAAGAAATAGAGAAAACGTTCGAGATTAGAAAACCGCGATTAATATATTTGGATAATACAATCATTAGTTTTTATTCTCCTCTTGATGGATTAAAAAAACTTGCGGAAAAATATCATGCTCCGATCGTATATGATGGTTCGCATGTCTTGGGTTTAATCGCCGGTAAGTCGTTTCCGAATCCAATAGAAAACGGAGCGGATATTTTAAGCGGCAGTACCCATAAGACATTCTTTGGTTCCCAAAAAGGAATTATCTTGACTAATAACCAAGATCTGATAAATAAAATTGATTCTATATCAAATGATTACATATCTAGCCTTCACACAGGAAGTCTTTTGGCTTTGTATATGAGTGTATTAGAAATGGAAGAATTTGGGAATGAATATGCTATGCAGGTTGTAAAAAACGCTAAGGAATTGGGGAATAGCTTAGCTATGAATGGGGTTGCAATTCCCACGCTCGATAAAGGTGTTACGGAAACGCACCAGGTTTGGATAGACACGGGCGCGCTTGATCCACAGAGAGCGTTTGAAATGCTTGCTGAATGTAATATCAATACAAACCCTATTCGGATACCTGCGATACAAAAAGTTGGACTAAGATTGGGAACTGCGGAAGTGACGAGACTGGGCATGAAAGAAGATGAAATGAAACAAATAGCGAAATATATTTCGGAAGTATTGATTGGTTATAAAGAGAAGAGCCTTATAAAGGAAGATGTGATCAGGTTCAGTAGTAAATATCAAAAAATACTTTTCACTCTAGACAATTATATTAGCAATGTTGATCTTCCTCTTATGAAAAATGAAAACGAAGTCATTTTAGACCAAAAATTTGAAACACATGATGTATTAGATAATATGACAGTTGTGGAATATGAGGATATTGTAAACAAATATGTTGAAGACTTTTTCAGTATAATCCCAGGTTTTCAGGGACTGATTATTCGAGGTGGTGTTGGTAGGGGTACAGCTGATGACCTGTCAGATATTGATTTCACTTGTGTATTTGATTGTGATGATATTGAGAAAATAAAAAAACAATATGGGCTTAAAACCGGCATGTATAAATATAATGGAGTTATGTTTTCGGGTCGATATATGTCTCTGAATTCGTTTAGAGACAGCTTATGGTCACCTAAAATGAAACACGCTTATTCATATGTGAAGTTGATACAATGTACTGAAACAATTAGTCACATAATAAAAAAGAAAACGAAGATTTCGATTTCAGAGCAAAAAAGAAGATTAGTTGAGAATATTATTGAGTTAGGAGAAATTTGCATGGTTTATAACGAGTATCACGGTTTTAAAATGTTTTCAGAAATTTATAAACAATATTCAAGAAAAGAAGTTTTGGTGGCAAATTTAGAAATTGATAGAGCAGTAAGATATATAAAAAATATGATTTTCGATCTCAACAAAATTAACTATCCTGAGGAAAAAAATTATTATACTAAGTTCTTTTCCGGTTTACCTAAGCAACCTGACGGATTTGATCATCAGATTAAAACCATATTACAAATACCTCGGGATGATAAAAGTTTTGGAAAACGATTAGCACTTCTTGTAATATTGGCTAGGGAGGTTTTGGGTTATTGTGAAAAGCATGTGTCTTTACCAAAAGACATATATAAATTTTACCTGAGTTAGCACCAATATGTTTGAAGCAATCAAGAGAAAATTTGAAAAAACACCAGTATATAAGACCGAAAATGGTTATGATTATTTCGTCTATCCATATAAAGGTATAATTCCAATTGATATTGAGGAAGTGAGATATCTAGCTGAGGCCATGTATTCTAAGATGCCTAAGGATATTGATTTGATATTTACTGTTGAGACTGACGGAATATTTACGGCTTTACCATTAGCATTATTATCAGGAAAGCCTATTGTTGCAGCTAGGACATTTAATTACAAGATGACTGATTTATTTCAGTTCACTCAAGAGACAGGATATCAGAAAAGAGAGCTATTTTTTTCATTTGATCTAACAAAAATAAAGAGGATAGTCATTGTAGACTGTATTTTATCAACTGGAGGAACATTAAGAGCTGCGGAAAATCTGTTTAGAAAATTGGGAGTGGAAGTTGTGGGAATCTATGTCGTGGCAAACAAACTCAATTATTCTAATACGGAATTTATCGATCAGATAAATGATAAATTATTCTCTTTTTTTGATGTTGAGATCGTAAACGGTAGTTTAGTTGTAAATAGGTCAAAATACTATCGATAAATTATGTTAAGTTCTTTTCATTTGGATTGCATAATTCAAATGTAGATTTTCAAAAAAGCCTTGACAATATTAATATTGTTTCTTACTCTGTAGCAAGAACTATAAATGGAGTTGATCTGTTTATAGTAGTTATTATGAACAAAATGACCACAACCAATTGAAAGGAGGTGGCAAATGAATCGCACATTGACTCAATACATACCGACTTTAATCGGCCAACGAGTAAAAGTTGCGGGCTTTTCACAAGTCATTCGCGACCAAAAGAAAATGCAGTTCGTGATCCTCAGGGATCAGACGGGACAGGTTCAGATTTGTCATGAAAAAGGTGGTGACGAGGATGGGTTGAAAAAGACCATATCTTCGCTTACTGCTGAATCAGCAGTCACTGTTGTAGGCCGCGTGGTCGAAAACAAGGGCGTGAAGCTTGGTGGAGTTGAGATTGTGGCGGAGTCGGTTGATGTTTCAAGCATCGCCATTGCGCCATTACCGATTACGCCGGAGTCATCGCTCGATCTGCAGATGGACTGGCGGATGCTTAGCTTGAGGCAACCCGAAAATCTCCTGATATTCCAGGTCCAAACGACCGTGGAGCAGGCGATGAGGGAGTTCTGGGCTGACAACGGCTTCATCGAGGTCCATTCGCCGAAGCTTATGGCAACGGCGAGCGAATCCGGTGCAGAACTGTTTCAGCTTGAGTACTTCGGGCAAAAAGCGACTCTGGCCCAATCGCCTCAGTTCTACAAGCAAATGGCGATGGCGGCAGGGTTTGATCGGATCTTTGAGATTGCGCCTGTATTCCGTGCCAATCCATCGTTCACATCACGACATGACACCGAGATTACCTCGGTTGACATGGAGATATCGTGGGTTGATTCCCATGAAGATCTGATGCATATCGAGGAGACTTGGTTGCATCACGTGGTCAAACGAGTGTCAGAGAAATACGGTAAGGCTATCAAGGACGTTTTCGGAGTTGACGTAGTGATTCCTCAACTCCCATTTCCAAGGGTTACCTTGGCAAATGCGCGAGAGATTCTCGCAAAGCAGGGCCATACCATGGAGCAAATCACTGACCTTGATCCGCCCGGCGAAAGGGGTTTGGCGGAATACATCAAGAAGGAATTTGGTCACGAGTTTGTTTTTGTGATCGACTACCCGATCGATGTGCGACCGTTCTACCACATGCGTCATGACGGCAATCCCAGCATCACCAAGAGCTTCGACCTTTTATGGAAGGGGCTTGAAGTGACGACTGGTGCACAGCGTGAACATCGTGTCGAAACGCTTGAACAGCAGGCGCGAGAAAAGGGATTGGCTCTTGCTCCTCTCGCGCACTACATCAACTTCTTTCGCTACGGTTGTCCGTCGCACGGAGGATTCGGTGTGGGACTTACGAGGCTTCTCATGGTTCTCCTAGACCGAAAAAATGTCCGGGAAGTGACCTACCTCTATCGCGGGCCTAATCGCCTGACGCCGTAATTGTTCCAAGGTTATTTACACACAGCTGGGATGAAAGTCCTAGCTGTTTTTTAACGTGTTAAATATGATATATTATCCAAATGCATAAAATACTTTTAGATATCAATGAAAAATCGGAGATTAATATATTTTTGAACTTTCTGAATAACAAAGAATATCCCCAGCATAGAAATATTATCTTTTCCTTTTTACCAGAACTAAAAACAGTTATCGATGTAGAGCCTAAAAGTGAAAGTGATGTGGTCAAAAAGTTTATTGAGGACTTGAGAAAAGGAAACAAGGAGAATATCGATACCGCAGTAAACTTTGTTAAACACGAAGTTGAAGCTAAGGGTGAGAAGGCACTGGATATATTGGCAGGTCTAATGAATTATGAATGGCAATCTGAAAATCAAGGTTATATTTTAGTACCCACAATATTTCCTCTATCTCCATTCAAGGATAATATCTTTTATTTTTCCATATATAAATGTCTAAAAGGAGTAACCGCATTTCCACGAGTTTTAGCCGTGTCTATCCATGAGATATCTCACATAATGCTCTATGATATTTTAAAAGATATAAATGAAGAACTGAGTCATGAGTTACTATATTTCATAAAAGAACTCATCGCGCCGATAATTGTCTATCAGGACGATTTTTGCGACATCTTTAAAAAGGAAATAGTGGGCAATTATAATGTTCTGGAGATATATTTCAAAATGGATGATAAAACAATCACCGCTTTCGATTATTTTCTAAAGTTATTCGAGAAAAATAGAGCTGAGGGAAATGACTTTAGACTTTTTGTAGGACAAATGATACATGTATGTAAAGAAATTGAATCAGATATAATAAAAAAGCGACAATTTGATAATAATCATGGAATCCAAATCATGAAAGATCCGGCGCTTCTAAAGGAGTTTAGGGAACCGATTCTGCTTCATTAATACTTTTTTATTATAGTATAAAGTGCTTCGAAGCTAGTGACTCATGATCCCCAATTATTTTCATGTACGTCTCTATATGATTAAGACCAGCTTCACTTCTTCTCTTATCTAGATTGACTTCATCCTCAATAGGAAGAAATGATATCTTTTTGTTCGAATCAATTTTATATTGTGTACCGTATATTTGAGGTTTTCCTGAAAGTATCAGAATTTTATCAATAAATAACGCCTTGTCTTCAGGAGCAACCTCATAGGGTGTGGTTTTCTCAATATACGTGTCAAATATCCATTTCATATTACTAAGGCTGACATGCAACGATAGGGTAACAAAAGCTTTGTAGATATCCTGTGAAGCTGAATTCTTGTAGCAAAATCCGTCTTTTCGCATCTGGTCCATAAAGCTATTTGAAGTGAATAGATTTCGATCCGTGTGTTCATCAGCAGAGATTTTGCCAGCCTTGAACAGACAAATATCTTCTTGATCGGTTCGCAATAGTTCGCGAATAGTATTATAAGACTTCTCCATATCACTAGAATCTCACAATTGCCAGTTATCCACAACTGAATCATCTATGCTTGACAATAAAACCCCCTCTGATAAGATACCCATAGATAGCACTACCTATAGTAGGCAAACAAAATAGGTAGAGAAAGGAAAATATGCCAGAAGGTTCCTGTGATGGGGACGGACAAGACGATGATATGCTCATAAGAAAAGGTATTCGCAAAACCTTTTCGGGAACGAGCGCTTGTGGACCTAGCGACGACACTGGACCGTGCATACCGCCGGACCAGCGTGATGGAGGCCGGACTTATTCCGGTCATGAACATTACAAACACTACGAAAAGTATGAACAAGTCCAAACTGATGTCTGTTATTGAGCAGGATGACGGCAACTGTACTCCTGATATTCCGACAGACGAGCCTACTGACGGTGACTGACATCCATCTTTAGGAAACCATGTAGTGGGAGATCCGCTTCATGTATGAGGGGGTCGCTATGTCCAAACTGCAAAAGTTCATTCCTATGCAAAAACATATCTTGTTCCAGGCCGATGATGATGGTCCGGACCATGATGATTACGGGCACGATAGTAGTCCCTGATCTTCATGCGAGCAGGTGACCGCTCTTATGCGGGAGAGCCGACACATGTATGTGTGGTTCATCAAAAAGTCAATCTTCATTCTATTTACTATGAAGAATACCAAATCCATCCAAGTCCTCTTTTGCGAAGAGGAAACCGAAGAGACCTGCCCTCACACGGGTGGCTCTTGCGAGAAGTACTGAATGACCGTTATGGAGCTGGTAGTAATGCCAGCTCCATTTTATTCACTTTTGTGTGATATGATCGTATAAATTATTCATTTTACATATAATAAAATGCAAATACCCACTCTTGCGGAGCTCGGTGTTGTACGAAAGGAAAAAGTGCTATCAAATGGAGTCCGTCTAGTACATTTCGAGAAGCCAAATGCTCCGGTTACTTTGAAACTAGTTTTCGATTCTGGCAGTCGTTTCGACCCGCCAGGCAAGGAGGGAATAGCACACTTTGTTGAACACCTCATATTTGCAGGGACAAAGAAGTTTCCACAGAAGGACAAGCTTGCAATGTATATAGAGAGCAAGGGAGGCCTGGTGTCGGCAAGTACAAATGACGAGGTATTGTGCGTGAACTCTGAAATATCTGAGCCTGCGGATATTGATGTTTTGACATCATTTCTCGGTGAGCTCTTGACCGAGTCTTTGTTCACTGACTCTATAATAGAATCCGAACGAGGATCTATATTGCAGGAAATGGGGGATAGGCTCTCTACGGCCGAAAAAAAAGCAAATCGCGGATTCTATTGTCTGATGTATCAAGGCACCGCTTATGAGCTGGATACATTAGGTACAAAGGAATCTCTGATGTCTATCACGCGTCAGGATACCCTCGATTTCTATAACAAGTATGTCGTATCGAATAGGTGCAGTATGGTTTCCGCTGGAGGTATATCAATAGAAAATATGGCCGCTTCCATCGAAAAAAATATACATTTTGTGGCACTAGGTATCGCACATGAACTCACAGAAGTTCTGGCGCCAATTATTCGGACAAGGCCTCTTCAGATCTTCTACGACGAAAATGTAAAGCATGTTAATTTTTGGATGGGTTTTCGAACAACAATAATATCAGATAAAGATTCGACCGTATTAAGAATGTTGGCTGATACACTAGGTGGTGGGCGTGCCGGTCTATTGCACAAAAAGCTTCGATATGAAAAAGGACTGATATATAGTGTCGATGCAGCTAGCTCTCCGTCAAATGATTCAGGACATTTCATGATACACGCATCGACTTCGCTCGCAAATCTATCCGAAACACTTCTTACTCTTTGTTCCATATTGAAGGACGTCAAACGTGACGGCATACCCGAAGAGTTAATAAAAGCAAAGAAGGAGACTGCAACAAAGCGACTTCGAGTCATGTATGAAACAGCAGAAAGCTGGGTAGATGGACACTTCTATCAGGAAAGAATATTGTCTCAAAAGGGAAAGACAGTCGTTGATCGCGTAAGAAGTCATTCCGAGGTCACCAACGAAGACATCATCCGTGTTGCAAACAAGTATTTCAAGGATGATGCCTGGTACATGACTGTTGCCGGCAATATAAAGGAAGTAGACCTGCCAAAAATAACTTTGTAGTGTTTTTTGTGCTAAAATTCCCTCATGAAAAATAAAGTGGTAGTTATTACCGGCTCTAGCCGGGGGTTGGGAAGATCGATGGCGAGGCTTGTTGCGGAACAAGGAGCCAGAGTGGTTGTATCATCGCGCGACAAAGCAGAGCTCGAAAAGACCGCGCTCGAGATCGGCGCGACCGCAATAGTCGCAGATGTTACCAAAGAGCAAGATCTCATAAATCTGGCACGAGAGGCGGCTAGTCTGACAGGTGGCATAGATATCTGGATCAACAATGCCGGCGTCTGGCACCCCCGCATGCCTATAGAAAAGGCGGACATGGTGCGGGCGCATCAGCTCATGGAGGTCAATCTCTTTGGCACTATGTACGGTGCACGAGCCGTCTTGCTATATATGAAAAAGGCGGGGAAGGGAACGATCGTGAATATTATTTCCACCGCCGCTCTAGCCGGCCGGCCAAACTCTGCTGTGTATGCTTCGAGCAAGTATGCCGCTCGAGGCTTTACCGACTCGCTCCGAGAAGAGGTAAAAGATTTCGGTATTACTGTTATAGGTGTATATCCTGGGGGTATGAAAACAGACCTGTTCAATGAAGAAAGACCGCCGGAGTACGATCTCTTCCTCGATCCCGATGAAACGGCAGAAAAGATCATCGCAAATCTCGCCTCTTCTGAGCCTGTGACTGAGCTAGTTATCAAGCGTCCGGGTCAAGATTAGGCACTACAGCTTTTCTCTCGGGCACACAACTTTCTTTTTGTCAGATTTGCGAGCTATTATGATTACCCGGACTTTGCACAACTTCTCAAATCCGACAAAAAGAAAGTTGTGTGCCCGAGAGAAAAGCGCATTGTTTCCAATGCGCTCTCATTTGTTTTCATTTCCTTTAGTGGGGTACTGCTATCATCACACCATTCTGTTTGCATCGTCTCTGTAGTTCCGATGCGAAACGCAGTGTGCCCATGTATGTATTTCGGAATTCATCCAGAATGCTTGCGACCTGGAAGGTGTCCGGTCTGTTCCAGCAGACACGTCCTCCGCAAAGATCGACTGCACGGGGCATTTCATCACTAAGCACGAGGATGAGAGCTTGGGGAGCGCATATTTCTGCATATTGGAACCACTGTTCCCATGACAGTGTTTGGTAGTCTCTCCGGTCCAGATGTATCAGTACCACATCCGCCTCAGACAGGATATTGCAGATCCATATCTGAGTCGGATCTTCTCTGATGAGGCTGATCACAATCTCCTTTAGGATTTTGGTTTCGCCGTCTACGTACACATCGAGTATATTTGGTGTTTGCATAACTGGCACGAGTCATGGTTTGGAAAGAACGTCATTTGTTACGAATACTGGCACAAGTGTGCTCGATTGTCAAGGTAGACATGCTCATGATATACTAGCGCCATCTGTAGTCGAAACAGAATAAGTCTATTTTGTAAAAGCAATAAATGGCCAGCGACGCGGTTCTTTATACGGAAAGGTTTTCGCGCATAAATCAATACTTGTCAGGCATTCTGGTAATGCCTTTTTTCCATCTATTTTTCCGCCTGCATATAGTGGGTGCGGAAAACATGAATGAGTCTGGTAAGCCGCTCATAATTGTTTCCAACCATATTTCTTTTTACGACAGCTTTCTTTTCCGTTTGGTGTCGTCATATTCTCACTTGCCGCTCCGCTTCATGGCTGTAGATGCTTTCCAATGGCCATTTCTCATATTTCTCGGTCGCATCGGTTTTGTAAAATTTGTTTACTCTCTTTTTGGTGTTTTCGTCGTTTTTCCGGGCAAAGGTATCGAGGTGAATCTCAAAAAACCAAAGGAGATCATTAGTTCCGGAGGGGTAGTAGTCATATATCCGGAGGGTCATATCAATGATAGTGACGTTCTCGCAGATTTCAAAAAGGGTGCCGCCGTGCTCGCTCTCGAGACTGGCGCACGAGTATTGCCGGTGGCATTTCGGTTGAAACCAAATACTTTGTGGAGGAGGCAAGTCGGAGTATCGATAGGAAAGGCTTTTTCCTTGCCCAAGGGCTGTTCGCACAAAACTGGGACGGAAATACTAAAAAAGAAAGTATCGGAACTTTTCTGTCAAATTTAGTTTTGCTTTAGTGGTAGAGTGATGGTCACAGTCGCACCCATGCCCGGGCCTTTCGACTCGATATCAAAACTGCCTTGATGTCCACGAATGATGGCTTTGCTCACAGACAGACCGACTCCCATGCCGATAGCATTTTGTTTCCTGGCTTCCATTCCGCGGTAGAACAGGGTCGAGCCTATCTTTTCCGATTCTTCGGGAGTGATGCCTATGCCGGTGTTTTTTATAAAGATTTCAAACTTGTGCGAATGTGTACGAGTCGTGATCGTGATACTGCCAGCCTCATAGTTGTAGCGCACGGCATTTTCGATGACGATGAGGAGGATGTCGCGCATCTTCTCGTAGTCGACATGGAGCTTCGGCCAGTCATCATTTGTTTCGGGATAGGTGACACTTATGTGCTTCCTCGCAATGTCTGTGCGGAGGTCGTGCAGTACTTCTTGCATAGCGGACAGGAGGCTCCTTTCGGTAAAGTTCAGAATATTGCTGCCAGCTTTCATCGCGGCTATGTCTAGAAAATCATCGATGATGTGCGTCAGACGCTTGGTGGATTCTTCGGTCTCGAGAACGGCGGTGTGGAGCTCCGGTGAGAGTGTGCCGTATTCGCCCGATATCATGGACTCCAGTTGCCAGCTGATGCTCGTCACCGGCGTCCGCAAATGATGCTGGGTGATCATGATGAACTGGTTTTTGCTGTCATTCAGTTTTTCCAGATCGACTCGAGCCTTCTTTTCCACTTCATACGCGCGACGGATCTCCGCCGTCTGCTCGGCAACTTTTGCTTCTAGGTTCTGATTCAAGTCTGCGAGTTGTTCCTTTTGGCGGGATTCGAGGAGGGCACCGCGTATCAGGAAATATGCGAGTATAATAAAAGCGGTAAAGGTTACAATGCGAATGTAAATGTTCGGTGCAAAATCAATGAAAATGTTTATGAAAAATATCGCCGTCATAGCAACAGCCAATGCCTCTGTTACTACGATCCGTACGCTCATCTGGCGGTAGCGAATAATCGAATAAGCAATGATGAGTATCCAGATTGCGCTTGTTACTGGACCGAACCAGTTAAGTCGAAAGTAACCAATTGCCGGTAATAAAATATTTACGATGGTTGGCGGAATTATGCCTAAAAATAGTGCCCAAAACATATTTTTAAGATTTATGCGTAGTGGTCCAGAGGAGTTCTTGTATGTACGATAAAGATTTAGAAGAGCAAACGTCCATAGTCCACAGAAAGCAAATTCAAATAGCCACTGAAAATTCCCAAAATTCCATCCCCACTTATTTATTCCTCCAATGTAAAATGTATAAATAATTAAGTGATTTGAAAATAAAAATAAGTAAGCAAAAATGATGATGATTAATATGGGTACATATATGTGTTTTTTAGTTATCTTTTTGTCATTAGGATAAATTAATGAAAATAAATAAAAGCCTAAGGCTATTGATATTCCAAGCACGTACTGAAAGCGGATTAAAATATTTGAAACATTAGATGATAGTGTTGATATGAAAAAGCCTGATGAGATTACCCAAATTGCAGTTGTAAAACTTAATGCAGCAAAAACTCGCGATGATAAATTACGGCTACCTATTACAATAACCAAATCCAGACTAATAATTATTATTGCCGTGATCCATATCAATATGGTAGGAATGCTTATATCCATAGTCATTATTATAGCAGTAAATATGGTATAATTTTTTAATGCATATGGATGGCAAAAAAATTCTAGTTGGTATTACTGGTGGGATTGCAGCCTACAAGGTTTGTTCTCTTGTAAATATGCTAATTTCAAAAAAAACGGTGGTTAGGGTCGTTATGACTGAGTCGGCAAAAAAATTTATTACCCCTCTGACTTTCCAATCGTTAACTAATCAGCCGGTATATGATGATCTTTGGAATCCATTAGATCCTTTTTTTATTGAACATATCTCAATTTCTCATTGGCCCGATATTATTGTAATTGCTCCTGCTACCGCAAATACAATTGGTAAGATTGCAAATGGTCTAGCAGATAATCTTTTAACAACAATAATCAGTGCGTCATTACCCGATATAAAAATAATTCTTTGCCCAGCAATGAATTCAAACATGTGGAATAATCCAATGTTCCAAAAAAATTTAAAAACATTAAAAGACACAACAAAGTTTTTAATTGTTGAACCAAGATCGGGAGTGTTAGCTTGTCGAGATAATGGAATTGGAAAAATTGCCGATAATGATGAAATTATAAAAGAAATAGAGAAAATATTATTATGATTTTAAAAAATAAATCGCTCACGGGATTTAATATTTTGGTAAGTGCCGGTTCAACATGGGTTTCCATAGACACTGTTCGTGTCATAACAAACATCTTTAAGGGTAAAATTGGATTAACGATTGCAGAAGCTGCTGCTCAACATGGCGCAAACGTCACGTTATTATTAGGTCCTTCTATGGATGTATCCTCTTTGAAATTACCAGTTAATATTAATGTCATTAGATTTAAATATTTTGATGAACTCGATTTATTAATGAAAAATGCTTTAATCTCACAGAAATTTGATGCTGTTGTACATTCTGCGGCCGTATCCGATTTTAAGCTAAAAAAAGTACATATAGGGAAGATAAAATCTAATACAAATAATCTAATACTTAGGCTTATACCTACAAAAAAAATTGTTGATGATATAAAAAAGTATGCTCCAAATGTTTTTTTAATTAAGTTTAAACTTGAGGTTGGTGTCACTGTTGAAAAATTAACTAGCATTGCTTTTAATAGTTTACAGAAATCTAACGCAGATTTAATTGTAGCGAATATTTATGATTCAAAATTTACTGATCATGAAGCGTATATTATTGATAAGCAGAATATTATTGAAAAAGCTACTGGAAAAAAGAAAATTGCCGAGAAAATTCTAAGACATATATATGAAAAAACATAATTTGAAATCATTTCTAAAAGCTACTTATTACTGTGATTGTGAGAATTATGAGATTCAAAAGATTGCAAAATATTTTATGGATAATAGTTCTAATAGTACTGAGCTGGCTAAAAAATTGTTTTATTTTGTTAGAGATTCAACAGTCTATAAGGTTGGACATTGGACGAAAAAAGCATCTGATACATTAAAGGAAAAAGGGGGCACGTGTACTAATAATGCTAATTTACTAATTGCACTTTTACGTGCTGCAAATATTCCAGCAGGATATGGAGTTATGGATGTTGTTGGTCCAGATTATTTTGGTCCTATTGTGTTACCACATCTTGCGCGGAATGTATCTCGTAAATCAAAACATGTCTATTGCAATGTATACCTAAATAATAAATGGATCAAATGTGATCCATCAGACGATGAGCCACTTTCAGTTAATACTGCTCATTTAAATCCTCAAAGTAAAGTTGTAGAATGGAATGGCTTAAGTGATGCAATGCTTAATCTAAATCCAAACCATATAATTAAAGACGAAGGGCCATTTTCAAATATTGATCATATTATTTCAAAAAAGATGAAACATAGACGAAGAATACCAGTATATGTTGGGAATTTATATATTCAATTTCTTCGAGAAGAAGGAAAAAATATTTTAAATATCTGCGATATTGAAAATTTGTTCAGTCTCTGGCTTCTTAAAAAACATAGTCTGGTATTTGTTCTTTATAGAATATATTTTATGTTTGATTCCCAAATAAGGAGAATTTGTAGCAATATTTTTATAACTAAATTGGCAAAACAATAATTATGCTTGACATCTATCAATCATCAGTAATAATAACAGCTTTCTTTTTCACTGGTTTCGGATGTTTTGCTATTTGGAAAAATCAAGAAAATGTACAAGCACGTAGATTCGCTCTCTTAGCATTCGCTTTTGCTGTCTGGAGTTATTCATGGTTCGGTCTATTGAAAACTAATTCGGATCCCGAGACGGCATTATTTTTTGCCAGACTATTAAATCTAGGGGCAACATTTATACCCGTACTATTTTTACACTGGGTATTTACCGCTATTGATTATGAAATCAAGGCTAAGTATTTTATAAGAATTTGTTACTTAATTACGTTCTTTTTTGCATCGTTCAGTTTTACAGATTATTATGTTTCGGGGGTAAGAAGTATATCGGTCTTTCCGTATTGGCCTATTGCTGGTCCGCTCTACTTATACTTTATAATTATTGGTTACATAGGTTTCATTCTTACGGGTTTAATTTTTTTACTTAGAAGCCTTATTCACTCAAGGGGAGAGATCCGTTACAGAATGGGCTATCTTTTTATTGGATCAATATTAGGTTTCATTGGTGGATCAATAAATTTTCCTCTTATGTTAGGATATTCAATTCCACAACCCTATGATTTGATAGGGACGTTTATGCTTATGGCTAGTCCATTTATATTTAGTTACGCGGCTCTTCATTACAAACTATTTAATATTAAAAATGTTGCAATTCAGCTTTTTGCCGGGGCGATAAATATTGTATTTGTGATAAATATACTCTTAGCACAAACTTTTTATAATATATTTATTAATTCACTGCTACTTGCTTTTACAGTATGGTTCACTATTTTGTTGCTTAAAATGCTTTATCAAGAAGTGAATCAACGCGAACGCATTGAAAAACTTGCAGCAGATCTCCAAAAAGCCAACACGCGTCTCACCGACCTGGATCGTCAGAAATCCGAATTCGTCTCCTTTGCGAACCACCAGCTCCGTGCACCGCTCACCGCCATGAAGGGTTATGCCTCGCTCCTACTCGAAGGTGACATGGGTGCGATATCCGAAGAAGCCAAGACTGGCGTGAGCCGAATATTTGAATCCTCGAAGACTCTGGTCAGTATCGTCGATGACTATCTGAATGTGAGCAGGATAGAGCTCGGTACCATGAAGTATGCTTTCGAAACCATCGACCTGAAACAGCTCATCGAGGATGTTATAGGAGAAATCAAACCCAATATCGAGAAAACAAAACTTGCATTTTCATTCCATGCTTCGGAATCTCACAGTGACTATCGGACCACTGCAGACCGAGACAAGCTCAAGCAAGTCATCGTAAACCTCATAGACAACTCCATGAAATACACACCGAGCGGCAGGGTAGATGCCGAACTTTCCTATGATAGCAAGAATCACAAATTCATATTCAAGATCAGCGACACTGGTATCGGCATCGCTCCGGAAATATTGCCCAGACTTTTCCAGAAGTTCAGTCGGGCAAATAATGCGAACAAGGTGAATATAAAAGGTACCGGTCTCGGACTGTATGTGGCAAAAGAGATGATAGAGGCTCATCATGGCACTATCCGTGCAGAGTCGCGCGGAGAAGGCAAGGGCTCGACATTCATAGTTGAGATGGAACCATTCGAAAAAGCATAGATAAAGCGCCGATTGTTGTTCGGCGCTTTTTACGGATCTGCATGGTATTCCTACATTTTGAATTTGAATCTGGTGTTTCTTTGTTCCTCTCTTTCCTCCCATTCGGTCATCCAGCCGATCTGGTCTCCATCTGAGCGATCCACTCGAGCCGACTTACGCACGGGCTTCTCGGCCCTATGGAATGTGTAGTGGCTGGATGGAAGGCTAAACGGGGCTCGGGGTTCTGACTTCGGAGCATTTTCAACTACTCTCCGCAATTGGGCGAAGAATTGCTCCGCTTCCTCGGGACTGAGCATTCGTGTTGTTTTCATGCTTCTGTCACCATTATACCACCGTAGGCCTTACTCTGTCAACATGGTTTTGAAATAGGGAAGTAGTATAATTACGTCAACATGAAAGAATATAAAAATGTTACACTATCTCTTTGTTTCTATGTCCTAGGATTTGTCGTTACTTATGTTTTACCCTCACTTCTCGTATCAGTAAACGGTTCACTGAAATATGGATATGTATTTATCATTGTAAGCTTATTACTGGTAGCCTTTGGTATATTTTTTGCATATAAAGCAAGCAAAAATAAGGAATCGGATATAGCGAGTAACTTACTCATGTTGATCGGTGTATTGATAATATTTGGATTTTTTTATATACAAAGTGTATGTACCCCTGCATATAATTGCCAGTAAATAATAAATAATATCATTATTAATTTCAAACCTGTAACTCAAAATATTAACCTCATTATTTCCGTCGTATGCTATTTGTTAGTACTATTGCTTATCAATTTTGGATTTCCTTTTGTGACAATTAGAGATACTGGTATCCAAAATAATATTATTTATTTTACTTCAGCAGTACTATTACTAATTGGAATCTTCCTAGCTTTCAAGGAGTATAGAAAAAACGGTTCTTCAGTTATGGCTACAATACTTGGTGTAGGTGGCATAATAATATTGCTATTACTCTCTTTTGCTATGTCTTTGTCGCAAAATCAATAAGTTCATGCCGGGAGGGAACAATTAACATTGAAGATTATATTAAATTACATAAACATGAGAAAAAATAATGATACTCGATTATTTCTTCGGCGTATAAAAATATTTATAAATAGTGTATAATTATTTCAACATGAAAACTTTATCAATGAATATGATCACCCTATTGGCCTTGGCACTTTATATACTTGCATATATATTACTATATACATTTCATCTGGTTGGTAGCGGATATCTTTTCATCTTTTATTTATTAATAGTAGTTGGAATAATAATCAGTTTCAAAGGAACTAAGGTTAGTGATTCCTCAAGATTAGCAAAAATATTGTTAATTTTGGGTATATTGAGTTTGTTTTATACATGGGTCTTGGAAATACCTATTCTTATGATGATTGATTCAATTATATAAAAAAGAGCTTGCCGTAGCAGGTGTATGCCTAACAGGGCTGCGATTTCGTAAATGGTGTATAATATTGAACATGAAACAATATAAAAATATTTTCTATTCTATAGGTTCCTACATTCTAGCAATGATTTGGTTTATTACCTGGATAAATATTGGTGACGATTTCACTCGCACAACTTCTATACCTTCTAATATTGGAATTGTAATGAATGCGATCGTTTTAATCGGTTTATTTATATTACTCTTCAGCGGTGTATTTTTCGGTTTCAAAAGCAACAAAATCAAAGAATCAGCCTGGGCTGGCAATCTTTGTACTGTTATGGGAATTGTTGTCATAGTCGGATATCTTCTACTCATGTCTGGTTTTGCGGGATATTAATTCAGATTTCATTAAAAAGGTATAATTTAAATATAAAAAACCTAAAAAACGTCCATCTATCATTTGTCTCCTATATCATCCTAGTTGCACTGTTTTTTTATTCGGATAATTTGCTTGTTCCTTATTTTAGTCCTATCTGTTAATGCTGTAGGTCAGGCGTCAATATAAAGGAATCCACTCAAACGCTCTTCGTGACTCACAGGATAGTCATTCGGTAGGTAGTGTGTATATCCATAAGTGGTGTATAATTATATGAACATGAAAAAACATACAAACATTATTATATCCGTGACCTGCTACGCGCTTTCCACATTATTATTTTTTGTATCTTCACTACCAGGCATGTTCAATATTCTTATAATAGGATCAAGTTTGATCTTGATTATATTGGGAATGTTTTTTGGATTTCGAATTATTAAATTAAATAATTCTCAATTAATTGGATATCTGGTTATCCTATTGGGAGGAATAGTTTTTATATTTCAATACCCATCTTTTTTTATTATTTTTCTGTATGGAATATAAAAAAAGAGCCCGCCGAAGCGAGCCCTGTGAATCTGCAAAGAACTATTACGGTACTATCGCTCGGTAGAACCGACGAGATGACCCTGTGGTATCGGTGTCAATAAATTGCACCGAACCCGTTGTATTAACAATGACTGCAATAGTTTTCCAATCGAATAGATCATCGGAGGATTGAATCCTATACTCAAATCCTTTTTGGCCTATCAATTGTAAACTATATGAATCGCTTGTGTTGCCTGTAGGCTTGAGTAAGAATGGCTCACTTACACCGCTTACTGATACGATAACATTCGTTACTATTACCACCGACTGAATTTTCGTAAACGGGTCCAGGCGAAACCCGAGTGAGTATGATTCATTACTGATATTTTTCGGAAATTGGAAGGAATAGTGTTGGAATCCATCTTGAACGTATCGTTGGTCAATAGACCCAACTATATTGCTTTTCCAATAAACAGTCAGGAGTCCTTCGGATCCGGTCAAGCTTCCGAATGTCGCATCGAACGAAACTGTATTAATCACATTTGTAGATACACCGGAAGTTACAATCCATACTGGCGAACCGCTTTTTGAGACAAAACTACCATTTAAGTATTTCTCAATTGTGCCTGTATCGCTTTGTATGGAAGGATTACCGATGAAGTCCATGATGAACGAAGGATAATATGGCACCGGATATTTGAAACGACAATTGTTCGGGTCTGCATGTCCGAGAATGTGTCCGGGACTAGTGTTTCCGACCTTGAACCTTGTTGAGACCGAATCCCATTCTGTCGCTTCCTGACTCAACTGAAACCCAAATCCCTCATATTCTTTGGTTGTATTTCCAATGATTGTATTCTGGTAGAATTCTACGGGCCAACCATGAGTTGATTCTGTAACGTAACACGGTTGATCGTTACCAGTAGTCCAGTAGGGCATATTTACCCTGTTTGCAACATCGAGTCTGGTGACATCGACGTTGTACGCATTTAGAAGAATATTATAGGTAAAAGATAAATAATGATTTCCAGTTTCCTTATCCTTACTTGAGTAGTTATCTGCCCAATTAGCATTTGTCCCATACCACGAAGTGCCGGAGAAATCTGCCCCGACATACGGATCCAGAAATGTTTCTTGGATTTGCACAGAGGGATTGTGTTTTTTTATTACATCTGTTGCCGCTTGAATAAGACCAGCGCCGGCACTGTGACTGATGAAGTGAACACGGGAGTATTTTTGTTGATATATTTTGAGACCAAGACTCTGACCAATTTGTCTAGAGTTTCGTATAGCAGTCTCGGGTCCACCTTGATAATTAGGTATGTGAGCGTAATTTATCCACCTATATCCGCACAATTGCCAATTATTTATATTATTATTGACAAAATATTCAGATATATGATTTGTCATTACCTCAACCCATTTAGTCGATGCGGTAGGATCACTATCTGATTTTATCCACCCATGTGTCACCACCACCAGACTATCCTTTCCTTCCTCCTTGACCGGATAGTCTCCATATGTCGGCCGTTCCGGTTGTTTCTGTATCGCCTGTATCGGCGTCCCGCCCAGGGGAGTGAGTAGGAACACTTTTGATTTTCCTTTGAACAAACCCGTTCCGATTATCTGACCCCAGTCATTGTTTCCATATGCCTGGTGCAGTTCCCAGCCGGATGTCGGATCGATGAGTGTGTTCAGGTCTGCATTTTCTTTTTCCGAGAAAAGATATGCATGATAGGTGAGATGGTTTGGATCTTTTATACTGTATGCCACAAAGCCAACTATTTGTCCGTGAATATTCAGATCACTCACACTCAAATATGAATCCGGATTTGAACCTATATCTTTCATGACTCCGTCTGAATATAGGAACACATGCGCGAGGTTGTCATCTTTTAAGAGTGACATACCGGCGACCTGGTCCCTGTTGTTCATTGCGACGGCATAACTATACTCTCCACCCAAGGTACCGAGTCTTTTCATTTTTCCATCCGCATAGATGAAGGCTTCCCTCGATGACCAGTCAGGAACATTCAGATTTCCGGCCATGTGACCTAGATCATTGATGGCTATCAAAGATGTACCCGAAGATTCGAATGTGCCTATGAGGCCGATCTGTTTGCCGACATAGGTAAAGCCCTCTGCATGATCTCCTATATCGATAACTCCGACTGCATCACCCAAGTTGTTTATACTCAATAATGCACCTTGTCGACTCTGATCACCGTCATTGAAGTCAATCAGCTCATCGCCTCTGTCAATGAATGGGTAACCGCCAAACGTGCCGTTGCGAAATGATCGACCGACGACCTGACCCAGATCATTTATCGCATAGCCAGATGTAATATCATTTGTCTCTGGCCCAACCTGATCGAATTTGCCTTCGGTGTAGATAAATAGTCCGCTTTTCCCAGATACTCTACCATCAACACCTATTTGACCACGATTATTGATACCAAATGCTCTGCTTATGATATCCGTTTCTTTTCCGCTTATATCGGTAACCATATACCTGATCTCACTTTTAACCTCATTGCAGAAGTTAGTAATGATCAATACAGCAAACACCGCAGATATACATTTTTTCACACTTTGCCTTTCTCTTATTATTATTTCGTTGTCAAAAGCGACATGCACACGCATGCCGCCGTACTATGTTTGTTTAATTTATACTGGTAAAAAAAGAATTAGTCAAACTAATTTTTGACACTAAATTTGCACTCAAAAAAATTCCTTACCTCATCGCTATCGCATCCCGCTCTTCTTCAGAAAGCTCGATCTCTGACTCGCGGCCTACTACCGGCTTGGAAAATACCCTCGTATGGTCGCGCGAGTGCAGACTGGAAATGACCACACCATCTCCGTCTTCGTTCAGGAGCGCTGTCGCAAAGCTCTGGTTGCCACCGTCACCCGTGCCTTTGAAGGGGTTGAAGCGGACCGTATTCACTGACTGCACACTCTTCCGGAGACGGCGCTCTACCTGGGTAAGATATGTTTCCATCTCTTTGCGAAATTTTTCCATGTCGCGCAGATTTGCAGAGACGAACTGTAGAGATTGGCTGACATTTTCGGAATCAAAACCCACCAGGAATTTGCGTTGTCTGAAATACATCCACAGGATGATGCCGAGAAAAATGACGTTTGTGATACAGAGCGCTATGAAGCCGACCAAAAGTGGGTTTTGAAATATTGTTTGCATTGCACCATTATCGTATGTCTTACCAGAAAAGGCAAAATATTGTACACTCATGTCATGTTCAAAAAGCGCATCTATCTCGACTATGCCTCGCTCACTCCCATAGATGAGGGTGTTCTCCGCACCATGAAGCAGTATTCCGACCCTATGTATGCCAACCCTTCTTCCTGGTATAGCGAAGGCGTCCTAGCAAAGGAAGCTCTCGTGACAGCACGAAAAACAGTTGCGGAATATCTCCATGCTCATCCAGATGACATCACTTTCACTTCTGGTGGTACCGAGAGTAACAATCTTGCGCTATTAGGCTCGATCGAACGCTTGCGCAATACTGGTCTCGAATATGACTCCATGCATGTGCTCATAAGTGCCATAGAACATTCGTCCGTCCGCGAATGTGCGAACCACCTCAGCGAAAAGGGTGTTCGGGTAGAGGTGATCCGAGTAAATAGCGATGGCGCAGTCGATTTCGATAGTCTCAAAAAACAGATCCGTCCCGACACTGTACTCATCTCTGTCATGACTGTGAACAATGAGATCGGTACTGTCGAACCCATACGTGAGATAGCGAAGATGGTCCGCCAAGCTAGGGAAAAGTACGCCGAAACCTCGGCTTTCGCCTATCAGGATGTGAAATATCCGCTCTTGCATACCGATGCCGCGCAGGGACTCTATCAGGACTTGAATGTAGAAAAACTCGGTGTGGATATGCTCACTCTCGACAGTAGTAAGGTCTTTGGTCCGAGAGGAATAGGTGCACTTTACAAGAAGCGTTCATTGCCTATTTCTCCTGTCATGTATGGCGGAGGCCAGGAAAAGGGTTTGCGTTCGGGTACAGAAAATCTTCCAGGCGTGATGGGGTTTGCCGAGGCTGTGAATATCGTGAGCCAGACACGCGAAGCAGAGTCAGTCCGGCTCATCTCGCTCAAGAAACTTTTTATGAATGAATTACTTCGGATAAATAAGGACATAAAGGTAAATGGGGAACGTGCCAAGGGTGATGAGCGTGACACAAATTTCGATGGTGCGGTGTCCCCCCACATCCTAAATGTTTCCATTCCCGGCATAGAGAGTGAATTCTTCGTAATGGAATTAGATGCACACGGTATTGCGGCTTCTACCAAGAGCTCCTGTCTGCGTGACGAAGATGAATCCTACGTGCTCAAAACCATCGGTGCGAACAGCAAAAATTCTGTGCGGTTTTCTTTTGGGCGGTGGAGTACTGAGAGGGAGGTGATGAAAGCATTGAAAATAATAAAAGAATTACTTGGACGCATCCGGTAAAAGCGGGCATGCAATGTGCTCTTTTTGCATGATTTGTGAAGTATTTACAATACTCGGACCCTGCACAACTATTTCAAATCATGCAAAAAGAGCACATTGCATGTCCGCTTTTACCTACATTAGTCTATATATTCCATTTGCATCCTTTACCAATCCCAATAGCTCGAGTTCAGAAATCACCAGATTGAGTTTTGTCGCTGTAAAGCCCGTCTTGTCTATAAGTCCTGTAGATGAAAGCTTCTCGATGCGAAGATGATCTATGATAGTTCTCTGATCTGGTTCCAGCTTCATCTCAGAATAATTTGGCAAGGCGGAAATCATTCCATCTGTCCGTATGACCTGGAATCCCAATCCCTGCAAGATATCCTCAGCAGAATATACAGGTGTCGCGCCGTCACGAATAAGACTGTGTGGTCCATAAGACAAGTCGGATATGATGGATCCTGGTACGGCGAATACTTCCCGGCCAAATTCTCGGGCATGACTGGTCGTGATGAGACTGCCGGACTTCTCTGCCGCTTCGATGATGAGAGTCGCATGAGATGCACCGGCCATGGTGCGGTTCCTATTCGGAAATGTCCATTTGTCTCCGAGCTGGTTCATGCCGAACTGTGAGTACAACGCGCCACCACTCTCCACGATGCGGAGCGCTAGATCGCGCTTTACAGCTGGGTAGAGTACAGATAGAGACAAACCAGACCCGGGAAAGCATATCGTATTCAGTCCATTCTCCAGAGCGGCCTCGTGAGCGATGGAGTCAATACCGACAGCAAGACCAGAGACTATAGTTATGGGATAGCCTTTGAGGCCCGCTATTAGCTTCCTTGTGACATCTTCACCGTATACGCTGTTGTGACGAGATCCTACTACACAGAGATATTTGTCTTTTTTATCTGGAAATCTGCCAGCAAAGTCCATGTGTGGGGGAGGGCTCGATATTTCGTTGAGCAATATCGGATAGTCTTCTATGGATATTCTTTTTGTTGTTAACTTCATGTTATTCGTCCCGCCTGCATCCTGCCTTTTCGCAAGATTTGTGAAGTATTTACAATACTCGGACCCTGCACAACTATTTCAAATCTTGCGAAAAGGCAGGATGCAGGCGGGACGGTCACAATTTTACCATAGTAATGCAAATCAAAATAATTGTGCTAAAATAGCCACATGTTAGACATAAAATTCATCAGAGAAAACAAGGATCTCATCGCGTCAGCCGCAAAGAAAAAACATCTAAAATTTGACGTAGACCAGCTCCTAGTATCAGATGACAAGCGCAAATTACTCTTGCTCGCTGTGGAAAAGAAACGCGCGGCACAAAACATAGCCAGCGAAAAGATCAGTGGAGCAAAAGATCCAGAAGAAAGAACAAAACTCATAGGGGAAATGAAAATAGTAAAGGGCGAAATGGAAAAAGACGAGGAGGAACTCAAGGGAACAATGAAAGAGTGGCAAGCTCTCATGCTCGCAGTGCCAAATATTCCAGATATGTCCGTACCTGATGGTAATTCTGATGCTGACAATCTCGAAGTCAAAGTCTGGGGAGAAAAGACCAGTTTTCCATTTGAACCCAAAAACCATATCGAGATCATGACCAAGCTCGGCATGCTCGATCTAGAGCGCGGAGCCAAGATCCATGGCTTTCGCGGATATTTTCTTACCGGTGATGCGGTGAATCTGTGTTTTGCTATTTGGAATTTTGCCTTGGAATTCTTCCAAAAGAAAGGCTTTGTGCCTATCATTCCTCCCGTCATAGTTCGGGCTATAAATCTCTACGGCTCAGGTTACTTGCCTCAAGGTGAAGAGGATCTTTACAAAACTCAAGACGGAGATTACCTAGTAGGTACAGCCGAAGTTCCCATAATGGGGCTTCATGGTGACGAAGTTCTATCGTCGGCCGAGCTTCCAAAGAAATATTTGGGATTTTCCCCGTGTTTTCGCAGGGAAGCGGGCGCCCATGGTAAGGACGTTCACGGTCTCATACGGGTCAATGAATTTTATAAGTTTGAGCAAGTGATACTCTGTGAAGCGAATCACGAAGCGTCCGTAAAGTATCACGAGGAGGTGAATAGGAATACCGAAGAGTTCATAGAAGCGCTCGGAATACCGTATCACACAGTTGTGAATTGTGGCGCAGACCTAGGTCTCGGCCAAGTAAAGAAGTATGATATCGAACTTTGGGTTCCCAAGGAAGGTAAATACAGGGAGATCGGTTCCGCATCGTATTTCCATGATTTTCAATGCAGACGTCTCAATATCCGCTATCGTGATGCCGAGGGTGTGATGCGCTACGCTCATTCATTGAACGCTACAGCTATTCCTACACCTCGTATCCTCGTCTCTCTCATCGAAAATTTCCAGCAACCCGACGGCAGTATCAAGATCCCCGAAGTCCTCACAAAGTACATGGGCAAGGATGTTATAAAATAAATCCTGCCGCCAGTGCGGCATATGAATGAAAAAAAGATTTGATGTTCATAATGTGCATATCACAACATTGGCGCGTCAGTCGTCAAAGTTTGCGGAAAACAAACGCCGGAGAAACTTTTTTGCCTTAGTTCTCGTCCTCATTTCCGCTGGTTCGTGGACCTATGCTATTTCCAGCTTTACGTACCTCGATCGGGTCAATATCGGGCATGTCAGTATTTCCGGCGCAGACCCGGACATTCTTCCTGCACTCGAGGCGGCTGCTCTCCGTGCACTTGAGGGCGACTATCTCGGCCTGTTTTCCAAGTCGAACTTTCTACTTATTTCCAAGGCGGATATTAGCGAAGCTATAAAAGAGACATCACCTAGAATAGAATCACTCAGCATACGACGGTCCGGTCTCGGCAGTCTCGACATACAGGTTCACGAAAAGTCTCCCGCTGCTCTGGTCTGTGCGGGATTGCCGAATTTCAGTATTGCTGAAAATGCTGAAACAGGCGGCCAATCGGAAAACTGCTTTTTTACCGATGCGAGTGGTGTCATATATATGAAGGCTGGCGTCTTTCCAGTAAATATGTACAACAGCTACTACCTCCTCGACATAGAGAATGACGCTCCGCAAAACGACGCCATCGGCAGGGAAGCATTTGCTTCGAGTACATTCCGAGCTCTGCAGGGATTTTATGAATCTATGCGTCTCTCTCGTGTGAACCCACTGGGTATACTCGTGAAAGGTGGGGGAGAATACGAACTCTTCATAGAAAATCCGGGCAAAGACAAGTCCGTCGTAGGCACTTCGACACCCGTCGAAACAATCGTTGTTTATTTCAATGAAGTAAATGGTTTCGAAAACCAGATCAGCAACTTCGTTTCCTTCTGGTCGCACATGCTCACGGATGCTCGTACCAAAAATGAATATTTGAATTTTGAAACGATCGACCTTCGTTTCGGCTCGAATGTTTTTTATCGCCTGGTAAAATAGCTATTGCGTCTCCCGCCGTGTGATAATATGTAACGATGAGACAATTTTTCAGTGTGCTTTACGGTGGCCTGGGTATGATCATCGCCCTTTTTGGCATATATTTTGGTTTGGTTTGGATTCATGATGATGTATTGCCAGTCATTTCTAGGATCGATCTCGATATGACAGCAAATGCCATAGCTTCTCTCATCGAACAGCCCATAGAAGGCACCAGTCTCGAGGGCTTCCGTCGTCTCATCCGCTATACTGCGAGTCAGGAAGAGGATCTCATAAATACCGCCACACTCAATATCCCCCAGTCTCTAGAAAATGACATCACTGCAAATGGCTATATCATCCGCAACCTCGACACTGACGAGGTCATAGCCGCAAACAATGCTGACACTCTCATGCCCGTCGCTTCCTTGACCAAGCTTGTGACTGCGATAGTAGCGAGGAAGCTCATCGATCCCGATGAGCACATCGTCCTTTCTAAAAGCATCATCGATACCTATGGCAATACGGCCCAGTTCCGTGCAGGCGAGGTTTTCCTGGCCAAAGACATGTTCTACCCGCTCCTCATGGTCTCCTCGAATGATGCCGCCGAAGCCTTTGCGCACAACTATGGCCGCAAGGCTTTCATAGAAGCCATGAATAATTTTGCTCAGACGATAGGTGCATACCGTACATATTTTCGGGATCCGTCTGGTCTCTCCGCTGACAATCGTTCGACCGCGACTGATCTCGCCATTATTCTGGACTGGATACGCAAGAATGATCCGGAAATATTGGAGATAACAGATATGAAGACAAAGACTGTGCGTACGCATACCTGGGTCAATCCTTCACACTTCCTGAACTGGTCGAACTATTATGGTGGCAAGAATGGTTATATTCCGGAGGCAAAACTCACGAGTGCGGCAATATTTACTTTTGGGGAGGAGAGGGAAATGTATGCGGTGGTGCTACTGGGAAGTGATTCTAGGGATTCGGATGTGGTCAAGCTTTTATCGCGAGTGAAGTAGTGCTACGGGACCCCACCTTCTTCTTTTTGCGTCCCTGCGGAACTCGCTCGTTAAATTTCAGGACAAAATGGTCACGAGGTCATGCAATGGTTCCCATTTTGTCCAGAAATTTATACTCTCTCAGACAGTCCTCGGGACGCAAAAAGAAGAAGGTGGGGTCCCGACTCACACACTCACTTCCCGAAGGCGAGGACTCTTCACGAAGTCAGATCTCGATGCATTTCCCAAACTGTGACCGAATCCTTGCAGGGCACAGTTTGTGGAAATGCCGAGATGTGACGAGTGAATCCGCAGCCGAGGGAAGGGAGTGTGTGAGTCGGGACTAACACCAGCTCACACTTGCGCGAAAGCTTAAAACCCATAGACTAAATACTTATGCCTATAAAACCACGAAAGACCAAGAATTTCTGGAAAGATCTCAACAAGCCATTTTTCGTACTCGCCCCTATGGCAAATGTTACCGATGCTGTATTTCGTAAGATTATCGCAAAGTATGGCAAACCGGATGTCATTTGGACCGAGTTTGTCTCCGCCGACGGTCTCGTATCGGACGGGAAGAAGAGGCTCATAATAGATCTGAAATTTTCACCCAAAGAGCGCCCCATCGTAGCTCAGCTTTTTTCCGGACACCCGAAGGCTATGAAGGAAGCGGCTGAGCTTGTGGCCAAACTCAAGTTTGATGGATTGGATATAAACATGGGCTGTCCCGATCGGTCGGTAGAGAAGCAGGGTGGTGGCGCGGCGATGATAAGAAATCCCAAGAATGCCATCGAAGTCATAAAGGCCGCTCGCGAGGGTGCGCCGGGCATACCTGTCACAGTAAAGACTAGGCTAGGGTATAGCAAGGTAGACATGGACTGGATACGTACGCTCCTCATGCAAGGTCTACCTGCACTCACAGTGCATCTGCGCACGAGGAAAGAGATGTCAGAAGTGGCGGCTCATTGGGAACTCATGCCAGAAATTGTGAAATTGCGGAACGAGATATCTCCGGGCACTCTCATTATTGGCAACGGCGATGTGAAGACCCTAGCTGAAGCCAGGGAAAAATGCAGACAATACGGTTGTGACGGAATCATGATAGGCAGGGGAATATTCGGCACGCCTTGGTTTTTCGCCGACTTGGCGAAAGAGAAGACACCGGAAGAGCGGGTAAGTATCTTGGTAGAGCATGCCCAGCTTTTCGAAAAGACATTCAAAGGTATGAAAAGCTTCGACGTTATGAAAAAACACTTCAAGGCCTATGTTTCCGGTTGGGACAATGCAAAAGAGTTGCGCGTCAAGCTCATGGAGGCCAAGAACTCAAGGGATGTGAAGCGGATCATAGGAGAGAGTTTTCCGAAATAAGGTAGGAGAGGGACAACAAAAGCAGGTCTATAGGCCGAGAAATCGGTCTGAAGCCCCCATCTGATGATGAGGGCTTTTTTATTTGCATATTTGTATCGATATGTGGTATACTGCTATCCGGTAGTGAAGACGTGTGTGGGTTACACGTTGCGTTCAAGCACCATAGTGACTTCTTCCCCGGAGTCACTGAAAAGTAAAGGGTTTGGTTTGCGTTATCCCTTGGGGCCCACATCCTGTAGATGTTGGGCCTTTTTTTATTTCCTATAAATTTTTGTGTTAGAATGAACCATCATGACAGTTTTGTATCGCACATATAGGCCAGCCAAATGGTCCGAGGTCGTGGGGCAGGAGCATATAGTAGACCCTCTCAAAGATAGTATAGCGAACAAGCGCATTGCCCACGCCTATCTCTTTTCTGGAGGTAGGGGAATAGGCAAGACTACTCTTGCCCGAATATTTGCAAAGTCTGTAGGAGCAAAGGATGAAGATATTTATGAGATAGATGCGGCATCGAACCGAGGTATAGATGATATAAGGAGTTTGCGCGAGCATGTCTCTGTTTTGCCATTCTCCTCGCCTTATAAAGTCTACATAATAGATGAGGTGCATATGCTCTCGAAGGATGCATGGAATGCTCTCCTCAAAACCCTCGAAGAGCCTCCTCAACATGTAATATTTATTTTGGCTACGACGGAGCTCGATAAGGTTCCAGATACGATCATATCCAGATGTCAGACTTTCTCTTTCCGAAAGCCTTCGAGAGATATTGTTAGGAAACAGGTAGAGAGCATAGCAAAGAGCGAGAAGTATGAGCTAGACCCGGGCGCGGCAGACCTCATAGCGCTTCTTGGTGACGGCTCATTTCGTGATGCTCTGGGTATGCTCGAGAAAGTGATAGGGTCATCCAATAAAAAGAAGATAAATAGGGAAGATGTGGAGGCTATAACTGGCTCACCCAAGGCGAGTCTAGTAAATGACTTTGTTAGTGCACTTTTGGGGAAGGATGTAGATGGGGCACTATATAGTATAGGGCAAGGAACGAAGTCCGGTGTGAGTATGTCTACTTTTGTGACTCTGGTACTCGAGAAGGTAAGGTTCATACTCCTTCTCCAGCACTCCCCCCAGTCCAAGCGCGCGGTAGGCGAGAGGTTGTCTCCCGATGATATGGATTTTGTGGCAAAGGAGGGGGAGATGAAGCGCGTGACTCCGGCTATGCTCGTGGTGCTCCTAGAGGCCGCGGATGCTACAGGGCGCGCGAAGATAGAGAGTCTGCCTCTAGAAATAGCGGTAGTGCGTATTTGTGAGAGTTAGGAAAATGTTGTAGATTGTTTTGGTAACTTACAGATATTGCGGGATCATGAATGGTCCGTTCTTTATCACAGTATTATTGCGGGATCGTCTAATGGTAGGACACGAGCCTTTGAAGCTTGTTATCTTGGTTCGAATCCAAGTCCCGCAGCAAAGTATTTATAGATGCATTTTTAGGTGTTTTTGCGAGTATCTCAAAAGTACTTTTGAACCTTATCTCGGCCACATTTTTATCTCTGAATGAAAGGTTCCAAAGTAGATTTTCTATAATTTCTCTTTTCTTTCTATCATTTGCTTTGAGAAATTCTTTTTTGGCTCTACTGCCTTGTAAAAAGATCTCTTTCACTGGTTCCAAAGTAGAAACTCCTTTCATACCATTCGCTTCAGTTTCCCGTATCTTCTGGTTAAGGGAAACTCGCTCATTGTGTATTTCAAGGACTTTGGCATCATATATATCCTTGGAAATCTGTTCTGCGAGGAAAGTATCTAGTAAACGATTTTCTTTTGTTTTGAGTGTGCCTAATTGGCTTTTAAGCGTATTTAAGATATTTTCCGAGTAGTTATCATTTTTCTCCGCCATCTCCTTCGCTGCTCGATACATAAGGTTGATTTTGCGTTTGGTGAAGTCTAACCTATCAAATAATTCAGAAACTTTTTCATAGAGATAGTTTTCGCGCATATAGCTTTTATGCTCCTCGCACTTTTGTTTGCCGTTTGTGCAGTAATAATAATGATGACCCTTTTTTATAGAAGCAGTTAAAGCACAGCCACAATTATCACAAGTTAAAAAACCACGAAGAGGGAAGAATAATTTTTGAGGCTTAGGATGAATACGGTTATGCATAACATCCTGTGCCTTATCAAACACTTCCTTGGTAATTAATGGCTGATGAATACCTTGATAGAATTTACCCTCACGTTCCATTAGACCTGTATAAAATACTTCGCCTAGGATTCTTTGGATATGACTCTTCAGAACCTTTCCGTTAGAACGAGTTCTTAAGCCTTCTTCGTACAGCATATTAGAAATAACCTGAAAGCCATATGAGCCAGTTATGTAAAGATTAAACGCTCTTACGACATATTTTGACCTTACAGGGTCGATTACAATTGTTTTTGTTGCCTTATCATTCAAATATCCAAAGGGTGCATGATTTGGCCATTCTCCACGTGCCAACTTCTCACGGTTACCGCGTTTTACATTTTCACTGAGGTCTCTGCTGTATTGGTTTGCCATACCAAACTGCATAGCAAGAATGAAAGAAGTTTCTTTGGGTAGATGAATTGCATCATGTGTTCGGATTTCCTGAATAATATTTTTCTGAAGCATATCCATGATAAGCCCACCGTCAATAAAGTTACGAGCGAGACGATCAAGTTTCCAACAAAGTATTGCGTCGGCCTTTCCGGTAGAAATCATCTTCACCATTTCCTCGAAAATGGGACGACCGGCAGATTTTGCGGACATACTTTCTCGCAAGGTCTTCACAACCTTTAAATTGTATTTTTCGGCTATTAGTAGTAATTCATTCTCCTGAGAATCAAGAGACATAACTTGCTTGTCTTCGGTATCAGTAGATTTGCGGCAATAGATAATATATTTCATGTGCGTATAGTATATCTGCTTTGATTATTTATCAATTTTATAAACCCTGTGGCGACCCTTACCAAGGCGTAATGTATTATAAGTTTTATCAATGCTTGGATTTATTGCACCAGTCTCTTCCATCGCAATTCCTAAGCCATGATTTGATATATCCGAGATGACTTGAGGACGAATCAAATTACGTGAACATACATATGCCTTCTGTCCGATCATGCGTGAGTCTGTAAAAGCTTTTACCATATATTTTGCCAAATATGTTGAAAGTCTTTCGTTTCCATCGGTTTCTTTCATGAAGACATATCCTTGCCGCCAAAGAGAGGCAACCAATCTGGTATGTCTTTCGGATTTATATACGGTATCGGGAAGACCCCAGAACAAAGCATGGAAATGAACGGCTCCACGCTTTTGAAATTCTGGAACTGAGATGTACCGAAATTGTTTTCCGAATTTATATCGCATAGCTTGGATAAAAGAGCCAAAATCTTTGTATCCTTGCTTGAGAGTCTCTTGGTTTTCTCTGTAGGTGAGAGTAAAAAGTAGAGGGTTAGTATCTCCTCCAAGGTTAGCGGATATAAGCCGTCGGAAAACCACTGCAGCGCGCCTAGCGTTATCTTTACGTTTTCCTTCAAGTTCTCTCTGCTGTAATGGATCGCTTCTATCAGTAACCACACGTGGCAAAGTAACTTTACGCGAAAGTTTTCGCGTTTGTCTGGGTCGAATGGGAAGAGGTCGTTCATATGTGTAGATTTCTACTGTGTTAGCGTATTTGATAAGTTTGTTGTAGCCCATATTTATTTCTTTATTTGTCCTATGTTAGGTAATTAGCAAGTCGCTCGGCGGGCGTTCCGCCCGCCTGCGCTTTTTATGGCTACGGCGGATCCGACCGCCCGCCGGCGAATGCAAGAAAAAACTTCGCTAGTGAACGCAGATATTCATCTGCTTGTTCGGGCGACAATTCAATGCCATTTTCTTCACGAAATAGCCGAATTGTGTCCTCGATAAGTTGTTGAGTAAATAAAAACACCCTGTTAAGGACACAGGTGGGAAGAGGACTAGTCGTTTCGAATACGACAAAAAACAGGCTTAATTTGAAGCCTATATAAATTTATGAGTACTTAAGATTTTGTTTGACCTCTTTATTTTTTTGTACTGGATTCGGGGACAATTACGGGATATCTCCAGATTTTAGTTTTTTGTTTGGGCGAGGATTTTAATTGATATTTATGGCGTACCTAAATTCAATGACCAACTTCCCAACGTATCCTGTTGGAAAGTTTAAGGTATGCGATATAAAAAAGCAACGTTGGCAGTTAGCAAATATTGTCATATACTAATGCCACAACTGAATATGAAGCCTAAACCCGAAAGGGCATGGCGAAAGTTAGTCAGGTAATGCGTAAAGAACCCATCATGGGGTCGCATTACCTGCCGTACAGGGAAACTTGTACGAGAGACTTCGGTCTCTACCCGTGGTGGGCTTTTTGTATATGATAAACAATATTCCAACTAAACAAGCTCTTGCTTTAGCCAACGCTCTAACGCAACGAGGAATAAAAAATGAATTAGAGCATCCTGATGGTTATAAACATGTTGATATCTATATTCCGGAAAACAAGATGTATATAGAAATCGAAGGATTACAACATTTTACTGATCCCAAACAGATTATTGCCGACTTTAAAAGAGATTACTATTCCAACAAGGAAAACCATTTTACTTTTCGTATTACAAATCAGCTTATTGATACACACCTAAATGAAATCACGGACGCGATATTTCATGTAGTAAGAAAAGTTATTTCTGATTTTCCATCAATTCAATAACAAATATTTTCTGATTATCCGAATTAGTGATTTCCTTAGGATGATAACGATTAATATACTTTTCTGTATTAACATCATACATTCCTAGAAAAGCTTTTGCGTTTATGTAAGCAGAATTTCCGTCAAGATTCTTTATATCTATCATTCCATCTTCCTTGTCTTTTACGAACCTGAAACCTACTGCATTCTTATTTTTGTCGTATAAAAGCTTTACTCCAGCCATTTTTTGAATACTGTATTTTTCGCAGAATGAACTGCTAAGATAAAAGCGCTGAGCTTTACCTAAGCTGATTACGAGACTGAAACGAGTACTCGTTGATTTAAATTCTTCAAAATTGTAGTTCTCCATACAATGATTATATTCCCTTGATTGTATTTGTCAACTATTACCACGTTGACATATTAGTTGAATGAATGTCATAACACGTTATACGACTTGTTTTTTATTGTAGCAGTTTGATATAATATCTCACGGAAACGAAAAAATTGAGACTTGAGCACAGAAAGTAATATTATCGGGCCCATAGTTCAACTGGTTAGAACGTCTGTTTTCTAAACAGTAAAAATAGCCACGACGCTAGTACGGGTTCAAATCCCGTTGGGTCCACAATTACTTTCTGTACTAAAGTCTCAAATAGCTAGTTTCATCCATATTGTATCACCAAAATAAATTATATTCTGGGGATAAGTGGAACTTTAGACTCAAAAGTGCAGAATGTCAACTTAAATAAGGTGTTTGTCAGTGTTAACAAAAAATATAAAGAATTACTCCACTTCTCCATATTTCAAGCTTTCCATAATATGTTCTGATATAGAATCACCTAATTCATAAATTTTAATATGAAACCAAAAAATCAAATAAATATTAATGAAGAAATACCAGTTTTTCTTTTTAGAGAAGACTTACAGTTAATAGAGTCTATAATAAAAAACGAACTTTCATCGACTTCGTTAAAAATCTCTTTAGAAGATCAAGAGGCGGATTCTTTTGCACAGATACCAAGTGATCAGGGATCGACAGATAAAATTAATATAAAATCGGTGCAACCCGATGTCTCTATAGATATATACCCATCCTCCTATTCAATATATATAAATGAAAAAAATTTGAACACTGAAGGAGCGGTTTATAAAATTCAAGCAATATTAAGAAAAAGACTCAATTTTCAAACATATTATAGCTCAAAGATCCTTCTGTGGTTCAGTATCTTAAATTTTAATATTTTTATATGGTCATTTTGGTGGGCAGTTTTTAATTTACCCAAATTAGCAAATCAACTTTGGCTTATTGCAGTCTTATTATCGATCATTACTTGGATATTTGAGGTTGTTTACCCACCTAAATCTAACATTAAGTTTATTAATATACGTGACTCCTCTGGATTTTTTGTACGCAATAAAGATGATCTAATTAAGATTATATTAACGGCCGTTGTTAGTTATCTATTTGGTTTCCTAAGTCACTAACAGTCCGTATTGTGTTGAGATTAACGCTGGTGGTTCCAACATCGTACCACGCAGCCAGAAATGAATTTTGCAAAAATAAAACCCGCAGAGCACTTTTGTGATGCGGGTTTTGGGGTCAGTAATTAGTGGCACATCGTCCCGCGTGTTATCATCGTTCGGGGCTTGCCGTTTTCATCTACGTATCGACGGAAGGTGACGCCGGATATCTGAGTTGGACTACCTTCGCGTGACGTTGTCGTCACTAAAGATTCGGAATTGGCATCGTGTTGAATATAATCACGCGACACCAGTACTTCCTTCGTTTGTTCTTCTGGTTGAGACATGTCTGCACCTTTCTAAGCAACATCTTAGAGTATTTAGCCATATTTGTCAAGTTATACTCCCTTTTCTTTTATCATAAATTATTGCATAATGGTTCCAACATCGAACCACGCGGCCAGCAAAGTTGACAGATACTATTAATATGCTTATATAAATCCAGAAACCTGTAAGTAACCAGAAAGGAATTATGGAACTTAGTGATCAAAACCCCATTCCGTTTAAACAACCGTTTCTGTGCCTCCGAATCAATCGAATCGGCCGAAAACCGCAAGATTGGTATGTGGACATTAACGCGGAGGTAAAAAAATATATTCAGAGAAAGAAGCCGACCGCGTTGCTCCAGACCGTCTGCAATCATTTAGCAGCTCATGGCTACACTGTCGTGAAGTTTGGAACCTATACTGGTTCTGCTGGGCCGAGTCACGTCCTGCGGAACGGTGCTTTCTTTCGTCGCATGCACGAAGAGCTTGAAGTCTGCAAAGTCGATGAGCCGACTGTGTCCCCGCCGACTTTTGGTGAGTTGTGTTGGTAATGCCCGTTCAATAGCTTGCTGTACTCGATGCACAGCAAGCTATTTTTGTTATAATGGCTCCAACATCGTACCACGCAGCCAGCAATTTACATTTATCCAATAATATGTTATGGTTGTTTCGGATAATTTAAACTATCCGTTTTTCGACAGTTGAACCTAAACGAAAGGAACATAATATGGCCACTGACGGTCCTGATCCAAAGCCGTGTGATCCTGAAATCTTCAAAAAAGGACACGGGGTCTGTGTGGTTGACGGGAGTTCAAATGCAGTTGAGCGCTGGGTGCGGTCCGTGGCAAAAAAAGCCAAAGCTCGCGTTGATTGGCACTACTGTGGTGGCCGTGCGAACGTGCTCCATCTCGGTGATAGTAAAAGCCGAGAGCGGGTGCTACAAGCAATCGAGGAGCTGAAGGGGAGTCTCAAGGGTCGCATTCTTAGCGTCGATGGACCTTCACTCTACCGCAAAGGTGTGAAGAGTGAAGGTGTCAATGTCGCACAGGGTGCCATCGTTCGCAAAGTGAACGGCAAACTCGTTCTTGACGACCCTGAAGCGCTTGCTGTCGCACGTGCTATCGCCAAAAGCAATTGCCGAATCACTCTTGAACAAAATGCTGATCGTGTTCAGCATTTCAAGAATCGGATACGGGAAAGAGGTCTTTCTGCAGAGCAAGTTCTGATTGTACTTCTAAATGTGGATGATCCGCACGGCGGGCCGATTGCAGAATTGCTTATGCCTGGCCACAATTGGCAGGAATACCGAGACAAGGGCGAAGTCCCTTTTGCTCGTGGACTTGCACAAAGGTCTGGCATCGAGGAAATTATTGGCAAGTTCGACACGGAGGCTGCCAAGAAGTTGTCCGAGACAAAAGATATTGCCGTCGCAGTCGTTGATCATGGCGTCGCCGAAGTCTTCGAAGCCTAATTCAGATCAGAGCTCATCTCAAAGCGCACGACCTATCTAGGTACGGCGCTTTTTTTATATCAAAAAATGATAAAATGGTTCCAACATCGTACCACGCAGCCAGCAATTGATCCGTACCACGTAAAGTGGACACACTTGTGTAGGTACCCTTGTTTTCTTTTGTATAATTAATCATTAACAAAAGAACATGACAACATTTTCAAATGAGGAAATCGCGGAACTAAAGAAGAATCTGTGTGTTTTTTCTTGCTGGTAATAACCTATTAATAACTTAAGCTTGCTTTTTATACATAAGTGCAGTATACTCTCTACATGCATAAGAAATTGAAGGAAATAGCAGGTATTGTTTCAGGGTATACCTTTCGTGGTTCTATCAAAGATGAGCCAAAAGGTGATATTTTTCTTGTTCAAGCCAAAAATATATCAGCCACTTCAGATATTCAAGATAAAACAGATCTAACATGTGTTTCTTCGGATGGTATTCGTAGTCCCTATTTTCTTGAACAAAACGATATTGTTTTGGTTTCAAGAGGTTCAGGATCGGGGTCATTTCGTTCAACAGTTTTTGCCTCAAATAAAAAAAATGTTATGGCATCGTCTTCTGTGCTTGTCATTCGTGTTAGTGATGTGACCATTTTACCAAAATATATTTCACTCTATCTCAATTCACCAGAAGGGCAGAAGACTCTTTCACAGATCGCTATAGGTGCATCATATTTACAAAGCATTCTCGTAAAAAAAATTTTAGAACTTGAAATACCGATACCGACCATGCATACACAGAAATCGATAATCGCTCTGCGTGAAAATATTATAGAGCAGGAGAGGATAAGGGAAAGAAAACAGGAAATTCAAGAAATCATTATCAACGCAAGCTTTACCAAATTAACCAAAAACTAACATGACGACACAAAAGAAATACACTCAGGAAGACCTCAACAAAATCCTTTGGGAATCAGCCGATTCTTCTCGTATTCAGTTGAATGCTGCAGATTACATGAACTATGTGTTGCCCATGTTGTTTTTAAAGTATCTCAGTGATAAATCAAAGCAGAGACACGATGAATACAAGAAAAGATTTGCCGGTGATGAGAAGCGCATTGCAGAAAAAATGAGACTCGATCGTTTCTACTTGCCACCCAAATCATCTTTCGAGTACATCTATTCGATTATAGAGCAGGACAATCTCGGGGAAGAGATCAATAAGGCGCTACATCGTATTGAGGATGAAAATAAAGAAAAACTTGAGGGTGTTTTTAGTGTTGATTTCAACTCAGAGTCAGCGCTTGGAAAACTCAATGATCGAAATAAGATGCTTCGTAATCTTGTGCAGGACTTTGCAAAAATTGATCTCACTGATGTGAATGACGATATCATCGGTAATTCATATATGTACTTGATCGAAAAGTTTGGAGCAGATGCGGGTAAAAAAGCTGGAGAATTTTTCACTGTGCGAAATGTCGCAAAGCTCGTCGCAAAGCTTGCAGAACCAAAACCAGGAGCTCGTATATGTGATCCGTGTTCAGGATCAGGTGGTCTACTCTTGCTCGCGGGGGAGGAAGTTGAAAAGCAGGGTTCAAAAAACTATGCTCTCTACGGTCAGGAATCTACAGGTTCGACATATCAACTTGCTCGTATGAATATGTTCCTTCACGGAAAAGATTCAGCACGACTTGAATGGGGGGATACTCTTAATAATCCGCTTCTTGTAGAAAATGACCATCTCATGAAGTTCGACACTATTGTTTCCAACCCGCCATTTTCTTTGAAGAAATGGGGAGCTGAACATGCAGAGTCAGATAAATACAAACGTTTTTGGAGAGGTGTTCCACCAAAGGATAAAGGTGATTTTGCATTTATTACTCATATGGTGGAGGCTGCTAAACCAAAGACTGGTCGTATTGCCGTTATCGTTCCACACGGCGTACTTTTCCGTGCTGGTGCAGAAGGAAAGATCCGCGAGCAACTCCTTAAAGAAAATCTTATTGATGCGGTCATCGGACTTCCTGCAGGACTATTCCAGACAACGGGTATTCCTGTCGCTATCCTTGTGATAGATAGATCACGAGAAAAGGGGGGAGAGAATGAAGACAAGAAAGATGTTTTCTTTATTGAGGCTTCGAAAGAGTTCAAACCAGTCAAAGCTCAAAATGTTCTTGAAGATAAAAATATTGATCATATCTATTCTACTTACAAGGCGCGTAAGAATGTAGAAAAATTTGCACGGAGAGTATCTCTCAAGGATATTGAAGAAAATGACTTCAATCTAAATATTACACGCTATGTGGACACATTTACAGAAGAGGCTCCCGTAGATATCAAAGCAAATCTGAAGGAGCTTGCAGAGCTTGAGCCACAGCTCCAAAAGCTCGAAAAACAAATGGTCGAATACTTAAAAGAACTTGGAATCAAATAAATATATGAAACTACAATCTATTATTATTAAAAATTATAAAAGTATTGAGAATGTAAAGTTTGATATAAACCAGATTTCTGATGGTACTTTTACCTATGGACTTATAGGCGTTAATGAAGCTGGCAAGAGTAGTATATTACAATCATTTGCATTACTAGATGAACATGTTGTCCCCACAGCTTTAGATTTTCAAGACAAAGATTTGTCTATCGAAGTTGAATACGAATATACTTTAGAAAAAGATAATATAATCACCTGCAAAGAACTTGTCGCCAAAAGTTATCCAGATCTGAAAATTACTGATAATGACATAAAAAATGCGACTATAAAAGTTAGCTATAGTCTACCTAGTCTGCAGTTGGTAAAAACTTTGTCATTCAAGGATTTGGTAGATGAAGTTATAAAAACACAAATTGAGCCGTTATTGTTAGACGAAGTATACTCGTCTACTCACTATACGATATATTGGAAGTACGCTGAAAAATATTTGATAACAAATCAGATATCACTATCTCAATTTGCCAATGATCCTGAAAATATATCCATTCCTCTTAAACGATGCTTTGAACTTTGTGGATATGATACAAAAGAAAAAATACAAAATATTGTAAAAACGATAGCAACTGACTCTACTGAACGTGAGGATCTTAGAGATAAGCTTGGAAAGCAAGTCACTAATCTCATCAGAAAAGTCTGGCCAAATCATCCAATTACAATTACTTTTGATATCTCTGGTGATGGTATAAATTTTCATATAAAGGATTCAGATAAGAAAGCAAAAACTACAGGTCAGAGGAGCGACGGCTTTAAACAGTTTATTTCATTCCTCTTAAATATATCAGCACAAAAAGAAGTTAATTTACTGTCAAACTCGCTCATTCTTCTGGATGAACCTGAGACTCATCTTCATCCTCAAGCGCAAGAGTATTTTCTGGGTGAATTGATAAAACTTACATCGTCCGATAACAATATTTGTTTTTTTGCTACTCATTCAAATTACATGATAGATAAAAAGTGTTTGTCGAGAAACTATAAAGTTGTAAAAAGAGACAAAGATGAGAAGACCGAAGTGGTCCCATTTAATGAAAAAAACTCTACTTATGCGAGTGTAAACTTTGAGGTTTTCGGGATCTTGGATGACAGTTATCACAATGAACTTTATGACTCTCTTCGCCAAAGACATCTTGATGTTATAAATGAAAACTTGGCAGAAGATAAGAAGCAGGAGACTATCGGTATAAATGCATTCGACGAGCAGTTTTGTGTTCAAACGCTAAAACTTGAAAAAAATTATCCAGAAAAAGGAAAGAAAAAGCAGGTTACGTTGCCAACTTTTGTGAGAAATTGTATCCATTATCCTACAAATAAAGGCAAAGATTTTCTTTCTGAGTTAAAAGATTCGATTATCTTGATGAGAAATTATGAAAAATAAGCAATCACAAAAAAATACTCACTCTGATTGGCAGGAAGTGGAACTGTCTGATGTTTCTGTCATTAACATGGGTCAATCTCCACTGTCTTCTGCTTATAACGAAATTAAGCAGGGGCTTCCTTTGATACAAGGAAATAATGATATAAAAAACAAAAAAACAGTTGGTAATATTTGGACGACTGAGATTACTAAAATTGCTGAAAAAGGACAGTTGATTTTAACAGTTAGAGCCCCTGTTGGAGCAGTCGGCATAGCTCATGATAAGGTTTGTATAGGTAGAGGTGTCTGTGCGATAGAATCAGAATACAAACCATTTCTTTGGCACTTTTTAAATTATTTTGAACCGAAGTGGAACACCCTTGAGCAAGGATCTACATTTACAGCTGTAAACAGCTCAGATATTAAAAAAATTAAATTGAGACTACCTCTTCTTCCTGAACAAAACCGCATAGTATCAGTTTTAGAAACATGGGATAAATCAATTGAAAAACTTACACATAAAATTGAGACAAAGAAGCAAATTAAGAAAGCTCTGATGCAGGATTTATTGACTGGTAATAAAAGATTGTCTGGATTTAATGAAAACTGGAAATCTGTAAAACTTGGTGATATTACAACTTTTAAAAAAGGTAAAGGTCTACCAAAAAGTGAAATTGATTCAAATGGAAAATATGAAGCGATTCATTACGGTGAATTGTTTACTAAATATGCTGAATATATTGAGACTGTTATAAGTAAGACAAACTCTAATAAGAACATGTTCCTTTCAAAGAGGAACGATATTTTGATGCCGACATCAGATGTTACACCTCGAGGTTTATCTACGGCTAGTTATCTAGACAAAGATGGAGTTGTCTTAGGGGGAGACATATTAGTAATTCGATCATTAGGTGATTTAAATGGACTATTTTTTTGCTATATAGTTAATATGAACAAGAAAGAGGTTATAAAACTTGTTTCTGGTTCTACCGTCTTTCATCTATACGGATCTGATATGGCAAAATTTAATCTAAAACTACCCCCTTTGAAAGAGCAAGAATCCATCGTCAAAATACTAGTAATGGCAGATAGGGAGATAAAAGAATTAGAAAAGAAACTCACATTCTTTAAAGAGCAGAAAAGATATCTTCTCAACAATCTGATCACTGGAAAAATTAGAACCCCTGAAACATTATCAACCAAATCATAACTATAAATATATGTTAGAAAAAGTAAATTTTGATGAAGCGCGCCAATCACAGCTCCCATTCGTAGAGCTTCTCTTGAACATGGGTTACACATATATTTCTGTTGAAGATGCGCTCCGACAGCGAGGAGGAGATACCTCCAATTTGATTCTCTCTGATATTGCCGCCCAAAAGCTTATGGAGATAAATGGTTATGAGGTTGATGGGGTGGAATATAAATTCAGTGAAAAGGATGTGCGAGATGCTATTGATGAACTTGAACATGTTCAATATGAGGGACTCATAGATACTGCTCAGAAGATATACAACATGATCATGCCAACAGGTGGTGGTAAGACTATAAAGATAAATCAGGGTGGCAAGAAGATCTCCAAGAACTTTCGTTTCATTGATTTTGAAAATATAGAGAATAATGCCTTTCACGTATCAGTAGAATTTGTGGCGAGTGGCAAACAAAATATTCGTCCCGATATTGTGTGTTTCGTAAACGGTATTCCTTTTGCGATTATTGAGAATAAGAAGTCGAGTGTTGCTACGGCAGAGGCACTCAATCAAATGAAACGTAATCAGGGTCCAGAATTCTGTCCAAAGTTATTTACCTATACCCAGCTTCTTGTTGGTACAAATGGGAAGGGACTTTTGTACGGCACTACAGGTACACCAAGTAAATTCTATGCTGTATGGAAAGAGAAAGGGCTGTCAGACGAAGAAGTAGAATCAGAAGTGTTATCGGTGATGCAGAGACAGATTGATTTTGCCGTGCATAAGCAAGTGTGTGCTGATCTAAATGGTAATACAAAAAATACTATTCAATACACAAGTCGTAAAGTTACTGATCAGGATAAGGGGGTGGTGTTTTTGTTCAGACCCGACAGGTTACTTGATCTCACAAAAAACTACATCCTTTTTGATGCAGGAGTTAAGAAACTATCACGATATCAGCAGTATTTTGCTATCCATAAGATGCTCAAGCGAGTTCATGAGGAAGAAGTAACTGAGCAAGGGATTTCTCGTCGAAAGGGCGGGCTTGTATGGCATACACAAGGATCAGGCAAATCGCTCACCATGGTGATGTTCGTAAAAGCACTAATCGAAGATCCACAGATCCTAAATCCTCGAGTGATTATCGTGACTGATCGTAAGGATTTGGATAAACAAATCAAAGACACATTCAAGAATTGTAATCTCAAGAAAGAAGTCATACAAGCAACGAGCGGTCAACACCTAGTCGATCTAATCAAGGAAAAAGATTTATCAGTTATCACTACACTGGTTCATAAGTTTGAATCTGCTTCAAAAAAGAATGCGGGTGTTGTTGATGACGACAAAAACATCTTTGTCTTGATTGATGAAGCGCATCGTAGCCAGAATGGTGTTGCCAACTTTGAAATGGGTCGCATTATCCCAAATGCGTGTTATATAGGATTTACGGGTACTCCACTAATGAAGAATGAAAAGGAAAGTTGGAGAAAGTTCGGCGGATATATTGATAAATATACGATTGATGATGCTCTAGCTGATAACATAATTCTTCCTCTTATTTACGAAGGTCGTTATGTTGATCTTGTTCAGAATGAAGAACAGATCGATCGGCATGTCGAGCGTATTACCGAGGGGTTGAATGATAAGCAAAAAAAAGAGTTACAGCGATATATCGGTACTAAGATAATCAAAGACAATCCTCAGCGTATTGTTGAGATCGCATATGATATCGAAGAACATTTTATTCATAATTTTCAAAACACGGGTCTTAAAGCTCAAGTTGTAGCTCCTTCGAAGTACTCGGCAATCTTATTCCAGAAATTATTTGAGACTCGTGGAAAAATACGTACTGCTGTTATTATCTCTGACGAACATGAGGATGGTGATGAGGACAATCTTCATAAAAAGGAAGTTGTTGGATATCTCGATGGGGTAAGGAAAAATCATAGTAGTGTCGAGAAGTATGAAAAAGATGTTATTGATAGCTTCAAACACAATGAAGATGGTATCGAGATGATAATTGTAGTGGATAAATTGCTCACTGGGTTTGATGCACCACGAAACACTGTACTCTATCTTGCAAAAGATTTGCGTGATCACAATTTGCTGCAAGCCATTGCCCGAGTCAATCGTCTGTTTGAAAACAAGAAGGAGAAGCCAAAGACTGCAGGTTACATCATGGACTATTCTGAGAATGCCAAGAATATCGATACAGCGATGAAGCTCTTCGGAAACTACGATGAAAATGATGTCAAAGGCACACTCATCGATGTTGCAGATAAAATACAAGAACTTGAACAAAGCTATGCTACAGTTCACGATTTGTTCAATGAGATAAAAGGGTCTTCAGACGACGAAGTATATTTGCAGTTCCTTAGTGACCAACCTAAAAGAGAGACATTCTACAAGACTCTCAATTCCTTCATTAAAAATCTTAATGAGTGCTTTGTGTTGCAGGATTTCGTTCGGGAGTTTGATCATCTAGATCTCTACAAGAGGGAACTTAAGAAGTTTATGGAACTTCGCAAGTCTGCAAGCCTCAAATATGCCGACCGAGTTGATTTTATGGAATATAAACAGTCATTGATCTATATCCTTGATAAGTACGTAGACGCACGAGGTGTTGAGTTACTTACAAAGCAGGTGAATATCACTGATAGAAAGCAATTTGAAGAGGCGATTGATAATCTTGGCTCAGATAAATCAAAAGCCGAGGCAATTGCCGCACAGACACAAAGGACCATAACTGAAAGGTTAGATACTGACCCTGAATTCTATGAGAAGTTTTCAAAGAAGATTTCTGAAATTCTGGAAAAAATGCGACAAGGGAAACTTGCCGATATTGAGGCATTAAAACAGATGAAACTTATAGAAGATGATGTGGTTAATAAGAACGATGAGAATCTTCCTACCGAAATCGGATCACAGAAAGGGTTGGATGTGTTCTATCGTAACCTACGGAGTCAATTTAATGACCTGAAGCTCAACGAAGATGTATACATCGCTATTGTTGTTGATATTTTCTCTACTATAAAGAAAGAAGCGATCGTTGACTGGTATAAAAACATGGATGTTAAGCGAAAGATGAAAAACAGTATTGATGATTATCTATATGATGTGGTTAAGGGACAAAAAAGTATTGATATAGATAGTGATCGCACAAAGGCTATTATTGATACTGTTATGCAATTGGCTGAAAATAACTTCGATTTATTTCTATGAAAGAATTTATCTTCGGAACATTCATATACGAATACCAACTTATAAAACAAGATCGTAAAACCCTGAGCCTGACAGTTACACCTGATCTTCATATTATTCTTAAATGCCCAGAAAGGGCTGATGCTGAAAGGATAGAGGCATTTCTAAAGAAGAAGTGGTTTTGGTTAGAAAAACAACTCTCTTTTTTTAAAAAATATCAACGAAGGATGTATGAGAAGGAATATATTTCAGGAGAAGGGTATTTGTATCTTGGTAGACAATACAAGCTCATTGTTAAGAGAGGTAAGGAAGATCGTGTGATTCTTTCAAGTGGTCAACTTTTAGTTCAAACCACGAGAGATGTTTCAGATTCACGTAGAAATAAGAAGCTTATCGATGCTTGGTACACAGAGAAAACAAATATCATCTTTCAAGATCGATTTACTGAAATGGTATCTAGGTTTGATTACAAAACTGCGCCGAAGTTGTCTATCCGAGAGATGAAAAGACGCTGGGGCAGTTATCTTAATCAAGATAGAATATTCTTGAATCCAAAACTTATTCATACATCGAAAGATTGTATCGATTACGTGATTGTTCATGAATTGTGCCACATGAAGTATAAAAATCACGATAAGAAGTTTTTCAAGTTTCTTAAACAAAAATATCCTAAATGGGAAAATGTTAAAGAAAAGCTTGAAACAATCGGTTCGACAGTATGTTAGTTGGGTAACAATATAGTTTATGTATTTTCACAAAAGTAAAAAATCAAACGGACTTTCTAAAAAAGATAAACAGTATATCCTTCAATGGTGTCTCGTTGCAGTCATTTTTGTTGTTGGTACAGTAATGTATTTTTCTTGGTTCTTTACTCGTAACTGTATATTCCATTGGCCGATTCGGTGGGATATAAAAACATGCTGGAGTGAACAGATCGCTCCTGCGAAGGAAAGGGCAGCACAAGACGCTAGTCTTTTTGTTCCTTAGCCCTACATGATGCATATGTCAAGATTCTGACAATATTTGCTTGACTTTTTACTTAACTTCGATATACTTGCTTGTATGACAAACAAGTATATCGAAAAAGTTAAAGAATTTCGTATTAAAAAGGGTCTTACTCAAGATGAAGTAGCCAGGGTTATTGGTATGTCTCGTCCCTCATATACAGCTCTCGAGGCTGGTAAAAAGCAAAATATTGATCTTGATGAGGCACAAAAGCTTGCAAATTTTTTAGGCATAAGTTTGAATCAATTTGTATCTGGAGCGATCGAAGATATAGAAAAGTATAAGCAGATGATACTTTCATATTTGCGAATGGAAATATCTACAACTAGAAACGGTAGAGTTCCAAAAACCAAACTTGCTAAACTTCTTTATTTGGCAGATTTTGCATGGTTTTACGAACACTTGGAAAGCATGAGTGGCATGCAATACAAAAAGTTTCCGTATGGTCCAGTACCAGACACTTTTTTTCGTGTTCTCGCTGAGTTAGAAGAAGACGGAAAAATTAATGTCGATAGAACAAAAGAGGGAGAGAAAGATGTTTTCTTGATCAGTGAATCAGAAGGTAATAAAAGTGAGAAGATCACGACAATTTCTCCTCAGGAAAAAGAATTGATGGAGAAGATTGCGTATAAGTGGAAAGATAAAAGAACCCAGGAGATTGTGAACTTCACCCATAATCAGATGCCATATACTATCTGTCGAGATAATGAGGTGATTCCTTATGAGCTCATAACCCAGGAGGACGCCGATAAGGTGTACTAGTTTTATGCAAGGCAATTATTCTGTAAAGATCAAAGAGTATGCACAGAGGCATTTTATCAAAGGCTTCGAGAAGAAATACAACAATCATTGGGATGTTACATAAAAAATACTGTAAATAATATAAATACATCATGAATACAAACCTAACAATCAATCTAGCAAAAGATGAATACGACAAAGACCTCGTCATCGATCTTACATCTGTGAAGCATCTCCTCGTAGCCGGATCCACGGGTTCAGGTAAATCTGTCTTACTTCATAATATTCTAAGCACATTGCTTACAAATAACACTCCTGAATATCTCAAATTGGTTCTGATAGACCCAAAGCGTATTGAAATGGCTGTATATAATAAAGTTCCGCATCTACTTACTCCGGTGATCACGGATCCAAAGAAAGCTATACTGGCTATGAAGTGGGCAGGAAAGGAAATAGAAAGACGTTTTGAGGTGCTGAAAAATAATGAATGTAAGGATATTGATACATATCACAATACCGTTTTGGCACCTGCTATCGAGGCATACAAGAAATCTATCAAGTCTGACGACGAAAATCATCATTATCTTACGTTACCTGAGACTATGCCTCACATTGTCATTGTTATCGATGAATATTCTGGTCTCGTGCAGGCGTATCCAAAAGAAGTGGAACCTGTAGTATTGAAGATCGCTCAAATGGGACATGCTGTGGGTATACATATCATCATCTCAACTTCCAGACTCGGCACAAAAATATTTACAGCAGCCATGCGAGATGCTATCGGTACACGAATTGCCATGCAAACTTATTCGGTACAAGATTCAAAACTCATAATTGGTACAGCGGATGCAAGTATATTGCGTGGAGCCGGAGATATGCTTTATCGCGATGGACTAAGGTATATTGTGCGTGGACAAGGGAAGCTGATTTCGTACGAAGATGTTAAAGCTCAATGTAAATCATTACAAGATGCTTATAAAGATGAAGTAACGAATGAGATACGTCTTGACGCTAGAGCTAGTGATGCATTTGACGCGATGGCAGAGGCTAGTGATGCGGATGATATGTATGATGAAGCTCGCGAAGCGGTGATATCTGCCGGTAAAGCGTCGACATCATATATACAGCGCAAGCTTGGTATAGGATATTCTCGCTCAGCAAAATTGATGGATATGTTGGAGGAAAGGGGGGTTATCGGACCAGCGAATGGGAGCGAGCCGAGAGAGGTGATAGTTCAGTCTACTGTTAGCTGATGCCGGTTTAGGTGAAGGACGAAGTTGTATTTTGGATGCGAATTCAGTCTGTATATAATCATCTTCATTGTGCTGTAAGATGGTATCCGTATATCACTTACACGCGACGATGATCATCCTTGGACTACCTATGGAGTATGGCATGCGATCGAAAGAACCAAACACTTTTGAAATGTTGATGCCATTATTCGAAAGCATTCTTTCAATTTCCGGAAAGGTATAGAACCTTAACTTACCGTACATCTTCCTAGTCTTATCATTCAGAGTAACTTTCCATTCCAATGAGGAGATGAGCCGCAAAAAATCAAAATCGATTTCACGAGTCACTATTTTGCCGTTTGGTATTTGAATCTCTTGACCGGTATTACCATGCTTTAGCATACCGACTGTATTTGCGAGGTCGAGAATAAGTCTGCTACCTTTCTCCATTTGGTTGCTAATATTTCTTATAAATTTTTCATTATCTCCGTCGTCAAAATAGCCAAAGGAATTACCAAGCACGACGACGGCATTGAATTTGTCCGGCAAATGAAAGTCTCGTGCGTCCAATTTCTTAAAATGAACAGACAAAGCTTCCTTTTTCACTTGCTCATTGGCGATTTTCAATAGCACGGGCGAATAATCAACTCCAGTAACCTGAATTCCACGTCTTGCAAACTCAAGACTGTGTCTGCCTTGTCCACATGGAATATCGAGAAGTTTATCGTCTTTTTTGAGTTGCAGTTCATCTATAACAAAATCAACCTCTTGTTTTGTCCGTGAGTCGGAATAAAGAGTGCTCCATGCATCAAAATACTCCTGGCCAAAAGTGTCTTTCCACCAATCTTTATTGATTTTGCTGTTATTTTCCATATGATAATTCTACCATAAATAAAAGAGAGCGCGACTGTAGTTGGTCGCGCCCTTGCATATCCTACTGTCTTTCTTGCACAAACATACGAGCCATCGCACAAGACGTCCAATCTACCGATATCAATGAACCGCCAGCGTGGAATGACCGGGCCAAACATGCTCCGCCGCAAATGTTTAGTAGGGAACAATTTTGGCATTTTGGTAATTGCCGCGGGCCCATCAATTTGAATGCTTGCATTTTCTTTGACATCCACGCTTCAGTTACTGAGTCGACGCGAACATTTCCGCAAGCAAAGGCGTTTACGGGCAGTTTATCACACGGCATTATGGTTCCATCTGCCATGATGTATAGGATCTGATTATTGTCTCCGTCGCAAACATACTGCTTTTCCTCGGCAAAATCCGCTTGCGAGTTGTCCAGTCTGAAAGGAGTCAGTATTCGTAGTCGAGTCTGGTGAGCAATCAAATGCTTTAACATGCGATGAACTTGACTCAAAAACAAGTCTTTACCAAGAGTTTCCTCGTCGATTTTGTCTACGAGTCGATTCTTGCGAGCTCGACCAACATCGGAGACAAGACCGATGTTAAGCGTGTTCACGCCCATAGATTCGCAGAGTTCCACGACTCCAGTAAGAGAACCAAGATTCCTCTTTGTTATCGTGAAAGCGACGTTGGTCTTGATTCCGGCTGCAATCAATTTTTCAACTGATCTAACCGTCTTTTGGAAACAACCTTTTGATCCCCGGAAAGAATCGTGCTCGCTAGACAGGGAACTGTCAATGCTGACCTGCACGCTGTTAAAAGCGCCGGCAAGCAACTTTTCAACGTCGTCACAAAGTTGCGTACCGTTAGTGTTCAGGTTAGCGCAAAATGTCGTAACGGTTGAGATGTATTCGGCAATATCGGAAAAATCCTTGTGGAGAAGAGGTTCTCCTCCAGAAACATTCAACCCGAAACAACCAAGCTGTCTGACTTGTTCAAGTACGCTGATCCACTCCTTTCCACTAAGTTCGCCAGTGATTTTTTTGCCACTACCATAACAGCAATGGACACAATTCAGGTTACACTCATTGGTTATAAGAATATTCACTGAGTCAAGCGGCGGTTCCGTTTTAAAACAACGATTCAGTGAATTGCGCGGCTCGTCGAATGAGGCAATGACTTTTTCCTCCATGAGCGCGTTCAGGAACGTGATCAACTCGTCTGACCTTAAACCGAACAGATATTCCGCTTCTCGAACGGAAACTCCTTGAAACAGTCTCAGGAGAACTTGGACGGTATTATAGTCTTCTACAAGAATCCTCTCGTCTGGATGCTTGGTATTTATTAGATACCATTTCCCGTAGCGAGATTTGAACAGGGCCTTTTCAGCCAGAGCAACATAAGATTTCATTTTACCTCCAGTAGAAAAAATAGGCGAGCGTCGTAAAACACTCGCCCACATCGGCAACAGCCGACCTAACAACACTGATATCCACCGCCGGTGATGCCGGAGTTCATACCCCGCTTTCGAATCGAGATTTTCTCAAAACGCAAAGACGGTTTCGTTTCCGTTTTAAGGCGGGAACTTTGCCCATTACCGGGCAGGGTTATGACGCTTTCTTCCCGCGTCAACACAGGGATAGGACTTGCAGTTCTCACTGTTTCACCTACTTTTATTTCTGGGAGCGACCCAGTTTTGTGATGTACATCACAGCTCGTCCGAGCCTCAAAAGAGGCGGTGCTATGATATAACATCATATATGATATGAAGGAATTGTCAATATTGACCATGAATATTATATATGTGTAAATATTTTCCTATCTTATCAAAATTACCATACACATGATCATTATTGTTTTTCAGATTAGAGTTCAAGCGTTAACTCTTGACATGATCTTAGACGTTTGTTATAAAGAAATTAGATTTTCGCGTATTTGCCCATTGAAAACAAGCCAAAATTACAAAAGAAAGGCAACATATGAACATCAGCAGTCCGACGACAGGTTATGAGGTCGGCAAGCACATCGGCGGAACGGAAACGTTTACGCTGTATGAATGCAACCTCAAAGACGATAAGCCTGGAATCATAAAGATTGCCACGGCTTCCGGTTACAATGGTAGCTTGGATCGGGAGGCGTATATCCTGCAGACAATGCGGGATAAAGCAGAAGCCATAGAAGCCGAAATCGCCCATACCGATCCAGGGAAAGGAACGTTTGGTTATCGGCATTACTTTCCGATGCTCGTCGAGAGCTTTATCGATCCAGATCAGGATGGTCGTAGGATCAGTATCCTAGATCTTTCCCTGGACGCAAAAAAGCTAGAGGAACTCGCACCCATCACGCACCTGCTTTCGCGGGAACGTGTCCGGGTGGATCCAAAGACGAGTGTGTGGATAGCGGGCCGCCTGCTGAAACTTCTCGATTTTGCTCACAGGCAGGGTATTACTGTCGACATCAATGGTGAGAACATACTCATAAATCGTGATCAGCACTTTGTGATGATCTTCGATTGGAGCGAATCCACCATTGTCACGGGCGAGGTAGAAACCGCCGTAGCAAGCGAGGAGATCTCCAGAGCGGCCAAAGAAATCATCCTTGCTCTTGGTGGTGATCCGGAAACGGGAATCATTCCGCAGGATGACCAGCTCGAAGACGAAGATTATCAAAAAATCCTCTTCGGTCTCGCCAACGGTGGGGAAAATAACGCAGGTGAGGCTCACAGGAAGTTCTACAAATATGTCCGGTCAGTTTGGCCGAGCAAATTTCATCCTTTCACGGCTTACCCCGTGAGATCTGTCGAAACAACAAAAACAACAGAAACAGAAAGCGAGTAAATATGGGAGAAAGAGTACCAACACATGAAGCGCTCCGTGCTGTCATGAGATCAGTTTCAGACGAGGGCGGTTCTGCCACTCATCGTGGCGAACAACGACACCGCGAAGGTCGAGGATTGGACCCGCTGGTCGATCCGAAGGGCTTCGATGTCATTCGACATTCCCGAAATCGTTTCGAGAAGACGGGTGAACACTATGTACTCACTGTCGCTCAGGCGATCCTCAAGGAAACTCGTTTCGACACGACGGGTTCGATGGGTAACAATGTCCAGCTGGCCTTCGAAGCACTTCCCAGGAGCTATCATCTTCTCAAGGAGATTTCGAATGCTCCTCTCGGACGGTATGACCTCCAAATCATCAATTCGATATTTGGGGATGTGCAGGACAGCTACGTTCTTTGCCGTTCGCAGGCAGAGATGGACGAGAAAATTGCCGAACAGCTTCGCCTCATGGTGCCGCAGAGTGCCGGAGGAGATAGCGACGAAGATCCTCAGTACGGACTCTTTGGAGCGGCTTATCTCACGGCCGCCAGCATAGTGAAAGTAGGACTCAAAACCTACGATTTCACGGTGACGGATGCTCGCGGGCGTTCTCGGCTCGATTCTGAGACCCTTGTCAGGGTTTTCGGCGAAAATGTCTTTGACAGAGTCAAAGACAACGGCTATCAGATCAAGAAGGGAGATTTGCCTACGACAAAAGATGTTGTACGAGATCTCCTCAAGATCGCTCACGCCTTCCTCATCCAGGTCGGCAGTGAGTCACAAGTCAATCGATTTTGGATCGATATCTACGGCAGGGACCGTGTCATTGTGATCCCCGACGTCCGGTATCTGCCCGAAGTCGAGTCGGCTATTGTCGGACTAACCGAAGGTACGGTCAACCTGCAAAGCATCGAGGATTTTCTGGTCAAGGAAGCGCAAATTTCTGCAACTGTGGCCAATACGATCCGGAGAGCTGTTGCAGGGATTCCCATCGGCGCGCAAGCCGCATTGCCGAACTTCATGAAGATCCCCTTCAAGGGCGCAAAGTTCGCCAATAAGACGGATGCATGGCCTATCGGCTATTCCGAATCCGGCGAACCGACAGCCTTGTCCAAGGCCAAGGTACCGGAAAAGGAAAAAGGAAAGAAGATCTGGCTTTAGTCAGCTTCGTTCCAGAGACAAACAGGGGTGGCCTTCAAAGCCACCCCTTCACTTAAACTCCATAAAAATACAACAAAGAAAGGTGCGGAAAAAATGAAAGAGAAAAAAGTCTTCACCGTCACCGATCTTGGTGGTGGTGATGGGGGAAAGGGTGGTGTGGTCCATGCCGTATGTATTGTCAAAGACGCGCACACTGTCGTAAAAGTCGGTGGCGCCCAAGGCAGTCATGGTGTCAGGACTTCACACGGCGAATCGTTCAACTTCAGCCAATTTGGCTGTGGCACTTTCGAAGGCGCAAGAACCCACATTTCCAATCGCATGGTTATCGATCCTTTTGGCATTCTGCGAGAAGGTGACAGCCTGCGATTGCAACATAGTGTTTCGAATGCTTTCGACCTTTTAACTCTCGATGAAGATTGTCTCTGTACGACTCCCTTTCATGGCTCGGCTTCACGTCTTCGTGAGCTTGCACGCAAAGGGAATCAGAAAGGGACCGTTGGTGTCGGGACTGGTGAGGCAAAGCTCGATTCCGAACTTCACCCAGAATTGGCGATATATGTTCGGGACCTGGGGAAGCCAGATATTCGAGATAAGATAGAGGCTGTGCGTCGGCAAAAATTGGCCGAGCTTGCTCCTATTATCGAAAATATTGGCGACCTCTGGCCCGCAGATCGAGACTTGGCTCGTGAGGAGATCGGCTACCTTCATAACCCCGACTTTGTCCCTTGGATGATGGAAGGGTTCGGTAGGCTAAGGAGAACGGTCAACATCGTCGGGACAGATTACCTGGAAAAGGAAGTCCTTTCGAGGGATGGAGTCGTCGTTGTCGAAAGCTCACATGGGGTGCTTACGGACAAGTACCACGGTTTTCATCCTTACACTTCCAGGCTCCGTACCGTACCGTCTGTCACCACCTTCGATCTTCTCAGGGAGCGAGGTTATGACGGGCAAGTGGTCAGGCTCGGTGTGACGCGCGCTTACCAGATACGTCATGGCGCGGGTCCTCTGGTAACCGAGTCGTCCGAACTTGTGGACAAGCTCCTTCCGGGAAGTTCGAAGGCCGAGAACCGTTGGCAAGGAAAAGTCAGAGTTGGTTCACTCGACCTCGTCGCTCTCCGATATTCAGTCGGCGTATGCGGTGGTCCAGAGGCCTTCGATGGTCTTGCGGTCACTTGGTTCGACCAGATCCAAACTGTCGGCAAATGGGACATATGCGAAAGCTATGTTGGTACAGAAGATCGCACGTTCTTTGGTTCTGATGGCGAGATTCTGATCCGCCGCGGAACTGATGAGTCTCAAATCAGGCATCAGGAAGCGCTGGCAAAACAGCTTTTCGGGTGCAAGCCAGTAGGTGTGTCGTATGTATTGGATTCGAGTCGCGATCGAGACTATGCATGCAAACTCTGCGACAGAGCTCTTCGAGAGTTTCTCAATATTCCAGTAAGGATGATATCTTTCGGTCCTACCGAGGACGGCAAGGTTTGTTTGTGACAGTCACTAGTAAATTCACAGGGCAGTGCCAAGCGCACTGTCCTTTTTTATTGCACAAGTGTAGATTATTCCAGCTATTGACAATGTCCCTATGATAGTATATAAAAGATTCAGATTGAAAGACATCTGTGGATGGTTCCATTTGAGATCTTTCACAGAAAAATAAAAACCAAAGGAATAAACGCATGAACTCAGCCGATTCTGTTCCAGAGGGAGTAAAAGCAATTACCTCCTCGCCCACGAGTCCTTGGCAACAACGCATAGACGCTTTTGCGAAAGCTGTCGGCAAGACAGCCGATGCGATCACGGAAGCGCTCAGGCCGTTGGTCGGTGACCCCGGAGACGAAGCTCTCGTTGTCCTTTCCGACCCACAGGCGCTGTTCGATGAGGATCTATTGACCGCATTGGTCAAGGAAGGTCCCAAGATCCCGATCGGCGTCTATCGCAAGAATCTGGGTGTCCTACGAGGCCCGCCTCCGGTAGTGGCAATGGTAACTGATCGAACGACTAGTCCGTCATTCGACATGTTGCCCAATGTTCCCGAAGATACGAGCTTCCTCGAGATGCTCAAGGTCGGTGGTGTCCTGAAACCTGGCGTGACGGAAGTCATTTCGGCGATTCGGGCGGCTCTGGCTGACAAGGTGGGTCTATATGACCTATCCGATATCATCGTGAAGAAAATGGAAGAGTTTGCCGAGGAGCAGGAAGAAGCCATCGGCGAATCATTCTTCAAGCTTCGCGAGATCATTGTCAGCCGCAGTTACGGCGACGTCCTCTCGGTCCTGAAGGTGCCGGGTTCGTTTGTGACAGAAGGCCGCAGAGTGAAATTCCTGAGCAAGCTCGACACCGATCTGTGGTCGGAGCTCCGAAGCTTCGACAACCAGCTCAATGCTTGGCAGGAAGCATACATGAAGGGGATAGCGAATCCCGGCCTTGCGCTCTCTATGCTCGCCATGGCTCAAAGCGGTCGCGGTGGTATGTTGCCTCCGGGAATGATGCAGGCGCCTGAAACAGCGACTTTGCGCGATGCGGCGGAAGCTGTCGTCAACAAAATCAACAAGATTTTTGCCGGCTTCGGTGTTCCTGTGGCCCGCGCACTCGCCTATGATGCGACCCGCATCAAGACCGTTCTCGAAGATCCTGCTCTGCCAGCCGCCCTTGGAGCGACGAACAGGGAACAGATGATCAAGATGCTCGGTGTTTCGGTCGGGGCGGATTACGTCAGACTCGAGCGCTCTATCACGCGCTACACGCTCGCTATCATGGAGCTTCCCAAGGTAACCTCCGGCAATGAGGAATACGCATACCTCGGCGCAATGCTACAGCTCGGCTCTTCGATCCCTTGGGACAAGCTGCCCAACGGTTCGGGTGCTCGCGCCGGCATCGGTCGCACCAGTCGGGGTAGTCTGTAGTCCCAGTTCTGGTAAAAAAATAACCTGACACTCTCTCGCGAGGATGTCAGGTTTTTGTTTATGTCGGTCAGTCTATGTTTGGTAGGAATACCTTCTGTAGGAAGAGCCTTGTCGCCAGTCGGCGGTAGCCCGGATCCCAGAAAGCACCCTTGGAATCTGGCATTCCCGAAGGAATGCATTTCGTCCTCTGTTCAGGATAGAAATGATGGTAGCCCTTGTGCATCAGCCTATATTGCAGAGCATCGCGCTCCAACTCTCCGAGCCAAAGCTGACGAGCTGGTCTGCAGACTACTGTTTCGTTTTTTGAGAAGAGATAAGATGACAGAATCTTGTCATACATCTCTTTGATCACAGTCTTGTCTCCTACCCATATGCCTCCGAAAAGTACATGAGTGAGAGTGCTGTCGCCGAGAAATCTGTCCGGATCGAGGAAGTCCCTTATCCTCAGATCACATCCGGATTTTTTCAGCCAGAATTCTAGTGCTCTTCCATTTATTCCCAGTTTTCCGAGAAGTTCAGAAAGAAGCGTCTGGATATGCTCGCGATGTTCAACACTGACACCGGCCTTTATGAAGACAGCCATGTCTATGTCGGCATTACGCGTACCGTATCCCTTTACTCTGGATCCGTAGGCGATGACAACCGGTAATAAGAATCTGGATAGTTCGGTACAGGCAGTGATTGCCTTACTGGCATCTTTCATCAAGCCTGTTACTAGTAGATCTTCTGAAGAATATTTTCCATCAAGCCAGGGTGTTCTGATGCCCAGGATCTCTAGGTGCTTTCTTTCCGCCATGCCTATCACTCCAAGTTTTGACCACATGCTCTCCAGAGTTTGCTGGATCTCAGCATCGCCTGTCTCCCATAATTCGTCCATGATAGGTTTGAAGGTGAGATAGATTTCTCCAGCGCGCCTTCGGTTTACAAGAGCGAGTGACTCGATCGATTTTCTTGCAGATTCGATGCATATTACGACTGTATCTCGATATTCAGTCTCGTGAAGGATCTTTTTAAGTCCGTCTACGGAGAATTGCGTAGCGATGAGCGCGTTTGCGATTTCCCCCGAACATTCTTCGATGATCGATCCCTTGTCTCTGCAGATTTCCCAATCTACTCGAGCAGGAGGTTTCCCGCCTGACTGCCTGAGGTGATTCTCTTGTGAGATATCAATGTCTCTTCGTGCCCTGACTATGCGGCCTGAAAGCCACTTTGCGCTCCAACGTGACTCGTCTTTTGTCACGGCTTTTTCTGGCGAGGGTCTTTCCGTACCACCTGATCTAGAAATGAGTGGCCAGATTTGACCGAGGCTTTCTTTCAGTACACGGTCTTCATTATTTTCCGTCATCAACTCGACGTCTCTTTTGGAAATGAGGCCTTTGCGAATGAGTGCCGGGATGAGATGTGCCGCCTTGACTACTTGTGGTAAGGGTCCATTACGGAGTTCGACTTCTGGGATGTCACCATCGATGAAGTTCGCCCTGAGGTCGTGACTCGAGAGGAGTAACTGCCATTTTCGCAGGTATAACCCTTTGAATTTTCCAATGGCTGTTGAAAGCTCCACAGATACTGGTTTCCAGTCACTTCCAGGTATGAGTTCAATGGGGAAATAGAGAAGTACTCTTTCACTGTACTCTTCTTTCTCCAGTAGCTGAACGAAAAGCTCGTAGGTCGAGGCCAATTTGTGTTCAGTTAGTAGTCTCATTTCCAAGGCTTCACCAAAATCCATATCGGCTAGCGGGACCAGCTCGAAAAGGTGATCAATACCAGCCAAGAGCTTTTGGCGACACTCGGACAAACGTACGATTTGCTTGTTTCCAAGTATTTCCTTTTTCCAAGGAGATTGTTCGTCTCGTAAAACCAAGGACTGAGCGGCGGGACTGACTACGATAGGGGTCAAAGACCCCTCGACTAATAGGGAATTTTGACCGTTTTTCATAAGTTGTTAATATTCTCTTTCCCTCAATAGAGTAGAACAAAGAATGGTATCTGTCAATTATTTTGGGTAATGTGCACATACATATGTCGAGAGATAAAAGAGGAGACGGATTTGGATATTAATGATCCAAAAGTTATTGCTGTAACCAATAATCTGGAAACATATAGACAGGTGTCGTGTTATCTAAAGGGTGTGTTTTATGAAAAGAATATTGTTGATTAAAAAATCCGTTCTACGCTATCGCAGAACGGAAGTTGTTGACCTAAACTTACAGGACTCCCAGATACTTGAACACATCTGCCACTCCATATGTATCATCTTCATGACGCATAAGTAGTGGCATGAGCCTAGTTATATCGTCGCCGAGTGTAATGATTGGAGCCTCATCTTCGTTTCCTAGACCAGTAGTGGCTATAAGACCACTGCAGAGGCAACGCCTGTCTACAGTATCAGATTCTGCACCACCTTTGTGAACGTATGCTTCTACTGGTTCTCCTGGGCAACGGCACCCTATCGACCCATCTGACCTTTCGAACAGGGTGACGAGAACGCCATGCGCACAGGACCTCTCTCTCGAGGTGTAAATGTCCGTCTCGGATAGTGTGTTTGGTATGACACCAACCTTGAATGGAAAACCGGCAGGGGATGCCGTGAAGTCCGTCTTTACTCGTAAGGTGCCTCTATATCCGAGCTTCCTTACGAGTGTTCTCCATCGGGGAGACATGCCAGATTTTTCGCACAATGCAAGTGCCGTACCGACCTGTATGCCCTCAGCTCCGATAGAGAGAGCCCACCTTAGTTTCTCCGGAGAAGCCTTCGAGCCTCCAATCCAGAAGGGTAATCCGTGTTTTACTATCTCCGCATAGTCCACCTCATCCTTCGGGCCGTATGCGCCACCCTTTCTCGGTTGAGCATTGTGACCTCCAGCACTCGGTTCCTCGATCACAAACCCGTATATGCTACCTCGCGGTAGTTTCTTTACGAGGATAGATGCGAGCAAGTTCGAAGCTATGATGGGAAGGAATCGCGGCTTCTTCATAGGCGGTAACTTCCCGCCAAAGAATGTTTCTGGGTCAAAAGTCATTTCGTAACTTTTGATGTTTTTGCCTTCGACAGGGATACGATATTTCACTGTGCGTCCTTCGTATACACTATCGATCAATGCCGGTATCTGGAGCGGTATACCTGCGCCCATGGTGATATAGTCCACACCTCCTAGCATTGCTCCGACTATAGCGTAGACGTGAGGCAGGGCGATCTTCTCCAGGTAGTTTATGCTAACTGGATTTTCATGACCCTGTCTTGAAAGCCAGACAAATGCAAAGTTAGCAGTTACACAAAGGGCAATGAGAAGACGAGATGGCTTGATGCTGAAGACTGGTATGCCGCGCTTTGTCAGTCCGCGAGGATTGCCTTCCTCGATAAAGAAATTATCGAGGACCATTTGTGCGATGGCGGGGAAAGGGAAATGAGACAGGGCTTCTCTAAAGTGCCCGCCTACATCGCCACTTTGGAGCTTGATAGCCATGACTCTTTCGGGAGCTACTCCCGATACTGTGCCGAGACCACCTAGCCGTGATACCTCATTTGCGAGGAATGGCGTGGAGATATAAAATCCCATGCCACCCTGGATCACCCGAGGGTTTTTCGTAGATATCATAAAAGCCTCCTTTCTGTCCTATTTCAATGTGCTATTTGTTGTTTACTTCATTGTAACAGTATTATGTGAGTTTGGTGGTAAAACAAAAATCTCTCACATGCGTGAGAGATTTCCATCTTTTTTCATTTCAACTCTAAAACATATAGACCCTACCAGTGAAGCATGGAAAGATATCCATGTCCGGCAAAATCACTGTGCATAGATGTTTTTGTCACTGGGCCAAAATATCCCACAGCGGGTGAGACATTCATGGAACTTTGATATCTCGATACCGCATCGCGGGTGAGACCTCCATAGTAACCAAAGGCTATTCCACTCGGCACATTCAGAAAGCCAAGTTCGGTCATAAGTCCCTGCAAGACGACCACATTTTGTCCTGTTGACCCTACAGTAAGGTCCTGACCGATGATAATATTTGGATATTCTGCCCTCGCTAGTGATGCGGATAACAGTATTGCCATAGCGAATGCTGTTGTGACTGCGACTCGAATAATGTTTCTCGATAACTTGATGCTAGTTAATGTATTAGTCATATTTTTATGTATTAGTTATATAATCGATCTCACTCGTTTCAAAACCTAAGGTATTGTCTTTAGTGCCAAAACTTCCTTTTTTAGTTCGGCAATTGTGATTTCCAATTTTTCTGTGCGACCCATAAGCTCGACTTCAAATATATTCGTATGATCCGCCAATTTCTTTGCTACATTCATCATGTCTGTTATGTCTTCTATAGCGAGGAGTATGATAGAAGGTAAAATATCTGTCGTGGATTGCTTCTTGATATGTATCTGGCGGGCATTTAGTATCATCGTCTTTTGACCTATGGAAGGGAACATATGACTGACTTCGAAGCCCTTGAAGAAGGAGTTTTTAGGCAGAATGTCTTCCAATAGTTTTCGCAGTTCTGGGATATTCCACTGGCCGTTTCCGAGCTCGTACACCACTTTCTTTTCCGTCTCTTTTGGTTCGACCTGGAACATCTCGTAGAATGGGCTGTTCGCCGCGAGGACACGTAGATGTTTATCCATTATGAGTACTGGCTCGTGGACCACGTCTACTACAGTCTTTATATATGTCCAGCTTTCTTCCCACGAGCGCTCGAAGAAATCTGCACCTATTATTGAACTTGTTTTGTTTGTTGTTGTTTCTGTTTGCATACAGAGGACGCCGCACGGTGTGTGAAAACATTACAAAACTCATTCTGATATTTAGAGACATTGAAAAATGGTAAAATATATGATATAGTTGTGTTACATTAATATCTCCGTGGTGCTTGTAATGTTATACCGCTCGGTACGGCGTCAAGGTACATTCTCTCCTAAACATGAATACAAAAGAACAAACAAAACAAAACAGCGACGAGTTGACCGTAGCCTGTTATGACTACAATAAAGGGCTCAATTCCTATGCCTCTTTCAAGCTGAACGACAGTGCTCTTGGGGAAGATTTGGTACAGGACACATTTACGAAGACGTGGGCTTACCTCGTGAAGGGTGGCAAGATCGTACTTATGAAGGCATTTCTTTACCATATTCTGAACAATCTTATAGTGGATCAGTACCGAAAACAAAACCACAAAATGGAATCTCTTGATACTCTCGCAGAGAAAGGCTTTGAACCAAAGGATGAGGCTTCCGAGCATGTTTCAAATTTCTTGGACGGTACGGCCGCTATGCGTCGTATTGCTATGCTTCCGGAAACATATAGAAAAGTTATGCGCATGCATTTTGCACAGAGTATGCCGTTCAAGGAGATCTCTCTCATAACAGGTCAGACGAGAAATGCAATAGCAGTGCAGATCCATCGCGGTGTACAGAAACTCAAGATCTTGTGCGGGACCAAGGTTTCACTCGATCGTGTTTGATTTTTAGTTTTTATGATACATTGTGTCAATGAATATAATTCATGTTGATGCCAATAGATTTCTGATCAGGGAGGCATCTCTCCAAAAAATTTCTGGAAAATGGATGCAAATTGTTGATGAGATAATTGAGACCTGCAAAGTACATCTCGGATCACATATAGTATCTATATATGTCGGTGGAAGCGTTGCGCACGGTTGTGCTATTGAAAATAAGTCCGACGTGGATACCTATGCAATTGTCGATTTGAATAAAGAAGAGCTCGATAACCTATATGATATATGGGTCGAGAGAGAACGTAAACGAATAGATCGTATGTTTCCATTTCAAAGAGGTGTTGAAATTCATCTTGTGTCGAAAAATCATATGTCAGAAGGTAGAAAATTTCAGATGAAGGTCTTGTCGGCTTTGGTATACGGCAAGGATTTTGATACAGAGCTACCGAAATATAAACTGGATAGGGAAACACTTGGACGTATAAGAGTAAATGTGGGAAAGGACATCGAAATGGCTACCAAGGAAATTCAAGAGACAGATGATAGTAGAGAAATAATTCGGATATGTGCATGGATATCAAAAAGGTTGATCCGCAGTGCCGGTATGACCTGTATGTGGAAGGGGGATATATTTACCATGGATGTTGCAGTTCTCATGGATGTTGCCACTGCTAATTATCCAGATAAGAAAGTTGAAATCAGTAGATTACTTGAATATACCGAGAATCCAATATCAAGTAAGATAGAAATCGTAGACATTCTAAATACGTTTGGGATGTGGCTTGTGGAAGAGGATAGAAAAGTATTTCATCTTTAGATGCACTGGCTGGCAGATGTTTTTCGAGTATTCCATGAAGTGACGAAAATTTTCGTCACTTCAGTGAACTCGCAAAACAGATGTTTGGTCCTCAAATTCGCGTAAAAAATCTCCCCACAGCTGATCTATGGGGAGAATTGGAGTCATCATTAGTCAGTTTGGAAATCAACCGCGATTGTAATATAATAACTCCATGAAAAACACAACTAAATACTTCGTAGGAGGGATCGTATTATTACTCATCATAGTTCTCGTAATATTACAAAAAGTAAAGCCTGTCACAGAGTCGACTTCTCTCGACACCTCTCCCACACCTGTTGCACAGGTCAATGCTTCACCTTTCGCCACACCCACCTCCAAGACAGCTGTCACTACTTCTCCTAAAACAGTCACCACAGTCAAGACAGTTCCTACCACGACCAAAGCCGCAATTCCGAATGGCACATCTCTACGTTACGAAGACTATGTCGCCTGGCTCAGCGCAAATCAGACAAAATGTCGAGATCTGGCTGCTACCCAATACAACCGCACATATTTCCCAGCCTTGGAGCAGTCTACATTTCAGAGTTATTTTAGCGTTTCTAGCGGTTCCTGCTACGTGAAGGTAACGGGTAAGGAGCATATAGCATATGCCACGACCACTACCGGCAAGATGTATTTTCGCAATACCAATACTGGCACCGTCCTCGCAGAGTGTACAGACCCGACCGGAACTCTACTCAAGGATGATAGCTGGATCTGTAAAAATAATGTAAATGGCCAGAATATGAATAAGGCACAATTCAACGCCTTTATGACTTCGTATACGAATTAGTACCGGGGTGCTAGGATGTAAGTGTGTATGAAGTAGAATACAAAGTCGAAGTGACTGAGCCGGAAAAGCAAAGGCTCACGGAGCTTTTTTCGGAAAAAAGTTTTGTCACTTTGTCTCCTGTGCGCCAAGATGACTATTATATAGAAGCCAAAGCATCACCACTGGGTGGCTACAATACAAAGCGCTACCGCGATCAGGGTAATAAAATTTTCTTTACCGAAAAGACCTGGGAGGTTCATGCTGGAGGAAAAGTCCGGAGGGAAATAGAAAACGAAGTCACACGAAAAGAGTTCGATGCCGCTCTTCTGAAATATACCGACACTATCAAAATATCCAAACATAGGCAGTCCTTCACCGTCTTGTTCGAAAACATCCCATTTCACATAGACCTTGATAGCATAAAGTTTGATCATTCCTCAGGCATGCGCTATTTCGTCGAGGCAGAAGTCATGTCTCAGTCCAAAGAAGAAGTTGGTAAAATCCGAGACATTATTATTCGTTTTTTGCGCCAATACCTGGAGAGGTCGGACCTCGTGGAAGCTCCGGGAATGTTTGCTATGGCCTTACAGAAATTATAGGAAAATTTTGTTATCATTAAGACATCACAATGAATACTCTAGACACAAAAAAGGAATTTTCTTTGGTAAAGCGTGCGAAGAGCTTCGCTAATGCCGGCAGGGGAATATATGTATTCATACGTTCAACGCCAAATGCCTGGATACATTTTGCTATTTTGGCTGCTGCAGTGGCGCTCGGTTTTTATTTTGATATCACTAGGGAAGAGTGGATGATGCTAGTTTTTGTTTCCGGTTTTGTGATTGTGTCGGAAGCCTTCAATACTGCGATAGAAATAGATATGGACCTGACCTCACCCCAGTATCATCCATATGCCCGCGACACCAAGGATGTTGCAGCGGGAGCAGTGCTCATCTCTTCTATTACCGCACTTATTATCGGTATTATGATATTCGGCAAGTATTTGTGGCAATGAAAAACAAGTTTTTTTGTCTATTTTCCATATTTTTTGTCATAAGTTTTTGTCTGCACACCTATTTGTTGTTCACTTTCGATATGATAGACGGCGAGCTTTGGGGCGGTGTTGTGGAATATATTGATACAGGGGACATGTTGCAGTTCGACCTATCGTATGAATACACTCCCATGGCTCCAATATTGTACAGTGCCGCCGCATTGGACAATTTCGGATTCACTCCCTACACGTCCCTAATCATAACTCTGGGCATATTGGATGCACTTATTATATCGGGCATAACCTTACTTGCTTATATTATGCGTCCGGATAATTATTGGTATATAGCTGTGCTCGGTCTTCTGTCCTTCAATCATCTCTATGAGAGTGCTACTCCTCCGTCTGCCGCGGCATCGCTTTTGGGCGCATTTCTGTTCATGTTGTGCCTTTATGCATATGAAAGGAAAAAGCCTATTTCCAGGGAGTTTGTTTTATTATGGACATTTCTTGCGGGACTTTTATTGTCGATACGCATAGAGATAGGTGCACTTATCATTGCCACTTGCGCATTTCTCCTGGTATCGATAGTTGGCCCCAAACGCACACTGCTAATGGTTGGTGGGGCAGTAGTATTATTATTCTGCCTGGACCCATTCATGTGGACTGGGCCATTCGAGCACATCTCCAACATACTCTCACAATATATAAAATTTCACGATTTAGGTACCGGTGGCGCATTTTACCCTTTTAACCTTTTTTCGGTATCGGTCATGGCGTTTCTGTCTATGGCTCTGGCAATTGTTGGAATTTTATTATTACCAAAAAGCGAGCAGGCATTACCGCATCGTCTTTTACTGGTTTTGTTTGGCTTGTCGGTCATTTTCTATAGTGTTCTTTTGACATCGGATAGTCAGCCTCCCAGATATTTTTTGCCAATAGTTCTATTGTGGCAGACTTTATTGCCGGCCTTTTTCATCGCTCTTATCTCGAAAATAAATATTGTCCACGGGAAGATCCGATCCCTGAGTCGTATACCCGAAATTTTTGTTATATCTATCTTATTTGGTTATGAATTGGCAATATTTTATGTATTGTTTTGAGAACATGTCTATAGATTTTTGTAAAGCATTTCAACCTGTGCTAACCTGAGGAGATGCCCAGAGAAGAAGTAATAGTGAGATTCGAAGACGTTTCCTTCGAATTTGGTCACAATCACCCCATACTCGAGGAGGTGAACTTTTCCGTGCGTCGGGGTTCCAAGATAACCATCATGGGTCAGAATGGTGCTGGCAAAAGCACGATATTCAAGCTCATCACGGGCACCCATGTACCAGAAGAAGGCAAGATCCATATAGGCAAAGGAACGAGTATAGCTCTCTCGGAGCAGGTCATACCGCGCGACAAGCTGGATATGACCGTGCGTGAATTTTTCTCGAGGTGCTTTTCCGATAAAGTATATGACATAGAGCCGCGCATAGATGCTGTTTTGGCAATCGTGAATCTCCATATCTCCGCCGAGGGCAATATTTATGACCGCATCGTAAAGAGTTTTTCCGGTGGCCAGCAGGCTAGGCTCCTCCTCGCTTCTGCCCTCATACAGAATCCCGATGTGCTCCTTTTGGACGAGCCGACGAACAATCTCGACAAGGCTGGCATAGCGCACCTCACAGACTTTATAAAAAATTATAAGAAAACTTGTTTGGTAATCTCTCACGACGCTGACTTCCTCAATTCATTCTCGGATGGTGTTTTGTATCTGGACGTCTTTACTCGCAAGGTAGAACAGTATGTCGGTAATTATTATGACTTGCTAAAGGAAATATCTGCCCGAATAGAAAAAGAAAACCGCAAAAATGCCCAACTCGCAAAGGAGATCCAGGAAAACAAAGACAAAGCAAACTTTTTTGCAAATAAGGGCGGTCAGATGAGGCTCGTCGCAAAGAGAATGAGGGAAAAGGCGGAAGAATTGGAAGAAGAAAAAGTGGATGTGAGGAAAGAGGACAGAACTATTCGTGCCTTTACCATCCCTTCGCAGGAAGATCTTTTGGGTGATGTGATAAAAATCAGTTCATACAATACGATCAGTCAGAAGACACATAAGCTCAAAAGTCATAAGGCGAATATAGTACTGAGGAGGAATCAGCATTTGTTACTGAAGGGTCCGAACGGCATAGGTAAGAGTACTCTCCTAGAAAGTTTGGCACGCGGCACATCGACAGGAGCAGTCATAAGTGATGGTGTGAAAGTGGGGTACTACAGGCAGGATTTTTCTACTTTGAATTTTGAGGATACCGTCTATGACTGTCTATTGAATGTCATGGATAAAAAGATCGAGGAAAATATGCGTTCCACTGCTGCCGGTTTCCTAATAACAGCTGAAATGATGAAAACCAAGATCGGAGCATTGTCCGAAGGACAAAAAGGTTTGGTTGCTTTTGCTAGGCTCGTTCTAGAAAAGCCGGGTCTTCTCATTCTAGATGAACCGACGAATCATATAAACTTCCGCCATTTGCCCGTCATTGCCGCCGCTCTCGACCAGTATCATGGAACCATGATCCTAGTTAGTCACGTTCCGGAATTTGTGGAGAAAATAAGGATCGATGAGGTTCTAGATCTCGAGAAATAAGTTCAATAGAAATAAATTTAATATCTAACCATATTTTGAGGTGCCGAGGGATTTGTGTTTGGAATACAAATTAAGTTGACGCAGAGCTCGCCGCAAGTCAGAACGCCAATGCTTCATCGTTTTTGAGTAGATGATAGGGAATACAAGCCTTCTTTCGTAAAGTTTATTTAGGATATACAGCAAAGATGTACGCGATATACCAGTTCTTCTAGAAATGGTAGATGTACCCAGACCAAATTTTGCTATAACAGCCAAAATTTTCTTTTCGGAATCGGTAAGTCCGAGTATCTGAGGTATTTCTTGTGGAATATTTAATATGGGGTCCATATACATAGTTTACACGTTTCTGCATGCTTGACCAAATTTTAGTCAAGCATGCAAGGATCCGTGACGGATGTGTGTCGTGCGACGAGGCTATAATTTTTGCACACACTCCATTACCCGTTCTTGGTGCAATAATCTCCGATCATGCAAAAATATGCTAAAATAGACATAGCAAAATGTCTAAAATAATCCGTCACCACAAAAGGTGGAAGTATAAAAATACACTCATTCTCCTCACCAGTCTCCTGGCGCTCTTCTTCATTTCGGACAGTATATATGTAAGTCAAATAATGAATGCAATATCCGGTCTAGGGTATGTAGGCGCATTTTTCGCGGGATTTTTCTTTGTTTCGACTTTCACCATCGCACCGGCAGGGCTTGTGCTATACCACCTTTCCTTCGTACTCGATCCCATACTTATGTCACTCATCGGAGGTTTGGGAGGGGTTATAGGTGACTTTATTATTTTTAGCTTTTTCAAAGACAAGGTGCTAGAAGAAATAACACCTATATATAATGCTTTGGGTGGATCTCATCTGACTAGGCTCGTCGGAACACCTTATTTTGCGTGGTTTGCTCCCGTTTTGGGTGCTCTCATAATAGCTTCACCATTTCCTGACGAGCTCGGCATAGGCCTCATGGGCATAGCCAAGCTCAAGAAGTGGCAATTTATAACCATATCATTTGTTATGAACACTCTGGGCATCCTAGCCGTGGCAGAATTGCACAGACTGTTATAGCTGTGTTATTATAAAAAAAATATCAATATGTCACTACTAAGCTACCTAAAAGGGCACGCTGTTCTGGCTACGACTATTATCGTGGTTGCTGTTGCTGGCGCCACAATAGCGGGCAGAGTAGTAGGACAAAAGGCTCCCCCTACAGCTACCAACAACGATATTAGGCAAGTCAGTCTGGTAGATGTTGCAAACTTCCGATCCGATTCTTCTACGGTGGTTGCCGACGGTATAGTCGAGTCTGTTTCCCAAGCAGATCTGAAAAGTCAGCTTTCCGGCCCTCTATCTGTCGTAAATGTGGCCATCGGAGATTATGTGTATGCCGGACAAGTCATAGCTCAAATACAAAATGCTGATATTCGTGCACAGTTGGCACAGGCGGAGACTTCTCTATCCTTGGAAGATGTCTCGGTAGAGTCCGCGCGCAGGTCCGCTGTGGACAGCATACGAGACTCATATCAGAAGGGTGATGAAGTCGTCCGCACACAGCTCGACCAGTTTGTTTTGAATACTGCGGTCACAGGACCCAAACTCGCAAATTATGTCACAGACACCAAGCTTTATAATAATATCCTCACCACAAGAGTAGATCTTGTGACTATACTTCGTGATTGGAAAAAATCTGTAGATGCCCTTACTGAAAATTCTAGTGATTCTTCCATACAGTCGGGGATCGAGTTATCAGAGAAAAATGTCGAGATCATCCGTGGCCTACTCGACAATGTTTCTGTCGGGATAAACACCGCCGCATCGATATCTGTTTCCACGGATCTTGCGACGCTCAACTCGTGGAAAGTTATAGTAAGTGGTGCAAAGGCTTCAATAGGGCAGGTAGAGGCAAATCTCACGGCCGCAGACCGCTCTTTCCGCAGTGCTATAACAACTCATGGTTCGGGCTCCGGTGCTCCCACATCTGTCGCCGCTTCGGGTGTGCAAAATTTGCAGGTTCAGTTGGCTCGTACGATATTTACTTCACCCATATCAGGAACTGTCGCGGCTCTGCCTCTCCGAGTCGGTGAACTCGTAACTCCGGGTCAGCTCGTAGCAACTATAGTTGGAGTGGGCGGTTTGGAAATAAACGCTTTTGCGAGCGGTGATGATATATCTCGCCTTGTGAAGGGTGCCAAGGCCACAATACAAAATAAAGTTTCAGGTACGGTCGTGAACGTATCACCCATAGTAAATCCCGCAAATAAAAAATCTCAGGTCAAGATCAGCGTGGATGATTCGGAAAATTCCGGCCTTGTAGTCGGACAAAATGTATCCGTTTCCATACGAGCATCCACTGGCATCACCACGAACGGCACGACAACAGTTGGTGCTATTTACCGCTTACCCATCCAAAATGTGAAGATTGTTCCGGGCGATGCTTATGTATTTACACTAGACGGAGAATCCAAAACTGTGAGGAATGCTGTGACTCTTGGAAAAGTTGAAGGTGACTTCGTAGAGATATCTGCCGGTCTTACTCCAGAAATGAAGATCATTTCGCCAGTCTATGAGATAGAAGAAGGGCAGACCGTAAACGCCAAATAATGGACACAAACAAGCAAGAACAATCTTCCGACCGGCGCTACCTGGAAAGGCTCACATTCCGGCCCGAGCTCCGGAACATGTGGCTCAATTTTTTTGTTACCAATTTTCGCGTCGTCATACTTCTCATTGTCATCATCACTGTTTGGGGACTGTACTCCTTTTTCTCTTTACCCCGGGAGTCCAACCCTGAGATCAAGATACCCATAGCCGTAGTCAGTACTTTTTATCCTGGCGCATCACCGGCCGATGTCGAGGAGTTTGTGACAAAGAAGCTCGAGACTCATATTTCTGGACTAGCTGGCTTGGATAAGATAACTTCAAATTCCTACAACTCACTTTCTTCTATCACCGTCGAGTTTGATGCCAAGGCGGACATAGACAGTTCTGTGCGTTTGCTTCGCGACAAAGTTAGCGAGGCGAAGCCGGACCTCTCGAGTGATGCCGAAGAGCCGGTCGTCATGCAGATCTCCCTAGATGATACACCTATATGGTCCATATCGGTCACTGGCCCTTATGACGGCTTTACTCTCCGCCGTTATGCCGACCTCATAAAGGCTGAGCTCGAAAAAATATCTGGGGTGAGAGAGATAAGTATATCCGGAGGTGATGAGAGGGAATACGAGATCGCTTATTTGCCGGAAAATCTGCTCTTTTATGGTATCAGCGTAAGCACTGCGAACCAGTCAATAATAGCCGCAAATACTGCCATACCAGCAGGCAATTTCGAACAAGGCGGTCTCACTTATCCTATCCGTGCCGATGGTCGTATCACCGATATAGAAAGTATTGCTTCCATACCTGTCATGCATGCTGTAGACGGCAGTACGGTTTTCCTCCGCGACATAGCCCGAGTGACCGAAAAGGCCATAAAAAAGACCGCATACTCTAGACTCTCCATTCATGGCTCTGAGCCAAAAAATTCTGTAAGCCTATCCGTGGTCAAGCGCCAGGGTGCATCCATCCTGGACACAGTAGACAAGGCAAAGGTTGCGGTGGATGAGACTATTGCTGCCTTTCCGCCTGGCATAAAATATGACGTGACCATGGATATGGCAAAGGAGGTACGCACCAGTTTTGACCAACTTTCGCACGACTTTCTCATCACTGTTCTTCTGGTTTCCATCATCCTTTTCCTCATTGTGGGTCTCAAGGAAGCTTTCGTCGCAGGGCTCGCCATACCGCTCGTGTTTTTCATCAGTTTCGGTGTTCTTCAGATCATGGGTATTACCCTAAACTTCCTTTCGCTATTTTCACTAATCCTCGCCCTCGGTCTCCTCGTGGATGACGCCATTGTGGTCGTATCCGCGACCAAGCAATACCTGAATACTGGAAAGTTCACTCCGGAGGAAGCCGTACTCCTAGTCTTGAATGACTTCAAATGGGTCCTAACCACGACTACACTTGCGACAGTTTGGGCGTTCCTACCATTGCTTTTCGCAACAGGCATCATCGGTCAGTACCTCAAGTCTATTCCGGTCACTGTTTCCATAACCTTGGTCGCATCGCTCCTGGTAGCTCTCATGGTGAACCATCCTTTGGCGGCAGTACTTGAACGCGTGAGACTCACTCGCAGATTCTTTTTTATCGTAGAATTCCTGCTCATTATATTTGCCGGTGCTATGTTCTATATGGGCGATATTATCACCATAGTATTGGGTGCACTCGCAATCTTCGTAGAAGCTTGGCTCATCTGGTGGTATGAACGTGGTGGCAGGGAAAAGCTCCGTTCCAATGCAGACCTGATGGAGAGGGAATGGCAAGATGATGACCTCATAAAAAAGAAACTTAGGGAACAGGGGGACAGGAGCCACGAAGATTTTACTACTAGGCTCATCCACGGTGTCGTCCACTTCAATGCTCTTTTGCCATTGTACGAAAGATTGCTTCGACACTATATCCTCAATAAAAAGCGCAGGAGATATGTTCTCGGCGTCGTTACTTTACTTTTTATAACCTCCATTTCTTTTGTCGCAACCGGCATTATTCGAAATGAATTTTTCCCAATAGCTGACAGCGATTATGTATACATAGACATGCGTGCGCCGGTCGGCACCAGTCTGGAAGAAACAGACAAGAAAGTTATTTTGGTAGAGCAAAAGCTCTATGCATATCCCGACATAGAGAGCTTTACCACCACTATCGGCGGAGCCAGCGCTTCTTCTGGAGGTTTTGGCGGGGGAGGTGCAGGATCCTCCAACATCGGTTCGGTAAATCTGACCTTGAGGGAAAAAAGCGAGCGTACAATGAAGTCCTATGAGCTTGCGGACAAGATCCGTGCCGACCTCGCATCATCGGACATTCGTGGGCTCGAGATCAATGTCTCGGCTCAAGCAGGTGGTCCTCCGTCTGGCTCGGCTTTCGAAGCTCGTATATCGGGTGACAACATAGAAACCCTGAATAAAATAGTCCAAGATATTCGTCCTAAACTTGCATCTATACCCGGGGTAATAAACGTAAATGTTTCTCTCAAAGACTCGGTACCTGAATATACCTTCCGTCTGGATGCAGCCAAAATGGAGCAAAACGGGCTGAGTGCGCCTATGGTAGGTTCGGTCCTCCGCACTGCTGTATCGGGTACAGAACTGACCAAGGTCGTGCGAGATGACAAGGAGATAAAGCTCCGAGCAATTTTCAGTAAGGAGTCCATACCGGACCTCGCGTCGATCCAAAACTTGCAAGTACTCAATACTCGTGGCCAGCCAGTTTTCCTCCGCGATGTGGCTACGGTCGAACTAAGGCCGAGCGTGGATGTCATAACCCGCATAGATCAGAAGAGGACCGTGCTCCTCTCTGCTGGTGCGGACTCTAGTACAAATGGTCAGGCTATCCTCGCAGCTTTCAATGAAAAAACAAAAAGTTACACTATTCCTTCCGGTTACACTATTGTTTTTGGGGGAGAGAACGAACAAAATGCAGAGTCGCTGGCATCTGTTGTGAGAGCCATGATCATCGCTATCATACTCATCGTCGCGACTCTCATCATCCAGTTCAATTCCTTCAGAAAGGCGCTTATCGTCCTTGTGCCGATACCGCTCGGCCTCATCGGCGTATTCTTCGGCATGGCAGTATTCGATGTTTCCTTGGGTCTACCGGGACTCATCGGTATTCTGGCACTATTCGGTATTGTGGTAAAAAATTCGATTATTCTGGTGGATAAAATAAATATCAATCTCGAGAGCGGCATAGCATTCGAGGAGGCAGTGGTGGATGCGGGCAAGGCGAGGTTGGAGGCGATCTTCATCACGTCACTATGTACAATATTCGGTATATTACCCGTCACACTTTCCGATGAATTTTGGCGAGCACTTGGTAGTGCGGTCATATTTGGTCTTACGTTGTCATCATTTCTGACGCTCTTTATCGTGCCGGCGTTTTATCTAATTATGGTGAGGGATAGGAAACAGCATTTTTAATTTACTTTTTATAGTAGTTTTCCCTGCTCCCGTAGCACATGCAGTATCGGGACACGCGCAAAGTCCGCAACGACTACAGAAAGCCAGTTGCGGATTTTGCGCTAGTTTCGTCCGAGCCTTGTAGTGGTAATGCAACACGCTACATCCGGCTCGGACTCCAAATGTCCCAATACTGCATGTGCTACGGGAGCAGGGAAGTAAAATATAGAAAAAGAGCAGATTGCCTTCTGCTCTTTAGCACACAGATTCACTGAATTAGATTTTGTTTTGGAGCCACTGGAACGTGATTGCGAGGGTTCTGAAGGTGTTCTTCAAGAGCCATCGCCCGCTCCTGAGAAGCATTTTGACTTCCCAGGTGAAGATTCTCTTACCCGCGGGGTGTCCACCGCCTCCGATATAGCCGATGCCGTAGGAAGTGAGGAGGACAAATACCAGAGATAATAGAACCAGATTGAATAGGTGCAAGTATCCGTTCATCTGTATCTATTATACCACTAATGGTGGTATTGTCAAGGGTGATACATGTAGGACTTGATTTAGGCTTATGACAGCGCCTGAGGTGCCCTCACACACAAGGCATTCCGAGGATTTTTGTGTTATCATTTTCCCATCATGAAGATACTATTTCTCGGCGGAGGCACAGGTGGTCACTTTTACCCCATCATCGCTGTCGCAGAATCCGTAAGGAAGATCGCTCTCGAGCGCAAGATCATCGCTCCGCAGACGTACTACATGGCACCTACCAAGTACAATCCCCGCGCGCTCTTCGACAACAACATAGAGTATATACACATACCGGCAGGGAAGGTGCGTAGGTATTTTTCCTTGTTAAATATTACTGACGCTTTCAAGACTCTTTCTGGCATAGTAAAGGCAGTGTGGAAGATGTTCACAGTCTACCCCGATGTCATATTTAGCAAGGGCGGTTATGCCAGCTTTCCGCCTCTGGTTGCCGCGCGCATATTGCATATACCTGTCATAGTCCACGAATCCGACTCCAAACCCGGCCGAGTAAATGCCTGGTCAGCAAAGTTCGCCGAGAAAGTTGCAGTTTCGTATCCCGAGGCGGCCAAGTATTTCAAGACCGACCAGACGAAGATCGCTCACACCGGAAACCCGATAAGAAAAGATATTTTGACACCCCTCAGCAATGGTGCATATGAATATTTTGGTCTGGAAAAAAATGTGCCTACTGTTGTTATTCTCGGCGGATCTCAGGGAGCACAGCTCATCAATGATACGATAATAACAGCTTTGCCTGAAATGTTGGAAAAGTATCAGGTCATACATCAGACAGGGCGTGCGAATATCGAAGAGATAAAGCAGACTTCCGCTGTCGTGCTCCGCGAGCATAAGCATGCTTCGAGGTATCATCCTTTTGATTATTTAAACGAACTAATGCTCCGTATGTCTGCCGGTGTGGCAAATGTCATAGTCACACGAGCCGGATCCACGATATTTGAGATCGCGGCTTGGGGCATACCCTCGATCATTATTCCTCTGTCACCGGAAGTTAGTCATGACCAGACAACAAACGCTTACGCCTATGGTCGCACTGGGGCAGGTTCAGTAATACAGGAAAACAATCTGAGTGCACACGTACTCTTGGCGGAGATAAACCGTATATGTGAAAATTCCGGCATTGCTGATACTATGCGCGCACAAGCGAAGCTTTTTGCCAGGGAAGATTCTGCGGGACTCATCGGCAGTGCCCTTCTTGATATTGCACTGTCGCATGAAAAATAGTGGTATTTGGCACGTTTTTTGGAACATTGTGTATTTTTAGTGCATTATGTTATAGTTAAGCAATAAATAAAGTCGATTTACAAACATTATTTAACAAGTAATTCATCATATGGAACCTCAATCAGGAATCAAGACATGGCAGTGGGTAGTGACAGTCATTGTCATAATTGCGCTTATCGTTATCGGTATTCTAGTCTTCGGAAACAAAAAAGCAGCACCGTCTACTCCGGACACAACAGCTACACCGACAGCGGCGGTTGGAACCACAAATTCTATAGTTTTGTCAGATCAGTTCCCGGGCAACGTCGTATATCTTTCCTCAGTTCAGGCTGCACAGCCGGTCTGGGTAGCGATACACAAGGATAACAACGGTCAGCCAGGAGCCATCATCGGTTATGCTCAGTTCGACAAGGGTATAAGCCCGGGCAAGATCACATTGAGCGAGTCCACCATCGACGGCATGACATACTATGCCATGCTCCACTCGGATGACGGAGACACCACCTTCGATGCTACCAAGGATGTTCCTCTCACGGACGCTAGCGGCAATATTATCATGAGGTTGTTCAAGGCTTCTGCTTCGGCAAACGCTCAGATAAAGGGATAATAACGTTCTCACAAATAAGGCCGCTCTTCACAAAAAGGGCGGTTTTATTGTTTATAAAAATGCTATAATGCCAAAATGAATATAATCACACGATTTCCACCGTCACCTACTGGATATTTGCATATTGGGCGTGCTCGCACAGCACTTTTTAACTTTCTTTTTGCCCGACACCACGGCGGGAAAATGGTATTCCGCATAGAGGATACTGATAAGGAAAGGTCAAAGAAGGAATACGAACAGGATATTATAGATAGTTTGTCTTGGATGAATATTTCCCATGACGACGGACCATACAGGCAATCCGAGAGAAATGCGGTATACAAAAAATATATTGAAAAACTGATAAAGGACGGTTGCGCATATGTATCAAAAGAAATTCCAGAGGCAGGGGAGGAAGAAAAAAAGAGAAGCGAGGTCATACGCTTCAGGAACCCGAACAAAAAGATAGAGTTCGAAGATCTTATCCGCGGTAAAATAGAGTTCGACACGACGGAATTGGGCGACTTTGTCATCGCGAGATCCATCGACGAACCCCTTTATCATCTCACGGTGGTCATAGATGATTTTGAGATGAAAGTAACTCACATAATAAGGGGTGATGACGGAATATCAAATACTCCGAGACAGATCCTGATCCAGGAAGGCATAGGTGCGCCGAGACCCGTATATGCGCATTTGCCTCTAATACTTGCAAAAGACAAGTCAAAGCTTTCCGGCAGGCATGGTGCAGTATCCGTAATGGAATACAGAAATGACGGATTTATGCCAGAAGCTCTCACAAACTATCTCGCTCTTCTGGGGTGGAATCCGGGCACGGACAAGGAAATATTCACAATGGAGGAACTCATAAAGGAATTTTCAATAGAAAAGATTCAAAAAAGTGGCGCGATTTTTGATTTGGAAAAGCTCCGCTGGTTCAACAGGGAATATCTGATGAAGCTCGATGACAAGCAATTCACTGACATGGCCATACCTTACTTACCAGAATGGCTCCGAGGCACGAGTGCCGAGTGGCAGAGGATGCTACCTCTGGTCCGAGACAAAGTTCATACCTTCAGAGATGTCGCTATGCTTTTCCAAGAAAAAGGTGACCTGCATTTTACTGCTGGGAATCCAGCGTATCCATCCAGTCTTCTTCTCTGGAAAAAGGAGCCAGATGCCATGGCCGCAAAGGCTCATTTGGAGCATGTCCGAACCCTGTTAGGAGACTTGGATGAGGCTTCCTTTGCCCCGGAAACGATCAAAGATACTCTCTGGGCCTATGCCGAAGAGAAGGGTAGAGGAAATGTACTTTGGCCCTTGCGCGTGGCTCTGACAGGGCAGGAAAAATCTCCCGACCCTTTTATTTCCGCGGCCATTCTGGGCAAAGAAGAAACATTGAAGAGGATCGATAATGCCATATCCATAATTTCCAAATGACATGCAATCGATACACAAAATACCTTGCCATTATTTTCTTGGCACTTTCCTGTAGTTCATTATTTTGCACGAGCGTCCTAGCGCAGACCAAGGAAGAGATCCAACAGAGGATAGCGGATCGCAATCGTGACATTGCAAATCTGGAAATTGAGATAGCAAAATACCAAAATCAGATCAGCGAACTTGGCACGCAAGCAAACTCTCTCTCGGCCACCGTAAAGTCTCTCGATCTCAACCAAAAAAAGCTCGCCGCAGACATAAGCCTCACCGAGAACAAGATTGCGGCCAAAAATCTCGAGGTACAGGATCTCGGTGGCAGGATCGTAGACAAAGAAGAGGCTATAATTGACGATCATCGTGTTATCTCCGCATCATTTTCGACTATGAGTCAGCTCGACCAAAATTCTATTTTGGAACTTATGCTGGCAGGGAAGTCCATATCGGGAGCGATCGAGTCCGTAGATCAGGTCGCAACTATTCAAAATCGCATAGTTGAGCGTATACATGACCTCCGTGAAGTGAAGGCCAGCCTAGAAGCCAATAAACATGCTACAGAAAAAGCAAAACAGGAGCTAGTAATCCTCACAAACCAGATCAAAGATCAGCGTAAAGTCGTTCTAAGCACCCAGAGTGAAAAAAATACTCTATTAAAAGAAACCAAGCAATCCGAATCCCAGTATCAAAGGTTGCTCGCACAAAAACGTGCGGAGAAAGCTCTTTTTGATAAAGAGATTTTGGATTACGAAGCTCAATTGAAAACTATAGTCAATGCCGCCAGCCTACCACATGTGGGATCCGGTATACTCGCATGGCCACTGGATAGTGTATTTATAACGCAGTATTTCGGAGATACGCCTTTCTCCACAGCAAACCCGCAAATATATAATGGTAAAGGACACACTGGTGTGGATTTCCGTGCAGCCATAGGCACACCCATAAAGTCTTCTCTGTCCGGAATAGTTGTTGGAGTAGGGGATACAGACCTCTTCCCTGGCTGTTATTCTTATGGGCGATGGGTCATGGTAAAGCATGCGAATGGCCTTTCTACCCTTTATGCGCATATGTCCTTGCCTACTGCATCCGTCGGTCAGGCTGTAAACACAGGAGAGGTTATAGGTTATAGCGGCAATACTGGATACTCCACCGGTCCGCACCTGCACTTCGGCGTCTACGCTACCGAAGGCGTGGAAATAAAGAAATTTACGAATAGTCGCAGTTGCAAGAATGCCGTGATACCAGTAGCGAGCTTCAATGCCTATTTGAACCCGTTATCATATCTATAGTACAATGAACATACAAGTAAATTTTCATCAATATTCTATGGACACGTCTCAAATCAAAAATAAAAAAAATAATGGCGAAAGGGGACTCGTAAAGATGATAGTACTTATCGTCATTGCCCTCATCATTCTCGGTTACTTTGGTTTCAACCTCCGTGAGATCGTAAGCTCGCCAACTGTGCATGACAATCTGATCTACTTCAAGGAGGTTGTTATAAATGTCTGGAATTCATATTTGAAGACACCAGTTATGTTCCTGGTAGACGCATTCATAAAGTTTGTATGGGATCCGTTCCTGAAGACAAAGTAAGAGTAGGAAAGTGAACAAAAATCTAATATTAGGTGTAAAGCGCATATTGTATGCGTTTTTATTTATGGCGTGATTGCACATAACGTATATTGTGCGACATACAATGTACCTAGAGTGTTGAGGGGCCACAGCCTCGAAGTAAGGCTTCCCTACGACATTAAAGGTCGTTTATAAACAAAACAGAATCGTCCGGTGATATTTCCCTGTGTGGGAGATCACGGGCGATTTTCTAATCCAAACGCTACATGCAACCAATTAAATTATCTTTAGTTGAATTCAACGAGGGTGAATATAAGGGTGTTCTTTACTCCAATATTCAGGCTCGTTACAACGGCAAGATTTTGAAGTTCAAGCTTGATCGCGCAAAGGTTGGCAATATCTCTAATCTAATCGACCAGGAGGTCGAGGCTGACATAGATATCGTCTCCGGAGCAAACAGGCTTGCATCTCTCAAGATCATCGCCGTCAGGCCCCTTAACTAATTCTTAGGGTATCCCCTACTCCATTTGTAGCAAAGCGCCGAGTTACTTCCTCGGCCGCTCAAGTGGAGCATACATAAGCAACATCGTAACAAAAAATAAAATAATACCGTGAACACAAAATTAAACATCAAAGTGAATAATAAATCACTTGCAATCAACAAAAACGTCGTACCAGATTCCTTGATATTCATGCTCTGTGCATATTTCGACAACAATCCGACGACATTTTATTTCTGGAAGCACATATTTGAGGAAGCACTGAATCCCGAGGAAAAGTTGCCCACTATAAAGTAAATCTATGATCAACTCTTGGCACTGCGACAACCTATATAACACCGATGAACCGCCTCTCATGATAGAGCAGACATGCACGGTTACATCATCATCGACTCCACCGTCCTTGCCCTCCCCTATCACAGTCCGCGACGACGGCACAATGGTCTTCGGTCTAGGAATAATTATCTTCTTTCTCGCAGTATTTTTCTTCGCAACTTTGTTCGGAGCGTTAGGAATGAAATCAAAACTATGAATCCAATACTTCTGCAAACACTACAGCCAGCAATCGATAACGCCTCATACGTGGATTTGTTTTGGTGGACTTTCTTCCTCATGCCACTAGCTATCGGTGTCCCTATATTCGTCTACTGGATGCTATTACAAGCCGTTAAATTCCTCCGCTTTCTTTCATGAATATCCTTTCTGACGCATATCAAGTGTATCTGTCTGCAGTTGTCTTGGGAATGTTCGCGTACATGCTGATCGGCCTCTTCCGGATACTCTTCCGCTTCGACTAACTGGCAATGTCAATAAGTCCAGTTGTCGATTCGTGGTCGATTTTATCAGCATAATTTAAGTAGCTCAAAATAGTGACCTCATTAGCATCAACCACTATTTCTTTGGCCAGTGTGCATCTCATTTGGGATAACACTATCGGTCAGGTCAATACCTTGGTATTGGACGTCCTGCCGTATGTTGTTCCAGCGATGTTGCTCCTCGGCGCGGTCTTTATGCTCTGGCATAAGGCAAAGAGATATGTGGGCGGTATCAAGTAAGCCGCGCGGCGTAAGGCCGCTGTCTCTCCGCTCTCTTCAAGTGGAATCAGGCTAGTCCTCTCCAATTGAGCCAAAAGGCCTCTGAACTATCGACACAGTCGGTCTTTTGTAGCCGCGGGGTTTGGTAACTCTTTAGAACGCTACTTTTCTAGGGACAGACGGTTCGATTCCGTTCCCCGCGATCAGGTTAGTAGGAGGGTCAGGCTTGTCATAGCAGAGCAATAATTTTTCAGGAAATTTTTTGTCAAGAGAGTTTCGCAATGTCCCTACACAATTAAAAAATAAAAGCGTGGGACATTGCGAAACGACCTTGACTACAAAATTTCGGAAAAATTACGCTATAGCTATGACTAGACTGACCCAACCCAGTGCGATTATCAGTTTATCAATAACCACATGAAGAAATATTACTACTACAGTTTTATCTTTCTTATGAGCCTGCTGTTTCTGCCGGCAGGTACATACGCCATGACTCTGGGCGCACAGCTTGATTCTTCGGGATATGTGCAAGTCAATGCTAACTCCGGAACCACGTACCAAGACCTCGGCACAAATTTAGTAGGTTATATGGGTGCAGTAGATGTGATCATGAGCGGGTACATGGTCAATAACACCCGCTATAGAGTTCATATATGCCCTAGTTCAGAAAATGCTGCCACCTGCATAGGCGATATGTCGAATGTGAAATACAGCAACTCGTGGGCATTAAATGCTACTCCTACTCATCTCATCACCACATGGTCACCGGCAGTATCAGTTACTGGCAAGAGAGTAGCTATATATTTCTATGCTCCTGGCAATGGCGAAACTCAAAAAGTTCATGGATCGCCTACTGATAAATGGGCAGACGGTGCGTGCTATCACTACACAGGTGGTGGGGCGTGTTCCGGCGTATCCGACATATATTTTGCTGTCACAGATGGATATCCGAATTATATCGGGACTCAAATCACATCATATTTACCTGCATATACTGTTACGCCGATCAGCTCCCCGGTCACTTTGTCCGGATCATATTACATAGACAGCGATATCGGATCGTCTACTCCGAATTTGCTAATTACACTACTCGATACCGACAACGGTAATTACTCTGAATACAATTTCGGTCCTGTTCAAACTGTTAGCGGAAACTATACATACTCAACTACAACCGGAGCATTGGCCGATGGTCGTTATCACATGTCTATCTTGTTCGATAACTCTCCGAATGTTTACGTTGCTACTTCAAGCGAATTCATCGTTAACAAAACAATCACCCCATTGTCGTCATTGAGCTTGTACTTCCCTGCTACATCAACGCCGATAACGATCACGACCGGCTTAAGCGATTGCGATTCGATGCTCACGGCATCTGGTATCGGCTGTGCTGTTGGCACCGTGTTCAAAAATGTAATCTATCTGCTCTTCGTCCCGGATATGTATACTCGCCTACGTTTTCAGGAGCAGTATAATGACCTGAAATATAAAGCTCCATGGGGTTATATATTCCTCATTGCAAATGACATTTCAGGTTATTCTACTGCTTCTACAACTTCCCTATCGAGTGCGAATCTCTCGATTACATTTCCGAGTAACTCGAATCCGCTCTACAACGCGTCCTCCACGCAAATATTCAAAGGCCGAACAATTACATTCATTGATTGGACCTTGATGACTTCTTCGACGTCTCACGGTTATTGGGGTAACGCGTGGACGTCAATCAGCAACATGATCAGTCTGCTCATGGGTGCTGGCTTCTTTTTCTGGCTATGGAAATTCGCCTTTAACAAAATCAAACCATGATTACATCACTTCTCATCTCATTCATTATGGAAGCGATGTCATGGGCGATGAGCTTCCTGCCAAAAGTCACTTCCCTGCCACTCGGTCTGGATTCCACGATTACCACGATATTCGGATACTACCGCGCGATGTCCACGATCTTCCCTTTCCTCGGTACTGCAATGACTTACATGCTTGCCGGCGTCGGGATCGAGCTCGGATACAAGACATATCAGCTCGTGAATTGGGTTATCAATAAGTTACGAGGTTCGGGTTAATCGTTCGAGTTCGATTATTAGCTAACATAAAAAATATGTGGAGTACCAAAACAAAGAAATTTCTTATTAACGATCACAAGGCTTCTATACACGATCTAATGGCAGGTTTCGGTTGTGAATTAAGACGCGCTCGATTGAAAAAGCCGGAAAATTTAGACAAGTTTCCCACGAAAGAAGAAAGCGATAAGGAAATAGAGTTATTGAAGAAAGATCACTCATCACTCACAAACATAGAAGCACTGGGAATAATTTACTTACGGCGTCTTGGATACAAGGTCGAATTTATCAAAAAATAATTTATTACATATGTCCAAAATAAAGACAGGTAAATTGTCTAGCGAAATGCAATTGCTTTTAATAATGAGACTCTCGGAACTCTTTTAATGATACCTTTTTCCACCGAAACTTCATATGCGCTTTTGTAACCAAGCGACTTCCTGTATTTCC
>JBAYIX010000001.1:0-166398 GCA_041665385.1 Minisyncoccota bacterium | reverse complement strand
TACTGATACTCGGTCGTAAGTTCCTGAGACTGATCTACAGCTACCATTTCAAACAGACAATTTGACAAATTCCTTTAACGGGACTTGGAAGAGACGTTTTGTGGAAATGCCGAGATATTACGAGCGAATCCGCAGCCAAGGTAAGGGAGTGTGTGACTTGGGGGAAGATGGGATTAAAACAAAAAAAGCACCCTTGTAAGAGTGCCTTTTTGTTTTTTTTCGTAAGTCCTACTTACTTTATCTCATACGTGATCGTCACATTACTTGTCATCTTTTGCTCTCCTGCTGGCAGTTCCGGAGCAGGTGCCGCCATGCTTGCAACCTCAAGCTTCATGTCAGAACCTCCCCTACCATACATCGGATACGCTTGATCACCATTTTCATAATAACTTGTGATGCGGATGATCTTTACTCCCAACTGTTTCGCAAGCTCATTTGCCTTCGTCTTTGCATCGGTAATAGCTAGGGCACGAGCCTGAGCCTTTACAGCTTCTGGCTTGTCCACAGAGAAATCGAGACCGTTCACATTTTGGACTCCTAGAGCACCGATAGAAGAGAAGATTGTGCCAGCCTTATCGAGCTCGCGAATCTTTACCAATATCGTCTGACTGACATCATAACCAGTGAGGACAGACTTGCCTGGGCGGCATGGCGAAACACTGCTGTACGGACTCATGACCGCAGGACATACACCTTCCTGATATTCATAGTGAGGGTTGATAGTATAGGAAATAGTTTGAATATCCTTGTCTTTTATTCCCGCATCACGAACAGCCTTGAGAGCTGCTGCAGACTTTGCCGTAGCCGCAGTCTGGGCCTCGGTCACAGTCTTTGCTGTCTCAGTCACGGAGAATGAGAACGTGGCTATATCTGGAGTAGCCATGACTTCACCCTTGCCATTCACCGATATTGAATTTACTATCTGCTCACTCTTGCCTACGTAGCCGATAGACTTCACTTCCTTTATGGACACAACTACGAGGAACAGTACCAAAACCAGTCCGACGAGCGATGCTACTTTCCAAAATTGTTCTGTTGGGTTCATATTTGATGAATTGATATTTAATGGCTAATCTACTAGTAATTGAGGCAATTATAGCTCATTTATGAGCTTATATCAACCAAGTTTTCAAAAAGGGCAAATACTGTCATAGGTCCCACTCCTCCCGGAACAGGTGTAATAGCAGAGACCACATCCTTTATTGCATCAAAATCCGCATCACCGTGTAGTTTTCCATCCTCCCCCCTACTTATACCCACATCTATGACTACCTGCCCTTCCCGAACATACTCGCGACCCACAAGAGCGGGTTTACCTACAGCAGAAATAACAATGTCCGCACCCAATGTTTCTTTTTTTATATCTATAGTTTTGCTGTGGCAAACTGTGACGACAGCTCCTTCATTCCTACACATAGCCGCTATGGGAGTGCCAACTAGAGCAGAACGACCGATAACAGTCACTTTTTTGCCAGAAAGAGAAATATCATAATATTTCAAAAGCTCTTTTATACCGCGCGATGTTGCTGGTAGGAGACCTTTATTTTCCTGCCACAATTTTACATTTGTGCTTGTTATCCTATCTACATCCTTTGCAGGGTCTATGGCATCGACGGCAATATCTCGGTTTATGCGTGCAGGAATAGGTAGCTGTAAAATAATACCTGTAATATCGGCATCTTCATTACACTTTTTTATCTCATCCAAAAGGTCCTTTTCAAAAGTATTTTCAGGTAATTGTATGTGAACTTCACCGATACCGAGCTTATCTGCAAAAGTCTTCTTTGCACGGATATATGCTGTAGAATCCTCCCTATCACCTACTTGGATGATGGCGAGTTTGGGTGGTACAGAAAAAGCCTTCACTTTTATCATAAGTTCGGGCAATAGGGCTTCGCGTGTTTTGCGACCATCTAGTAAGAGCATAAATATACTATAGCGATGTATTCATAATGGTTCAATAACTTTAACTTCCCAAGTCTGTTTTACTTCTCTACGCACACCACCTCGCAAATATTCCCGATGGTAGTAGTCGCGCCTCCACACCTTCCTGAACCGACTCCTTTATGACTAGGTCACCCTTCTCTATCCTGCCACCATACTTTGTTTCTAGTGCCAAGAGATTGTTCTCATAAGCGATGGCCGAGTAGCCTGCAGAATAGCCGTTGATAAGAAAAAATAAAGGCTTATCCGACAATATCTTCATACAGTCATCTACCAGAGGCAAGAAATCTTCCTCTATCTTCCACAACTCCCCTTCTGGTCCATGGCCGAAAGCCGGCGGATCCATGACTATACCGGCATATTTCCTGTCCCGCTTTATTTCGCGTCGGACGAATTCTCGCGCATCATCCAATATCCAGCGCACAGGTTTTTCTCGGAGACCGGACAGTTCGGCATTGTCGCGTGCCCAGGTAAGAGCGACTTTGGAACCATCCACATGCACCACCTTTGCGCCCACAGCCGCACAAGCCAGAGTGGCGCCACCGGTATAGCCAAAGAGATTTAGTATTTCTATTTCTTCCGAACTTGTCTTCGCCGCTTCGATCTTCTTTTCTAGCCATAGCCAATTTTGCGCCTGCTCCGGAAACAAACCCACATGCTTGAATGCCGTCGGTCGGATCCAGAACTTCAATCCAGAGAGCTCAATACCCCAGCGCTCGAGTACGTCTTTCCCTAGAGACCAGTCACCTTTCTTTTCTTCCCGGACAAATGTCCCATGTGCTTTCTTCCATTCCACTTCTGGTAGTCTCTTCCTCCACAAAGCCTGAGGGTCGGGCCGAGACAAGATGACCGCCCCAAAACGCTCCAGTTTTTCCCCTTCGCCAGAGTCTATGAGCTCATAGTCCGCCGAGGTCTCAGTCTTTAGTATGATCGAGGCTGACATTTATTTTTGAAAATAAGAATAGCTATGATAAACAAAATAGTAGTTGTGAGTGCAGACAAAAGACAGTATGTACAATATGAATGTATTACAAATACCTGCAGATAAACGAACCACAGCGAGCAGAGTACGCCGAAGAAAGTGAGATACAGCGAATAACGAAACAATTTTTCATTCTTAGATTCTAAATAAGCGAAGGCGCCCACAAGTATAAGGAAATAATATATGGCACCCAAGAGAGATACTGGTATACCTGCAACTATTGCATAAGAACTAGTCAATACATCCTCACACCCTTCTGTTATAGTGCATGGTGGCACCACCCCCTGATAATGCTCGAAGGCGAGATATGTCGCATCGGCAAAGCCTATAAGGGCTACAAGGAGCACCAGGACCGTAACACTATTTCGTACCGGTAATAGCGGCTGTATCAACAAGCGCTTTAAATTGTTCATAGTTTTGAGGATTTTCTATTGCTTTACCATTGATAAAGAAGGTAGGGGTTGCATTCAGACCTATTTTTATACCACCATTCTTGTCTGATATTACCCTTTCACGAATTGTTGAGCTAGCGAGATCTACGGTGAAGCGTGCGGTATCCAAATCTATCGTTTCGGCATATTTCAAAAAGATTGGTGATGCATCGGATAGATCCACCCACTCGGCGGCATTGGTAAAGAGAAGATCATACATTTCCCAGAATTTTCCCTGAGCGGAAGCGGCTTCGCTAGCTATTGCGGCAGGCATGGCATTTGCATGCTGAGGCAATGGAAAATGTCTATAGATCACACGCACTGTCGTACTAGCCTCGGCTGTGAGCTTCTCCACAAAGGTATAGTAATACTGGCATGCTGGGCACTGGAAGTCGCTATACTCGATGATAGTCACAGGGGCATCTGCCGGACCCTCTACATGATCTTGTGTTGTCACCGTGCCAGCTTCACCCAGGACCAGCCCACTCGGCAGATTTGCAGACTTCTTCATGGACAGAGCGAGACCCCAGATGATAAGCACAATAATAAGACAAAATATGGTCCAAAAGGTAATGCGTTTTATGTTCATAGTTACTGATTATATTCGAATATGACCTGAAAAAGCAAGAATTTACAAACCTTCCGAAAGCGATACTGCCCGAAAGCCCCGGGCTTCGATATCTGACAAAATTTCGCCCAATATATCGCCAGTTATGGCATCGCCCACATGCATGAGGAATATTGCTCCGGGATAAATATTGGAAAGTATTCTTTCCTTTACTTCCCCTGCGGTGATGCCCTCTGCCATCCAGTCCCCAGCATCCACGCTCCAATATACGGATTGATAACCATTTTTGTACGCTGCAGCTAAGACTCTCTCGTCACGATCGCCGTATGGCGGACGAAAATACGGCCTCGAAGTAGTATTGCCACTTTTTTGAAGTGCATTTTCCATCTTCAGCAGTTCATCACCGATCTCTTCATCAGAGATCTCAGTTAGATGAGGATGACTATAAGTATGGTTGTATATCTCATGACCACCTGCCAATATTTCTCTTACTAGGTCGGGGTACCGTTCCGCAAACTGGCCAGTCACAAAGAATGTGCCCTTCACACCATAATCCTTGAGAACAGAGAGGATCTTCCTAGTCGATACATCTCCCGAACCGGCGTCAAAGGTAAATATGACCTGCTTCTTTTCTGTACTACCACGAGATATTTCTTTGTCGGTTATTAATGGAAGAATTTTCGGTGTATCATTTTGTGTAATTTTATCGACCACAGGGAAAATTTGAATAGAAAAAACATATATCAACGCCAAACATGCCAGAAAAAATATTCCCATCCTTGCCTCGGCCGATGAGGATGTCCAACTTTCTTTCCAGGAAAAATTCATGATTTGATTTTATCAGAAAATCACCTCCCCGTCTCTCGCATATGTGATAAGGTAGACATATGAGCAGGATCAAAATCATTATAAGACCAAAAAAAGATATAACAGATATCAGTTATAGCTTCGTACATACGAAGTTCGGAACAATTCTCATCGCTTCTTCAGAAAAAGGCGTGATACATGCCGCATACGCGGACGAAAAGAAACTAGGCCTGCAACTCCTCCAAAAAAAATATCCAGTGGCAAAACTCAAGGAAAAGTCCAGCGGATTTCAAATAGCTGTTCTTCGTACTATCGAAGGAACATCGGCAACGAAGGATAAGGTAGTTCTTGATCTTAGTGGCACACTATTCCAGACAAAGGTCTGGAAAGCTTTGCTGAATATCAAACCGGGAAAAACCACGACTTATGCAGAAATATCAAAAAAGATAGGTCTGCCAGGAGCGAACCGTGCAGTCGGATCGGCTGTGGGAGCAAATCCTGTGGCATATCTCATCCCCTGCCATCGTGTCGTAAGGTCAGACGGAGCCTTGGGTGGATATCATTGGGGCCTGGATAGAAAAAAGAAAATGCTTGAATGGGAGAAGACGAGGTGAGAGTTCTGGACAGAGCTCGCTTATGAATTAAACTCTGAACTAAAAATCAATAAGTTCACTCATTTTCACCTTTAGGGCGACAGAAAACCTTTTTAGATTTTGAACAGAAATATTCTTCTCGCCGCGCTCGACCATGCCCACATAGGTGCGGTGCATTTTCATGATCTTACCCATCTCTTCCTGTGTCACGCCCATTTTGTCCCTTTTCTCACGTATTTTCTTTCCCAGGAATATGAGGAATTGTCTTTCTAGGTTTGCCATAGTATTGCGGACAGTGTAGCAAAAAAGCTTTGTGACGAAAAGAGTGGTAAATTCTGCTATCTAGCAATTATGTGACATAAGAAAAAAACACCCACCGTTTCCGACGGTAGGTGTGCGAAGCGTTTATGACGCGAGACGATACTTCTGTTATGCGACCGTGTGGGGTGATGCCAATCACTAACCAAACACGAACGAAGGGTAAGCCGCAGTAGACGGTACTATCGCGTCTAGAAGGCGAATTCCCGTTTGTCGACCGACCGCAGAGTCATCTCTATTGGTACCAATGGCCAAGCTAATGATAGCAGATAGAGGGATCAAATACATGTGACGAAATCAATCCCCCCGATTTCTACCCCATCCTTGACCGTTACTCTGAATATAATTATCGTGCATATATTCTCGCATCATGCCCTGCATCGGACCTTGACGAGTAAGAACATCATTCAAACCAACACTGTCAATAATCCAACCACCAACAATAACAGCTAAAATAAAACCTATAATAATCACTTTGAAATTCACTTTAAAAGAAAAATCATATTTACGAAGTAACCAAATACCTACGACCAACCCGACAGTAGCAAGCACCGGTGTCCACCAAGGAAAACTAGAGAATATTTGATCAAGTCTATAACTTCCCATTGGACCATGTGTTCGCAAAGAAAATCGTATCAACCCCACCAAAAACACAGAGATTACTACCGATGAGACTAGTCCTATAAAAGTAAGAATTGAACCGGTGATAAAATATATCTTTGGTCTAATTTTTATTTTCTCTTCATGGATTTGATCCATGATATTGTCAGTAATGTTTTTTAATTCTTTTGACATATGTGTTTCATTAATTTCTTTGCTCTACTCATACGTGTGGCAACAGTACCCATAGGGATTCTCAGAATATCGCTTATCTCCTCGTAGGACATTGCCTCCAAATAATACAGACTAAGGGGTGCAGAATATATGACAGGTATCGATCTCAGACACTCAGTCACGTGTAATGATGTCTCCTTCTTTTCAAAATCTTTTGTAATATCTTCATCACTTTCAAAATCAATATCATCAGGTATCGACACTTCCCTTTGATACTTTTTTAGCATATTCATCGCCTCATTGTGAGCAATGCGGTATATCCAACTTGAAAATTTCTTTTTGGTATTGAAGCCATTTAGATTTGTATATGCTTTTATCAGAGAATCTTGTACGATATGACTCGCCATATCCTCATCATGAACTAGACTTGTGGTATATCTCAAAAGCGCATTCTTGTACCTCTCTATTATCACAGCATAAATATCTCGGTCGTTTGAGCGAACTTTTTCTACTATTTCCTCATCGGTATATTTTATAGTTTCGCTCATACTTGTATCTTATCCTATATCTCCATTATATAAATCAAACTCTGACGAATGTCAGAGTTTGATTTTAAACTTATGTCATTTAGCGATTAAAATTTCTACCCATCCCCATGCCACCCATCATTCCGCCAGCATTTCTACTTGAACCATTTTGTAAACCTAGCCCAAGTTCTTGGCGGATTTTTTGTGCCTCGGCAGTTTTACCTTGTAAAGCCAAGTTGTGAGCTTCCGCAAACTTTGCAAAATTTACCTCGGTTATAACCTGACTCGCCCGACCCTTATTTTGCATGAGATTTTTCCAAGCACTATAATCCTTAGTCTCAAATGCCTTCATCATAGCGGTATGACGATCTGCGGAATAATTCGGGCCTTTTACTGTCGGATCTCCTCTATACGCCATAGCTGAGCTAGCTGTGACAGCCGTCACACCCAATACTATAGCCAAGGCTCCCAAACCCAATTTTGTTATTTTCATATTGCTTATTGGTTAACGATTAATATAGATAGGTTGATCTTACACCTACTCCAACCCATCTACCCCTAATACAATACAAATACCAATTTTCTTTCCTATTTCAATAGTTTCTCAAATTCTTCCGGCTGGAACCCTACCAGAATATTCCCGTCAATATCTATGACCGGCACACCCATCTGGCCACTCTTCATGACCATTTCCTGAGCCCTTGCCCTATCCTTTGTTACATCTATATCTTCAAAAGAAACATTGTTTTCTTTGAAATAGTCCTTTGCATATACACAGTAGGGACAAGTGGGTGTTGAATAAACGATAACTTTGTGATTATTTGTATTCATGTTTATTTTGTTATGGTTATTTATTAATGTTTATAATTACTTACAGAGCTAAGCTTACTTGTATTTGCATACAAATTTCTTCAGATCCTTTACAAACCGATCTTCTGGTAGCTCATAGCATATCCTCTTGCCCTCACGTACAGGTACCACCAACCCCTTTTTTGACATAACTTGGAGGTGATGAGACACGATAGCTATACTCATATCCAACTCCCTCGCTATATCAGACACACATACGTTTTTCTCAGCAAAAATGACACATAGGATCTTTAGCCTACTCTCATCTCCTGCTGTCCGCATAAGTGATGCCAATTCGTTCAAACGCATACTTGAATGATATACTATGCAGATATTAAAGTCAACCGAGCAAATGACTCAGAAGCCATTGAATATTACAAATTTAAATTATATGCTTATCTCATGAACAAAACAGTTTTTATAATAATCATTATTTTAGGAGCAATCATTTTCGCCACATTACTATATGTGCTCATTCCGAGGCGTGTTTCTGAGAACAAACAGCCTCAGCAAGCAACAGTAATACAAGCAGTAGACAATAAGTCCCATTTACCAGCAGATGCATTTATGAACCGAATAAAAGAACCAAATATGACAGTGATAGACGTGAGAACACCAGAAGAATATGCTTCCGGACATATAGAGGGAGCCATCAATATCGATTTCTATGCACCTGACTTTACACAACAGCTCGAAAAGTTGAGTAAGGCTGGAGCATATTCCATCTACTGTAGATCTGGTTCGCGTAGTGGGAAGGCACTGGATATAATGAAAGATCTAGGATTTACAGATTTCAAAGATCTGCGCGGGGGTTATTTATCCTTATGAAATTCCTATCCCTGATCACACTCTATGAAAATGAAAACCCGCAATCACGCTTCGTGATTACGGGAATCGCTTTTCAATTAGAAACCGAGAGCTTCTTTTACAATTATGACATTCACTTTTCTTCCCAAAGCAGGATTTTCTTTGTGTAAAATAACAGTTTTGGTATGCGATGTTCCATAGCCATATACCTTTTTCATGCGCTCATCTTCCAAGGGAATGATGTGCTTTTCTAGCCTATCAAAAGCTTCAGTTATGTTTGCAACGATCTTTTGTGCACCTATAACTAAGATAATATTTGGTGAAGTGTACACAAGGTGTGACAACTGGCTACCGGTATTGGAGGCAAACAATATCTGCCCATCTTCCGTGACAGCATGTGCACTTCCTACATAATAGTCCGATACCACAGACCTGCGGCGTAGTTCAGACTGTTTACCCGGGTCTTTCTCTGCCAAGATAGCATCGTGTAAATTGTTCCATCCATGAGTACCGCCCTTCAATATATCCATATAACCTATCTCTCGGAGTGTCTCCGATGCCCCATTCATGACCGATGCACCCTTTGGAATGAGATCCATTATTTTTGCCAGAGCCTCCTCCCTTGTCTTAACTTCGATCGCTATAAAGTTGTTCTTATTTAGTGATGATAGAGTCTTTTCTATAGAGTCATTGTCATGTATATTTTTATAATTCATATTTTTTATTTTATATTTATAATATACCTGCATTATACAGGACATTACTTTACAATGTAAAGTACATTAAAGGTATGCTATATTCTATGCAATGAAAAAGGTAGCCCGTACAAATCCCACATCATGCCCCATAACCGAGGTCGCTCGGCTACTTTCTGACACATGGACCATGCTCATACTCCACTATCTGGGAGAAGGGCCAAAAAGGTTTTGCGAGTTAGAACTTGCACTTGGTGGCATATCGACACGAACCCTCACACTCAAACTTATAAAACTCATACAAGATGGTATGGTCATAAAAACAGAAGCAGGTGTATATGCTACTACCAAGAAAGGCAAAGGAATAAAACTCATAGAACAAGCAATGAAGAAATACCAAGAAAAATATCTATAGCTTGCCAACTAGCGCTAAATGTGTTAAATACAAAGTAGAAGTTATGCCAAACCAAGATGATGCATTGTCCCAGGAAGGCGAGATTCGGAGGAAACTGCGACGTTTGTATGATGACTTACCCGAAGAGGTAGTATACGGGACACCAACCAAAATCGGAATTGCAGACGAGATTGTAGACAAAATGTCCGCGATGCGGAAAACATACAGGAACTACTACCTGTACCGCACGTGGCACATCCTTGCCGGCAGCACACCAAGAGATGAGGATAGGGACAGAATGGTAGGTTTTGACTTCCCCCATCCAGACTCTCTAGTAGAACTTGTAGACGAGATATATGGCCGCTATTGGCCAAAAATCTAAAGACGGTAAACAAAAAGACAGCTCCTCCCGAGCTGTTTTAATTTTCTTATAAAAAAAGAAGGGGTAGCGAATATTCGCACCCCTTCGTGAACCGTAGGCTAATGAGCGTAGGCAAGATTGGCTTGGCCAACACTCTCGCGCATGAGTCCCCATGCTACACCAAATTGGATTCCAAGCTCAGCCGGAACCTCGATTATTTTCAAATCCGAAATCCAAGTTAGAAGTGCCGGCAAACTGGATGGCAACTCCACCCGCTCCGTAGAGCGCGCCGAGGGCTTCCGAAACTTGACGTTCTGCAGGTTGCGGAGAACCCTCTCTGGATCGCTGCACTGGCCCAAAACCTCGGGCGTTAACCGTGACAGACAGGAATGGATTTCCTTCAACTGATCGACTGGAATGTGCATAAATTCGTTACTAGTTACTGAGAGATCTACTACCATCATATAGCAAAAATAGGATTTGTCAATGGGGTGAGGCGTGCGTACATATCACACGCCGTTGAAATTTAAAGAGATTCATTGTATAAATCTATTGGATCATCATAAGCTGGGGCAAATGATTCAGTACAAAGTATTGATTGCTTAACATTTGACCAGTTTCCCTGAGTAAGCGCCAATTCTATGGCTGCGGGAGCATCGTCTCCACTCTGTATGAATGCCGTAAGACCGCCTGTACGATGATGATGTAGGCGGTTTTTGTTCGTCTTCGTAGAAGGTGTTGGAACTATTAAATTAAATTTATATATAAAAAAGTCCCGACAGTAGCCAGAACTTTTGTGTTTCGACTGTCAGTCGGAACGAGGATAAGTGTGTTCAGATTACTCAAGGAATTTTTCTGGAAGGGTGACAAGACTTATCTGAGCATCACCACGACCGACTACCGTTCCTTCGTATCCGCCTTTGAAATGCATACCTTGTTGTTGCAGCAGTCTGAGTTTATATTGGATTTTGTCCTTTCGATGGAGATATTGTTTTTCAAATATCAATTCCGCATCCACAATCCTACCGTCGATTGCCGACTGCCCGCAATCGTCATTCATGTAGCCGGCGAAGGTGTCATCATCTTCCATGATAACAACGCCGGAAAACATGCACCTGTCCCCATTAGGGCTGTAGATTTTCGGTAGGGCAAATATGGGATTCGTACTCAACCTAATCCCGTCCTGCTTGAACCAACCAATAAGTCCGATTAGTTTACTCATAAAATATTCAGTTATTGATGTTTGTGCAATTTAGCCAAAGATTACACCTACCCAAACAAAAATCAAGTTCAGAATGCTCGAAGAATATTGTTCAAATAACAAAATTCACTGTGCCTTATTGTGCTCTTATTCTTTGGGTGCCTAGAGAGAATCGGACTCTCGACGCCGGATTCACAGACCGGAGTTTTACCACTAAACTATAGGCACCATATTACTATCTCGTCTCACATTTTACCTTCTTTTCGTCTATTTGTATGTGGGCGGTTCCTCCTTTATACCAGATTTATGGTTGGTTAGTCGAGCCATAGCATACAAGAGCGAAGAGAGCCTATTGAGGTAAGCGAGCGTCTCGGGTACGACTTTTGCTTCCTTACTCTCTACAGCTCTCACCACCTCCCTCTCTGCACGTCGCGTGAGAGTGCGGGCAATATCCAAAAGCGAGGCGAGCTCGGTGCCACCGGAAATGAAAAAAGTATTTATAGGAGGCATATCGCGCTCCATGATATCTGTGAGCATTTCAAGCTTCATAACCTTGTCTGCAGTTATGTGCTTTTCTGCGCCAGCTACTTCCGCCTGTATGGTAAAGAGGCAGTTCTGGACCCAAAAGATGATATCCGCCGGTTGTTTGTAGTCTATGGACCACGTCACCTTGTCTTTGACCTTGACCAGTCCCAAGAATGAATTGAGCTCGTCCAAAGCGCCCAATGCCTCGGTTTGGCAGGAGCCCTTCGATATTCGCTCGCCGGGTTTGGAACTGAAGACCTTGGTGGTGCCGGTATCGCCTTTTTTGGTATATAGAGTCACAAAGGTATATTGCCTCTTATGTGACAAAATGTAAACATCAAGCGAACATTTTGTGCTCCCAGCAGGAATCGAACCTGCATCACGAGCTTCGGAGGCCCGCGTTCTATCCGTTAAACTATAGGAGCGGTTACCATCTAGTGCGCAGGAGAGGATTTGAACCTCCACGCCCATACGGGCACACCCACCTCAAGGGTGCTCGGCTACCAATTACGACACCTGCGCATTCTCATACAGTCGAGAGTCCTATCATAGCGAATGCTCTGTTTATTTTCAATCTCTTCCGATTCAAGCCATGACTTAACAGGATTACACCCCCAATTAAAAAAGAGATCCTTCATCTCTTTTTTATGCTTTCACTTCTTCTTTTGGAGCCTCTTCTGATGCCGCTACGGGGGCTGGCACTACTTCTACTTCTTCTTCGTACTTGGCTTCCATGGTACGTCTCATTTGGTGACGGATCTCCTTTGCAGCCTTGCGACGGATAAAGTATAGCTTTGCACGACGAACCTTGGAGCGGCGGATCATTTCTATCTCATCTATGACCGGAGAGTACAGAGGGAAAATACGTTCGACACCTACTCCATCGATGACCTTGCGGACAGTAAAGGTAGAACCAGCTTCCTTGCCATGCTTCCTCGAGAGTACTAGACCTTCGAAAGCTTGCAAACGGAACTTGCCTTTATCTTCCTCGATCTTTTGCCAGACACGAATAGTATCGCCCGGACGTATGTCCAGTTTCTTGCGGTGATCGACGTTTGCGGGGGTTATTATCTTCGGTACCATAATGAAAAACAGATTAACACAAGAATCTTTCGTTTACAAGGCCAAAATCATCCGGCAACGGCGCTTTTACTTTGACTAGGGTGCCAGCAGTATTTGTGAACTCGATGGAAACTGCATGCAATGCTGTGCGGGCAAAGCCGAGAGCGCGAGGTTTTTTCGGCGCATAGAGCTGATCACCGACGACGGCATGCTGTATAGCCGAGAAGTGCACACGGATCTGGTGCGTCCTCCCCGTCTTGGGTTCTACCTCTACCAGCGTGAAAGGCTCGCACTTTTGCTCCTCCGTCCGGCCATTCAGATTTTTGAGCTTGGTCCAGTATGTCTCGGCATCACGGAGCTCACCTCTAGCCCCACGCTGTGCCGACCATTTACGGAAATCGGTGACACTCCGGCCTATTGGTCTGTTGATAGTCCCGAACTCTTCTTTGAGATCTCCCCAGATGTATGCCAAGTATTTCTTTTTTATTACTCGGTCCTGGAACTGCTTTTTCAAACAATCAAAACCCGCCTGTGTTTTTGCGACCAAAAGCGCACCGGAAGTCTCCCTATCGAGCCTGTGAACTATGCCATGACGCTCGATCTTCTCTCCTTTTAGATCTCTCGCTGGTTCACCCACATTGACCGTTTCTGGGTATTTTTCCACTATCCAGTCAGTGAGAAAGCGCAATTTTGCCCTACCATCACCATGTACCATAAGGCCAGAAGGCTTGTTTACAGCCACAATATCGCCATCTTCGTACAGTATGCCTATTTCGGGGTCATTGATCATATATTGAATATACGTTAACCTGATGAGATAGTACATATCCCCTCCCGTAGTTCAATGGATAGAACAGGAGACTTCTAAGCTCTTGATAGAGGTTCGATTCCTCTCGGGAGGACAAATATTTGTCCAAATGTACCTAGGGTTTATTATCTTCCGGAGCAATAATAATTTAGAACATCAGTGCCTGTGCCAGTCAGAGAAAGAGTTGAACTGCTTGTAAGTGCCGATATTGTAGTATTTGCCGGTGTCGTAATATCTACAGCAAAACAACGAGCTGTCGTGGAACTGACAAATGGTATTCCCAAAGTTACAGATGCCGCTCCTCCAGAAAGTGTAGCTGCCCCTGACTGAGTAAATTCTGGACCTGTGAGAGTAGTTATCGTTCCACCAGTTAGATCATATGATCCCATCAGAGTTCTGTTGAAATCATTATTTCCCAACCACAGACGTGTGATAGTTCCTGTCGTCATCTGGAAACCATAACTCATTTGTTTAGTTGCTTTTGAGTCGTAAGCAACATTATTTTGTATATTTGTAGAGCTGGCATATGTCGCACCAAACAATATTGCCGGTCTCGCCGTCGAGCCGCCACAGTTGTTCAGATCATTTCCCAAAATATTCACAGCTCCAAATGATCCTGTCGATATCCATATGCATCTTCCCGAGAAATCTCGAATTTTATTATCACTTACTGTTATGGTTCCTTGGGTACCACCCGTACGTGCTTCTAGCTGTATACCGTTCGTAGTACCCGCAGCACTTACAACGTTTCCAACCATAGTATTTCCACTTATCTTCCCTCCGCCGACTTGATTGTATACGTATATACCCCCAGTAGAGTTACTTATGTAGTTATCCAAAATCTGCCAATCCTGTGAATACAATGTATTTACAAAACCATTTGAAACTACTATTCCCCTAAAACAGAACTCTACTGTATTACCTTGGATTATTGCACCTTGGGCAGCATGGTCACCAATACAATCAGAAGTAGAAAATCCATAACCCGTCCATCTAGCATCATTATTTATGATACGGATTCCTCGACTCAGTATATTACTAGACTGTGATTCTATGAATATACCGTGCGCACCACAGTCACTAACGTGATTTCCAGAGATTGTATTTGGTTCTTCATTCCACAAACCTGTACCTATACCAATACACGCTCCACCTCCCGTTCCCCCAAGTTCCATTACCTGGTTTCCACCAAAAGAAATCGTATTGTTTATTATTTGACCATCTATCAAGAAGTCGACACCTATACATGTTGCAGAACAGTCGTGTATATACATGTCTCGAATAACTGGTCGTATCATAGGGCGAATAAATATACCTTTATTACTTGCGGCATAGGTATTTGCTCTTACCCCACTCATATCAATTTCAAAGTTTGCAAAAAGAACATCGGACACATAACTTGCTGAGTTTGTGCCACCGTTATAGAGAAAGCCTGCAAGAGCAGTTCCTACTGGAGATATGATAGAACTACCAGGACCCTGTCCGACGATGCGCATATTGCTACACACAGCCAAACTCGTAGTCGCCAGATAATTGCCCGCATCGAGCATTATGGTTTTTTTCTGAGCACAACCTGCATTTATGGCATTCTGCAAAGCTGTAGTATCATCAGGCCCCCAAATAATAGTAGCCCCAGGAATTGTTACTGTTTGTCCAGATACTGTAGCCAAAGACTGACGATTCACACTAACAGAAGTTCCACTATTGATAATTACTATCTTTGTTGGAGCTGGAGAACCACCACTGCTGGCTATTGCCAAACCTGCTCCTGGGATACTTATTAGTTTACCCACATCACCCGCAGCAAAACTTGCAGTTGCACTAGTCACCGTTGTACCACCGTTATTAAAAGCAACATCTGTCACAGTTCTAGCTCCAGCTATACTTGTAATAGGAGCTGAGGTCAAGGTAACTGTCGTAGGGCTAGTATACCCCGCTATTGTAGTGACAAATGTCTCTCCTACACCAGAACCTGCCGCCGTTCCCGCATATGGTATTGCTATTATTGAGCCCACATCACCAAGAGAGAAATGAGATGTTGCACAAACTAAACTTGTATTACTTGCTACTACAGTACAATCATTTGCTTTTTGTGCCGTACCCAAAGCACCATAACTCTTTACACTAAGACCGGTGAAAGATGTTAGACAACCGCTTCCTGTCGAGAAACAAGAAGAAGTAACACCTCCGGCAAATGTACTCGTGGCAGTCGTGGAAGTAGAAGTGAAATACTGCGCAACAACCTGACCAGCTACACTCAACATAGAATATGGAGAAGTTGTACCAATACCTACATTTCCACCAAACGTGCCGATTCCGCTAACGTTCAATGTTCCGCCCGTGGTTATGTTTGTATTTATTGTGGTCGCCGCAGACACAATTCCAGATATTGATACTGCAAAAAAGACAACCAACCAAATCGCCTTCACCCTTTCTCGGGAGAATATTTTATTTATTATCATGTGTATTATGCTAGGACTATGTCGTAATCATTCCATAACCACTTACGGAGAGCAATCTGTGGATAAGCTGTACATATCATAAAAAATGACACATTGGTATAATTAGCATAGTTCTTTATTTACTAATTACTAGCTTATTTACAACAATGAAAGCACTACATACGATCGCGTTTATTTTGGTTATCGTCGGAGGCCTGAACTGGCTCCTGTTGGGTCTGAGTGGATGGGAGATCGGCCAGATATTCGGAGGCATGGATAACATCGTCTCTAGGATCATTTACGTCTTGGTAGGAATATCTGCTGTATATCTTATCTTTACGCACAAGTCTACATGTAAGGCATGTGTCAAAGAGTCCATGGGTGCGCAGATGTAAAAGGCTCGTGTGCATAACAAAAAGGCTCCGCAAGGAGCTTTTTTGGTTGGGGAAAAAACGCAAACCAATTCAAGGACTCGACTCTTACAGAGTCGGTACAGGTCTCGCATTTTTGAGGCAGAATGCCGCCTCAAAAATATACTCGACCTTTTCGAGTCCTAGGACGCGAGTCGTGAAGACGACTCGCTAGTGCACTACTCACTGACGGTGCGCGCTCAAGGACTCGAACCTTGGACCATCCCGGTGTAAACGGGGCGCTCTACCAACTGAGCTAAGCGCGCGTATGAATTTTCATATACTATGCGACACATGAGCCTGTGCTGTGCGCCACATACAATAACCTACCACAATTATAGCGACGGGTCACCTACCCCGCTGTATCCCCTCTCCAACTGCGCCCTGTCGGCCGCGCGAGCATCATAGTCGCGGAGGACCTGATCCAACTTGCTTTCATCCAATAGTGTTTTCTTGGAAGCACCCACAGCAGAACTCGATCCCTTATCCAGCGATGCGGATTTTACAAAAACAAAGTAGGATGCCAAGACCAGAGATACCACAACCACAATAGATATCACAATTGCGATGGACCAATCTATATATGGATCACGAAATATCCTGTGCCACATCGATTCCGGATCGCGCAACACTTTTTGGGAATTTTTTTTCTTGAATATGTTTATCATTTTGTTTTCGTAGAAGTGGCAGTGACCAAAATAGTTGCCTTTACATTGTAGGAGGCGCGCCACGTGGCTGTGGTCTTGGTATCCGGCGCACTATTCACCGCCGTGAGTGTGACGGTATCTATGGATACATGATATGGCAATACTTCTGTCATCATAAGCGTCCTTATCACTCCTTGCCAGGAGCCCGTAACATCGATATGCGCTCCGATCTTTGCGAATGTTCCCTGTGCCATATTGGTAGTATCATCTGCAGAAACAGAAGAAAGTGATACAGAACTACCGACAACAGTTCCTATATTCTCCAAGTCTTCGATAAATGAAACTGTTTCGACATCTTTCACAAACAATGACGAAAGCCTGTTTCGGGCAGATGCAGTCTTTTCGAAGAGCTGGACCGTGCTCCGTTCCGCCACACTGTCTAGTTTTTGGGAATTTACGATAGCCCTCGCTACGAGCGCCCTAGAATATGCAGCACCAACGGCATTGTACATATAGATGTACAACAACATGCCGCAAGTTGCGACTACGGCCGCTAGGAAAAACAGGGGTAGATTTGCATAAGAGTGCTTCATTTTTTTGGATATGAGACTTTCATAGAAAAAATAACATTTTTACTCTTTGCCAATTCCGATAAAGGCAACTCGATCTTGGCCATGGGCAGAGACATAGCCATCTTATTTTTTAGAGCGATCAGATCATTCCTGTTTGGCGCAATACCCTGCACAACCACCACGACAGTGGATGTACCTACCATCCCATAGGAAATGGTGGTAAAGCGCACCACACCCCTCTCCGCAGCGATGAACCGTATATCTTGGGAAGGCTTGGAGTTTCCGGATTCGGACAAAAGCCTCTCTATCATGAGAGAGTCCGTGCGCAGACGGGATTCTATGACACTGCGATTCTGGACTTCCTTGGAAGCCCGTAGCTCTGCCGCGACGACCTCTTCTTCCATTTCCATATTTCGAACATTGATATATGCCGGAAAAAGCGAAACTGCCCCTACGAGAGACGCCAATGATAAAAGGAAAAAGAAGACAATTGCCAGACGGAGACTATAGTCCCGCCTCAAGGCTTTTCTCTCTTCTGGTGGCAAAAGTGTATGTCTCATTTTTTAGGGCAGGGCCAAGCCGGCTGCTACGGCATATTCCAAGGACTCCTCGCGTGAAATATTCGGTATGTAATTGTGAATATCGAAGGCATTTTGCCATACGTCCACCGATGCCAGAGGAACTGCTACGTGCGACGGATCTCTGTGGAACTTTTCTTCGACCATTTGAGCGTCCTCCCCCACGAGCATGATCTGGCTTATCGTCGAGTGAGCGTCCGGCCTCGTGGCCCAATATTCGTATACGCGATGAATCTCCTTTGACAGAGCACTTATGTCCATATTTTCTGCTTTGTTACCATCGGGATTTTGCCTGGTGCCCCAAGATAGAGTTGAAGAAAAACAGACCACCCCACCAGAAACTATATATGTTCCCGTCTTCCTATTCATGACATGGATGATGAGATATGTGTCACTCACGCTCTTTTTGACCAAGGCCTTTGCCAGAGACTTTGGCGCCACCTCAAAAGCTATGGGTACGAGCCCCATGCCGTGCAATATTGAGATCATCTTTTCCACATAGCTCCGTGGCACAACAGACACACTGGCCCGGAGAAGGTTACCCGTGACAGCGGCAGGTAATATATCGAAATAAAAAACCGAATCCACAGCGGAAAGCGGCACATTCTCTTCCAACTTGAATTCGACATGCTGGGTTACGGCCCTAACATCCACACTTGGTATATCCATCTGAAACAAATAAACTTTTTCTTCCGGCAATGAAACCTTCACATAAGTAAGCTTGTTTTCATGCACAAACGTATGCAGGAGTTCTGAAAATTTTTTCTCATCTTTCACTTCCCCTCCATCTATAAGCCCGGGTGGAACATCTGTCTCTGCGTATTTTGCTATCTCTAACCCGTGAACTGTACGCTTATATTCTATACATCGGAACGCATCGTCGGATATTTCGAGACCGGCATGCGGTATAGTCAAGAATTTTGGCGGAGGGAAAAGTCTGTAAAAGAGAGACGTGTGTCGCATGCCTCTATTTTACTACACTTTCTTGTAATAAGAAAAACCACGACAGACGAGACCGGCACTGCTTTTTGTGTCCCGAGGACTGTCTGAGAGAGTATAAATTTCTGGACAAAATGGGAACCATTGCATGACCTCGTGACCATTTTGTCCTGAAATTTAACGAGCGAGTTCCGCAGGGACACAAAAAGCAGTGCCGGTCTCGTCTGCCGGAAGTGTTACGATCATGAGATATTATGCCTGTTTTTCCAGATTTCCTTGAGCGGAGCCGCAGCAGAAACCAAAATAATCACTACCACGATAGGCAAAACAAAACGATCCGGATCAGGAATGAGGGTTCCCAGCCCATAGCCGAGCCAGAGCATGAGCCATGTCCACAGGAAGCCGCCAGCGACGTTGTAAGCGAGGAAAGTGCTGTACGGCATAGATCCTATACCAGCCATTATCGGTGCAAAGGTTCGAACTATCGGAACAAAACGTGCCAGCACAATAGTCTTTTTGCCATACTTTTCATAAAAATGTTGTGCGCGAGCAACATGTTTTTTGTTAAAAAAGACTGATTCTTCCCTCGTAAACAACGCAGGACCCACCTTTTTGCCAAAGGCATAGCCCACACTATCGCCCGCTACAGCGGCAATGAATGTGCCGATGAGAAGCCACGGAAAGGAAACATAACCCTGCGAGGCTAGAAAGCCGGCAGTGAACAAGAGTGAATCTCCCGGCAAGAAAAAACCGAAAAACAGTCCGGTTTCCATAAATACGACAGTTATCACTCCGACTGTCCCCAGAGTTTTTATGATTGTTTCCGGATTGATCAGATTTATCAAAGCTTCCATATTATTTTTTGTTTCTATCCAAATAAGACTGGAGTATAAGAGCCGCGGCAGAAGAATCTATCTTATCATTTTTACCCTGGAAGCGTTCGGCATGCACACTGGTCATGAATTCCGGCTCAAATATGACTTCGCATCCTGCTTTTTCCAGCTCCTCCTTCAGGTTTTTTGCATCTTCATATATGCGATTGGGCTCACCCTTGTAATCACGTGATTCCCCCATTACTACGCGAACAGCTCTATTGTCTGCCACCAACTTTGCTACTTCGAAAGCCAAGCCTGGTTTATTTTCCAGAACCACCAAAGGAAAAGCTATAGTTCCCTCTTCATTGGAAATAGCCACACCGACCCTCTTTGAGCCATAGTCTATTCCCAGTATCCTTTTTTTGTCTGTTTGCATGATTATTGAAAGTCATCGACCATATCATCGCCAGCTCGTGAACCAGAACCTATTGAGAAGCTCTGTCTCATTCATGGCTATACCGTATGACAATGGACTAAAGTATACAAAGCCTACCGCACATACGACGATAAGCAAACATACAGTGGCCATGCGAGTCTTGCCGTGAATATGTTTGTATATGAGATATGCAGTAGCCACGATAGCTGTGAGAAGTGCCGTCTCATAATGATACAGGAACTGTACTCGGCCTATAAGGCTATACGGGAGGAGATTGGCAAAATAAAAAGCCAGAAGGAGGAGTTCGGTCTTGTATCTTTCCAAAAATGATTTCGCCGACTTTACATATGTCCCTCGGAAAAGTTTCCAGAGTCTCGACAGGAACACAAATAGCACCTGAACCAGGATCAAGGCCATGGCCAGCGTCGAGAGCCAATATATGAATGGATTGCCCAATAGATATATCATGGCTTTTTCTCCAGCCTCGCCCGGAACATTATTTTCCCAATAAAATATCGATCTTTCCATGAGCGGCCACTCGTACCAACGGCTACCATACTGGTGTTCTGCGGAGAGTGTGGCACTCGATATATACATCTGCTTATTAAGCTCGATAAATCTTTCAAAATTATTGAGTGGTTTTACAGCGGAATCATTTTCATAAGTGCTTCCCTCAAGTGTCTTCTGGAAAGAGGCAGTCATGAAAGCATCCCCAGAACCAGAAATGGGCAGGAGAGCAAAATGGATCATGATTAGAGAAAAATACACCACAAACCCAACCACGAGGAATGTGCATATCTTTTTTAAGGCAAGATACGCCCTCGGCTTCCAGACTATAGACCTTGCCACAGCAACAAGCTCGATGAGAAATATCATTCCCAAGAATGATAGACCTGTCCACTTTACGCTGTATGAGAGTGTGACCAAAAATGCCGCCACCAAAGTGAGATACCACATCTTTTTGCCACTCCCCTCCCGGAGCGAATATGCATAGAACAATAAGGCCAGGAAACCAAAGAAAATCAGGAAAATGTCGAGGAGGATGAAGCGCGAATGAACCAAAAGAGAATTTTCAAATATCACCATAAGCCCAGCAAAGAAAGCTAGGAGTGGCGCTACGCCGAGCTCCAGACAGAGGAGGAAGATAATGATAGGTAAAGCTGTACCTGCGAGCATAGGAAGTATCCTGTCCCACATGTAGCGCGGGTCACCAAAGGTATTGCCTATAGTCGAATAGTTCGTGGTCGTGCCTGGGTAGCCGCCGACATACTCCATGGAGCTCACCAGAAGCTTCCCCAGCGGTGGATGAACGTCGAAGAAGTATTTGTGAGTCGATGTGTATGCGGCAGAAAAGTTACCGAAGTGAACTTCATCGAAAACCACACTATTCGGGTGACCAAAATATGCAAAGTGAGTGAGCGCGCTCAAAGCTATTAGGATTGTGAGGTAGTATTTCAAGATTTCTTTGAGGTATTAGTAAAAATCAGGGTAATTTCCAAAATGATTTCATTGAAATATTATAACACTTCATGGATAAAATCACTCTACTGCAACCCCTTTCTGTTTTTTATTTCGTCTATTGTTCTGTGTTACTATTATCCAGATCACATGTACCACAAACAACTCGTAAATCATGTATCCACAAGACAGAGAGCTGGCATGCCAGATGAAGCAATACAGAATGAATTGATCATGGATGGTTGGACCAAGGACGATATCAAGGAAGCGTTTTATTATAGCTCTTTTCCTGGAAAACTCGGTCATTTTTCTTTTTGGAGAACTCTGCATTCGGAGGTGCCGATGGCTGTCACGATAGTCTTTGTAATATTGACGGTCATCTGTATCGGCGGACTTTCCTATTTCTATGGAAACAAAACTCTGAATTACACGATCAACCTACCCTCGAATCCGCCTACGCAACAATCCCAATTCACATTTGGAGAACAGCCAGGTTTATCCAATCCCGATTTCTTTGGCAAGGTCAAACTCCAATTCATAAATAGTAAGGCAAATTTCCTCGAAGCCGACTTATCTGCCATGAAGATCCGGGTGTACAAAAGCGGTAATCTCTACCTAGAAGTACCCATAATTACAAAAGGAAGACCCGGCTCATGGTGGGAGACTCCAGCCGGTCTATACAAGATCAGTAGCAAAGAAAAAACTCACTTTTCAGGCATGGGACATGTCTGGATGCCATGGAGTATGAACTTTCAAGGAAACTTTTACATTCATGGCCGGACATACTATCCGGACGGTACTCTCACTTCGAATGCCTATACAGGAGGTTGCATCCGCCTTTCTACAGAAGATGCAGAAAGAGTCTTCAATGCTATCGATGTTGGAACACCCATTCTCGTCTTTGAACAAAAATTCTCCCCCGACAACTTCACATATGTGGACAGTATCCCCACACTGTCTGCCCCGTTTTATCTCTCTGCCGATCTCCAAAACAACCACGTATTCGTAAGTCATAACTCTACAAATACAGTTCCTATAGCCTCTATTACAAAATTAATCACCGCACTAGTCACAACCGAATACATCAATCTCGATAGTGTTGCGACCGTACCAAAATCCGCAGTCGTCTATACATCGAAACCTAGATTGAAGCCCGGACAAGAGTACACGATCTATCAGCTACTCTTCCCTTTGCTTATGGAATCCTCCAATGAGGCGGCAGAAACTATTGCTCGACACTATGGACGAGATAACTTTATAAAACGTATGAATGACAAGGCAGTTTCCATAGGCATGACTCATAGTCATTTTGCCGATCCTTCTGGAGCCTCAGAAAACAATGTCGGAACAGCCGAGGACCTGTTCATGCTAGCAAAATACATTTACAACAATCGTAGTTTTATCTTCAATATTACCGCAGGCAAGCTCAAGGACAGCGCTTATGGTAGCAGTGGATTTTCTGATATGAGTAACTTCAACGACTTTACTGACAATGAATATTTTTTAGGCGGAAAAAATGGTAAGACGACTGCTGCGGCCGAATCAAATCTCTCGGTATTTGAGTTTCCAGTCGGAAATACAAAGAGACCTGTAGTCACCATAGTCCTAAGATCACAGGATGGAAAAACCGATAGCGAAACTCTTATCGATTACACCTTAAATAATTTCCGGCAGTCAAAATAGAAAACTATAATTTTATCAGTTGATAATGCTGATTATCGATATACTCTTCCGTTATAGGATATAAAACGGGGACAAAGTTTACAAAGATTTTCTGCTCATCAATCTTTGCACCATTTCGATATGTTTCCCTATAAAGTTCGTTGTATCTGAAATACTTTCCACCTCTATTTATGAAGCAATGATTTTTCTCGACAATGTGAAATTTCTTTTCTGACGGTCTGTTTGAAAGTATTTGCCCCTTGAGACATATGTCTGTAAGCCACAATTTTATCTGAATAGGGCTAGATGAAATATTTTTTATCTTTAGATCGAGATAATTGTCAAAGATCGTCGCACCACTCCCAAAAGGCAAAGTCCTACCGGAATCTGGAAAGACGTCCATAGAATGATGGTGTCTCTCAACTATCTCAACATCCGCATGCAACATGATCCAAAATAAAAAATTTGAGAGTTGGCACAGACCACCGCCCACGCCTTTTGACACTTTACCATTGGACAGTAGCATCCCGTCGACAAAGCCTCTTTTCTTGCTTATACGACCAATGACGTTCCATAGCGAAAAGGTCTGACCCGGTGGGATGACCAGACCATCTAGTAATGGTACGACAAGCTTCAGATTTGTTACCTTATTTATTTGTAGATCTGCATCACTGTCCCCTAGCTTTCGATAGAGCAGACTAGAGTGCCGAGCAACGACCGAACTGAGATATTTTGCTCGTGAAAATTTTGTGAGCGTGATCTTATTCCTTGCTCCTCTCAGCAGTCTTTTTGTAAATACAGCTGGTCCGACCAATATTGGAAACCGGCTCGAGATCGCCTTCCTCTTTGGTCTTTCGTATTCTTTCACGTATTCCTGGATTGCCTCGATCATTTGGTTTGAGATTGTGGCTAGAGGATATCATATCTTATAGTATTGTTAACGATGTTTTCACTTGCTACCTTCACTTTCTATATAAGCGAGCAATTCATCCGCCTTGACCTGCGTTTGTTTTCCATTCCTCATGTTTTTGACTGAAAATTCACCCTTCTCTATCTCATCCTCACCGATGATCACAACAAACGGTATGCCCAATTTGTCAGCATAAGCGAGTTTGTTCTTCATCCGATCCTCTTCAAGATAGACCTCAGTTGCGATTCCCGCCTCTCGGAGCCTAGTAGCTATAGAAAGAGGTTGTGATAAGTCGGACACGAACGGAACCACGAGCACCTTGGTCGGCGTCGATGAGTCCGTCTTGATGAGCCCGGCTTCGCTCAGCTGGTAAAACAGCCTTGTCAATCCGATCGAGATGCCCACGCCGGGCAATTTTTGTTCGGTGTACATTTCAGCTAGATTGTCATAACGTCCACCGGAACAGACAGAGCCGATTTCGGGATATTCAGAGAGAACAGTCTCATAGACCGTCCCCGTATAATAATCCAGCCCGCGAGCAATCGAAAGATCGATCGCGTAGTTACTGACTGGAATGCCGAGCTTTCCGACATTCGTTACAACTTGGGACAACTCGTCCACTCCCTGGCGGTATTGAACATTTTGAATATCCATAGCCTCCAGTGCCCTTATGATCTCATCTGTATTCCCGGAAATATCCAGGAAATGAAAAATCTTCGTTATCGTGTCGTTCTCGATCCCGAGATCAACCATCATCTTCTCCACAGACCCTTTACCGACTTTGTCGATCTTGTCTATGATCCGCATCACCTCGACAGATTTGTCAGTTGATATATTTAACCCTTCGAGAAGGCCCTTCAGAATCTTGCGATTGCTGATCCTGATCACGAACTGTCCGATGTCGAGACGTTTGAAGACTTTATAAATAACGCTGGGTATCTCCGCATCGTTGACGAGAGAGAGTTTCTCCCGACCGATAATGTCGATATCGCACTGGTAGAATTCACGGAATCGCCCTTTTTGAGGGCTTTCCCCGCGATAAACCTTGCCGACGTGATATCTCCTAAATGGAAATGTTATTTCCCGAGCGTGCTCGCTCACGTATCGCGCAAGCGGCACCGTGAGGTCGAATCGTAAAGCCAGACTTGTGTCCCCTTTCGTGAACTGGTAGATCTGACGTTCCGTCTCACCACCAGCCTTGGCAAGTAATACTTCTGCTCGCTCTATGACGGGTGTGTCCAGAGGTAGAAAACCAAATTGCTCAAAGGTGTCTATAATCACACTTTTCATGCGATTGAAGGCCATTTGTTGAGGTGGTAACAGTTCCATAAAACCAGGAAGAACTGAAGTATTTATTTTTTTTGTGCTCATATCATTCATTTGATTGCAGTTATTTTTCAAAGACTTTTTTTAGGTCTGTTCATAGATTCTAACATAGATTATACGAAGTCAAACATCATTATTTCCTTATCAGGTGCTCGCTTTGGCACCTAAAAACAGTGATCTGAATACGATGCGGGGAGCTTGGGACGATGTCCGAGTAGCTTTAAGTCTAGCATATGTATAAACAGAAACCCGCGATCATTGCTGACCGCGGGGGAAATCCGTGAGGACATTAAGAGCTTTCGCTCCGGTCTCTCTGACCGAGTGGTTTAACCACCATTAAAGTTCAGTTTTTCCATCGAGGATTCGACGGAGGTTCTTGATCGTTATCATCACCTTTCTTCCACCAGTCGGGACTGTCATAAAACTTTTCCGACTGTTTTCCTTCAAGTTCAGTATTTGCCTCATGGGCAAGTTCCTGAGCTTCTTCTGCGAGTGACATGTAGAAAGTCCGCTCTTTCTCGGTTTTGGCTGTATGAGCTTGTTTAAGAGCCCAGTAGCCACCACCGAGAGCGACCAAACCTTTAATGACACTGTTCGCTTTTGGCGAGTCGAGCTTCTTGATAGCTCGCTCAGCAGTGTCACACATCTTGCAGATGAAGTAGACCGGGAGTCCGATGATCATGACGAAGAACAGGGTTACCACAATCACTTCGATTGCGTGCATGGTGTCAAATGAGTATTCCATAATCTGTCTTTCTGTACTGGTGTATTGTTTTGGCACACCTATTTAAAGCCGTATAAATCAACGTTCTATCTGCTATAAGTATAGCATTATTGACTGTATTTGTCAATACTTTTACGATTCCGTCAATTATGTGTCGCAGTATGGCTTTGTTGAGCCACCTTGTTAACCACGGTCGTCATTCGCCCCCGCTCGACTATCTTTGGAGATTAGGTGATTCATGGTCGCGGGCACTAGAAGCAGTGGATGTTCACTTCCTACTCATGGAACCATATTCCGCCTGAAGCATATCGGTACTGCGTAGCGCCCCACTGTCTGTGCGTTACAGACGGTGGGAAAGCGCGAAGCAGTACGGTTATGCGTAAGGCGGGCTAGTGTAGTCTCTTATAGGAAGTGAACATCGACTGCTTCGTCAATATTCTTTAGCCTATATGGGTATTGCGCGACCATGTATCACCTAGCCGGAAAAGATTGTGGAGCGGGTGGCGCCACTATCCACTGTCTGACTTTGCTTTCTTTTTTCCAAGGTATACAATTTCAACAGGTACAGAAAGCTTTCCGAAATTCGTAATCGCGCACCAGTCACTATTGGTGCCTAGACCTGTAACAGGCTCGTTTCGACACTTGATTCCAGCTAGAAAAGAAATCTACTAACCCTTATAACAATTGGGTTATTTGCGTTTCCTTTCGTAGCTGTTTTTTGTACCCCAAAAGGGTATGAATGACTCTAGTGTATACAGCCAAAACTTAATAGACCGCATCACCGCTTACTACAAAAAGCGGGGTGTTTCGCTTACACCGGAACAAGCCGAGGAGTATCTAAACTCCCTAGCTGATCTGTATGAGTCGTTCATTGAGTTTGCCAAAATCAAATGAGTACCGGAAACGACACAACTCATTTTCTGGTGCATAAAAGCGGTGAGCTGGAGCCGGTAGCTCCTACCGATATCAGAATTAGCCGGTGGGACTGGGAAAAGCAAGATTACAACTACCTATCGGCTCTCTCGGTAAAAGTCTATGACAAGGATTTGAAAGTCTCTGATTCATACCAAGTGCCACGCCACATTGAAAAGAAAAGCGGTAAACGCGGTGTCATCAAAAAATATTCATTCGGAGCCAGTCGTCGCTGTAAATTCTTCATGCGTAATACCGGGCATCTGATGAAGGTTATGGTCACTCTAACCTACCCATTGGACTATCCCATGAACGGTGCAACCGTTAAAGCACACCTACATAAATTCCTGCTGTGGCTCACATACCACGGTTACAAATATATCTGGGTCTTGGAGTTCCAAGAAAGAGGCGCACCGCATTTTCATATTCTCGTGGACAAAGAAATTCCACATCAGGACGTAGCAAAATCTTGGTATCGGATAGTTGAATCAGGAGATGAAAAGCATTTGAAAGCCGGAACTGAAGTCAGAGCTATTCGTGCCAAAGATTCCATCGGTTACTACCTCACCACCTACATGGAAAAAGCTCGCCAAAAGTCAGTGCCTCCGGAATATGAAAAGGTCGGTCGATTCTGGGGATCATCAAAGGGATTACTGGTTGAAAAGAAAATGAAAATATATGGCAAGCGTGAAGATATCTACAGATTGAAAAAGAGCTTACGAATAGCACGCCGGTACGATCAATCGCAAAAGAGACAATGGGGAGAGCGAGCTAGAGCCAAAGGCAAGAAGAGAAACAAATTCAAAAAATATTACAGCAAGAATTACTCATTACACATCATTAACAGCGACAAAATGAAAGAAGAATTGGGAAAACATGGGATTGATCTGTTTCCGTATCAACTGGCGGACTATGCGCCCGTCCCCGATTCGCGCGAGCGGCGGGGCGGGCGCATGACGCCGGATGTTCCAAAGACTCAAGATATCCAATTCCCAGAGACTTATGAGGACTGGCTAGATCGTAAAGGTCTCTACTGATTCTATGTCCCCTTGGTTTATCTATACAGTCATATCAGAAGAAAGTAATAACAGAAAATGTACCAAAAACATCCAAAAGTTATCACCAATTTATCAACCGTTTGCTTAATCTAAAACAAAGCGTAAAATTCTCACCATGAAATACATCCTCTACTGTCGAAAATCCACTGAATCCGAAGACCGCCAAGTCCTTTCTCTTGAATCACAAGAAAAGGAGCTTATGGCTATTGCCAAGAACAATAATCTTGAAGTCACCGGCACATTTAAGGAAAGTAAGTCCGCCAAAGCTGAAGGTCGTCCGGTATTTAACCAAGTTCTGAAGCTCATCACCTCCGGCAAGGCTGACGCTATCATCTGCTGGAAGCTAGATCGTCTTGCTCGCAACTTCATTGATGGCGGCAAGGTCATTGATCTCTTGCAAAAAGGCGTCATTAAAGAAATTCGGACTTACGAAACGACTCATTTACCGACTGACAACGTTCTTCTGCTTGCTGTTAACTTCGGCATGGCTAATCAATACATCCGGGATTTGAGTACCAATGTGAAGCGAGGCATCCGGACCAAACTTGAAAATGGCCAGTGGCCAAACTATGCTCCATTCGGTTACAAAAATGACAAAGCTGACAAAACTATTAAGATCGATACGAAAAGATCGCCATATGTTAAACGAATCTTTGAATTGTATTCAACGGGAGCTTATACACTCAAACAAGTTGAGGATATTCTCTACCAAGAGGGCTTGAGAACCAAAGGTGGTTTCAGATTGAAAAAGTGCCAGATCCACCGCTTCCTTCAAAACAAATTTTACGTCGGCCTCATGGAAAAAGACGGTAAGCTGTATCCGGGCAAGCACAGGCCGATCATCTCTCAAGCCCTATTTGATCAAGTCCAGGAGATTCTTAATCGTAAAAGTAGCCCGAAACCTCAAAAGCATTTCTATTCCGCTCGTGGATTCTTAACCTGCGCCTCGTGTGGATGTATGTTAACTGCTGAAACTCAAAAAGGCTTCATCTATTACCACTGCACCAATGGTAAAGGCAATTGTGATGAACACAAAACCTATCTGAAAAATACTGATGTTGACCAACTTCTCTCAAAAATGTTTCTCGACCTTAAATTTGACGAAGAAATTATTGAAATTAGCTATGAAGCCTACAAAGCCAGAAATGCAGACAAAAATAACTACGTCCATTCATCACTGGAATCCCTCTCAAACGAATTAAACGCCCTTGCAGACAAAGAATCCCGTCTCGTTGATGGATATGTATCTCAACTCATTACCGAGGTTATTTACAAGCAGAAAAAGCTAGAGATCGAGAATCAAAGAGCTACGCTCAACAACCAGATCAAGGAAATTCAGGCAAAAGGTGGCGTCTCTGAAGTTACTCTCGAACAGATCAAGAATGTATTTCTAGAAGGTAGTAGAGCCGCGGAAAAATATTTACTCGTGGATAAACAAGAAAAACGAAATATGCTGAAAAAGTTACTTTCGAACGCTTCAGTCAAAAACAAAAGCGTGGCTCAATACCTGTTCAAAAATCAGTATCAGGTCCTCGCTTTGACACCCAAAAAAGTGATTTGAATACGATGCGGATGGGGTGAGATTTGAACTCACGGTCCCAATGAAGGGACGCCGGTTTTCAAGACCGGTGCCTTAAACCACTCAGCCACCCATCCATGTGAGCCATGATAATGAAAAAATCATTGATTTGCAATATGAACCAAGTGGGCATTCTTGTTTTTTTGATTCCGAGGACCTGTCTGAGGTACCCGAAATTACAAGACATTTTGACGTCGGTTGCTGATGACTGAACGTCAAAATGTCTTGCAATTTCGTGGTGCCGAGTTCCGCAGGAATCGAAAAACAAGAATGCCCACTTGGTTCGTTGTGCACAGACAACTGCTCCAACAAATGATAAAATACTCACATGGCTACTCAAGCACTCATCTCCTGGAAAGCACCCGAACACCTTCACCTCACCAAGAACCCCGACTGGTACTGGGGAGTCGGGATCGTTAGTCTCACTATCACAGTCGTATGCTTCATATTCGGACAGATAATTCCCGGCATATTCGTCATCGTTGCCACGAGTGCCCTCGTCCTCCATGCCGCAAACCCCCCAAAAGAAGAGATCTACGAGATCAATGATCGCGGTATTGTCATAGGAGATACTCTCTACCCCTTCCTCACACTAGATTCTTTTTCCATACCTCACGACCATTTCCCTCCCAAACTCCTCCTCAAATCACACAAAACATTCATGCCCCTCATGGTCATATATATAGAAGAAGCCGACCCAGAAGAAGTCCGTGAAATACTTTTGAAATATATTTCCGAAACCGAACACCACGAATCTATCTTCAAACATCTGCTAGAAAGACTAGGCTTTTAGTTTACCAACCTCCTCCCCCGCCACCACCACCTCCACCACCGGAAGATCCTCCGCCACTACTGCCACCTGGTGCAGTCGCCATATTTGTATTTGCAAAAGCGCTAAAGTCTAACATAGCGTGACTGAACACTACTGCATTGAATGCAGTATTTGACGAGCCACTATACCAGGAAGGTGGAGCGAGATACATACCCTCGAACTCCTTTGCCCAGATATCTGCGACACCGAGTATCATAGCGTAAGGCAAAAGTTTCTCAAATATTTCCGGTTTTTTGTCTGGAGCATTGTGGAATTCCAGCCTATCTTTCTCGGCTATACGGAGATAGTCCTTGAGACCTAGAATGTACTCCTTTGTCGCGACTCCCTTTTCCGTCTTTGCAGGACTCAAATGATAAAATACGCTCGCGATAATAGCTGACAGGACAGCACCGATAACCGCCGGCAACATATTTTCACCTGATGTTAATACACCGCTCACAATACTGCCAAATAACCCGATAAACATAGCTAAGGCTATTATAAGCGGTAGTAAACTTCCACCACCATGCATCCTGCCCAAGTTGCTATAGTAGCCTTTCGTGAGTAGAGACTTCGCCGCAGTCTTTGTTATCGGAGGAATATTTGTGTAAAAAGAATTTTTCAGGTCAGAAAGTTTGACTGTGGTCTTGCCGTCCGAGAATATTGCACCGAGCAAAAGAGTATCTGCCTCATTTGGAATACTGCCGAAGTCCTTGAGTTTTGTAAGCTCATAATCCTTCTTCTTGAATAAACCGAGGACCTTACTCTCCGTCTCCGTAATCTTTACATAACCCATAGTCGCAAGGTATATGATCTCCGCAGAAATATCCGTACCCATTATGTTTTCCGAAACTATACCTTTCACTTCCATTGGTGTGAGCATGTCAGGCACATCGTATTCTGGAACTATTATTCCTGTACCCTTGGGATCGCGACCTTTCTTGCTCCAGTAAATATAAGAAAATACAGCTGTAAGTATAGGTAGGAGAATCCCTATGATCCATGCCAAATATTTTTGCAAAAAGCTCGCCGCTTCTTCGCTCACAGTGTACGGAGTAACTACCCCCTTTGGAAATCCAATCGCTACAGTCATGCCTTCGTTTGCTGACAGTGCCCGCCCAACAGAAAATACATATCCGCCATTTTCTTCTTTTACATCACACCTGGTAGTACTCCCCCTCGTACCGTAGTAACACGCTGTCTGCTCTACACTGGATCCTGCCGGCAGGACCACTCTCGCTGTGGCAAAATATATGGGTATGTTCCATTCATTGCCAGTAGCGTTCCAATAGATCTCATCTATATCTTCGAGCTGTGCCACAGCGCCTGTAGCTCTGTAACGTAAGAAATACTTTTTCTCCCCTTGAAATGTCGTATCCGGATCACCTATCCTGACACGTACATTTCCTCCAGAATTTGTAACATTATATGGATATGTCGTGCCATTTGGATCGGTCACACTTATGTTCTCTATGTTCATCTTTCTACCAGAAGAAGAATATGGATAAATATCTTTATATATTCCATGGCGTTCCTGCGACCCCGTAACATATGTTATCTCATCTGAAACATCGACAGAGTTATCAACATTTACTGTTATGGTTGAATTGTATGAAGTCAAAGCTTCGACTGCCAAGTTTTGGGTCTGAGCATACGTGCAAGTGCCTGCGAACGTAATAAATAGAAATACTCCAATAACAGATATCTTTTTTATATTTGCCATATTCGCCATATTATAGCTCTTTTTTGAAAAAAGCTTGCCGGCTGGACAAAATTTCTTCTTCGGGATGCCACCTTTTCCGCAGCTCTCCAGCCAGGAAAAAGGAACCGGCAACCAAGATCACATCTTTCTTCCCTGCACAGCCGAGCGCATGGTCCATGGCGTCATTGGCATCCAAAAATACCTGGGATTTTGACGTACGTTTATAGAACTTTTTTGACTTTTCCATCAGTTCTTTGGGATGAGCGCACTTTCTATCGCGATTACTAAATCGCGTAAAAATAATAATATCCACTTTTGGAATGATCTGGGCAAGAATGGAAATGTGATCTTTATTATTGGCAATTCCGATAATAAGTATAACCTTTTCGAACTTCAGCCGTTCCAGATTTGCAACGGTTGAACTGATTTTGGCTCTATTATGAGCGCCATCTAGTATAACCGTGGGATTATTCTGAACTGTTTCAAACCTACACATCATACGAGAATGATTTAGACCTTTAGAAATATGTTCTTCTTTTATAGAAATATGCCGGGCAATTGCAGTTGCTAGTGATTTATTTGATTCATGATATTCAGACTGCTTCGGTAATATGCTAATGCTCACTTTCTTTTCTAAGCAAATCTGAACAAATATCCGCAAAATATTTTTTCTTTTTTCGGTAGTGAAAAAGACCGAGCCTTTCTTTATTATTCCGGCCTTGTCATAAGCGATCTTGGTAAGAGTCTTTCCTAGAATTTCCGTGTGATCAAAATCAATATTTGTAATCGCTGTAACTAAGGGGGTAGTTATTACATTTGTCGCATCGAAACGGCCACCCAGACCCACCTCCAATACGACCCATTCGCATTTCATTTTTTTGAAATAAAGAAGAGCTATCGCAAAAAAAATCTCGAAATAAGACGGCCTGCCGTATAAACCAGATACATACGCCTTATCGATAAATGGTTTCAGATAGTCAACAATATCGGAAAATTCATTCGGCGAAATATAATACTGTCCAACTTTGATCTTTTCTATCGATGTTACAACGTATGGGGATGTGAAGGAACCAACTTTCTTGCCTGCCGCATATAATATTTCATGCAACATATTTGTCACCGTACCCTTTCCCGATGTACCAGCAATATGAATATAGCGAAAATCCTTGTCGGGATCTCCTATCAGGTTCAAAAAGTACCTCATTCTCTGCAGGTACAAATCGGCATGACTGCGATCTATCATGTAATCTCCTTGAATTGGCAAGTTTGAAAGGCTTTCCAAGTACTCGACGGATTTATAGTATCTATTAAAAGGTGTTTTTTTCATTTACCAAACACTTTATACCCGGAAGCACAACGTGTACATAGCAGAGAGGCTTGAACAATCTTTGACAAAGTGCTATTAATACTATACTTTTGGTACAGATAACCGCACGGAGTCAATATGAAAAAAAAGAAAGAATCACTGATACTTGGACGCATCCTAGAGAAAATTGCGCCCAGAATAGGCGCCAGCGTCATGCTGGAGCCGGTATGGCAGATCATCGGCCAGATAACCTACGAGAGTGGCCGGAAATCGTATTTCCGATACAACACCTTGGATATCAATCCGATGGGCAGTTCGGAAATCGCACGGGATAAAGACTACTCCAATTTCTTCATGAAAAAAATGGGGTACCCTGTCGTCCCAGGAAGTAAGACCTTTTTCTCGGATACCTGGGCAAAGGCTATTCGCACTCCGCGTCGCAACATACACGCCGCATATCACTATGCGCAGAAGATCGGATTCCCTGTAATCGTAAAACCCAACAGCGGCAGTCAAGGCGTCGGTGTGACCAAGGTCCACAATAAACACGAGTTCTACCTGGCTGTGCGAGGGATCTTCAAAAAGGACAGGATCGTACTCGTGCAAAAACCAGTGTCAGGAAAGGACTATAGGATAGTTGTCCTCGATGACAGAATAATCTCTGCATATGAGCGCATTCCTCTCAGTGTTGTCGGCGACGGCAGATCAAGTATCAGCAAACTTCTGAAAACAAAACAGAGGCTATTCGTCGCCTCCAGTCGAGACACGCAGATACACGCAGATGATCCAAGGATTGCCATGAAACTCAAGCAACAAGGCCTGGATTTCAAGTCTGTTCTAGACAAGGATAAAAAAGTATTCCTCCTCGATAACGCCAATCTTTCCACCGGAGGAGATTCGGTGGACGTAACCGACCAAGTCCACCCCTTGTTTCGCCATATTGCCATCAACCTGACGCGAGATATGGGGTTGCGTCTTTGCGGAGTGGATCTAATGATCGAAGGCGACATCTCCGTTGAACCAGATAAATATTGGGTACTGGAGATCAATTCCGCCCCCGGCCTCGACCACTATGCCAAGATAGGCAGTGCGCAAGAAAAGATAGTCGAGGATCTGTACCTAGAGGTTCTAAAGCACATGGAGCGTTAAAAATCAGAAAAGACAGCAGTGACCAGAAATGCCAAGGTTTCACCACCTCGGCATTTTTTATATAATTGAAACTATACCCTATTGTTTATAACCTTTTGTATCTCCTGTTGTGCTTCATTTATTTCTCTCATCATCGTGAGCCGCTCCTGTTCGAGTTTGTGAATCTCATTGATGAGGACACCTTTTTCTGCATGGATAACTTCGAGATCTTTCCTCTCTTTTCCTAGATCTTGCTCCATTTTTTGTATTTCTTTTTCTTTGCGCAAAATCTCATCTTCTTTCTTCTTTAACTCCAGTTTTTTATTTTGATGATCTCTCTCACCTTTTGTAATCTCATTTTTCAAATTTTCTATGGCGTGTATTGAGGGGGTTTGCATGGGATTGTTTATTTATATGGAAACTAGAACGATATTCACTATGGTGCCCCCGAGAGGAATCGAACCTCTATTACAAGATCCGCAATCTTGCGTCCTATCCGTTGAACGACGAGGGCAGTACCAGGATTTTAACCTAGTTTCTTGACCGCCGCCATCACGCGAGACTTCATACGTGATGCAGTATTGGCCTTGATATAGCCAGTCTTTGCTGCCTTGTCAAAAGCCTGATATATAGATGGTACTAGTTTGACCGCTTCTGCTTTGTTTTTTGCGGTTACGAGCTTGCGAAAAGCCTTTACCTGCTTTTCGATATTTGCCTTGCGGCGGAGGTTAAATACGCGCTTCCTTTTGGACACGCGTATCGCTTTTGTAGCTGAAGAAGTGATTGCCATATGTGTGTGCTAAATTAACACGAAACTATGTTAATATGCAAGTATGATAGCTTTTTTGCGAGGAAATATCATAGAAACAGGGCCGAGATATGCTGTCGTCGACACGGGGAGTGTGGGCTACAAAGTCTGGCTGACCGATGACACTCTCCATTCTATAGAAACAAACAAAGATGCGGCTTTCTGGACATATCTTGCGGTACGCGAAAATTCCCAAGATCTTTACGGCTTCCCCAAGAAAAGTGACCGAGACTTTTTCGAACTCCTAATATCCGTCTCCGGCATAGGACCAAAAAGTGCTCTCAACATTCTCTCTCTGGTCGCAAGTGAGACACTAGCGAGCGCCGTACGCACCGGCTCCACCAGCCACTTGGTAAAAGTCTCCGGCATAGGAAAGAAAACCGCAGAAAAGATAGTACTCGAGCTCAAAGATAAGCTCGGACTCTTCACCGGTAGTCAGAGTCCCGAATCCATGAGAGAGATGTCGAGCGATTCCGATACTATCGAAGCCTTGAAGGCTCTCGGCTACGAGACAGACGACGCCCGCGAAGCCCTAAAAAAGATAGACAAAAACATTTCCGATACCGGAGCCAAGGTCAAAGCCGCATTGAAGCTCCTAAGTTAAATATATGATCGACTCACTAACACAAACTATCCGTCCCTTCATACCCAAAAAAGTCTTTCTTTTTCTTCAGCCGACATATCACAGACTTCTCGCTTTTATCTCCGCACTGATTTACAGATTCCCTTCTCGGCATATCCGCGTCATAGCAGTAACAGGTACAAAAGGCAAAAGCTCCGTAACCGAGATACTAAACGCTATCCTAGAAGAAGCCGGTCATAAAACAACCGTGTCCAATACCATCCGCTTCAAGATCGCCAACCAGAGCGAACCAAACTTGTATAAAATGAGCATGCCAGGAAGATTTGCCATACAAAAGTTCTTGCGCAAGGCCGTGAATGCCAACTGTGACACAGCGATCGTAGAGATGACTTCCCAGGGGTCACTCCTCTATCGACATTTGTGGATAGAGCTCGATACCCTCATCTTTACAAATCTCTCTCCTGAACACATCGAGGCACACGGATCGTATGGAAATTATGTGAATTCGAAACTAGCCCTGGCTCGAGCACTCTCCACATCTGCCAAAAAAGATACTACTCTCATAGTAAACAATGACGACAAGGAAGCTTCCAAATTCCTGGATTATTCTGCAAAACAAAAGATAAAATATGGCGTGAGAGATGCCGAGCCGTACAAAGTGAACGGCGAAGGAATAGACTTTACCTTTGACGGTGTAAACATGCATTCCCCTCTTTCTGGTCTCATAAATCTTTACAATGTCCTAGCCGCAGCTACTACTGCAAAAAGCTTGGGAGTAAAAAGTGATGTCATACAAAAAGCCGTCTCCCATTTCGGACACATACCCGGACGCATCCAAAAGATAAATATGGGTCAAGAATACGATGTGGTCGTAGACTATGCTCACACTCCCGACTCTTTGGAAAAGTTCTATGCGGTTTTTCACGATAAGCGCAATATTTGTGTTCTCGGTGGTACCGGTGGCGGCCGAGACGCATGGAAAAGAAGCGAGATGGGCAGAATAGCAGACGAACATTGTGACATCATCATCCTCACAGATGAAGATCCCTACGACGAAGATCCTACAACCATAGTGAACGATGTTGCGAAAGGTATTACGAAACACATTCCCTCGATCATTATGGATCGCCGTTTAGCTATACACGAAGCTCTCAAACAGGCAAAAAAAGACGATGCTGTGCTCATCACCGGCAAAGGCACAGACCCATTCATCATGGGCCCGAATGGCACAAAAAAACCCTGGAGCGATGCAACCGTCACCGAAGAAGAGATAAGGAAACTCAAATAACCTGCGCACCAAACTCTTTATTGAGATATTCGCGAGTCTTTGGACCAACTTTTCCCTTTTCACCAGTCACCTTTTTTATTTTTTGAAATTCTACCACTGATTCTTCGGTACAAGGACCCATCTTGCCCGTTCGCGGACATTCATTGAGAGTAGAAGATGGTGGCGGATACAACCCCCGGAGAAGCAGAGCTGTCTGCAGAGCATAAACCTCACTAGAAACAGAACCTTTTGCCATATTGGTAGATGTCCATTCGTGAGGCAGCAAAAGTGTGTCATAGACTTGCGAAGCCCGGGCAGTATTCGTAGGGTCAAAGAAATCCTGAAGACCGAGATATGTCTGATAAGCCAAGTCTTTGAGAGCCAGAGACCGTATATCGGGATTTACATACTGCGACTCGTATAAGTATCCGTATTCTATTAGCATGCTTGCGGCATCGACAGAATTGTAAGATCCGACAGCTATGAGATCTTGGTCGGGAACAATACCTTCTTTCTCCCCCGCAAAATTGCTGACAGGGTTGTACTTTGCCAGGCGTGCAAATATTGTCTGTGCCAGAGCATCGGTCGTCGAACTATTGAAATATGTCCTTTCTGGAATGTAAATCGCAAAACCTGTGTACTTCCCCGGAGTAGCTTTGTTTGCACGCGGATAATCGTTGAAATGAACATGGATCATAATATCTATACTGTTTTCATTTGACCACTTGTCTATACCATAAAGTCGCAATGCCACATCTTCGGGCGCATCGGTATGAAATACGGAAGGAATCGCCGGCTTCACCTGACCGATCCTGACCAGCTCGGTAAAACTGCTCTTGTGGGCCTTTTGCCATTCATGAATGCCGTCCCAGTCATTGTTGAAATAATGCTCGAATGTCGGATGCCAAGACTTTTCATCTCTGGTTGTGAAAACTTGATAATGACCGTCTTCCTCTAGGAACTTTATGAGTTCGCGCGAGAGTTCGACATTGATATCTCTCTCTTTCAAATCACCATACTCTGCCCCTCCGTATTCGGGCTCGTGTCCAGGGACCACCAGAACGCGTATCTTTGCCGTACCTTTTGGCACCACAATATTATAAGTAGACTGCAAGCCCGCTATAGTCTTCGGATTGTGAGACACGACAGCTGCCAATTGACCAAACTTGACAGCAAGGCTGTCCGTGAGGCTGGTAAGCTCCACAGGATACTTCATGGCAAACCAAGGCAGTACGAATATGACTGTGATGAAGAAAGCTGCAAAATAGTAGCGCATGGATAGATTATACCAATACTTTGCATTTGCTTATAGCTCGTAGCTTCATTAGTATTGCCATATGCCCGAACTCCCCGAAGTGCAGACGACCGTGAATGGCCTTACCCAGACCGTGGTCGGCCTTCGGATCATCGAAGCCTGGTCAGACTATGACAGCACATACTGGAAAGGCTCCGAGTCTATACGTGATGTAGAATATTTTGTTCGTTTCCGAAAAGCTATTCTTGGCAAAAAGATCGTGGCAGTACGTCGCCGCGCAAAGAATATTCTCATAGAGCTCAGCAATGGAGCAAAGAAACAGCCGGATATCATCCTTATTCACATGAAAATGACTGGCCACCTGCTATATGGCACTTTCGAATACGACGGAAAGCAATCCAAACATCGCTGGATACCGATCTCGCCCGAGTCATTGAAGGACCCTTTCAATAGACATATTCATTTTGTACTGACTTTTTCGAACAAAAAATACATGGCGCTTTCCGATTCCAGAAAATTTGCAAAGGTTACTTTCATCCCCGCATCAGAAATGGAAAATACTGTTCACCTCAAAGGACTTGGTCCAGAACCACTAGAAGAGGCTTTTACCTTCCCTATTTTTCTGTCCCGCATACACCTGCGCCCCAAGGGCAAGATCAAACAGGTACTAATGGAACCAAAAATCATTGCAGGGATCGGAAATATATATGCCGATGAATCTCTCTGGCGCGCAGGTATACACCCATTAGAGAAAGTGAGTGACATCCCCGACCCAAAACTCAAACAATTATTCTTAGCGATAAAGAAGACCTTGGCACGAGGTATAGACTTTGGCGGAGATTCTATGTCTGACTACAGGAACATCCACGGTGAAAAAGGGCGATTTCAAGAACAACACTCTGCATATAGGAAGACGGGGCAAAAATGTAGCAAGCTTGGCTGCAAAGGTATTATTAGAAGAGTGCTCGCAGGTTCGAGAAGCGCACACTATTGTGACGTGCATCAGAGATTGAGCAAACTATAAAGCACAATACCGGCGGCTACCGAGACATTTAGTGATTCTTTTTTACCACAAAGTGGTATCTCTGCTATAACATGCGAAAGTTTCAATATGCTCCTTGATACGCCATCCACTTCATTGCCGAGAATGATGCCTGCTTTGGCTTTTATCTTTACCTTGCGATAGTTTACAGAGTCTTCTGCTTGTTCGATTGAGACTATATAGTACCCGTCTTTGCGAAGTTTTTTTATGAGAGTCGTCGCAGATTTTACATACTCCCAATCCACAAGATTCTCGGCACCCAATGAAACTTTTGCGAAGTCCTTGCGTGCCTGACCAAAACGGTCCAGTGGAATAGGTGTGGTGCCTATGCAGTATATCTTATTCACACCCACAGTTTCCGCTGTACGGAATATAGAACCAACATTGTGAACACTCCTTATATTGTCCAGTATGAGGCGGACATCTTGTTTCTTTGGTATCATATGATGAACATTATCAAAACTAACACGTATATACCATGCTATCTATATTTCCAGCACTATTGTCTTATCAACAACTTGGTCCCTTCCTCATTCGACTTACTCTCGGAGCAATATTGATACTCTGGACATATCGTGGACTACGAAATAAGAACGGAGATACAAAAAAGAAAGTTTTGGATAGTATAGGGGGTTTGATCGGTGTATTCCTCGTCTTGGGACTCTGGACACAAGTGGCTGCAGGCCTCGCAGCGGTAGGATTGCTAGTTTGCATCATTGGAAAGATCAAGAGTAAAGCATTTCTGACAGACGGCGTGAACTATGTCTTGATACTCTTCATCCTCGCTGTTACATTACTCGTCATGGGTGCGGGAGCGTTTGCTATAGATTACCCTCTATAGTTTTAGCGACACGGAACATGCATTCATTTGACTAGATCATGTTTTTACTTGTATGCTGTGGAATACGTTCGTTCGTTGCCAGATAATTGCGCCCATAGCTCAGCCCGGTAGAGCACCTGCCTTTTAAGCAGAGGGTCGTTGGTTCGAATCCAACTGGGCGCACCGAGCATTCTTGATCAGATCTCTATACCACCTCGAGCCAAGCGAGGTGCGCCCAAGCGAGTGCCCAATGGCACTCGCGGGTTGGATTCGAACAGCGAGAGATGCCGAGCTCAGCAGAGCGAGGCCTCGAGCTGGTGCCCAGGACGAGCTCGCGGGTAGCGAGCGAGGACGCGGGCGAATCCAACTGGGCGCACCGTTGATCCATTGACTACATCTCATAGCAATGTTACTCTACAAAATATAATAGCTCTTTAACATTACGTTTTTGAGCTCCGTATCCCGACTGATTTCGGGCAACGCTCACACAAAAAACAAGTTCAGTTAGGTTGTCAGAAGAAAGGCTCACTATGAACGAATCGACAGTCGCAAACGACCTTCAGGTCGTCTTGAACGGTGGTAGCAAAGTCATGGAGTCGGCAACGATTCCCTTTCGATGGTTCTTCAGTGATGAAATCATCGAGAAACAGCCGACAGAGCTCTTGGTAATCGATCAGAGCGCATGGGAAATGAAATCACCAGATACCGACAGGCTCGGTGAAAGGAGGATAGTCTCAATCTCTCGTGGCTCGGATTTTCTGCAGTTCACTTCTCCCGGGCATCACCGATTGGCTTTCATCGCCCTTCGAAATCTGACCTCAGCAGATCAGTACTCGGACTGGAAAAAATCCATATTCAAGCAAAATTTCCAAAATGACTATCGTCAGGCAATCGACTGGGAACAGCTTGAGGAATGCAATCTCAGCTGCGATCCAAACGATTACATCGTGGCGGTCACCATCGTAGAGATCGACGTACCAAAGGAATTCTTCGCTGTACGAAGCGATAATCCCATCTCAGAGTTCATCTGGAAATGGGCAAACCGGTGGTTCGAGGTGTTACCCCGAGACGAGTGTGCCTACCGCAAACGGCTGATCTGGGCTTTTACGCTCCAGCCTCCCGTGTTCCTGATCGGACACATCCTGAAATACGTTGCAGCACTCGTGTGCTCGGTCTGCTTACCTATTTCCAAGATCGCCGTCCTATGGGCAGGCTACCGTCCTCTTCCCCTGTTCGCTGATATTAGCAAACTGTGGGCTTGGAAATGGGAGCCTAGCAACATCGAATGGGATCCAAGAAGAAACAATACCTATCGGCAATGGATCGGGTATGGTGACCCGGGTTACAACAAGGAGAAGGGGCCTGTCGAAATGCCAATTACCGGTTTCGAGGTGACCGCTCTATCAATGATACTTGGTATGTTCGCACTGCTCGTGTATTTCGTGTGGCTACTGCTTCCCCTCTTACCGAACCTAGAAAGCTTCGTGACGATCTTTTTGGGATGCTTCTTCTGCTTTCTAGTCTGCGTTGTATTCTTCAGTAAGAATGATGTCATCTCTAGGACCAAGTGGTGGAAAAAGATGACCAAATGGCAAAGTAACCGCAACAACCGGCGCAAATGGGTCCGCAAACTAGAAACCCAGAAACCTGTCCTATACTTCGAGTGGCTCAGAGCCACTTCGCATATTTCGAAAGTGCCACTTCGCGTCGAGATCGGCCAACTTCCGGAAGCCTTCCGTAACAAAACACTCCAAAAGGCCAGGATCACATTCTGGGCTATAAAGAGAGAGGTCTGTCGGCCCTTCCCGAGATCATAGGTTCGCTAGTTCGTACAACAGCACAGCGTTGGGGTCACAAACTCCAACGCTTTTTTAGTGCACAAAAAAACAACTCCAGCTTTTACCAGAGTTGTTTTTCTCTTACTTTTTCTTACCCTAACATCACCCCTAGAACGTCGGGGCTACTTTCAACTGTCCGTAGTTGTAGAAGATGACTGTATTTGCCGCGAGAGCACTCACAGATGAGCCGTAATTCACGCCAGTGATAGCAAAGGTTTTGAGACCACTACCATATGTTCCATTCGCCGAACCATTATAGGTAAATCTACGGGACGAACCGGCAGGAATGACATAGTAGGTAGAAGTATCCCCCGCCAAAGAATCAGGACCTGCTGTCACATCTACAAGCCCGGCTGATGTAGCGTCCGCAAAACCACTGGATGTGGTTGCTAAGGCAACGCTCGGGTTTTTACTCACATACAATGAGCTATCGCCAGCATATATAGTGAAGCCTACCTTCATACCGTACGAGACAGATGTCGAGGTATTGTTTGTTATAGGACCAGTAAGAGACGCTGTCGGAGCATCCATCGTACTGATACCCGAGGCAAATGTGATGTCACTCGTCAGTAAAGCTGCATCTTGTATGTCCATGGTCACCATACTAGAATCTTCCACGACAGGATTGTTGCTAGAACCTCCAGTAGTACCACTTCCCACCAGAGTGGAAGATGCCGATATGCCATCCAAAGTATTGTTTGTATTAGTATTTACCTTGACCATAATAGCAACCGGTACCAATGTGTCTGCAGGCAAAATACTATTCATATTACTGAATGTAACGACTGAGCCGACAGAATCCGCAGAGTATACTTTGTCACCTACCTTAACCTTAACATCACCAAAAAGAGCCCGAACACCAGTATTTGCTGCGGTGTCATTGCTGGTATTCATGTACAGCGTGAGCTTCGTGAGTTTGCCAGTCTTACCCACTGACTTGAAGTCCGCAACACCCAAGACCACATTGTCTGCAGGCGCAGAAGTTGAGATTGTAACCCTCATATTTGGAGGCGTATACGCATTTGCCGTCAAGACGACCGCTCCACTCGTACCAGCGAGATAAGTAAATGACCGGACCGAGCTCTCTGTTTGAGTATCTGCAACATTGGCACCGTCCTTGGAACGAACTTCGAACCTTGTGATGGAGATACTTCCCTGCGCCCTGTCTGAATTTGCATGCGCACTGACGCTGACTGTAAAGTACTTCACCGAAGTCTTCGACACAATATATCTTGCCTGCAAAGAAAGTCTGTAGTTGCTACCAGCGACCATCTCGGTAAAATCATTGCTAGTGAGACTCGTATCCTCGGCAACAATATTTCCATTTTCATCCTTTACTGTTATAGAGCTTGCATAAAGCCAGAGTCTAGAATTGAAATCGAGCGTAATATTGCTTACCGACATGTCAGATGAAGCAGATTGTACCTTGTATCGCGCAACTTCTGCCTTCTGTCCCTTGTCTACTGTAGTACCACTCGCAGGTGTAGACTGGAGACTCAGAGCCAAACTTCCTGAGGCGCCTGGTGTCATGATATTCATCGGAGATAAAACAGAAGGAGAACTACCTGGTGTTGGTGAGGGGACTATGACCGCCATTCCCGCACCACCGTTCAAGGAAGCTCTCGTGAGAGGACCCACGAAACCAGTCGATGGTATTCCATTCGCGGTCTGATACTGCTGAACAGCTTTCCTTGTCTCCCCACCGAACCTCCCCTTACTTGCTATACCGGATTCTATGGAAGGGATACGGAAACCACTCTTGATAAGAACCTCTTGCAGGGCGATAACATCTGCCCCTGTCGATCCTACTTTCAGATCGGTCACAAAGTTCTGCCCAGCAGCATTTGCGACAATAGCAAATGCGAACACTACGAAACCAAATACAAAAGATTTTTTCATTATTATACAAATAACAATACCCTCTAATATTTCGATATTGTAACATGCACCATTTTTTAGTTATCCCCCTATTTATTTGGATAACAACATCCGCTCTATAGCATATTCCGCATCTACGAGACCGCGGTGACTGTCGTGATACACGACGACGATCTTTTCCAATAAATCCTCCGCCTCCCGTCCGGGAAAGTTTGCAGAGTATCTTTTCGACTTACTAAAAACAAAAGGGCTGAGTCCGGAATCGGATATGCCATCAGCTTTCGATGCGAGTAAGATGGACTTTACCTGCCAAAAGAGTGTGCCTAGTATACTCTCCGCCTCGATACCCCGGTCTATAGCTTGCCTATATATCATCCACGCCTTCATATTTTCTCTACTACCCACAGCATCTGCCAGAGAAAAAATATTAAACTCAGAATTATTAAAACTCTTGATATCTGTCTTCTCTCCGCTTTCTAAGGCCTTTTCAGCATGCTTTGCTACAGCCTTTTTCATATCTGTGAGTAGTTTACCCTCAAAGACAATAAAAATATTTTCCGATTCTTTCATTGCTGGGAGAAAATCAATAAATTCTTTCTCTGCCTCCACATTGTCTGTGACTCTATCCAGAAAGATTATATACTTGCTCGAAAACAAACCCTGTCCGTCCAAGTGAGATTCGAGCAATTGCGCACTCCAATTGTCTGACGATATCTCTTCATAACTAGCGTCTGGCTTTTTTGCACGCAAAGAAGCGACCAATGTTCTGGCTTTCTTTTGCGAAGTCCCTATGTCTGTACCATAAAAAACGTAAAGCATTTTGATACGGGATATTATTTTAATTCGCCCCAGTTGTCCCCTATAGCGGCTTCGGCGGCCAAAACGACACCCCTTGTATCTTTAGGATCGAGCACAGTCTCCATGATTTTCTTTATATCTTCGGATATTTTCTGTGCTTCACTATCACGTATCTCGTATACGAGCTCATCATGGACTTGGAGCAACGGGTACACCACTTCCTCTAGTTTTTCGCGTTTTATGTACTCATCCACCCGCACCATAGCAAGCTTCACAACATCGGCTTCAGTGCCTTGTATAGGTGCATTTATAGCCATCCTCTCTGCTTGGGCACGGATATATGGGATCTTGGATTTTATACCTTCGAAATATCTCCTCCGACCAAAGAATGTATCTGTGTAACCTTTTAGCAAAGTCTCACTCTTTACCCTGTCGAGATATGTCGCAAGAGTGGAAAATGTCTGGAAGTATTCATTATAAAATTTCTGCGCCTCATCACGACTTGTACCTAGGTTTTGCTTCAGAGCCATGACACCCATGCCATATAGAATGCCAAAATTTATGACTTTCGCTTGACGACGCATTTCTGGAGTGACTTCATCCGCCCGAACATTGAATACTGCCGACGCGACAGAGCGGTGCACATCCTGACCGGTGCGGAATATCTCTATCAACTTTTCATCACCCGAGAGAAATGCCGCGATACGCAACTCTGCTTGAGAATAGTCGAGAGAGACGAGCTTGTACCCCTCTTCATGGATAAAAGCTTTACGTATGGCTCTACCCAGATCTGTCTTGATAGGAATATTTTGCAGGCCGGGATTTTGCGTGGCCATCCGACCCGTAGTCGAGCCTGTCTGGATAAAATGTGTGTGCAGCCGATCATTCTCATCCAAAAGTGGTGGAATGGCATCAATATATGTACCGAGGAGCTTCGCCAGTTCACGATATTCGAATATGAGAGGCACTATAGGGTGCATGTCCCTCATCTTTTCTAGTTCGGACTCTTTGGTTGAGCGTGCTCCGCCTGATGTTTTCTTTTGATTCTTTACCACGATCTGCAACTTATCAAAGAGTATTTCACCGAGTTGTTTTGGTGAGGCAATATTGAATTCCACTCCAGCATGTTCCCAGATTCGTTTTTCTAGAGAAGCGAGCTCCTTGTGGTATTCCTTGGATAGCTTTGCAAGAAATGTTTTGTCGATCTTGATACCCCTCTTCTCCATGCGATGCAGTATAGGTATTAGCGGAAGCTCTATCTCTTCGTACACGCGCCGGACATTCCTCTTGTCTAGTTCGTCCATTATAGTCTTTTGAGCAGTATCAAAATCGTCTATGTTGGCAAAATCCAATATGTCCTGCTTTTCCGGGTTGGTGACGTTGGAATTCACGAGCCACAATGCAAGAGCGGTCTTTTCGAACTCTTCCGTCGAAGGTTCACTCTGCATCTTTAGTTCCGAAGCAGGAGCACTCACATCCGCAGGTAAGAGTACCGGCTTTCCATTTATGTTTCCGAGAAGCTTGTCCAAACGCGCGCCCAATGTGCGAAATTCCAATTCATGCCAAAAAGCTTTTACTTGTTTTTCATTTATCGTGTCCCTGATACCTTTCCCCGGCAAAACAAAAGATATTGGCACATCTCTACGTATAGTTGCGAGCATTTTACTAAACTCTGCTTCTTCTTTGTTATCTCGTAGGACTTGAATAATACGCGGTGTGATCCCTGCTTCGGAAAAATCTTTTTCCTTACCCTTCTCGAGCTCGGCATACATCTTCTCAATCGTGCCGAACTTTTGGATAAGTATTCCCGCCGTTTTTTCGCCTATTCCTTTTACACCTGGAATATTGTCGGACGGATCGCCACGGAGACCTTTGTAGTCGGGTATGAGCTCCGGGCCAAATCCGAATCTTTCTTTCACAGAGTCTTCGTCATATATGACAGTATCGGTGATACCCTTACGGAGAGTGAATACCTTCACATGTTCGCCGCATACTAGCTGGAGTGTATCCATATCGCCGGAGGCTATGACTACATCTATATCTTCCCCATCAACGGTAAACTTCTTGTCTTTGAGTTGGGTAACTATTGTTCCCAAAATATCGTCAGCTTCGAAACCCTGCTTGTCATATATTGGAATATTGAAAGCGGCAAAGAGATCACGCGACCTCTGTAGTTGTGCTACAAGGTCATCCTCAGCTTTCTTCCTGCCCTGTTTGTATTCTTTGTAGGCTTCGTGACGATATGTAGGACCCTTCACGTCATATGCAGCCACTATGTATTCCGGCCTTAGATCCTCGATGATCTTTATGAGCATGGTTGATATGCCGTATAGAGCACCTGTAGGTTCACCTCTAGAAGTAGCAAAGTCCGGCAGAGCATGATAAGCACGATGAATGATAGCGTGTGCATCCAGAAGTACAAGTTTTTTCGCAAGGTTTGTCTTTTTTTCTTTCTTTTGCATAGATATGCCTATTCTACCCTATTTTTGGGTTGCTCCGCTTTATTGTGCAGATGTTGTCTTTCATTTCAAATGACAACCTTTCTTTTTCGCCAAAGTTCTCGAGACCTACTTGCTCTGGCCATTCTACTAGGATGAGATTGTTCTTGTCTGTGACAATATCTTCGAAACGCAGTGCTTCTAGTTCTTCCTTGTGTTCCAAACGGTATGCATCTATGTGGACTAGACGTTTCCAAGGAACATCCTTGGAGTTGATGGCATAGAGCTTCATGATCACAAACGTAGGACTTGTGATGTCTTCTTTTATTCCCAGTTCTCTAGCGATTATTTTTACAAAAGCGGTCTTGCCTGTGCCTAGGTGGCCGGAAAGGCCGACTATGACGGCGACGTCGGAGGGATTTTCTAAGTATTTGGTAGAGATATCGGCGAGCCATGCTTTTGCTATGGTTTCGGTTTCGGCTAAGGAATGGGAGGTGTGCACATGGTTATTCATGAATTTATATTAGCACTAATTCTCAGAAGTGTAGCGGGCAAAAAAGGACATAGAAAACGCGGCTAGCGCCCTTTATCGGGCGAGGACCAAGTGCCTTCGTTTGGCTACGCTACGCTTCGCCAAAGTCGACACATGTCACTCGCCCTTAACGGGCGCTATGGCACGTTTAGTTGTTGTCCACATATTGCGTTGCGGTGTGTGGGTGTGGGACAATACCCCTATGAAAACAATATCTTTTTTGGTTCTTTCGGTTGTGCTTATGGCGGGAATTGTCTCTGCGGCGACGACGATAAGTTCGAATATTTCGACAGGTGGCAATCTGACAGTATCGGGTACCACAGGCATAGGTACGACTTCGCCTTGGGCACTTCTCAGTGTAAATCCAAATGCAATTACAGGTCCGTCCTTTGCTGTAGGATCTTCTACAGGTACGCATTTTGTCATAACTCAGAATGGTGTGATAGGAATCGGAACCGCTAACCCCCTCTCAACCGCAATAACTAATACAGCAACAATGAAGCTGGATGTGGAATACGACCAGTCGAATTCTGAAATCCAAATAATTTCATACAAAACTACAGCATCGTCCGCCGGCATCCGTCTCAAAAAAGCTCGAGGTAACCAAGCTGTACCTGAAGTGGTTGCTGACGGAGATTTGATCGGCTCCATATCTTCACAAGGCTACAGCGGAGCCTTTGCGGGATATAGGTCGCTAGGAAGTATCGACTTCAACATAGACGGCGAAGTCGACACAGCAGGAGATACAAGCGACATGCCAGGACGTATCATTTTTTATACAACTCCGGATGGCTCCGCCTCTATAGCAGAGCGCATGAGAATAACAAGTGGTGGAAACGTGGGTATTGGTACCACTTCTCCGACTTCACAGTTCCAAGTTGCAACACCTACTGCAAATGCAACTACATCCGTAACTTTTGGCAAATCTAGCCAAAACAAGGGAACATGTCTGGAACTCTTTGATTCAGTTGGAACAGCACAATATATTTCGGTTCAAAATGGCGCCCTAGTAGTTAGCGCCACTTCGTGTAAATAACAAAATTACTTGAAAAAAACCGTAAATTCATTTGTCATAGTTATACCAATATCGATTTATATCTTCTCGTTATTTGTCAGCAGTGTTTATGCAGGGAGTGCTATTGGATCCGATATATCATCGGATGGACAATTGAATATTTCTGGTACCAGCACTTTCTCTGGAAAGGTGGCAATAGGGACGACATCTCCTGAATATCCGCTGACTATAAAATCCAGTATTCAAGATCCTATCGTGTTGTTGGACAATGGACCTCGGTCAAATTTTATCGAGTTTAAACGTGACAATCGTCTAGAAAGAGGTTCAATAGGAGCGCTGGGGAATTTTGAGATGAATATTTCTTACAATATGGATTATGGAGATACTGTCCACCGTTATTATAATAGCCTAAAAAATGCTTTTTGGATTGCCATGCAAGATGACGGTGTGTTTCTGCAGTTTGCACCAAAAAATTATGTGGGTACAGATGATATTTGGTCAAACCAAAATAGTTTGGTAATGCTACATATAGATGCCGATGGTCATACAGGGCTCGGAAAGAGAAATAGGAATAGTGAACCCATAGCTACTCTAGAGCTCTGGCCCAATACTGAGGATGTTCAATCCAAGGAAGGTATACGGGTACATCACGCTACCGATGCAACAAAGATAAATTATTTCAGCAGAGATCAGTTGGCAATAAAAAATACGAATTCAAATGAATATACTGTGCAATTGGATGCTACGAATAAGTCCTTTTTGACTGGGGGAAATGTCGGTATTGGTACAACCACGCCAGCAACTCACCTACAGGTCACAGCCACAACTACAAATGCAACATCTACGCTGACTGTAGGCAAGACAGGACAAACAAAGGGTTCCTGCATAGAACTCTTTGATTCTGTTGGAACAGCACAATATATCTCTGTCCAAAACGGCGCTTTAGTTGTCAGTACAACCTCTTGTAAGTAACCATTCTCCCCCCGCTCCAAACACACTCATCGGATAACAGAAAGACCGCTTCTCCGTGAGGAAAAGCGGTCCATGGGACGTACAATCGAATGAACGTTAGTATCGGTTCCTACCACCTCCGCCATGATTTCCGTAATTACCTGGCATTGGCGTGGGAGAGTAGGTCCCGCCCTGAACTGGGAAGTACTGAGCTGGGTAATGATCTCCCTGAAAGCTATACGACCCGGCCCCAGAAACATGCGAGTAACCCGAGTGATACCCACCTCCATAGCCCGGTCTATAATCGGCGGCCACTGACTGTTCGAACACCGCACTGACGAGCCTTGGATTCAATAAGTTAACCTCATAGGAGGTGTCGGAATGTGTCAGGACTGATACCGGTTTCCCTGGCACCTGTCCGACGACTTTGCCGTCCGCATCGAGAACGTCCGCCGTTGTGTTCATTGGCTCATAATTGTGAACATTCCTCTTGCTGAAGGAAGTACACCCGGTCGAGATCACGGCCACGAACACCACGAGAATCAAATTTACTTTCATTGTAAGGGTCTTTCTTTTGTTGTTTCAGCAGGTTTATTCCTACTGTTCTGGTACTATTATAGCATAGTTCGTATGCGTTTGTCAAGCACTAAATGGAGCCTGGAATATCCCCTTATTAAGCCACCTTTTTCCTGTATAATAACAGTCATGACTATCATCTTTGACGAAGAAAAACAAAAGCAAAAAATAAAGGAACTACTCCGCTCGGAAGAAGAAGAGCTCGTGCAGATGCTGGGGGCGAAATACGGCCTAGACTATGTGAACCTATCCGGCATACCCATAAGCACGGATGCACTCCGATTGATAAAGGAGGAACAAGCCCACAATGCTCAGGTGGCAGGTTTTGCGCTCATAGATAAGAAGATAAAAGTCGCCGCACGCAACCCACAGAGTGAGACAGTTGCGGAGGTCCTAGCAGAACTAAAGACAAAAGGATATATTCCCGAACTATATATCACCTCTACCCAGGGCCTAGAAAAAGCCTGGCAAATGTACAAAGACCTCTCGTATGCATATGAGAGCAAGGCCGGATCTCTCGAGGTGAATAGTGAAGAAATATCCGCAATAATCGACGAGGCAAAGAGTCTGCCCGTGATCATCACTATTTTGGAAAACACACTCAAGGAGAAAAAGAGCTATAGAGTATCGCGAATACTCGAAACCATGGTAGCAGGCGCACTAGCGATAGGAGCATCTGACATCCACCTCGAACCAGAACAAGAGTATGTTCGTCTCCGATACCGTCTCGATGGAGTGCTCCAAGATGTATTCAGGATAGACAATGAGACCTATGCCCTGCTCCTCTCTAGGATCAAACTCATATCGGGCATGAAGCTAAACATAAAGAAAGACTCGCAAGACGGTCGCTTCAGTATTCACCTCCGCGACAGTGACATAGAAGTACGCGTCTCCGACCTGCCCGATGCCTACAACGAGTCTATAGTGATGCGTATACTCGATCCCAAGTCCATAGGTGTACCCATAGAAGACATGGGTATGAATGCTAAGTTGTTAAAGATCCTAACCGAGGAGATCGCTCGTCCGGACGGCATGATCCTCAATACCGGTCCGACCGGTTCCGGAAAAACAACCACACTATATGCTTTTCTGAAAAAGGTGCACAACCCAGATGTGAAGATCATTACCATAGAAGACCCGATAGAATACCACCTAGAAGGCATAGTGCAAACGCAGGTCAATGACAAAGGCTACACCTTCGTAGAGGGTCTCCGCGCCGCTGTGCGGCAGGATCCAGACATCATGATGATCGGTGAAATACGTGACAACGAAACCGCAGAAATAGCTATCAACGCCGCGCTCACCGGACACTTGGTCTTTTCCACTCTTCACACAAATGACGCCGCGGGCACATTCCCCCGTCTCTCTGAGCTGGGAGTAAGCGACAAGACTGTACCGTCCGCCGTCCGTGTATCCATGGCCCAACGCTTGGTGAGAAGGTTATGCAAGTATTGCAAAAAAGAAGTGACTGTTGAGGGTGACATAAAGAAAAACATCGACACAATACTAGATGGTGTAGAAGATAAGTCACTAGTTCCGGCCGATCGCACCAAAATGTGGGTCAAAACTGGTTGTGACAAGTGCAACCATACCGGATACAAAGGCCGAATAGGAATATATGAAGCGATACTCATGACAAAAGAGATAGAAGACGCGGTTCAGAGCGGATCTAGCGACAGAGAGATCTGGCTAGCCACACGTGGCCAAGGAATACTGACAATGAAACAAGACGGGATCATAAAAATCTTGTCCGGAATCACCTCTTTCGAAGAATTGGAACGTGTAATTTCCACAAAAGACTAAACAGAATGAGTCAAATGAAAAGTAATCCACACAAAAAATTGCTTTTTTGTGAGAGCTTGAGTTAGGATTGCGAAAGAAGTAGCACAAAGAATAAATTCAAAAAAAATAAGCTCACAAATCTCTAAGCAACATCTCCTGGCGTGATGCCAAGAGCGAGGCAAAGTCCCGAGGAGAGTTCCAGTCACTTCTTTATAAAAAAGAAAACCAGAACATCCTTAGTCCTATGCCCAAACCTGGGAAGGCCGTTGCTTAGAGGTTTATAAGCTTATTTCTGTACCGCCTATATCCTAGCATACCGTAACTAAAATGTCAAGATCACCAAGTACAAATATCAAAGAAGAGGCCGAGAGTGGTTTCCTAGACCAGACACTGCGCCCTTCCCGCTGGGAGGAATACATAGGCCAAAAGAATATCAAAGATAACCTACACATCTTACTCACTGCGGCCAAAGAACGCAACCACCCACCCGAACACCTCCTCTTCTATGGACCACCAGGTCTGGGCAAGACGACCTTGGCGCACCTCATAGCAAAAGAGACAAATGCACAGATAAAGATAACTTCTGGACCGGCAATACTCAAGGTGGGCGACCTTGCTTCGATACTGACGAATCTATCACCTGGGGATATCCTGTTCATAGACGAGATCCATCGCCTCAACAAAGCTATAGAAGAAGTCCTCTACCCCGCCATGGAGTCGGGCACTCTAGACATCATTATCGGCAAGGGTCCTTCCGCACGCACCATACAGCTCGACTTGCCGCGCTTCACCATGATAGCGGCGACGACGCGCATCGCTATGCTTTCCTCACCTCTACGATCACGTTTTTCTGGAGGAGTCTTCAAATTGGAATTTTACAGCAACCCCGAGATAGGCCAGATCATAGAGCGCTCTGCAAAAATATTGGGTATAGAAATAGACAAGGACGCTGTAAATGAGATAGCTATACGCTCCCGCTTCACACCCCGCACTGCGAACTATCATCTCAAGCGCTGTCGCGACTATGCACAGATAAACAAGACCATATTGTCAAAGGACGTCGTAGAAAAAGCTCTTACGATGCTTGGCGTAGATACTCTAGGTCTGACGAGCGCAGACCGCGATATCTTACGCGTGATCATAAACAAGTTCAACGGAGGCCCTGTGGGGCTGAATACCGTTGCAGCTGCACTCTCTGAAGAACAAGCCACAGTAGAAGAAGTATACGAACCATACCTGATACAGCTGGGACTTCTAGAACGAACACCGCGCGGAAGGACTGCCACTAGTAAAGCTTACGATCACCTCGGGGATAAGGGTTCAGGAAAACTGCTGTAATGGGTCCGTCATTGAAAAATTACACACTCCAAATAATCACTTTTATAATATATCGTCAATAGTGCTTTGTTTTCTTTTTTGCGCTACATTTTACCCATGTCAGGTCACAACAAATTTTCAAAAATAAAGCACCTCAAGGCAAAAAATGACGCGCAGAAAAGTAAAATATACACGAAGCTCGGCCGTGTGATAGCTGTAGAGGCAAAGAAAGCAAACGGAAATCTCTCTTCCCCTGGACTAGCCGCAGCCATAGAAAAGGCTCGCAAAGAAAATATGCCGAACGACACCATAGAACGTGCAATCAAAAAAGCCACAGACAACAGTGCGGTCATGGAAGATATCGTTTATGAAGCATACGGCCCAGGCGGCATAGCTATGCTGATCGATGTCCTCACCGACAATAGAAACAAGGCTTCACAGGAGATACGCGCCATTCTCGCCAGACACGATGTCTCCCTCGCCTCCCCCGGCAGTGCCTCTTGGGCCTTCGAGAAAACTTCTGAAGGTCGCGCACCGATATCCACCATGCCTCTCGAAGAAGCAGATGTGGAAAAACTCACCAAACTCGTCGAGGAACTTGAAGCAAATGATGATGTCCAGGAAGTCTATACAAATGCCGAGTGACGCTCGTCCGAGCCATACCCGCATACTCGGCATAGATCCGGGTTATGATCGACTAGGCATAGCTGTCGTAGACAGGGATACTGCCGGCAAGGAAAGGGTTTTATATTCAGACTGCTTCAGCACTTCCCCCAAAGATGCTATTCACTTCCGCCTTTTATGTATCGGTCAGGAAATAGCGCGGGTTTTAGAGCTGTATGCACCCGACAAGGTCGGCATAGAAAATCTATTTATAACCAAGAACCAAAAAACAGCAATGCGCGTTTCGGAAGCACGTGGCATCATCATGTACGAAGCATTCAAGAAGAATATTCCGGTTTTTGAATACTCTCCCATGGAGATCAAGATGGCAATAACCGGTGATGGTACGAGCGACAAAGCACGAGTGACAAAGATGGTGAATCTTCTGGTAAAGTTACCTGTAAAAAAGACTCATGATGATGAATACGACGCCATCGCTGTAGCACTCACCTGTAGTGCACGCAAGCAATGAGCAAAACTTCCTTTTTGTCGGATTTGCGAGCTCTTATGATTACCCGGACATTGCACAACTTCTCAAATCCGACAAAAAGGAAGTTTTGCTCATTGCTTGCTCGTAATTATTGAGTACTTACAGTAAAGTTTGCGACTGCTTGTGCCTTATTCAAAACACTATCATACAGTATTACTGACAATGTATTATTTGAAGTCAGATTCCCCACATCCGCAGGAATAAAGGAGAAATTGAGAGGATTGCTCGTAGCTGTCATCACATACTTTCCATTCACATAAACCTCAGTTTTTTGCGCCGGAAAGCCTCCTGTCGAAGTCAGTTGTACTGTTAATTGACCCTGAGGATTGATGAGGGAATTGTCCGGAGGTGAAACTATGGTGACTTTTGGAGATTTTTCCGGAGTATGCACATCATCTTTCTCTTTCGGTATCTCTATCTTTGTCTGTTCGATAAAGCTTGGGTTTAGTTTTTGGTATTCTACGAACCACTTTCTCACAGCGAACTCCCAGTTTGCATATTGGGAATCGTCTTGTGGACGCAGAGGTGCTGGGCCGGTGGGATTTTTCTTGTCCAGCCAATGCAGAATGGTATGGACACTATTGAAGACAACTTCTTTTTTTGCTTCCGGAGGCGTATATTCCGTGGCTAGCTTGCCCGAAACACTATCTTTCCAATAGGACACACCTCCTTCCCATATTCCGTGGAGGCTTGGCTTGCTCTCGTTCGTCTCTGGTGGAGGCGGTTTGAAATTTTCCTTTGGCAGTTCCTTTACTGCTTGTGACATGAACGCCCCCCACAAAGGAGATATTATGAGACCAGCTACGTTGTGCTCCATCGGAGTATTGTCACTGTTCCCTGCCCATGCACCGACTACCAGGTTCGGAGTATAACCGACAGTCCAAACATCGCGATAATCGTTCGTCGTACCTGTCTTTATGGCGACGGGCCTGCCGACACCCTCTGCTATAGGTTTGAGACTATTCATACGCACACTAGTATCAGATAGTATGTCGGATATTTGTCTGGCTATCTCCGGCTCTATGGCTTCTTTGGGATTGGTTGATACTTTTTCGAGGACATTACCTTCATTGTCATAAACTTCCAACACAGAACGATGCGTATTGCGCACTCCATCATTCGCAAATACACCGTAGGCACTGACCAAGTCGAGTAATCTGACTTCACCGCCACCGAGAACGAGTGTGAGTCCGTAGCGATTTGGGTCAGTGAGAGTTGTTATGCCGAGGTCTTCCGCTGTCTGCATAGATTCTGCCACCCCAGAGAGATAGAGGGTTTTGACCGCAGGAATATTGCGTGACTGAGCCAGAGCAAAACGCATGATCATGGGTCCAGGATACAAATCATCAAATTCCTGAGGAGAATAACAAACTTTTTTGGGATCTGCCGTAGGATTGTTGGGCTTTCCGTCAGGGGCACACTGTGTGGAAAACTGTGTCGGCACATCGAAAAGTACTGTATTTGGAGTATAGCCTTGTTTGAAAGCCGTCGCGTAGACGAAAGGTTTGAATGTGGAGCCTGGCTGACGTAATGCCAGAGCAATATTATAATTGCCATCTATATCTTGGCTAAAATAATCTCTAGATCCTACCAGGGTCAATATATCCCCTGTTTTGGGATCGATTGCAACAATTGCAGTATTACTAGCATTAAAGTTTGTTGCGAGAGAAGGTGCAAATTTATCCACGACAGCTTCGGCTTTCTTTTGCATTTCGAAATCGAGCGTAGTGATAACTTTTAGACCTTCATTCACCGCCTCGTCGCCGTATTTTTGGGACAAATAATCGCGAACCATCATGACAAAGTGTGGAGCCTTTATGCCGGCATTGTTTTTGGAAAGGAATTGAACTTTTTCCTCCGATGCGACTTGATATTCTTCCTTTGTTATCATATTTAGAGATTTCATTCTCGAAAGCACCAGATTTTTGCGTGCATCCAAAGCGTCCCTATGTGTGCCATAGGGTGAATAGTAAGTAGGTGCCTGCGGCACCGCCGCAAGATATGCCGCCTCCGCCAAGGTCAAGCTTGTAGCCGGCTTGCCAAAAAAGGCTTGGCTGGCTTCTTCTATACCGTATATTGTGCCACCATAAGGAACCTCATTCAGATATGTTTCCAATATCTGGTTTTTGGTCATTATTTTCTCCAACTTTATGGCGAGCACCCACTCTTTTATTTTTCTGGTGACTGTTTTGTCTTTTGTTAAAAGAGAGTTTTTTACTACTTGTTGAGTTATGGTAGAGCCGCCCTGAGTCTTATCTCCAGCGAGTATGTCGGCGAGAACCGCACGGATAATGGCAGTTGGCCGTATGCCCATATGTGTATAAAACTCCGCATCTTCGATGGCGATAGTTGCCTTTTGCACCAGAGGTGAGGTACTCGCGAGACTAACTATGGTTCTTTTTACATCTGTATTAAGGTCATAGAGAAGTACACTTCCGGTACGATCAAAAATTTTTGTTGATTGAGAGACCTTTCTATTCTCAAAAGCATTGAGGTCGGGCATCTTTAGTGTAGCGACCCACAAAGCAGATCCACCGACCACCAAAAAAACTCCAGACATAGAAAGGAGGATAAAGCCTTTTATTACCTTTATATTAGAATGGCGACGACTCATGAAACCCCAGTATATCAGAGTTTATTTATTGTTCCCATTTGTCACCGAACGGATCAAGGTCCTCTTCATTGAGACCTGCTTCTTCTACTTCCTCCACTTCACCATCCTCGGTAACCACATCATCAACCGGTTTTTCTACTTCAGCTATTATAATATCGGTTTCTTCTATCTCGATTGGTTTCGTACTAGATTTTTTTGTGATTACAATCTCTTCCTCTTCCTTCTCAGAACTCGGCTTTGTTTGGCGAGTTGTATTGATTTTTTTTGACTGAGTTTTAGTCGGCATAACTCAAAAATTAATCTCTTATAATTTGGTGCTTCATTTGTAACAAAGCATGGACAATTTTGCAACAAAATAAAACTGTGGATAATTCCTATTATCTTACGTCTAGTATTACATATATATCTTGGATTCTATTTATCTCCTGAAGTATAGCTGTCTTTTTTATAAAAATAGAAGTTCGAGCAGATTGGGGAATATTTTTTATATAGATCGTGCCAGACTTCAAGGATATCATCTCGAAGGGCACCTCAAGATCAAACCTTTCTTTCAAAAGATCTTGAATGGATTTACGGAAATAGAGCTCCCTACCCTGTTTACCAGTGGCCCTCTTTAGAAATTGGCTAATATTGAACATTATGTTACCTATTCATTGGCATCACCAGATACATGAAGCTCTGATCGCCAGAAACAGGCCTTATGACCATTGGTCTATTCATGCCGGAAAGTTGTAGAGTCATACTATCAGCATCTATAGACTGGAAGCAGTCTACTATATACTTGTAATTGAAATTTATCTCAATCTTTTCTCCAGTTATTGCGGCATCAATCGCTGTTTTATTTTCGCCTATATCGCTGTTTTTTGTCTGTATTTCAAACAATTTACCCTTCGGATCTAGAGTAAAATGAACCTGGTTGAACTTGTCAGAGAAAACATTTGATATTTTTAGGGCATTTAGCAAATCTTGCTTTAGCACCACCACTTCTGTCACATACCCCTTGGGGATTATTTGTTTATAGTCTGGAAAGATTCCATCTATGACGCGAGACACAACCCTCAGTTTGTTTTTTACTTCAAATGAGATCATATTTTTACTCACATATACTGAGGCTTTATCTTTCAATGTCTCTAATATCCTCGTCATATCGGCTATATTTTTAAATGGTATGAGAATCTCCTTGATATTTGCCTTTTCGTCAGTTCGAACTCTCTTTTCTGCCAAGCGGAAAGAATCTGTAGCAACAAACACAAGCTCATTATTCATAGTGTACATATACACACTAGATAATTCCGGTTTTACACTAGAGAGTGAGGCGCTATACCACACCGCCTTGAGGCCTTTTATCAAAATATCCGCGGACATAATGATCTCTTGTCCTTCTGTGACTACTGGTATACTGGGGAAATCCTCATGAGGAACTGTTTTTATTACACCCCTCGACTTTGCCGCCTGAATTATCATATTGCCCGAGGATATTTCTAAACTTGCCACACCGTCATATTCTGCTATCTGGCCGAGAAAAGAGCTCAGGACAGCTGCTGGCACAGCCACGGTTTCTTCTGCTTCAGATTTTGCGGCAACATGTACCTCCACCCCGATATCCAAATTTGTTGCCTTGATCACCAAAGAGTTTTTCTTTATTTCAAAAAGAAGACAAGATAAGACTGGTAGAGTCATATGCTTACCAGCAACCCTCTCGGTCATAGCAACCGCTTTCCTTAGCTCTTGGAATCTCAGCTCAGTTTTCATGTTAGTTCGTAATAATTAATAAGTTATTTTTTTATATAAAACTCCATAGTTATTATTAGTCCTGTGGATAAGTTGAAAAGTTTATAAACCTTTTACTTGCTTGTCTTTTGGTTTTTTTATTCCATTTTGTTTTGTTCATAAGGTGTATATTAGTATCGGTAATTTTATTTTTGGGTTTTTGTACTTATTTTATCACCAGGTTTCTGGTACTTATTCACAAACTATCAACAAGGATATTCACAGTTATAACATAGTCCGGAGCTGAAGTATCTCCTGCGACAAAACAGAGTTTGTTTTTATATCTTCCTTTACTTTTTCATAGGAATGAATAACGGTAGTATGATCCCTCCCCCCGAGTTTGTCTCCAATGGAAGGAAAAGAGATGTTGAAATCTTCTCGGAGTATATACATGACGACTTGTCGGGGTTTCACTACTTCTTTTCTGCGGGTTTTGTTGTATATACTCTCCTCTTCTATATTGTAAAAGTCACAAACCGTTTTTACTACATCCTTTACAGACAGCATCTTTTTTGGTTTTGCGTTGTTTTTCAGGATGTTTTTTATTTCGTTTATATTGAGTTCGCGCGACTTGTGCATTGTTTGGTGAGCAATAATATTCACTATCCCTTCTATCTCCCGGATATTATCTTCGATTTCTGTCGCCAGATAATCGACGATTTCTTCTGTAAGAGTGATATTGTGAGGTTTACATTTGGTTTTGACTATTGCCATGCGGGATTCCTTGTCGAGTTCAGCTATATCTACGATCATCCCTGCGGCAAAGCGGCCACGTATACGATCCTCGAGGTTTGGGATGACATTCGGGTGCTTGTCGGAAGAAAATACCAACTGGCGGGCCGTATCGTGGAATGTATTGAATAGGTGGAACAGTTCTTCTTGGAACTTTTCTTTGCTAGAGAAGAATTGGACATCGTCCATTATGAGGACATCGTATTTGCGATACCTTTCCTTGAATTGTTGAGCCGTGCTGTTTTGTAAGGATTCGAAAAACTCAGAGCCGAAACGCTCCGCAGTCAAATAAAAGACTTTTTTATTTGGAAAAAGGCTTTTGATCTTGTTCCCTACTGCCTGTATGAGGTGTGTTTTGCCACGGCCAGTTCCACCGTATATGAATAGTGGGTTATAGACATGACCAGGACTCTTTACCACCATAGAAGAGGCTGCGTGAGCCAAGTCGTTGAAGGGTCCGATGATAAAGTTGTCGAAGGTGTAGCGGGGATTGAGATTATCTTCTTTGTTTATGTAGAAATCTTGCAAAGGCATGGAGATAGTAGGGGCCATAAATGCCTTTTTCCTGAGCTGGTCTTGTTTTTCTTCCTCCTCCTTTAGAACTATGTACTCCAAAGCCCGGACATGTTCATTGAGTTGTCTCAATATGCGCAAAATGGAGTTGTGACACTTCTTGAATAGCCATTCGCGGGTAAATTCGTTGGGTACGCCGAGATATATGACACCCTCTTCTTCACGGATGATCCTAGTAGACTTTACCCAGGTGGAATAATTTGCAGGAGAAACTATAGATTGCATCTCTATCAGAGCTGTCTGCCAGATTTGAGAAAAATCATTCATCGTTTTTACAGTATATACCTGTTTATAAATATGGGAACTTGTGGATGAGCTGTAAATATGTTGATAAGCTGTGGAGAACATTTTTTGTGTTGTGAGTTGGTGCCTCCCGAGCCGGCAGTGTGCTCCTTTTGTTCCTTTTGTGAGCTTTTATGATTACTCGAACCCTGCACAACTATTTCAAAAGGAACAAAAGGAGCACACTGCCGGCTCGGGAGGCAAAAACTTGCCAATAAAATAAAACCATGCAATACTTCATCAATCATGTCATTCACTTACCACCCAAACAAGAGGAAGCGTGCCAAGGCGCACGGATTTCGCATGAGGATGAAGAGTCCTGGAGGCCGCAAAATAGTGGCTAGAAGGCGTGCTCGCGGACGCAAGAAAGTGTCCGTCTCCTAAAAATGTTAGCAAAGTCGCAAAGACTGACAACAAAACAGTTTGATATAGTGATGGAAAAAGGAAGGGTGGCTCACTCTACCCTTTTTTTATTGAGATTCGTTTCTGGTCAGGTAGACACACGTATATCTGCCGTTGCCCCCAAAAAGATAGCAAAGACTGCTGTAGTGAGGAATCGTAATAGGCGCCGAATATATGCAGCGATAAGACCGCTAATGGCTGTCATAATACCAGGAATATGGGGGGCTCTCTTCATAAAGAAAGATATTTCCGAAATAGAGCTTGCAGATATAGCCAAAGATGTTCAGGAATTGTTCATAAAGGCAAAAATATCAAAAAGTTAGTTTTTTTGGTAGAAACGGTGTATAGTTCTTGAATATGTACCACACCCTTATATTCCAGCCCCTTTATAATGGCTTGGTAGGAGTAATGGATCTTTTACCGTGGGCCGATGTGGGCGTTGCTGTAATTATTTTTACAGTTATCGTAAAATTAGCACTTTTCCATCTTTCGAAGTCTTCTATACTGACGCAGATCCGAATGAAAGAGATAGAACCGGAAGCAAATAAGATAAAAGCAGAATACGCAAACGATCGACAAGCTCAAGCTCTAAAGATTATGGAGTTATACCGTTCCAAGGGTGTAAAGCCTTTTTCTGGTATATTGCTCCTACTCATCCAACTCCCTATCCTGTTAGCCCTACTGTCTGTTTTTTACAAGATCATACCCGCTATTCACCCAGAATATCTATATTCTTTTATCGATTTGCCGGTTGTAAAAACTCAGTTTCTCGGTCTCATCGACCTGACTCAGCCCAGCCTCATTTTGGCTATTCTGACTGCAGTCGCACAATATGTACAATTACACTTCTCTCTCGCATCAAAACAGATAAAGTCGGCAGTGCCAGCTACCAAGGGTGCAACACCTTCTGCTCCAGATTTTGCGACTACCATGAACAAGCAAATGAAATTTATGTTGCCTATTCTGGCGTTCGCCTCCACATACTGGATCATTCCCGCCAGTTTCCCTCAGGCGGCATCGATCATCGCTCTTTATTGGATAGTGAGTACTTTGTTTACCTTGGGACAGGAGCTCGTCATTAGGAAGCAATATGCGACAAAGAAGGCTAGTTTGTAGCAGCTAGATCTAGTGACCACAAACTGAGATCGATCTTATTCATGAATACTAGATAGTTGTCAGAGTTGTCTATTTCCAGGTTTATAGCATCTATAAGGCTATTTCCTAGAGTGAGTAGGTTTGCTATTTGTTTCCCGTTGCCAGTTTTTGTGTCTAAAAGCCAAATATTATCACGAAAGGCGGCAAAACCGAGGTACCAATCATCGGGATATAGACCATTTGGTAATGTTGAAGGTACTGCGCAATACACCTGTTCAAGGGTTTTGGGAGACCATGTACACTTGTCAGCTAATGTTTTGAATATTACATCTGTGACAGTACTTGTTTTTACATCCAACATGTTCGTTTCTATGGCAGACTCTCCCCTGCCGGTGCTCGAATACAATACTCGTGTCGCATCTTTGCTAACTTTCGCACTGAGGCCTGCTATACCGCCCAAGATTTGCTTCATAACGCCAGTTTTTGTATTTATGAAGTACAAGTATCCGGCATATGAGGCACTTCCTTTTGTAACGACCGAAATAGTATTGGTCTCCGGCCAGTCTACCGTGATAGCTGTGAGAGGTAGGCTGAATAGTTGGGTTTGTCCCGTGCCATCGAACTTGGATAGGTATCCTATTGCTCGATTGTTCTCTTTTGTAACTACTACTGCCCTATCTTTGGCTGGTGATACTGCAATGTCTATAATGTTTCCAGAAACTAGCGTTCCTTTGAGCTGATATGGCGTTTCGGTAATTGTTTCGGTTGAGCTATTTGAGATGTTGGTAGAAGACGCATTTTGAGGCCTGGGTGTGTTTGCGACAGTTTTCTGAATATTTGCAACAACAGTGGTGACAGTATCGTTGGTGGCACTGGAATATTGCGCAAAAAAGGAGTTTAGACTGTTATTCCACCAGCTCTGGTATATGCGAGGAACCAAGGTGTTGGAAAGAATGTTTATGTCTGGTTTGTGGCTGTACGCCTCGTATGTGTTTCCTCTTCCTCTATCCACCCAGCGGATAGTCGTAGATCCTGCCTGACCGGAGCGGAGCGAAGCGCTGGTAAATACACCAAAGCCTCCCACTGGCACACTGCTCAAATGGCGGAGAGTTGCGAGAGGTGAAGGCTCATTTGTAGTCGTTGTTGTAGAAGAACTGTTCGTCATATCGCCTGGTAATGTGGATTCGGTTGGTAGAGGACGGTCTATAGGCTCAAATCCTCCCGGAGTCGTCTGATTCCCCGGTAGGGCTGTCACTGGTGCAGAACCAAAGCCAAAAATGAAATACCAATACGCCGCGCCGACCAGAGCGAGGATGAGGATCAGAACTGTTATTATGGTTGTTGTTTTTTTCATTTAATATCCTTTCAATTTCTTTTCTAATGCGTCCTTTGCTTTTTTTGCTTCAGCTAACATTTTTTGTTTTAGTTCGGCATTGTTGATCGTTGCTGCTTCAGCTTCAATTTTTGTAATGCGAGATGCTACATCTGCCTTAAATTGCTTTATATCTGCAGTGGTGGTGTAAGGAGTCCCATAGTTATCTGGTTTGGTTATAGTGAATCGGTTTACTGAAGCCTGTGCGTCAGTCAAGTTTATCATCGCTTTTGCATAAACTGCTTGTTCGTTGACAGCTGTTATCTCTTGCGGAGCTTGCATTTGATTTAATCTTTTAACGGCGTCAAGTCTCTGCTGTTCTACTAGATTGAGACCGCTGGATACCTCCAGTGCCGTCGCATAGACATCTGTTGCACTGTTACTGACCCCGCTGGTTGTCATAGATAATCCAGCGTTGGTGATCGTCGCTTTTGCTGCACCAGCAACTATCTTCGCTTCATTTTCTTTTATTTGGTCATCGATCTTTGCTAGTTTTACTTTGAGTTCTGATATCAATGTAGTCTGTGAATCGAGTCCAGCATTACTCAGTTCAGCATTGAATATTTGCTTTTCTACATCCCCTTTTTCTTTTTTTAGTGCGGTCAGAGCTGTATCAGCTTCTCTTGCTTCATCGACAAATTTTCGAGCTTCTACGTTATAGTTCGTAGCAGCTTTGTTTAATTGTTCAAAAAGACTGACGGGGTTTTCGGTTGCTGCGGTACTGGTTATTACAGGTATAGTCCTCGGGAATGAAACCAATTTTGGATTTACAGTTCGTAATATCAGATATGAGCATAGAATCATGAGGAGGCCGTATATCGCGTTTTGGAAATAAGTCTTACCTTGGTCTTTCTTGAACCAGGAATCTGATGTGATATACAGGAATCCTCCCCAAACCATCATGAATACGGCGGCTACGCCCGCAATTGCTATGAAAAGATTGAACCCATACTGGAAAAATTGTGCCATGTTCACACTCGTTAGTGTGGAGTTTTTTCCGGTAGTAGAGTCGTTGCAGTCTAATACTTCATCTGGTATGCATGGCAAGGGCTCCAAGAGTTCGTATTTCTTGTACTCTTGTGCGTATGCAGGTTGTTGTGTGGCAATGACCGAGAAAGAAGTCATCAAAATCACTACAAAAATCACAAACTTTATTTTCTTGAGAGTATTATAGGCCATTGTTGTTCAGGGTATTTGCACTATTAATGGAAGTATTACTATTTGGTATTGCATAGGTTGCAGTTATTCTATTTTCTGCTTTTTCTAATATGTCTTCGTTGTTATATACAGTGAGCTGTATATTCGAAGATCCACTACTATCTGTCGGTGCTCGGAGGGTTATGGACTGACTCGCCGAAAGAGAATCATGTTTGATGGAGTTTATGAGCCAGGAAAAATTGAGATCTCCCATGGTATTTGCTGGTTTATTGAAACCAAAAGGAACAGCAAGAACCGATATTTCTCCGCTCTTTCCCAGGCTGACGCTATTTTCCAGGGCATTATTGAAGAGTGTGCCGTACAATGGATCATCCTTGTAAAAGACTATGAGTGGGCTCCCTGCTTCTATGGGTATCACCTTTTCTGCTTGGACACTGCCGTCTCGGGTCAATACTTTTACGGATATCAGTCTCTGTCTCGGGACCATCTCATCTTTCCACAAAAATACTTGTTTACCATAACCACTCTGGTCCTGGACCAGACGGGAATCCTTACTCCATTGATATATGAGTGTCGCTGGATCGTATTCCTTGCCCGATGTATCCGCTAGGTGCGGCATGGCTATCACGCGGTAGTTATTCTGGTAGACGAGGGGCATCTTGCCTTGGAAAAATGGAGGCACGTAGCCGTCTGATTCCAATATAAGATCAACATTTCCGGAACTTAGGCTCACGCTGGTTGTCATCGTCCTCCCTTCCGGAGTGACTGCAACTATACTCACTGTTAGTTTTTTTCCTAGAGCCGGTGCCTGTATGTCGACGGAAGTTACACCTATACCCTTTTTATATTCCACGTTGTTCAGCTTCCAGGTAATATTCGAAGAATTGAGGTCAGAAACATAACTCTCGGCTTTTATGGTCACAGTCTGTCCTGGGGCTGGGCTATTGTTCGAGACTGTCAGATCTATGCCTTGGATATTCGTAGATATTCCTTGAGCTTGTGTGAAAGCAAATATAAAAAGCAAAAAAGTGGAAGTTAAGAATACTTTAGATTTCATTGATTTCATTTTACCAAGAATATGACAAAGCTGCATGTTTGGTTATACACGTGGTGCGCGTATACCTCCCTGGTTTAGCGGATTCCTGCCTACGGGGGTTCGAATACCCTTGCCACTCGTGAGTGATGTCGCTGATATACCGACCTTTTCTTCTAGTCTACTTATTATGAATATTGCTACTACGCCTGCTGTCAGTTGAGGAAGGCTCTGTATCATAGGGATAAAAGATCCGACTAAACTGATACATTCGGTAATAAAAACTTTGCCCTTAAATACACCCATGCCTTTTATCCATAGGTATGTTCCAAATAGTAGAGCGAAAATTATTCCTATTACATTCTCGACGAATGGTATAAGACCGAGAAGATCGAAAAGTCCACCAACGATGAGCCATATTGCAAATGCGCCTGTTGTTATGCGGTGTTCGGGTTTCACGAGTCTATTATAACAGTAATAGCGTGTCCCTTCACCGCATGGTGTTCAGGGATCCTACCCCGCACTTTCCAATTGTTTCTTTGCCTCTCTTATAGCCATCACTTGCTGAGGATTTGTGGTGATAATCTGGTCTTCAGTATATGAAGCCACGATCTTGAGCGCCACATGTTTCAATCCTACGAAGAATATACCCTCTCCCACGTCGGACTCTAGGAGCAAATACTTTTCTTCATCGGTAAGGTTAAATGTTCTCTGAACAGTATCTATGACAGCCGGTGACTGCTTTAGCAGTATTTGCATAGATGAGTTGCTCACGATAGGTAGGCCGTAAGGAGACTTTAGGAAGTCGTCGACATCCTGAGTGATGGTAGCAAGGCCCAGGAAGTATTTGCGACCTCTCTTTGCTAGGCCGAACAAGAATGAGGCGGTGTCTTCGGATTTCATCATCCACCAGGCCTCGTCGATCACTAGTAGGCGCTTTTTCAGAACTTTTCGTATGGAATTCCATATATAGTGCGTGACTATATACATAGCCACAGGTTTGAGCTCGTCTTCCATATCCCGCAGGGAAAATACCACAAACTTTTTGTTTATATCTACATTCGATGGTCTGTTGATAAAACTGGACCACGTGCCCTTGGTATATTTGGAAAGTCTTTCTACCAGAGAATTCGCCCCCTCCATTCCTGCAAGTACCATTTCAAAATCAGACAAAAGTGGTGGCTCTACACTCTGAAAGTTGGACTCTGCAGTGATGTCTTTGAGAGCGTAGGTCTCGGTGATCGCCCTGTCTATGATCGCGTCTTCCTCCTGAGTGAGTCCCCCGAGCATGATACGGAATAAACCGACAAGGTTTATGATATTGGATCGCAAAACATCTGATGCCGACTCATCTTCTCTGGGGATAGGTAGGTCAAAGGGGTTGATATGGTGCTCGGAATTCAAGGAAATGTTGAAGTATTTTCCTCCTGTGGCTTCGGCCATGTATTCGTATTCCTTTTCTGGGTCGATGACTATGACATCGGTGTCGAACATGAGAGTTCGGAGTATTTCGAGCTTTGTACAGTAGGATTTTCCGGCTCCGGCTACTGCAAAAGTGACAGAGTTGTAGTTTTCTAGTAGGAATCGGTCGAAAAGTACCAGCGAGGAATTGTGTCTGTTTATGCCATAAAGGATACCTTTGTCCGAGGTAAGGTCAAAAGAGACGAATGGAAATAGACTGGAAAGAGGTGAAGAATTGAGCTTGGAATGTACTGCGAGTTGGTCGTCTGCTAGTGGAAGCACACTTTTGAAGCCATTTTCCTGTTGGAAAAGAGCTGGTTTTACATAGACAAGCTTGGATTCCAGTATGGATTTCACTTCGGATTCGAGTTTGTCTAGTTCGCTTTCATTGTCGGCAAAGAGTGTGATGTAAACTCCCACGTCGAAAAGGTGCTCTTGTGCCTGCATCAGTTGGTCGCGGAGAGCTTCTAGGTCTTGGTATGCGGTATCGAGAGCAGGGTCACGCACCAGTCCCTTATCTTCCCTCCTCGAGATCTGGCTCTGGACTTCCGCAACTTTCTTTTGAAAATGACGGAGGATCTTTGCTGTGTCTACGGGGTGGATGAAGATGGAAACATTAAAAACTTTGTCCAGGTTTATGATGGGGGCAAACCAGCTCTCTTGGAGGAATCTCGGATATGATATGACAAAGAGTGTTCTGCCTACTTTCTCTCCCAGATTTATATCCTTTGGGCTGACCTTGAGAGCAGAGGGTGCGATGACATCTTTGAGTTCGAGAACGCCAGCCTGGTATATTTCTTCCGGCATGATAGAAACTATGGGAGAAACTTCTTTTTTACTGAATATTTTTGAGATAAAAGACATATTAGGTTATTTGGATAGGCTTTTCCGTCTCTCCGGGATTGAAGAGTTTATAAAACAATTCTACCACTTCTTCTGTACCTAGTTCTGCCGCGCGTATGCCACAACGAACCAGGCCCTGCTCTACTACTGCTACTCTCTGTTCGAGCTGAGATCGGTATTCTTGGAATTGCTGGTCGGCACTCAGCCTTTCCGAACCTTTATTTTTCCCGGGAAGATACTTGCTCATGGGGTTATTAGATGAGTTTAGGAGTGCCGGATCATAAGGTATGACGACAAAGAAACTCTTCGACATGATATTGGTATTTTCAACGAAAGTCTTTATAAATTCTATATATTCTCTGACTTGAATCTTCATGAGCTCGGTAGCTTGGTCTTTGTATCGGGACTCCAAAAGGGCGAGGTACGGCCTTATGTCGAGTTTTTTTGATTGTATGACTATCTGTACGGAGAAATCGAGAGAATTTAGGAAGTTTTGGAACTGAAACAATATGGAGTTTTGCTCGTCTGCAGATTTGAGCGCGAAGTTCAACGAAGATGCCAGTATCACAGACCTCATTCCCCCGTTTTTCAGGATGATTACACCGTCACGTATTTCCGAAATAGGTACAAAATCCTGCGTAGCTTTTGGGGGTGTGTTTGCCATTTTATTTTTGGTTGCGGTTGGAGTACATGCTCTCTTTGATATCCAGACTCCAAGTGAGCTCCTTGAGTTTGCTATCGGAAATCTTTGGTACAGTTATGCCTGCGTAGCTCTTTGCGTCTCGGATAGCTGACTGTGCGTCTTTCGCCCGGGGTTTCTCTTCTTTTTTCCATATATATAGCTTGCTACCAAACCAATATTTGAAGGCATGTTCTGCTATGGTTATGAGTGGGAAATGGTTGTATACCTTGAAGAATGCCAAAGCGAGAGATATTCCCATGACTATGGCCATGGGGATGAATGACAATAGGAGATTGCCGATAAGGACATATATGATGAATGACAGTCCGGCTCCGCCGACAATGTAAATGAACTGTTTCAGCGTGAGTGGTCCGAAAATTTTGTCTTCCACCTCTATGAATTGAGGAACTTGGTAACGCATCTCACATATTATAACTTATAATGTTCGGAGTTACACTGGTTCGCGATAGTGATCACCGATGCTTCCTCCTTCTCGCGGCATAGGTGGGATGGGTTGCACCGGCTGAGTAGGACGTACTGAAACTGAAGGTTGAGTTGAAGATGTAGGAAAAGTCTGGTTTATAATTGGTTTGTGTGCAATAGGCGTAACTGCAGGTTTTCCCAATAGGTGATCTGGCAGAGCCTCGGTATGAGCATCTGTCATGCCTACTATCTCTGTTTTCCCGGGCAAATTTGTCGGTGGCTCTATGTGGGGTTCGTGAGTAGAGGCAGGTTTGCCCATACTATTATATGTGTATTCCTCTGGTTCTGAGCTTTCATTATGAATAGCTATGCCCCCTACCGCTTCCATGTCTCTCTTTAGTGTGTCGAAGTTCACTGAGGTTGCAGATGACGACGGAGCGGTGCCTTTATCACCTTCGTCCTCGGTTTCTTGTTCGATCTCTCTCAGGTGAGTTCTCACTTCATCAAATATGAATGTGTTCACATCCTGTGCGATGCTTGTTACCTCATGTTTGTCGAGTTTTAGTTCTGAGGCAAGTGTACTGACAAAATCCGAAGATTTTTTCATTCCTAGCAATACAAATAGTATTTCCATTTCTAGTATGCCCGCCTCGTCTAATAGGAGGTTGTGCTTGTTCGCAAGGTCCTTCATCTTTATCGGTAGGTCTGTAGCAGTGATAGCTTCCTGCAGTAACGGTGGCAGACTGCGGAACTGTTCTTTTATTTGTTGTTGTATGTCTTCTTGATTCATATTTTTATTCTGCATGAGCGCTTTCCTCTTTCTTTGGCGGCTTGTCTTCGTCTTTTGGTTTTACTTCATCTTTTAGGGCGTCGATCAGTTTTGCTGCGGTATCTTTGTCTTTCTTTAGAGCACCAAATACACTTGCATTCCATTTGTTTGGACCCTTAAATCTCTTGTTGCCTGTGACCAGTCTCGCAAATTTTCCTGCAGTTGATCTGCGGTCCTGATAGAATTTTACAACCTCACCTTTCCTTTCAGATTCGTAACTCTTTTTGAGTTCCTTGGCCTTAGTGTCTCGTTCGTTGACTCGCTTCTCCAATTCCTTCTCCGATTCAGTAATTGTTGCTTCAATCCTTCTTCTCTCATCTGGATCGGTAGTTGTACTTAGTTTATTTCGATTATCGCTCAGGATTTTTTTATCTGTCGCAATGATAGAGTCGGTTGTCTTAAGTTCATCCGCAATCTTCGTTTTTACCCTTTCATCATCGAAGCCTAGCCCTTTTGCGTACTTATCGATAGCTGAGACTTTATCCTTTCTTACCTTATCAAATCCAGTCTTCGTGTCTTTCATTCCAAGTATGCTGTTCTTGTCAGATGCAAAGCTCGCCGAGCTGACTTTGGAAAGTTGCTTTTGCAAAACCATGCCAGCACGAGGGTTTTTTGCATACCAGTTACGCGCGACATCGCTCTCATTCACTCTGGAGGCAAATCTACCCATAGTATTTCTACCGAGCCAAGATTGTGTGCCCTTGAACCATTTCTCTGTCGCTGTCCCTGCCGCACCGGCGATACTGAGTGCTCCGATGAGAGGTAGGTTGATCATGATCAGAACAATAGTAAAACCTACAAAGAGCGAAGTGTATGCAGAAAGATTGGCTTGCGAGGCGATAGTCAAAGCGGATTCTGTAGATCCTGTGAGTTTGTTCAAGCCACTTTCGTTTAATACACGTATCGCCACATACATGAGTATCAAATATGTCGGCAAGAACAATAGCTGGACTTTGAATTGTTTCCACCAGGGATTTGCTACTTCCTTGAGTTCTGGAAATGCGAATGCCGCTATCCATATAGGAGAAAATGCAAGCAGGAATATTAGCATCGCTGTACGCAAGAGACATACGGCCGCAGCCGCGAGGAAACTCATACTCGCAAAGATCATCACGATCATACCTGCAAATGTGACCAAGACAATGCGAATAGGTGCCGCGTTCTGGTCTGTGGTTCCCGAAGATGACGATCCGCCGACGACACCCATGTTCTTGTACCAGCCATTTACTTGGAGAGCGCCCATGAATACATTTGATAGTCCTCCGTCGTTGAAAGCTTTCGAGGTCCAATCTCCCAGCTTGCTTCCGGTCGAGTATTCCTTACCAGGGGTGATAGCGTTGAAGAATTGTAGCGATACTATGTTCGACGCGTCTATCATCACTTGTGCAAAGAAGAAGCTAAAGTTGATCAAGATTCCCATTATGACTATATTCTTCAGAAGATTACCAAAGTTTGGTTGTTTCAGGTTGAGTATCATCTGGATGGCCGCCCAAAGAATGACAAATATGAGCACCATGCTTGCGAGGTCTCGTATGATTGTCCAGACATTATAAATAACAGGGGTATCTTTTATAAATGGACCAAGATTTGTAGTTATGAATATCGCTACGTTTAATAGTGTACCTGTAAGCCCGACGAGCCATGCTGTCACCATGAGGAGGGCTTGCATAAAGTTTGATGCTCCAACCCAGAACATATCCCAAGCGGTCGACGCGACTGCTCCCGCTACTGCTGAGGCGAGTTGTGCGCTCGCCACATGAGTGAAAACAACCGATATCAATATAGATGTAGCGAGCGTCGGTAGTATTTGTTTTATAAATCTAGAAATCATGTTTTTTATAATCCTGTACGGAATCCTGACCCCGTCTGCCCCGCTGTACCTGGACGGAATGAGTTGCAAGCAGACTGGAACTGCATGGCATTTTGGGTAAAGAGACTAGCTTGGGACTTTGCCGCCTCCAGATCTGTAGTCGCATTTGCAATATCTGTTTCAGATATAAGCTCTCCACCGAGACCACTCTGTATAGCAGTGTTATAGTCTGAGGATGCTTTGTTGATCTCATCTGTTGTCATGGCATTTGCTATCTGCTTCTGTAGATCGCGGATCCTTTCTGTCCTGGAATACGCTTCAGCAACTTTTGCAGTGTATTGTGCTATGGCTATATCCACCTTTGCTATTGCCGCATTTGCATTTGAGATCTGACTTTGCAGGAACATGTAGTCGGCATCCTGTGTACCGGTTGAAATGGATCCTGTAGGCAGTTTGCCTTGGAAGCAAGCTATGGCTGTTTGGTATGTCAACTTTGCCGTATTGAGTGAGTCCACGGCTTTTTGGCGTAGGTCGGAGTATTGCAGTGCTGTACCAGAGTATGAGGTCAATGAACTCTGCAGTCTGTTTCTGGAATCAGAGAGTTGGTCGCCTGTTTGTTGCTGGAGGAGCTGTGTTGCTACTCCTGCGGTAGCACTGCCCTGTGAGCTGTAGTTGCTAGATGCGTGCAAGCCACCAGATAGTACTTTTGAGACTAGCTGAGAAAAGAGCGCACCGACTATTTGGTCCAGAGATCCCGCGATATTGAGTGTGTCCTGAGGAATACCGAGAGACTTGTCTATGGAGCCTGCTATTACGGATCCGGGTGTTTGTGTCTGACAATCCTGATATTTTACCTTGCCGTCCTTGCCTACTTTTTGGGTCAGTCCCGCATCTTTGCTATTGTTAGAAAACATTGCCGCCTCGTCTATATTCACGTCCGTACATTTTTGCCATGACATGAATCCCCTACCCATTTGGAGGTCGAGGCGAATATTGTTTTGCTTCGTAGCGATCTGGTAGTCGAGGTCACTCTTGGCCTGGAGATATGCTCCATAAATATTGTTTTGTGGCTGTGTGGTCATAGCCATGAATGCCGGCCAGCCGCCTTGGTTGAAATCTCCGTTCATAAATCCGTCTATACTTGCCCCGTCTCCGCTCGCCGATACATTTTCATTGATGACCGAACTTCCGTTTACTGTCACATTGCCATTTACATTTACAGTAGACTTTTTGGCATTGTTTATAACTGTGCTCAGAGTACATTCATAGCGTCTGTAGTCCGATCCTCCTCCTGAGAGTGCTAGGCCGAGACGGATATCTATGCTGAAGGGTGAACAGAGCCTGGAAAGCACGCCAGTATTTGCTATGAATGCCCCCGTGATCTGGTCCGCGGTGTCTGCGAAGAATGCTCCAGGATTTGTGAGGAACGCAGGGCTTCCTTCAAAGCCACTATTGATCCAGTTCACCACGCTCGCCGTGACTTGTTGCAACATGATCTTTGCCACAGACCAAGCTAGTCCGTCCAATACGTAGTTTTTTACTTGCAACATCGTCGTGTCGGTAGTGCGTTTGATAGCAAATGGTCCCATATCGTTCGTAGGAACATATATGACTTGGGCGTTGACCGAAGTAATGGTAATACTAAAAACCAAAATTATTGTTAGAGTAGCTGTTGTGATTTTTTTAAAGAAAGAAGACATATGTTTAGTTTCGGCCGGCGGGATTTGCATTTGTAAATACTATTCCAGCGGCTGCAAATCCTTTTTCAACATCACCCAAAGCGTCAGAAAGAGACTGTAACCCTTGGATATATATGCTCACTGCCGCCAACCCCTTTACCGGGTCGACGTCCACTTTGCGCAAAGATTCTGCATTGAATAGCATGGCGCTGACAGCGTTTACTAGGTTCAGGTGCGGGGAAGAAAAAGTCAGAGGCACAGGTATTGTTCTTAAACTTTTCAAGGTAGATCTGTAACTGGTGATTATAGGGTCGATCTGTGATAGCGAAGCCGAGCCGCCTTCTTTCAGTGCATTGTTTGCAATGATGGCGGCATCGGATGCAGGGAGTTTCTTCAGTATTTCCAATATTTTCTTGACGTATGTTACAGTCGCACTTTCACTCGTCTCATTTGAGATCTGTATGTCTGAACTTGAATATAGTTCCGGTACTGCCGCAGCTGCGACTTGGCTCGCAAAGCGTTCCGAAAAACTGTTCATTACTTTTTCATCCCCTTCCAAGCCAGACTGGTGTATTTGCCAAAACTGCGAAAAGAAATCTTGTCCGATCTGATCTGTAAGAGTCGGTTGCTTGTTTTCTTTTACGGCAACTTTCGCAGACTGGTTTAGCTTGATCGTATCTTTTGCATCTCCGGAGAAGAATTGCTTTTGCCAGTTTGTGTCTGCGATCTTTTCCGACGTACTTTCCTTGTTCCCCTGCACTTTTATGATTTGTGCGGTATTTGGGTTTGAATTTTGAGATCTTTTACCATAGACATACATGCCGAAAATCACGACAGCAGTGGCGCATATTACGAAAATAATAACCGTTTGTAAACGCGGGTAGTTCTTTGCCATACTAGAGAGAATTATAGCAAGAAATCTATGTTAATTCGTGTATTTGTGGGGATAGTAGACTTTTTTTATATGATATAATTTTCACATGCACAAAACTCATACAGCTTGCTTGGTTCTTCTCATGATTATTTCTTTACCTTATCTTGCTCTGGCGGCTGGTCTACCATTTGGGGGTTATATCATTTTTTCACAGCCATGCAATCATGGGCTTTTGCTAACAGTTATGCAACCTTTACCTTTCAAAGGACCAGGTTTCTTTATGTGGCAATATGGCAATTTACCATACGCAATGTATGTCGTCCCCCATATTGGTCAATGGCTACTCGGAGAATATTTACCTGTGCCTTTGACATGCATGTTAGGAAATGTGACATATGGGAGCGGATACCCTATCGTGTTCCACGGTAGTAGTATTTAGGCCTTTATTGTCCTGAAGCTATAGAAAACCACATATCCAGAGGCAGATCCTCTGCCCTAACCTTCGTGTCTAGGCTGTTTTTTCTCCAAATAGCCAATATTTCCTCAGATTTTATCACACTTTCCAGGTTTCTGACCAAATATTTGCGCTTATGGGCAAATCCGGCTCGTACGATGCGGAAAAAGTGCTTTATATCTACATTTTTGTTTGTAAAACGTCTATCAGATATGTCAGAAATAGCTAAAATAGCTGAATCTACTGTAGGTGGAGGTACAAAGGCTCCCGGAGGTACCTTCGCAACTATCTTCGGTACGCCAAAAGCTTTAATGGATATGGAAAGTATGCTTTCCTTGCCTTGTTTTTCACCATTTTCAGGCCTTGCCAATATACGTTCCGCTACTTCTCTTTGTACCAAAAGGACCATTCGGCTAGGTCGGGGTTCATTTTCTAGGAATTTTTCCAAAATAGCGCCAGTAATATAATAAGGGATATTGGCTACAATGGCGTATTTGTACTGTTCTAGTCCCAGATCATTAGGATTTACCTCCAAAATATCAGCATCAATGAGTCTAAAACAGGTTTTACCGAGTGAAATATTCTCGGCATTCTTATTATGCAATACTTCCAGCGCTCTCTGGTCCTTTTCAACTGCGACTACTTTTGCTCCTGCACTGAGCAAAGCATCGGTCAATACTCCGGTACCCGGACCGATTTCTAGGATAGTTTCACCGGGTTTTATCTCGGATGCATGTATGATTTGCTCCAAAACATGAGTGGACTTCAAAAAATGCTGACCGAGAGACTTTTTTGCGAATAAAGACATGTTAAAAATCTATGAATAATGCTTTTGCCCCGCTCGGCTTTTCCGGAACAGCAGACTCTATGAGTTCGGCAGCTATATCCTCAATAAATTCTGAAGGAGTGTTTACTTTCTGGGAGCCATATATCGTACGGATGATAGTATAACTCAGATAAACTTTCTTTTTTGCTCTAGTGAGGGCGACATAGAAGAGTCTACGCTCTTCTTCACTCTCTGTTTCGCTCAAGTTGTTTTCGTCCATGTGCTGAAATGGGAAAAGTTCTTGTTCCAGTCCGGCGATGAATACAGTATCGAATTCCAATCCTTTGGAAGAGTGCACAGTCATGAGCTTCACTGCATCAGAATTTTTCTCTAGTTCATCCTGATCTGTCGCTAGGGCGGCATTTTCCAACATTTTCTCTATGCCGGAAATTTGTTCGGAGTCGATAGTTTTTTCTGTCTCTGTGTCATATTGTGCGGCCACAGAAACAAGTTCCTGAATGTTGAGTAGACGCTCTTCGTCTTCGCTGTCCCCTTTCCTGAGTTGGTTTTCTATACCTGTCTCTCGGATGATGAAGCGTATAGCTTCGGAAGGTTTCTTTTCCATGATCTCTTTTCGTATATCAGATAGTAGATGGAAAAAGTTGTTGATTTTCACCCTTATTCCGTCCGGCAGGAGGTCCAACCTCCCCGACAATATCTTTGCAAGTGTGACTTTACCTATACCGCGAGCGGGTACGTTTATGATCCTGGCAATATCACCCCAACTTTCATCCCCTTCTTGCCCCTCTTTGTGGTTCATTGCCGCCCTCACATAGGAGAGCACGTCTTTTATTTCCTTTCTTTCGAAAAAGCGAGTTCCAAGGAGTTGGTATGGCACATTTTTCTTTATGAATGCTTCTTCCAATACTCGGGACTGGAAGTTTGCCCGGTAAAGTACGGCCATGTCCCGCGGCGCTACGCCTTTTGTTATGAGGTCTCTAGCCGTATCTGCAATAGATCTTGCTTCATCGTTTTCTGTGTATGAAACTATGAGTGATATCTTTTCCCCCATGCCACTATCGGTATATAGCTTCTTTTTCTTGCGATGAATGTTCTTCTCAATGATCATATTTGCCGCATCCAGTATGGTTTTCGTTGATCGATAGTTTTTTTCGAGTACTATCACGGTCGCTTCTGGATAGTCTTTTTCAAAGTTCAAGATATTTTCTATGGTTGCACCTCTCCAGCTGTAGATGTTTTGGTCGGCATCACCCACGACACATATGTGATGTTCCTCTCCTGTTAGGTATTTTGCTATTTTGTACTGTACCCTATTTGTGTCTTGGTATTCATCTATATGAATATATTTCCAAATAGTATTGTAATGCCTCCGAACGTCGACATTGTTCTCTAGCAGGTATGCAGTTTTCAAGAGGAGGTCATCGAAGTCTAGAGCTTTGTCTTTTTCCATAATATTTTCATAGTTTTCCCAGATCTGGGCTATCATTTCTTCATAAGCATCTTTTGTGTGGTCCAAATAGACCAATCTTGTGATACCCTCGCCTTTTGCTAGCGAGATTTTATTTAATATTGATCCTGGGTCGAACTTTTTCGGGTCTACTGATGATCTTTCCATAGCTTCTTTCACCGCACGTTTGGAATCTGACCTGTCATATATCGTGAAATGTCGTGTCCGACCGATAAGTCGGGAGTTTTCTCGGAGTATATGCACTCCCAGTGCATGGAAGGTACTCACAAACGGTCTTTCTTGCATAGAAATAGGTAGATTCAGATCTTTGTCATCTTCCAATAATGACTCGACACGTTCTTTCATTTCTTTTGCCGCTTTGTTCGTAAAAGTAATGGCAAGAATATTGTGCGGAGTCACACCTTTTCTTATCAGATTCAATATTCTATGTGTGATGACTCGCGTTTTACCAGCCCCAGCCCCAGCGATGATGAGGACCGGCCCATCGGTAGTTTGTACAGCTCGATCTTGTTCGGAATTTAGAGACATCCTCGTATCTTAGCAGTGTTTATAACCTGTGCACAACTTTGTTGACAATAACCTGGCGCCTGATACCCTGGAGTAGATAACTCGAAACCACAGTCTACAAAATGGCTTATCTCGGCCATTTATTGGGCAGAGTATCGTACAGCAAGGAAGAAAAAACTATATGGTAAGTATTGCCGAAAGGAAAATTTCGTTATGAAATTTCTAAATAAATCTCACAACTCAATACAGGCTGTTTCAAGGCATACAAATTCCTGGACTGCTATTTTTGCTATTATAATAACTTCTCTTCTTCTTTCTTTTGGGACCGCCTATGCAGGTCTCTTTTCTTTTCTTGCACCCATCATCGAAGGAACCACTGCTTCTGCCAAGATCGTGTCTCCTCTGAATGATTCCAATGCTCAAACAATGGTTTTGCTGCAGGCCGCAACAAACTTTGACCCAAACCCCAATAAGCCGGCAAATATGGCACCGATAGCCAACAATACCCTCATTCCTGATATAGCTATGAACAATAGTAATGAATCCGACCAGACGAGTACGGAGATCAATACCTATATTGTCCGGGAGGGAGACACTGTTTCAGAAATTGCCAAAATGTTCCATGTGTCCATAAACACGATATTGTGGGCGAACGATCTCACCAGTAAGTCTACTCTGAAAGCCGGTCAAACCCTCGTGATTCTTCCTGTTTCGGGAATCATGTACATAGTAAAGAGAGGAGATACTATATCGGAAATAGCAAAGAAATACGGAGCAGATGAGGATGATATTGTCGCTTATAACGATCTTTCTGTATCTACCATAACTATCGGACAAAACATTATCATTCCAAATGCAGAGTTGGGTGCTCCTCAAAATGTCGCCGCATCGTCGAAAAAGGGTACCGTGACAGGCAAACTTTTGGATAATGTTACAAAATTGCCCACATATGCTGGATACTATATTAGTCCTCTCAGTGTCGGACGTGTCAGCCAGGGATTGCACGGACACAACGGTGTGGACTTTGCAGCTGCCGTAGGCACGCCGATACGGGCCTCCGCTGCAGGAACAGTTATCATCAGTCGCATCAATGGCGGATGGAATGGAGGGTACGGAAACTTTGTAGTGGTATCGCATCCCAATGGGACCCAGTCTTTGTATGCCCATATGCAGACCAACCTGGTCGTCGCAGCCGGAGACACTGTCAAACAAGGAGAGCTTATCGGTTATATCGGCATGACGGGACTCACGACCGGCCCGCACGTTCATTTCGAGATTCGTGGAGCCAAAAATCCTTTCTAATACATTTCCCTTTTTATCGTTTTTTGATCTGAATTTTATCGTTTCTTTACTGAATATTCATTGGAATTTCATTTTGTATTGATACTATTCCCTCATGGGAATATCAAAATCATATAGTGCCCAGCTCGTGGGTCTTCGTTCCGAAATTGTTACTGTGGAGGTGGATATAGCAAATGGTCTGAATAATTTTTCTGTTGTCGGGTTGGGTGATCGTTCTGTTTCAGAAGCAAAAGACCGCATCTCAGCTGCAATAAAAAACAGCGGTTACCAGTCGCCAAAACAAAAAAATCAAAAAGTTGTGATATCTCTCGCTCCTGCCGATGCCAGGAAAGAAGGCTCAGCTTTTGACCTCGCCATGGCTCTCGCATATCTCTCTGCTGCAGAGGAAATAGTATTCGATCCGGAAGGAGCACTCTTTCTGGGCGAGCTCTCTCTCGAGGGTAATGTGCGACGTATGTCAGGCCTTCTACCCATTTTGTGCCAAGCGGCTGATCAGGGTTTCAAAAGCGTATACATACCGAAGGAAAACACTCCTGAAGCTTGTTTGGCCAGAGGTATCGACATATATCCGGTATCCTCTCTCACCGAGATTATAGCTATTCTATCAGGAGAAAATGACATGAAACCACTCCAATCTTATTCGGATGTTGACCGAGCAAAACACTCTCGGAAGCAGGCTTGGACGGATATAGGTGTGATTCGTGGCAATGAAGTTGGCAAAAGAGGTTTGGAAATAGCCGCAGCAGGCGCACACAATCTGCTCATGTGTGGCCCTCCCGGAACGGGAAAAACCATGCTTGCCAACAGCTTTTGTTCTCTTTTGCCACCACTCACATACGAGCAGTCGGTAGAAGTCACTGGCATACACAGTGCGGCGCGTATTCTGGAAGCCGGCCTTATAGCAGATCCTCCTTTTCGGGCACCGCATCACACGGCCTCTTACCCTTCCATAGTTGGCGGAGGGGCATTTCCAAAACCTGGAGAAGTCACGCTCGCTCACCGTGGTGTACTATTCTTGGACGAATTTCCGGAGTTTGAACGTGAGGTTATAGAAGCACTTCGACAGCCCTTGGAAGACCGTATGATCACGATTTCTCGAGCTCGGGGCGTCGTCACATTTCCTGCTCAGTGTATATTTATCGCTTCTATGAACCCATGTCCATGTGGCAAGGGCAAAGACCGAGGTTGTACCTGTACCGAAGTTATGATATCGAACTATCGGCGCAAAATATCTGGTCCGATATTAGACAGAATAGACCTTTGGATAAATGTGAACAAGATAGATTATGAGACCCTCGCTCTGTCGAGTATTGATAATGAATCTTCAGACGTTGTACGTGGGCGGGTCATAGCGGCACGTTCTCTATGTGTGGAGCGCTTTGCCGCCGCAAATATACCCAAAAGCTATAATAGCGAAATGAGTGCCCTGGACATAGAAAAATGCGTAATGATGGAAGCGGAAGCCAGAACTCTCCTCAAAATTTCAGCACAGCGATTTGAATTCTCTGGAAGAGCCTTTCATCGAATTATAAAGGTTGCACAGACAATAGCGGACTTAGGACAATGTTCATTAATAAATAAAAATCATATATTGGAGGCGCTTCAATACAGAGAAAAGACACCAGATAAATAATGTTAGTGAGCGTGCTTTATGGATACTTTGGCACTCGGGTTTGCTTCTAGTCTTTCCATTTCTATTTCTTCTCCGCAGATCTCACATAGGCCAAAATTGCCGCTTTCTATTTTTGTAAGAGCTTCCTTTACTTCACTGAGCTGACTCTCGAGTTGCGATGCTACTTCGGAATTTTCTTCCAATTCTTCCATCTTGTCTGCTAGTTCATTTTCGTCTGCTACGTCCACCTCGATATTCGCTGTTGTGGCATCCCAGCCACCCGCACTTGATGAGTCTTTTTTTCCTATCCCGGTCAATTGCTGTTCCAAGCTCTGTTTTTCTGCAAGTAACATTTCTTTAAATTTTTTTATTTCCTGTGTAGTCATGTGGGAATTTTATCTTATATAGGCCTGTCTTTCAAGTCTTTGAATAATTTCTTTTATTGTACTCTCTTTTGTAGCGAATACGATTTTTTCATTATCAATAAGTGAGTACAAGATCACGAGAGAGCCTTTTTCAGAAATATATGCGCGGACGTCCTTGTTCCCCACTATACCGTCTACGAACTGTCCGTGCGTAGTGACGTCTTCTTGTGATTGGAAAAGATAATCTTTGAGGTCATTGATCATAGTTTTTTCCCAGGAGATCATTCCAGAAAATGCATTTTGAAAGAAGCTGTGCTTGGCTATCACAAATACATCTTTTGCACCATTCTGATCTGTGTATGTTCCTACCATCCAGGGTCCAGATAAAGATCGGGCTAGAGTATCTGGCACGGTTATGGACAGCTTTCTCAGTATATCTGTAGATGTTAGACGTGTCGGGGTGTCAGCAATCTTTTCTGTTAATACGATATCCTGAATAGTATTCGGTGTACTGCCGACGTTTACTGCTTGTCTCAAGGCCGAAATAATTTCCGTATTGGAAAGACCGTTCACATCCAGGGTTGCTCGCGAATCTACGGATATGATGGGAGTACCAAGTTCAGTCTCCAGGTTTACGGGAACCTTCACAGCCAAGGCGCTTATACTATATAGATAGTAGGCGACTATTATTCCACCCAACACAAATATCATGCTCAATAGGACAAAAAAGATTTTCTTGCCGGACTGTTTGGGTAACTCCATTTCATCTAGATTCGACTGTGTGTATTCTATTGCCGAAGGCATGGCCTTCTCAGTTGGCTGGTCTGTGTTTTTCGTCTGCCATGTAGAATCTGCCGCCTGGAAGTGTCCCAGTTCAACGTGTTCAGGTTCAGGCACTGGTTCGGGTTTAGGTATTGGTTCGGGTACGGGTACAGGTACTGGTACCTCTTTAGGCTCAGGTACAGGTGTCGGGATTGATTCTGGTTTTGGAATAGGTTTTACTCTCTGTTCGTGTTGCAGATCGGCTATGTTCAAAGAGTCCTTGTTTATGTCCACAAGTTCCTGTGCTTCTTCTTCTCGAAACTTATTTAGTTTTTCGCTGAGTTTGGTTTGCTCCGGTATGGGTGGTATATCTACGGTGGTGTCTTCAGGCTCGGGTTCTGCAGGTTTTGTGGGTTCAGGTTTTACAGGCACTGGTGGGGTTTTTTTGTCCTTCTTTTCTTTTTCCGCAATTACCATCGTGGCGGTAGAAATATTGTTTTTCGCCATGTATTCGGCAATGTCGCCTTCGAGGGTTCGAATGGCTTTTTCTTTGTCTGGTTCTCGCTTGGCGACAGGTTCTTCTTTGGGTGTTGTGATAGACACATGTGCCGGCGGAGATATTTTCTGCTCAGGAACAGATGTCGGGGCCTCTTTTCGGACATCTATGCTATTACCATATTGCGGTACGCCGATTTTTTCTGGATATTCTGGTTTTGGTACTTCTTTTTTTATTTCACTTTTTAGCGTAGGGATCGGTACTTCCGGTACAGGCAAGGATTCTGCATCCGGATCCGTATTTTTGACTGCGGAAATATTCAGGTCTGAGGTAAACTCATATACCCTTTCCTCACTTTCTTTTTTTTGTTCACTCTCGTCCATTACTCCTTCATTATAACTAAAAATTAATTTTTTTGCTTACAAGTATGGTCTTGTGGTTTTAAAATCTTTTTTTGAACTCCTGTCGAGGCGGCTTTGGATTTTCTTCTTTTTTTGTGAAAAACTCAGCGTTTGCAGCTTTGATGGACAGGTTCAGTCTGCCCTTTTCATCCACTTCCTTTACGGAAACTGGCACTTTCATGCCCTCTTTTACATACGTTTCGACCCTTTCGACACGGAAAGGTGCAAATTCTGAGACGTGTACCAATCCTTCGGCGTTCGGTCCTATCTTTACAAAAGCGCCAAATTCCATGAGACGAGTCACTTCTCCATCGAACTTTTCCCCTGGCATATATTCTCTGGTCATTCCGTGTATTATTTCTCGGGCTTTTTCCGCCGTACCACCCTTGCCAGTTATGAAGATCGAGCCATCGTCTTCGATGCTTATATCTTCCACGCCTGTATTATCTCGGATTTCATTTATCGTCTTGCCACCCGTGCCTATGACTAGACCTATTTGGTCTGGTTTTATTGTCATAGTTATTATTTCTGGCGCATTGGGGGAAATTGTTTTTCTCGGTGCAGGTATTTCCTTTTCTATTAGATCCAATATTTGGAAACGCGCCTTCTTTGCCTTTTCTAGGGCTATGGTGAGTATATCTAGAGGTATGCCGCCGACTTTCACGTCCATTTGCACGGCAGTTATCCCCTCTCTGGTTCCTGCTACCTTGAAATCCATATCGCCATGGTGATCTTCCGGTCCCTGTATATCTGTCAGCACCTTATATTGGTATTTACCAGTTCCACCTTTTCTCATCATTAAACCAGATGCAATACCTGCGACAGGAGCTTTTATAGGCACTCCCCCGTCCATCAGTGCCAGTGTGGAGCCACATACTGACCCCATAGATGTGGAGCCATTGGAGGCAAGAGCTTCGGAAACCAGTCGGATCGTGTATGGGAATTTATCTTTTGCAGGGATGACTGGCAAGAGAGCCTTTTCTGCCAAAGCACCATGTCCTATCATTCTCCTGTTTGTACCGCCCATTCTGCCTGTCTCGCCTGTAGAAAATGGCGGAAAATTGTAGTGATGCATGAATCTCTTGTTTTCTTCCATCGTCAGGCCTTCTATGACGAGGGCATCTCCAGGTGAACCCAATGTCAAAGCTGACAGGATATGTGTGCCCCCGCGATAAAATATTCCCGATCCATGAAGTACAGGCGACATCCCGCCGGCTTTTACGAAAAGCGGACGAACTTCGTCCATGCTGCGGCCGTCGGCACGTTTTTCATTGTCTATGGCTTCGTTATGGAGCAGGTCATTCACAGCTTCTTCGAATACTTCCTGGGCCATCGCTTGGTCGCCTTCGGGTATCTTTTCTTTGAATTTGTCTGTCCATACTTTATTTATTTCTGATATATGTTCTTTGCCTGGTTTATTGGAAAAAACGTGGGACTTTAGTTTGGGCGATATCTCCGCCGCAAAAAGCTCCTTTGTGCCTGGCGTAGGTTCTGCTATTTCAACTTTTGTTTTTGCTTTGCCAATTTCTTTTATTATGGTCGTCTGCCATTTTTGGATCTTTTCTATTTCTTCTGAAGCTTTTGTCAAAGCCTCATCTATCGTACTTTCCCCAACTTCTTTGGAACCGACTTCTATCATGTTTATCATACTGTCCTTGCCGCATGCTATCATTTCCAGTGTAGAAACTTCGTCCTCGCGCTCCTTGAAATCTGGGTTTATGATCCATGCATCCTTTTTGATCAATCTCACAGCAGAAACTGGTCCATTCCACGGTATGTTGGAGGTACCGAGAGCGAGCGATGCACCTACTACAGAAATTACGTCTGGATCTTCGTCACCTATGGCTATTGTTGTGATTACTACTTGGACTTCATTTCGTATTTTCTGATTGAAAAGTGGGCGTATGGTGCGGTCGACTACTCTTCCGGAAAGTATGGCTTCGGTGGAGGGTCGTCCTTCTCTGCGGACGAAACGTGATCCCAAGATCCTGCCGGTAGCGTAGAAGCGTTCTTCATAGTCTACGGTCAAAGGGAAAAAATCCCCTTCTTTTTTTTCTCCCATCACGGCGGTTGCCAAAACTACGGTATTGCCATAACGCAAAAGCACAGAACCGTTTGCTTGGTCTGCAAGATCAGTGAATTCGGCTGTTAGAATCTTGCCGCTCACCTGCATCGAATATTCTTTTTTTGTCATAAAATTTATAGGATGTTTTCCTATTTGTTAGTTCGCCGTCAGATTTCAGACTTGAAAGCAATGTTTCAAACCTGCCTATCTGATGGCGATGTGTTTGTAATGTGCCACACAATCACATGCAATGTAACAACTTTTGCATATGTGCGCAACTATTTTTGGTTATACTTACGAGCTATTTATTTCCTTCCGCGGAGAAGATACTTGTTGGGTGCTATGTCTAGATCGGTAAAATGGTCTGCGGCTTCGATCAGCTTTGCTGATGTGGATTTGCCGAAAGAGACGACTTCTACCTGACAGCCTTGGTTCATCTGGAGGTATTCTACGAGTGGTACAAAGTCTCCGTCACCGGTGACGAGAACGACCGCATCGAGCTTGGGTGCTACTTTCACAGCATCTATCGCCATGCCGACATCCCAGTCTGCTTTTTTGGCTCCGGAGCCGAAGACTTGGAGGTCTTTTATCTTTGTTTCTATGCCGACTTTGGTCAGGGCGTCGAAAAAGGCGTTTTCCTCACCTCCTTCTGTTGCGATGACGTATGCTACTGCTCGTACGAGTTTCCTGTTGTCTAGAGCGTCCTCTACGATTTTTCCGAAGTTTACCTTGGAGTGGTATAAGTTTTTTCCGCTGTGATACAGGTTTTGTGCATCGATGAAAATGCCGACGCGCTGTTCTTTGTGTTTTATTACTGACATGTTACTTGTGTATGAAAAATATTAATTTTTAAGGTACGAACCGAAATGAGAAAAAAGTTACTTCTTGAGTTCTAGTTTCTTTATGATAGACGAATATCTGCGAGGATAGTTCTTCTTGAGATAATTCAAATGTGTTTGTCGATCTGCCACCATGCCCAAAAGTCCCCTTCTGGAGTGGTTATCTTTCTTGTGTTTCTTCAAATGAGAGGTCAATTCCTCTATCCTTTTCGAGAGCAGGGCGACCTGAACTTCGGCAGAGCCGGTGTCCTTGTCGTGTATGCCGGTACCCTTGATAATCTTTGTCTTTTGGCGTGGTGATAACATGATGTGAAATAGTAGCATGAATGCCTAAAATGAGCAAGATACCGAAATAGATGTTAACATCGTACAATATATGTATGTCGCATAATCTCAGGGATCTGAAACAAGAATTTTTGGAGTACATCGAGATAGAAAAAGGTCGTTCCATGAAAACTTTGGAAAATTATGATCATCATATTAGTAAGTTTTTGGCTTTTTTGAAGAGTAATAATCCCGCTTCTATCACTCCCGAGAAAATGAGAGCATATCGTTTGTGGCTCAATCGTCAGCCGGTGCGCCAAGAAATAGGTAGATCGAGCGATATAAGAACACTAAAGAAGAAAACACAGAATTATTATCTCATTTCACTGCGTGCTTTCTTGAAATATCTAGCAAAGCGCAATATAAATACACTTTCGGCAGAACACATCGAACTCGCCAAGGTAGGAGAAAGGCATATGGATCTCATTACCAAAGAAGAACTCACGCGGCTCCTCGATGCTCCGAAAGGCGAAGAAATCAAGTCTCTGCGTGACAAAGCTATTCTAGAACTACTCTTTTCTACAGGTTTGCGCGTTTCTGAGCTCTGTTCCCTGTCTCGAGACCTGGATCTGGATGCGGATGAGTTTTCTATCCGAGGAAAAGGTGAGAAAATACGTGTTGTCTTCCTTTCTTTGGAGGCAAAGAGTGCTTTGAAAAAGTATATAAACAAAAGAACTGATGTAGATGATGCTCTGTTTGTTCGTTTTGGCAAAGAAAAGTCCCGAGGTGGTGATCTGGCTCTAGATAGGCGTTCTATAGAGCGTATCGTGAAACAATATGCAGTCAGGGCAGGCATATCAAAAAAAGTTACTCCTCACGTCATACGTCACTGTTTTGCCACAGATCTCCTCATGAATGGAGCAGATTTGCGCTCTGTCCAGATGCTTTTGGGTCATGCGAATATAAGCACAACTCAAATGTATACGCATATTACAGACAAAGAACTAAAGCGTGTGCATAGTCAGTTTCACAATAAACGTAGATAAAGTATGATGAAGAGATGAGAATAATCTCTTGGAATGTAAATGGAATTCGTGCAAACGTGAAAAAAGGCGGTTTTGACTGGTTTTTGAATGAATCTCCAGATATTTATTTTGTTCAAGAAACAAAGGCCCGGGCAGAACAACTAGAAGAAGGTGTCCACAATCCTCCTGGGTATTTTTCGTACTTTGACCATTCCAAAGGACGTAATGGCTATAGCGGAGTGGCGGCTTTTACCAAGGTTAAACCATCAAAAGTCGAATATGGACTCGGTAAAGAACAATATGATCAGGAAGGTAGGTTTATAGGCCTATTTTATGATGGTTTGATAAAGGACATATCAAAACTAGCTGTATTGAACATTTATTTTCCCAATGGCGGCGGTGGACCTGTCCGATTGAAATTTAAGCTCGAATACTACGATGAATTTTTAAAGTACGTAAATTCTCTGCAAAAAAAGGGTTATGAGGTGATCTTTACTGGGGATATCAATACCGCTCACAATGAAATAGACTTGGCTCGTCCAAAAGAAAATGCTGGCAATACTGGTTTCCTGCCAGTAGAGCGAGCATGGCTCGATAAGGTTGTGAAAAATGGTTATGTGGATGTATTCAGATCTCTCTACCCCACTCTTGTCGGTAAATACACATATTGGGATATGAAGACGTTTGCTAGAGAGCGTAATGTTGGTTGGAGGATAGACTACTTTTTTGTAACTCCTGGACTGATGGAAAAGGTTGAAAAGATAAGAATATTAGACCATGTTCTCGGATCTGACCATTGTCCACTCGAACTTGTTATTAGATAGTTTTATGGCTCTGTTTGAATGTATTAATACAAAAAACACAGAATACGGCCAATAAAAAACCGCGTAATGCGTTTCCTAGAGATCGGACTGCGCTCACGCGGCTTTTGAAGTCTGACTTAAAAGCACTAAAGAACAAGGAGGACCCACAGGTCCGTGACATGGAATGGCCAAAGGCCATCACGTCCACTATCGCTATCCGGTCCGTTCCTGAGGCATATAGTGTGCTTTTTCTGTTTCACTTCCTATTAGTTCTCCTGCTCGGAGACTGTGTATATTTTGTGACAGAATACACTATGATGTGGCCTAGCAACAGAAGGTTGCGAAACTAACACTGACAAACACATCAGACTTCATGAAAAGGAGTTACCTACCCTAACTTTTGAAAGAGCTTTGCTCGTTTGTGTCATGCTCACCAAAACACATAAATATATTTTGTTTACGTACTATGATGAGCATGACAGACCTCGGACAACGAACGGATCTGAGAGTATTGTATGTCCTTTAATAAATAGTGTAAAGGACAGACTGTGGATAACTCTGTCCTTTATTGGACATGGTACTTGTCCCTTATTTCCTTTACGCTCTTTTCTTCCTCCTCCTCTTTGCGATCTTTTCCAGATTCACCCATAGTTCTCAACGTATTATCGTCAATTACTATCAATTCTTCTGCTCGTTTTTCCAGTTGTTCTGCCGTGTTTAGTTTTGGATCATCGAGCACTTCATTGAATAGTGCATGTAGAATAAATCCAATTTTGGGTCCAGGTTTAATATTGCAAATTTCCATTATTCTATTACCATCGATTTTCAACATACTGACGGATACTGGGTCCTTGAGTGCTTCTTCCACCATAGCCTTGTACTTACGGAGTCTGTATGGATTTTCCTTTGGGCGACCAGTACCGACTCTATCACAGACCCGCAAGTCCATTAGATCCCATATTAGGTCTTTGCCGACGTTTGCGATCATACGGCGAACAGCAGAGAGGGTAACAACCTCGGTATCTGAGAAAAACATGTGCCATCTAACCAGTTTTACGACTATTTCGATGATTTCACGTGAAAAGCGCATTCTTTCTAATATTTTACGTGTTTCACGTGAACCAGCCATTTCATGGCCATAAAAGGTGATGATACCTGTTTCACGTGAAAGACCTTTGGTCTTTGGCTTTGAAATATCGTGAAAAAGGGCAGCCAAACGTATTTCCAAGCTCCAGTCTTTATCTGCCGCACATTGCAGACTACGTAGTAGATGTTCCCAAACATCGTAGGCATGGGCTTGGTTTTGGCCTACTCCTATGGCTTTTTCGAGCTCAGGTGTCACGTGAAACAACAAACCAGCGCTTTGCATCAGCTCAATACCGCTTTTTGGCTGTTCGGATAGGATTATCTTTGTAAACTCATCACGAATACGTTCTATAGATACTTCCTTCAAGAGATTACTGTTCATTTTTATGCCGTCTAGAGTGTTCTTATCTATGGTGAAACCCAATTCTACAGCCAGTCGTATAGCACGCATCATGCGTAGGGCGTCCTCGTTGAACCTAGATGCGGCATCTCCTACTGTTCTGATAGTTTTGTCTTTTATGTCTTGGAAACCACTGTAAAGGTCAATTATGTCCTTTATAGCGCCATTGGATAAGGACACCGCAATCGCATTTATTGTGAAGTCTCGTCTTTTTAGATCATCTTCGATCTTATCACTAAACTTTACTTGGTCAGGATGACGTCTATCGCTATAGTCGGATTCCAATCGAAATGGGGTAATCTCAATACTTTTTAGTGAAATATCTTCTGTAGTTTCGTCTATGACAGCTACTGTGCCGTAAACGTTTTCATAGACAGTTTTTGTAAACAAACCTTGAATTTGTTCGGGTTTTGCGTTTGTCGTAATATCCCAGTCTTTGGGTTTTTTGCCAAGTAGCAAGTCGCGGACCGATCCACCGACGAGATATGCCTTGAAACCTGCCTTTTCTAGGGTTTCAATGGCGCTTATGACCTGCAAGGGAATAGTTGTTTGGTGAGATCCTTCCATTGCACTAGAATAACATAGATTCGATTTCATGATAGTATAGCTTTACGCGCCCGTGGTGAAATGGATATCACAGCGGTCTTCGGAACCGTTATTGTAGGTTCGAGTCCTACCGGGCGCACTGCTACGCTCTCACTTTGTTCTAGTTTCGCACCGCAGGCACAGCAATGCAGTATCGGGACACGCTCAAAATCTGCAACAACTACAGAAAGCCAGTTGCGGATTTTGCGCTAGTTTCGTCCTCGCCTCGCAGAGATATGCAGATGCATTGTATCCGGCTCGGACTGCAAATGTCCCGATACTGCATTGCTGTGCCTGCGGTGCGAAAACACATAAATCTTTTGATAAAAAAAAGACTTTCAGTTATACTGGGGTTTCACAAGCGGGTATCGTTTAGTGGTAGGACACGTCCTTGCCAAGGACGAGATTGGAGTTCGATTCTCCATACCCGCACATTGTATTGCGAATGTCAGGTGGAGCAGGAATGATAAGTGTAATAACTGGGGATAACCCTGTGGATAGTGTTTATAAAAGTCAGATTAAATGGCTTTAATCCGTTAATTTTGTACTATAGAGAGTCAGTTTTTATTATTATGGCTAGATAAAGCCATTTCTAATTACCAGGTAAAAGCCATGAATAATGACCTACATAATCGACAAAAGGGTAATCTCGGGGAAGATATAGCCTGTAAATATATAGAAAATCTAGGTTTCACGGTTTCGGAACGCAATTTCCAGAGGAAATGGGGAGAATTGGACATAATAGCCGAAAAGGACAATATAGTTCACTTTTTTGAAGTCAAAAGTGTGACGAATACTCTTTCAGGTCAATTTTTTGATAGTCATAAACCGGAGGAAAATGTGGATAGTTGGAAGACAAAGCATCTGCGTCGGATCATAGAAACGTATCTGGGATATAGTAGCAGGGGACTTGATGCAAACTTTCAGGTACATGTCTTGTCAGTATATATGAACATGCAAAGTCGAAAAGCAAAAGTAAGGTGGCTAAAGAACGTGATCTTGTGATAAGCTGATACGAACACCGGAGCGTGGTGTAACGGCTAACATCCCTGTTTTGGGTACAGGTGACTCCGGGTTCGAATCCCGGCGCTCCGACAAAGAAGCAATGATTCATAAAATAATTAATTTTTTTGATAAATTTGAGGATACTGTGAGGGGGCATCTCTCCCGTCACCCTATTGTGTATACAATGATAGGTAGTGTAGCTATCGTGCTGTTTTGGAGGGGGGTATGGCATACCGCGGACATATTGCAGGCAAAGGGTGGTTGGTTGGGAGTTATATTTTATGAACCTACTAGTCTCGTATTCGTTTTGCTTATCTTGCTCGCAACAGGTCTATTCGTGTCTTACTTTATCGGTGATACGATCCTCCTCAGTGGTATAAAGGGTGAAAAGAAGGTTACGGACAAGACGGAAAAAGAAGTGAGGGAAGAGGAGGCACAAATAAAAGTGATAACATCCATGGTTACCGAGATAAAAAAGGAGGTAGATGAGATAAAAGAAGCAGTCGAGCATGACCATACTATTCATCACAAATGATACCTTTTGATGATTTCAAAAAAGTCGAGATAAGAGCGGGCAAAATATTGTCTGCAGAAAAGGTGTTGGATGCGGACAAGCTACTGAAGTTGGTGGTAGATTTTGCGGAGAAAGACGAGCAAGGCAATGTAAAGCCTCGCCAGATAGTCTCCGGTATCTCTGCATATTTCCCAGACCCGCAGGTTTTGGTAGGGAAGACCTGTATGTTTGTTACAAATATCGAGCCTAGGACTATACGTGGTTTGGAAAGTAGTGGTATGATCTTGGCTGTGTCTGTGCCGGACGTCGGCTTTTCATTGCTAGAGCCAAATGTTACGATACCGCCGGGGAGCAAGGCGTCGTAGGGTGTTGTGTGATATGGAATTTCAAAAACAAAAGCGGGATTAGTTTAATGGTAAAATATTTGTTTTCCAAACAAATGTCAGGAGTTCGATTCTCCTATCCCGCACTGCTATATGTAGCAAAAAACCGCCCTAGGGCGGTTTTTTGCTACTAACGATAGTAAACCTGGGATCCTTATTTTACCGCGTCCTTGAGGGCCTTTGCTGCACGGAACTTAGGAACCTTCATAGCTGGGACCTTGATAGCCTCACCTGTACGAGGGTTTCTAGCTTCACGTGCGGCACGCTGCTTTACTGAGAATATACCGAGGCCTGAGATGGAGACTTCCTCTCCTTTCTTCAAAGAATCGATAACGGTGTTAATCATAGTTTCTACTGCTTGCTCGGCTTGAACCTTTGTTCCACCAAGTACTCCGTGCACAGCGTCAACAATACTAGCTTTATTCATTGTGTTTTCTATTACCTATTAATACTGCATATTATATATTAAGCCGTTTTTTAGGCAATAGGGTATATGAGATTGACTACCTTGCAAATTCTATGGTTCTAGTTTCTCGAATTATCATCACTTTTATCTCGCCGGGGTATTTGAGATCCTTTTCTATCTTTACTGCTATGTCTCGTGCGAGATTTTTTGCCTCGACATCTCCTATCTCCTCGGGCTTTACGAATATACGTATTTCACGGCCTGCTTGCAGGGCGTAAGACTTTTCTATACCCTTGAAAGAATTTGCCAAAGCTTCCAGATCACCGAGGCGTTTCAGATAATTTTCGATGTTATCCCTTCTTGCACCAGGTCTCGCTCCGGAGACTGCATCTGCAGTCTGCACAATACGAGATTCTACGGTCTCGTAAGGATATTCTTCATGATGAGCCTGCATGGCTTTTATCACTTCTTCTGGTGCGCCAAACTTTTGCAGGATTCTCCTACCTATTTCTACGTGTGTACCGCTGACTTCGTGGTCTAGAGCCTTGCCTATGTCGTGAAGGAGAGCACCTGCTTTTGCGACCTGGACGTTTGCACCTAGTTCCTCGGCTATCATTCCGGCAATGTGAGCCATTTCTATGGAGTGAAGGAGGACATTTTGGCCGTAGCTAGTGCGGAAGTGAAGTCGTCCCAAAATGAGAAGTATTCTGGGATCGAGGCCGAGCACGCCACATTCATATGCAGCTTGTTCGCCCTTTTCCTTGATCGTCTTGTTTATATCTTGTTTTGCCTTGTCTACTACCTGTTCGATGCGAGCCGGCTGTATGCGGCCATCTTTGATGAGTTCTTCCAGAGCCATACGCGCTATGTGGCGGCGAACTGGGTCAAATGAGGATATGGTTATCGCGCCTGGGGAGTCGTCCACCAGCACTTCTACGCCGCTGATACGCTCAAAAGCCTTTATATTTCTTCCTTCCTTGCCAATAATCTTACCTTTTACATCTTCATTTGGAATAGGTACGACAGTAGACATCACATCTGCTGCGACAGAAGTAGCCAGGCGTTGTATGGACATCGCTAGGATATCTTTGGCTTTATTTTCTAGCATGTCTTCTCCATGCTGTTCTAGCTTGGTAATGCGAACCATCAGATCTTCCTCGGATTGCTTTTCGATGATTCGAATGAGCTCTTCTTTGGCTTCCTCGGTCGTCAGGCGTGATATTTTCTCGAGTTCTTGTTTCCTGTGTTCCTCGAGTTTGTCTGCTTGCTCGCGAATGGCTTTTATTTCTACTACACGCTGTTTTATCAAATCAACCTCTTTGTCTAGATCTAATTGGCGCTTATCTAGCAGATCCTCTTTTTTTATCAGACGATCTTCTGTGTGTCTTATCTTATCTTCCTTTTCTTTTATTTCTTTTCTTCCTTCTGTAATTACTTGGTTTGCTCTGGTAGTGGCGTCGGCTGTTATCTTCTTTGCTTCCTCTTTTGCGGCGAGGAGCATTTCCTTGATCTCGAGTTCCATTGAGCCTTTTTTGCCCAAAGAAATGATCAATCGGAGATAATAACCAACTGCCACACCGACAACTCCAGCAATGGAGAGGAAGAGTGCGACTAGTTTTAATGACATATGCGGATGAACCGCCGTATTGGATCTATGGCTTTATACCTATTGTATGAGGAAATCTAATCATAAATAAGAGTGTCATGGTCCGTTGAAGCGGTTTCAAAATTTAATATTGGTAACATTGTCATCATATAATGAATAAGCTGATAATGTCCAGTAATTGTGGTATAGTTTTAGTTGACTATTTTCGTATGCGTGATACAGTACGAAAGTAATAAAAAACAAAACCAACACAAAACCATGTCAATACTCATTCCAACAGTTATCGAGAAATCCAGTTTCGGCGAGCGTGCATATGATATCTATTCACGTCTCCTGAAAGAGAATATTATTTTCCTTGGCGGACCGATAGATGATGTTACGGCAAACTTGGTCATTGCTCAGCTATTGTTTCTGCAGTCCGAAGATCCCAAGAAGGAAATAAGCATGTATATCAATTCTCCAGGTGGAGTGATCTCTTCTGGTCTGGCAATAATTGATACTATGAATTCCATAAAAAATGATATCGCCACTTATTGTGTAGGTATTGCCGCATCTATGGGAGCTGTCATTCTCGCTTCTGGGACAAAAGGGAAGAGGTACGCCCTCCCAAATGCCGAAGTCATGATACACCAGCCTCACGGTGGAACCGAAGGTCAGGCTTCAGACATTGAGATCAGTGCAAAGCACATTTTGAAAATGAGAGAGAACTTGAATAAAATGCTCGCCAAGGCTACTGGACAGTCACTCGCAAAAATTGAAAAAGACGCAGATCGAGATTTCTTTATGAGTGCGGAAGAGGCGAAGAAGTATGGTGTCATAGATCAGGTTCTCAACCCCAAATAATGCGACTGCACCGTTTTTATATACCGACGCCTATAGGATCGGATAAAAATTTACGGATAGAATCGGAAGATATGATCCATCAGATCCGAAAAGTTTTTCGTTTGGGGGTGGGAGACAAAGTGATAGTCTTTGATGGCTCCGGCTTCGACTATATCTGTGAAATATTGGAAACGGAAAAGAGTGCAAGTTTAATGTCCCTCCAGGTTTCAGAAATAGTCAAAAGTCGTTTCATGCCAGAGAGACAAGTCGTCCTCGCTGCCGCGCTGGTAAAAAAAGATAATTTTGAATGGATAGCAGAAAAAGCAACCGAGCTCGGCATATCTAGGATCATTCCTGTCGTAGCGGAAAGGAGTGAAAAGAAATTTTTGAATGAAGATCGCCTGCAGAAGATTTTGATCGAGGCTAGCGAGCAAAGTGGAAGAGGAAATATCCCGACTCTCGAAAAGATGATTGATTTTTCAGATGCTGTTTCGATGTCTATCGAATCTAAAATAGTATTTCATACTGAGGGGGAAAAATGGCAAAAGGAAACAGGAAAAGATTCTGGTCCAGTAATGATATTTATCGGTCCTGAGGGCGGATGGTCAGATGCAGAACTAGAAATGTTTCAGAAATATAATATTCCAACCTATTGCTTGGGTTCTCAAATATTGCGGGCGGAAACTGCGGTTGTTGCTGCACTTTCACAAGTTGTTTTTTGATATCTTTGTAACCTATTTTGATTCGAGAAACTGAAAGACTTTTTCGTTTGTTAGAACAGTCTCTGCATACGAGTGAGCTTGTTCGTGATCTGCATCTTTGTAGTGTTCCAAGATATGTTTCACTTCATGTTCGATTTCGTCCTTACTGGGTCTTAGCTTTTCCTTATCGGCAATGGCATTCAATATGAGTTGGAGTTTGGCCTTCTTTTCTGCATGTGGGCGCCACTCTTTCCTGAGATCCTCTATCGTCTTTTTGGAATGTTTCAGATAATCCTCGAGTTTCACACCCATTCTCTCTATATCACCGCCAAACTGAGCCTCTATTCTACTTGTTTCACTGTCGACCATTATGTCCGGAAGGTCGATAGTGGATGCAGACGAAATATTTTCCGCTATCTGAATGCGAAGTTTTTCTATTGCCTGGTCTTTCTTTTGCTGGGCTATCATCTCTTTCAATTTTTCTTTGAAATCTGAGACGCTCGAAAAGGCCCCCAATTTTTTTACAAAATCGTCATTGAGTTCATTTTTTGTAGCTAAAGTTTTGTGGTCGGAACGATCCGCCGCCGTATCTGCTGACTCTGTTTCCGACAATATGCGTGTAATTGTATCCTCTATGTCTTTTTCTGTCACCTTCACATCATCTGGATTTTGTTTCTTAACTTCTTCCACGGCGATTTTTTTGTATTCAGGCAATGTGACAGTAGGAACGATGGCGGAAACGATTTTGAATTCGATGGGGTTTCCGGAAGCGAGTTTTGTGATCTGTATGTCGGGTCTGCCTATTGCGTCTATCTTATTTTCAATGACTATGTCCATGTATGCTGGCGTCATGGCGAGCTCGGCCATCTCTTCTAGAATAGCCATTTCACCAACCTTGGAAATGAGTATGTTTTCTGGAACCATACCTTTTCGGAATCCGTCGATTGTCACAGAATCATTCACTTCCTTTAGAGCCTGGGCACGGTAGTTTTCCCAAATTTCTGGTGGGATATTTCCAATGATCTCTATGCGAGATTTGTCTAGCGGTTTTACCTTTGCTTCTCCATAATTTTTTTGATTTTTTGTCATAAATGGGAGTTTACATTGATCGTGGATATCGTGCAACTTTGGTTGGGGGCTCGGGCAAGCGAGGGATGTGCATTCTTTTCATAGAAATTGAAGAGCTACCACGAACAGAGCCGGTTGGTTTTTCTCCAATTTCTATGAAAAGAATGCACATCCCTCGCTTGCCCGATACTGCAATTGAAATTTGCAAACAAAAAAAGCAGCCCGTTAGAGCTGCATTTTTTCACAAATATTTCTCTACTTAGAATGCAAAGTTACTTTCTGCCTGTGCGCCAGCATTGAGATCATTTGAGAGCGAATCTGGATCGTCAGCGGTACCAGTCACAGGGGATACGACTGGCATAGGAGAAGAATTTTCTTCCGCAATAAATGCGGACTCCGTGCCGTTTGTATTTTCTAACATTACTGGTTGTTTGTTGAGTTTGGAAGCAAAGAGATATAACGCCGCGACGATGAGGACCAAGACGATGACAAGTATTGCCACTATCGGACCGACCTTTTTGTGAGAAGTCGGTGTCATGTTGCTAATAGGCAACGTCGGGTTCACTGGCTGATTTTGGTTAGGTTCCATTTTTGTTATTTATTATAATAATGATTATTGACTCACAGATCCAGTGGAGGTGGCATTTATCTTTGCGCCAAGTTTGTATCCCATAGTGTGAGCTATGGAGACGATAACATCATTCAATGCTTCGCGAGCAGTCTTTATAGATAGGCGAGCTGTATTTAGAAGCTCTCGGGGTTTGCTCAGGTCTATCGTACTAGATGCCGATACGTTTGAGGATGCATCGAATATTTTGAGTGCATCTACTGCCTGTACTGCAAGATTTATCTTGGTTGTTGCTGTGACATTCAAAGTCTTGGCATCTGTCATGTTGAGTCCTTCTTGTTCTGCCTTTGTGATCCGGCTTTGTATCCTAGTCTGGACTTGCTTTAGGTTTGATATGGATTGTTCGAGTTGTCTCACTATGTGAGCTCTTTCTTCTTGGAATTTCTCTATCCTCTTTTCCTGACGATCTTCTCTCCGATCCTCTCTTTTTTCCTGTTTTTCCTCTTTCTTATCATCTCTCCTTTCTTCTAACTTTACTCTTATTGTGCTGGAAGCGGCCCTGATCGGCATGGGACGTGTGCCTGTAGCCATGATCCTAGCAGATGTAGTTCCGTATTCTGCTAGCTTTAAGTTTCTATAGTCACGGTTATTCTTGGCATTTTCTGCCTTGTTCTCCATATCCGCTTTAATCTTTTCTCGAAGAGTATTTCTGACCTTTATTTCTGCGCTGGCAGAAACACTCGCATCTGTATCTGTCTCTGCCTGTATCAAAGCCGGAGTACCTATGAGCACTATGGCTAGAATGGCGAGAGAATATTGTAATTTTTTCATTATAATGGTGTGATTTCTATTAGGATTAATAGCCATATCTGTGGATCATGGCTTGTGAATAGTCTAGCACTTTTGGGGGCAAAGTGCTCAAAAGAAAATAGCCACAGAAATGTGACTATTTTCCATACAATCCTAGCTAAGCTGGATTAAATAATGAAAGCGACGATGAGCAGGGCCACAATGTTCAAGATCTTGATCATAGGGTTTATGGCTGGGCCAGCTGTGTCTTTGTAAGGATCTCCAACGGTGTCGCCAGTAACAGCGGCTTTGTGAGCATCCGAACCCTTGCCTCCATGAGCACCTTGCTCTATGTGTTTCTTTGCATTATCCCATGCTCCTCCTCCGGAAGTCATAGAAAGTGCTACGAATAGGCCTGTCACAATGGAACCGACGAGCAAACCTCCGAGAGCGACTGGGCCGAGTATAAATCCGACCAATATAGGTGCTAGAACCGGTATGAGAGCAGGAACTATCATTTCCTTGATAGCTGCAGAAGTCACGATATCTACCGCACGGCTGTAGTCTGGCTTTGCAGAGCCATCCATGATGCCTTTGATCTCGCGGAACTGTCTCCTGACTTCTTCTACTACTTTTCCAGCCGCTTTTCCTACGGCTTCCATGCAGAGAGCTGCGAAATAGTAAGGCAATAGTCCTCCGATGAACAATCCGACGATAACTTCGGGATCATTGAGGCTAAAGCTGTGCCCGGAACCGACTGCTTCTGTATAGGAAGCAAAGAGTACCAGAGCCGCCAACCCTGCGGAACCGATGGCATATCCTTTTGTGACCGCTTTTGTGGTATTACCGACTGCATCCAATGGGTCAGTGACATCACGGACCTCCTTTGGTAGTTCTGCCATCTCTGCTATGCCTCCGGCATTGTCAGTGATAGGACCGTAAGAGTCGATAGCGACTATGATACCTGCCATAGAGAGCATACTCATAGCGGCTATAGCTATACCGTAGAGTCCGCCGAAGTGATATGCAGCCAATATTCCAGCAACGATGCTCAGAGTAGGCCATGCTGTAGCTTTCATGGATATTGCCAGACCCTGAATGATGTTCGTACCGTGACCAGAAACGCTCGCGTTTGCTATGGATTGCACTGGGTGATACTTGGTGGAGGTGTAGTATTCAGTTATATATACCAATGCTGCGGTCACGAGAAGTCCGACGAGTGTTGCGTAGTACAAGTTCGTAGGATCGTAGAGTTTGTTGTCAGCCATGAGTTCCATGGTGAGGGGGTAGAAAGCGATGGCAGAAATGACACCAGCCGCTATGAGTCCTTTGTACATTGCACCCATTATGTTTCCACTTTTTCCGAGCTTTACGAACCAGGTACCTATGATAGAAGCGATGATGGCGACACCTCCTATAGCGAGAGGATAAATGGTTGCATTTGCAAATACTGCGTTGACTGCAACACCAGAAACGTCGAGAGTCTGTGTGAAGGTGACCGCGCCGAGTATCATGGCTGCTATGGTGGTGACGGCATAGGTCTCGAACAAGTCTGCTGCCATGCCAGCACAGTCTCCTACATTGTCGCCTACGTTGTCTGCGATAACACCAGGGTTTCTGGGATCATCTTCAGGTATGCCTGCTTCTAATTTGCCTACGAGATCGGTGCCGACATCAGCGGCCTTTGTGAATATGCCTCCGCCTAGGCGGGCGAATATCGATATAAGACTCGCTCCGAATGCCAAACCGATGAGAGAGTTTACATCTTTTGTGATGGCATAAAAGCCTGTGACTCCGAGGAGAGCCAAGCCAACTACGAAGAATCCGGTCACAGATCCGCCTTTGAATGCCAGAGAGAGAGCTTCAGCCAAGCCACTCCTCGCTGCTTCGGCTGTCCTTATGTTTGTTCGTACCGATATATTCATACCGATATAACCTGTAAGCGCAGAGAGGATAGCACCTACCAGGAACCCTATGCCTATGGACCAGCCTAGGAAAAAGCCGAGTATTAGGAATAGGATGACTGCTATGACGGCGATGGTTCGATATTGGCGATTGAGATACGCCTTTGCGCCTGCCTGGATGGCGGCGGCTATCTCTCTCATGCGGTCATTGCCTGTGGGCTTCTTCAAGATCGATGTGATCAAAAAAGCGCCGTATGCTATAGCGATTACGGAACTTATAAGTGCGAACCATATATAAGGGCTCATTTTGGTATTATTACTCCCTTTTTGGGAGGCTTTTAGTCTTCCTTCTAATAATTGTCAATGTGCGCATTCTAATAAAAAAGGGCCAAATATGCAATGATTGGGGCTTAATATAGGGGTATTTTGGCAGGACCGGGAGCTATTGACAATGGGTGATAATAGGAGTATAATTATTGTGAACAGTTCTTACATATAAGTCGAAATCAAAAAGAAAGGATGACACCATGACACAGATCATGACTGCAGCCGAAATGACCGACGGCCAAATCGAAAATGCCGTCAACAAACTCCGCGACGCGATGCGCAAGCATCGCTCCTCGATCACCTCGGACGTCGCTCAACAGGTTCTCGGCGTCGAGAATCTCGGAATGATGATGTTTACGCCCTTCTGCGAACGCGCTGAAGCGGTCTCGAACCTCATCGTCCGCACCATCAAGGTGAATCGTAGTCGCTTTCCGCAAGAGGCGATCGAGGCCACCGGCCGCGCGCAGTACACGGACCGCAAGGTCGTGGATGCGATGCCGAAAGGTGAAGGCGACGAAGTCGAGGTTGTGTTCTTCAAACCCGACCTCTCGAACCGCAATGGTTTCATCTCCGATGACGACCTCGAAAAAGAGTTCGAACTGCGTGGTCTCAAGCCCGTCGATCCGATCTCTGTCGCCGCCGTGAATGAAGCCGATCCCGCCTTCGCCGATGAGAAGCCCCACGGCACTCATTGGAAAGATGCCAAAGGCAACTGGTGCTTCGCCACGTTCAACCGTTGGGACGGCGGGCGCCTGGTGAACGTCAACCGCAACGGCGACGGCTGGGGCGGCGGCTGGCTCGGCCGCTGGTGGTTCGCTGGTGTTCGCAAGTAGTTCTCAACACTAAGTCGCTTTGGACTCCGGTCCTTAGAAACTTGGTCCTTAGCCCTGCATTCAATTAATTTTGGATGTGGGGCTAATTTTTTTATATAAAACCAGTTATACTTATTCCGGCAGTAGGTGAATATGCGGGCGGTTACGGCTTCCCGCTACCGAAACCAGTATCCATGCATCGAGAGTATCCACGGTCAACCCAGTGGTCATTTTGCTAAATGAGGCTTTGGATAGGGTGGTGCATGCAGACACTTCAAAAAAATGAAGCTACTTGGTATGGAGTTTTAAGGCATAAACCCAGTAGGTCATTCTGCTGAATGAGATGCCGGATTCGATACAGCTCTGAGAGTATTCGAGGGGCAGTGAAATAGACGAGACTCCATACAATGCTACGCCACGTTCAACCGTTGGAACGACAAGCGCAAGGTGAACGTCAACCGCAACGACAACGACTGGAACGACAACTGGTGGTTCGCTGGTGTTCGCAACTCACTTCATTTCTCTCCCTATTTCTTGGGAGAGTTTTGTTTTGTAAGCTGACCGTTCCATCCACCAAGCATTTTTCCAGCCTCATCAATCATTACAGAAAGGGTAATATATTTCTTGTCATCAAAAGATTTTATTTCCCAAAGGATCATGAGAAGTACGCGTAGGGTATCGAGCTTTTTGATTGCTAGTCTGACATACGGATGTTTCTCCTCACGTGATAAGAAACTTGCCGCCGATATCGCTTCTATCAGCTCAACAAACAAAGTATCGATACGCTGTCCTATAGAATGTCTATGTGTCTTCGGGAGATCTTGATAAAATCTGTACCATGTCAGATAAGCACTCTTTACCTTATTTAGAACAGGTAAAATCTTGACTGACTGACTGACTGACTGACTGACTGACTGACTGACTGACTGACTGACGCTATCTTTATGTCCAAAATTATTTTTCAACATGCATACAATGATATCATTTCTCTCGAAAATCTTCTTTTGGCATGGAAAGAATTTGTGTGCGACAAGCGAGCGCGGAAAGACGTTCAAGGGTTTGAGCGAGATTTGATGACAAATATAATATTGCTTCACCACGAGCTTGCCACAAAAACATATTCGCATTCAGCATATCAGGCGTTTAGGATTTCTGACCCAAAGCCGCGGGATATTCATAAGGCGAGCGTTCGAGACAGGCTTGTTAACCATGCCTTACACCGCATTCTCTATCCATTTTTCAAAAAAACATTTATATCGGATTCACATTCATGTCAGATCGGAAAGGGCACACATCGAGCACTAAAGCGTTTCGAGCAATTTTCTCGTTCGGTCTCGCAAAATAATACTCGTACAACATGGGTTCTCAAATGCGATATCAAAAAGTTTTTTGCGAATATTGATCAGACGATACTACTCAGTATTATAGGCAAATATATCCCGGGCCGAGACATTATGAGGCTCGTCTCTGAAATCGTCAGTAGTTTCAACTCTGGTACAAAAGGAGTCGGTCTCCCACTCGGCAACCTCACCTCGCAACTTCTCGTGAATATCTACATGAATGAGTTTGACCAATATGTGAAGCACAAGCTCAAAGTAAAATACTATATTCGTTATGCTGACGATTTTGTCGTGTTGTCGCAAAACAGGTCATATCTTGAAAGCCATTTGCCAAAGATGCAGTCTTTTTTAGAAGAGAAGTTGAGACTTACTATGCATCCAAATAAGGTTTCTATTTCCACGATTGCTTCAGGAGTTGATTTTTTGGGGTGGGTGCATTTTCCGGACCACAGAGTTCTGCGAACAACAACCAAGAAAAGAATGTTTAGGAATTTGATTTTGAATCAGTGGAAAGAGAAGTCGGCAAATTCGTATCTAGGGCTAATGAGTCATGGAAATTGCCGAAAGTTAAGTTTCAGAGTTCTACGTGAAAAAGCATCAGCAAAAGTAAATTAAAACATACAAAAAAGCCGCTATTACTGCGGTTTTTTTGCCTTTCTAACCTTACTCGTTCTTATTTCGTAGCCTCCTTTTCTTCATCACCTCCTGTAGTCGCATTCCCTCCTGCAGACTTTATATCTATCTTCCAGCCGGTGAGTTTGGCCGCGAGGCGGACATTTTGACCACCCTTGCCGATAGCTAGGGATTGTTCGTCTTCTGTCACTGTCACAATTGCACGATGTTCTTCGTCTATCAATTCCAGACTGACGACTTCCGCAGGGGAGAGAGATTCCTCGATAAACAGCGCAGGATCTTCATTCCACTCTACTATATCTATTTTTTCGCCAGAAAGTTCGCTCGTCACCGTCGAGACACGCACCCCACGTTGTCCGACCATGGAACCGATAGGGTCGATATGAGGATCGTGAGATATGACAGCGATCTTGGAGCGTGAGCCCGCTTCGCGGGCGATGGCCTTGATCTCTACAGTTCCAGCCGCTATTTCCGGAGTTTCGGTCTCGAAGAGTTTGGACAGGAACTTGGGATGAGCACGGGAAAGCTTTAGCATGATGCCACGAGGGGACTCCTCTACTGCATATAGGTATGCACGGATACGGTCGCCAGTTTTCCAGCGCTCACTCGGTATCTGTTCTTCGTAAGGGATCATGCCCAGAGCACGGCCCATATTGATATAGACTACGCCTCTCTCTACTCGTTCTACTGTCCCTGCTACTATTTCGCCCTCCTTCTGGCCAAATTCACCTAAAACCGAAGTTTTCTCTGCTTCGCGAATCTTTTGGATGATGACCTGCTTTGCGGTCTGTGCCGCTATGCGTCCAAAGTCTGCCTTTGCTTCTAGAGGGAATACCAGCTCGTCGCCGATGGCGGCATCCTTCTTTATCTTCTGAGCGTCCTCGAAAAGCATGTGCTGTTCCGGGTTGAAACGGATCTTGATATCGTCGACATTTGCATCCTTTATCTCCTCATGAGCCATCTCTTCGTCTCCTTCCATGATGACCTGGTCCCTGTCTACCACGACTTTTACCTGCCAAAATTCTACCTGGCCGCTGTTCACGTCAAATGAAGCCCTTATTATCTGGCCTTTTTTGCCAAATTCTTTCTTGTAAGCCGTAGCGAGAGACATGGCAATAGCCTCGAGAGTTTTTTCACGGGGAATACCGCGCTCTTCTTCGAGTTGTTCTACGACGGAATTGATTACTTTTAAGTCAAACATGTTGATTATTGTCGGTGTGAGGTGTGCACTACTTTGTTTTTGTTCAAATTGGATAAAAACCAACGGGCAGAGTTCGAGGTAACTCTTCAATTTGAACAAAAACAAAGTAGTGCACACCTCACACCGATGTATAAACTCACTCTTTTAATAAAATAGTTCGCCTTTCGGGCGAACATACGGGATGTGGACAGTATAACATATGGTATAATTCTAGCAATGCTCATTGAGGATACCCAACTTTATAAATTTATCCTCGACTCGGGACTAGTTTCCAAGGAAGACTTGGAGGTTGCAAAGAAAGAGTCCAACGAGAATAACAAACATCTGGGAGACACACTCGTCACAGAGGGCAAGATCACCGCGGACAATCTCCGTAGGATGAATGCCTATGTGCTCGGCATCCCATTCGTAGATCTGAAAGGCAAGAAAACTCCCTTTGAAACCCTTTCGCTCATACCGGAACCTATTGCTCGCACTCACAACATAGTCGCATTCAAGAAAAACGATACCTCGCTCGAAGTAGCAATGCTCGATGTGAATGATCTTTCTGCTATAGACTTTATAAAAAAGAAAGTAAATCTGAAAATCCTTCCCCGACTCACGGATGCGGACTCCATAAAGGAGGCGTTGGTGCAATATCAAAAAAGTTTGAAAGCCGAGTTTGGAGATATCATCCAAAAAGAGACAGAGACTATGAGGATGATATCGGAAGAAAAGGGTGAAGCTGTTTCCGAGGAGGATTTGAAGAAAATAGCCACAGATTTGCCGGTAGTGCGCATAGTCGACACTCTCATAAAACACGCCATTCTCCAAAATGCTTCTGACATACATATAGAGCAGATGGAAGGACAGGTCCTAGTCCGTTACCGTATAGACGGTCTCCTCCGCGACGCTATGGTGCTCCCAAAACAGGCGGGTTCATCCATCACTGCACGCATCAAGGTTCTTTCCAATCTCAAACTAGATGAGAAGCGTCTCCCACAGGACGGACGATTCAAGGTGGACATGAATAATGAAAAAGTTTCTTTTCGTGTTTCCATATTGCCCACGTATTACGGTGAAAAGACCGTCATGCGTCTCCTCCGCGAAAATATTTCCGGTTTTACATTGGAGTATCTAAATTTTCACGGCGAGGGACTGGAGCGTATTCACAAGGCACTAAAGCAGACCACGGGCATGATCCTCACTACCGGGCCTACAGGATCCGGAAAGACGACTACACTGTATACTATGCTCGATCTCCTCAATACTCCGGATGTGAACATTTCCACAATCGAAGATCCTATAGAATACCAGATGGCTCGTATAAATCAGACTCAGGTCAAGCCAGACATTGGTTTTAGCTTTGCTCAGGGTATACGCACTCTCGTCCGTCAGGACCCAGATATCATCATGGTGGGTGAGATACGCGACAATGAGACGGCCGCTCTCGGTGTGAATGCCGCACTTACTGGTCACTTGGTGCTATCTACATTGCATACGAACTCTGCTGCAGGTGCCATACCTCGTCTCCTCGATATGAAAGTAGAATCCTTCCTCCTCGTCTCTACTCTCAATATTGTCATCGGCCAGAGGCTCGTCCGAAGGCTTACTGAGACAAAAGAAAAATATTTTCTATCCAAGGCCGAGTTTGCCCAGTTGCAAAAGATGGTGGATCTCGATCATGTCCTCGCCGCCCTCAAGGCGGACAAAGCCGTGAAGCCGAGCGATACCTGGGACAAGATACCTTTTTGGAAGGCATCACCTGTCGGAGACGATGAAGGTTACAAGAGTCGTATAGGTATCCATGAAGTCCTTCTTATGACCCAGACAATAAAAGAAATGGTTATGAAAGATGCGACAGCGGCGGAGATAGAGGTCCAAGCAAAGAAAGAGGGTATGCTCACAATGTTTGAGGATGGTATATACAAATGCGTGACCGGCCTCACTACTATAGAGGAAGTTCTCCGTGTAATCACAGAGTAATGTCACATTTCATATTTAAAGCCAAACGTCAGAGTGGTGAAGTGTATACAGGCGAAAAGGATGTCGCCGACCGTTTCGAGCTGTACCGCATGCTCCGAGAAAGTGGAGATGACATTTTGACCTTTCAGGAAAAGACACCTTTCCATTTTTTGGCCAAACTAAATGACATGCCGAGTGTACTCAACCGAGTCAAGATGATAGAAAAAATACATTTTTGCCGAAATCTAGGTTCTATGCTCGAAGCGGGACTGCCTCTCGGAAGGGCACTCTCGGTCTTGGAAAAACAATCTCAAAACAAAAAACTCAAGTCAATTATTGTCGGAGTATTGGCGACTGTGACTAGCGGTGATACCTTCTCTGATGGTTTGGCAAAATATCCGAAAGTTTTTCCACCGCTCGTGATATCCATGGTCCGAGCCGGCGAACAGTCGGGAACATTGGCGGAATCGCTCAAGGTTATCGCTCTTCAGATGGACAATTCCTATAACCTGGAAAGGAAAGTGCGCGGAGCTCTCATATATCCTGGAGTCATATTGTGTCTGATGATCGCAATCGGGATATTGATGTTCATATTCGTAGTGCCTACTCTGATGTCGACATTTACCGAGCTAAATGTAGAACTGCCAAAGTCTACTCAGGCTGTGCTCTTTGTGAGTAATCTCATCCAAAATCAAGGGTTGTGGGTGCTCATCGTCATCATTTTGGTTGCCATTGCTCTCTACTATTGGGGGCATCGTCCGTTTGGTAGGAGTTTTCTCCACTATGCGATCCTGAAGATCCCGGTTGTCGGCGTTTTGGTACAAGAAGTAAATGCCGCTAGGACATCGCGCACACTTTCTTCTCTCCTTGGTGCTGGTGTTGATGTTGTCGAGTCTGTGAATATCACGGCGACAGTTATTCAAAACGTTCACTTTCGTGCTGTTCTCGAGCAGGCTTCCAGAGCGATAAAGACCGGAGAGCCAATGTCAAAAGTTTTTGGCGAAAATACCAAACTCTATCCTATTTTCCTTTCGGAAATGATGAGTGTGGGGGAAGAGACTGGAAATATAAAAGATATGCTTTTGGGTGTAGCGGAATACTATGAAGATGATGTTGAACAAAAGACAAAGGATATGTCTACGATCATCGAACCCTTCCTTATGATCATCATCGGTAGTGCTGTCGGGTTTTTCGCGGTATCTATGATATCTCCGCTGTATTCCATTGTAAATGCAATATGAAAGATAACGCTGCATCTAGACGGAGAGGATTCACGTTGGTCGAGACGGTTATCGGTGTGGCGGTCTTCGTCATTGTCGCTATGGCCGTGTATGGATCTTATGTAAATTTGTTCCGGTTTATGAATAGCGCACAATATCAGGAATTGGCGGTAGACCTTGCAGAAGAGCAAATGGAGATCATCAGAAACATGCCATATTCCGACGTGGGTGTGATAGGAAGTATACCGAACGGTAACGTGCTTTATGAACAGACATATCTTCGTGGCGGAGCCACATTCACAGTAAAGACAATCATACGCAACATAGACTTGGCCGCAGACAGTGTAGCAGGAGGAACGCCAAATGATACTGCACCAAATGATAACAAGCTCGTATCCTTGACTGTATCCTGCAACACTTGCAACAACATGATTCCTTTCAGTATTGTCGGTCAAGTCGCTCCTTTGTCATTGGAAAGTAGTGGAAATACGGGTTCCTTGTTCATACATGTGCACGATGCTGTGGGTGGCAGTGTCCAAGATGCGGATGTGACGACGGTAAACACTCAGGGCACATCCACGATCACCATTCATGATGTCACAGATAATACGGGGAAGCTTGCTCTGGTAGGTGTGCCTCCAGGTTCGAGAGCATACCACATCACAGTCGGTAAGATCGGGTATTCTAGCGACCAAACATATCCTCTAGGTGGAGCTGGCAATCCAAATCCCATAAATGTCGATGCAAATGTTGTCACGGGGCAAGTCACTTCTGTAGATTTTTTTATCGACCGTTCAGCAGCTTTGTCTGTTTCCAGTGTGTCTCCTCTGTGTGCCGTAGTACCTGCTTACCATTTCAATATTACCGGTTCGAAGCAGATCGGCACCGGCGTACCAAAATATTCAGTGAATCATGTCACAAATGCCTCTGGACAGCTGACCTTGCCTACTATGGAATGGGATACGGCATATGCCATAACTCCAAACGACAGCGTATATGATCTAGCAGGTCTAAATCCGGCAAATCCACTCTCGCTCAACCCCGGCGCCGCAGTAAGTCTCCAACTCGTCGTCGTGCCGAAAAATCCCCGTTCCCTCATGGTGTCAGTCACCGATACTTCAACTGGCTTGCCTTTGTCCGGTGCTAGCGTACGACTTGTTGGTGGGTCGTATGATACTACCAAAATCACGGGGCAGGGTTTCCTAAATCAAAATGACTGGTCGGGTGGCGCTGGACAGGTAGATTTTACGAATCCCACACAGTATTTTGCCGACGACACAAATGTAGATGTCACTGCGGTTCCAGGAAGCATTCAGCTCCGCAATGCCTTTGGTAACTACAACTCAAACGGGTATGTGGAGTCATCAACTTTCGATACAGGTACTATCAGTAATTTTTACAACTTTATCTGGTCACCGACCAATGAGCCGGCTTCTACCAGCATAAGATTCCAGTTTGCAACGTCGCCTTCCTCTACACCTCCTTTGGGATGGAATTTTTTTGGACCGGATGGGACCAATGCGACTTATTACACAGTATCGAATTCCTCTTTCAATAGTGTTACAAACGGAAACCAGTATGCCAGATACCGCGCTTATCTTGCGACAGAAGTCTCGACCTCTACGGCTACCGTATCTGATGTTGGTTTTACATATACTTCCGATTGTATCCCGCCGGGGCAAGTTTTGTTCCAGGGGTTGAGTGCGGGCAACTATACTCTCACTATTTCCAAGACAGGATATAATACTGTAGTCAGTAGTACGACCATATCTAGTAATTGGCAGGAAAAACAACAGTCCTTGTCACAATAAATCTCATATGTCACCACAATCATCAAAATATTTGTTGAAAAAGGGAATGACACTTGCAGAAATGTTGGTGGTCATAGCTGTTATCGGCATTGTCATGGTCGCAGTCTTTGCTTTCGAAGCGAATATTTTTATCTATACGAATCAGTCACAGACACAGATCACAAATACCTGGCAGGCAGAGGCAGTCTTGAAGCCCATGACAAAAGAACTCCGGTCCATGATCCCTTCTGCGAGCGGATCTTATGCCATATTTTCCGCAGCGACCAGCTCCATAACCTTTTTTAATAATGTGAATAACGATACAGCAATAGAAAAGGTCCGATATTTTCTCTCCAGTACCACTCTGTACAGGGGACAGATCATACCCACAGGGAATCCGCCGGTATACAACCCTGCAAATGAGACATTGAAGATCCTGGCTACAGGTGTCAGAGCTTCCAGTACCTTGCCAGTATTCAGATACTTTGATAGTTCGTACCAAGGTACTAGTTCTCCTCTTTCATATCCGCTCAGCATTTCCTCTGTGAGGCTTATAAATGTAACTATTATCATTGACTCCGACCCGAACCGCTCGCCAATACCTAGAACCTTTAGCAGTAGCGTATCCTTGCGCAATCTCAAAAACAATCTATGAGTAAGAATCCTTCAAAAGGAATGGTTTTGGTAAACGTGCTCATATTTGCAACCATAGCTGTGGTTATTACGACCGGTTTAGTGAATTGGAGTGTTCAGATATTTCGTTCGGTGAAAAACTTACAGCAAAAAGAGCAGGCTCTGCAGATAGCGGAGGCAGGTATAGAATATTATCGTTGGCACCTAGCGCATTCACCATCTGATTTCAGAGACGGGACCACAAACCCTGGACCATATGTCCACAACTTTGCTGACGAGTCTGGAAATATTCTGGGGACATACAGTCTGACTATCACCCCGCCGCCTATAGGTTCTACTTTGGTAAAGATACGCTCTGTTGGCACACTTGCGAGCAGTAGTATTTCTAGAACTCTCCTGTCCACCTTGGCTATTCCTTCTTTTGCAAAATACGCTTTTGTAGCAAATGATTTTATGCGTTTTGGTGCTGGTACGGTCGTAAATGGGCCAATACATGCAAATCAGGGTATTCACTTCGACGGTATAGCGAACAATGTAGTTGCGAGTGCACTTTCTACGACTACTGACCCCGATGTGTCATGTTCACCTTATCCTGCATGTGCGCTCCGGTGGGCAGTATTTACGGAGTCTGGTGCAAATGATCCAAATCCACCTACAGTATTGCCAAATAGGCCGGACGTTTTTGTGGCGGGGAGGCAACTTTCGAATCCTGCAGTGAGTTTTTCCGGTATTACTGCAAATTTTAACCAGCTTCAGGTAGCTGCAATAGCTTCGGATCCTATTACGAATAAATATAATATTGCCGCGTCGGGTAGTGGAAACTACGGTTATCATATTATCTTCTACAATAACAATGGCACTACTACCTATGACCTAAAAAAAGTGAAGTCCCTCCGCAGTGTGCCGAACCAATGTGGCAATGATGCCAGTCAGACCAACTGGGGAAGCTGGAGTATTGGTAATACAGGCAACCCCGAACAAACCATATCGACAGGTAATAAGCTCCCGTCCAATGGAGTAATATTTGTGGCAGATAATGTTTGGGTGGACGGCAGAGTGGGGAATGGAGCCCGGGTAACCATCGCTGCGGCCAAACTGCCTCAGCCTGCGACACCGCCGGATATCATAATAAATGCGGATCTGAGCTATGCGACTCAAGATGGTAGTAACTCTATCGGCCTTATAGCACAAGGAAATGTGACAGTCGGCCTTTATAGCGATACAGATCTGGAAATAGATGCGGCCCTGGTGGCTCAGACGGGCAGGGTAGGCAGGTATTATTACAATTCCGATTGTGGCAGCACATATACACGCAATTCCCTCACTCTCTATGGAATGATAGCGACATACGTCAGGTACGGATTTTCTTATACTGGCTCAAACTTCAATTGTGGTGGAGCTATAGGTAATATCGGCAGTGGCTACTGTGTACGAGATGTTACCTATGACCCGGATCTTCTCTATGGTCCTCCGCCGTCGTTTCCGCTTTCATCTAGTTCGTACATACCGTTGTCTTGGCAGGAAGTGAACTAATAGACAAGGAATTCGCTTTTTATTTGCTACTTGTTACAATTACACTCATGAACAAAAGACTTGTAGCAGGTAACTGGAAGATGAACCCGGCCACGGTAATCGAGGCAAAGAACCTCGCACGCAAATTTCGCTTGGCCGCAGCTAGCCTAGAAAGAACAGAAGCTGTGATATGTCCACCATTTCCATATATTTCCGTATGTAAGTCTCGGGAGATACCCAAAAATTTTTTCTTGGGTGCGCAATCTGCATCTACAGAAGTAGATACTGGGCCACATACCGGTGAAGTCAGCGCGACCATGCTCAAAGATATGGGAGTAGAATATGTGGTGGTAGGACATTCTGAACAAAGGCAAAAAGGAGACACAGATGCAAATGTTTCGAAGCGTTTGCGAAATGTGCTCGAGCAGGGCATGCAAGCCATAGTCTGCGTGGGGGAAAATACCCGCGACCCAGAGGGATCATACCTTGAAAGTCTGAAAAATCAGATCCGTAATAGTCTCGAGGGAGTAGCAAAAAAATTTACAAAAGACATAGTCATAGCCTACGAGCCCGTCTGGGCCATAGGTGGCAAGGACGCAATGCGACCAGAAGATGTTTATGAGACATCGTTGTTTGTAAAGAAAATATTTGCCGATGTCTTCACTCCAGACGCTGGCATAAAGACCAGGGTTCTCTATGGTGGATCGGTAAATTCTCACAATGCTCCAGATATCATAACAATAGGCAAAGCAGACGGTTTCTTGGTAGGCAGAGAAAGTGTAAATTCTGTTGGTTTTGTGGAGCTACTCCGCGCCGTAGATACCCTCGACATATGAAGACCATACGAGACATAGAACATCTGGAAGGGGTGAGGGTACTCGTACGTGCCGATCTCAATGTGCCCATGCAGGACGGCAAGATAACAGATGATTTTCGTATCCGAATAGTTTTGCCGACGATCTCATACTTGAAGGAGAGGGGTGCCAAAGTCATCCTGATCGCACACATAGAGTCTAGTGACGGTAAGAATTTGTCATTCAAGCCTGTTAATGAACGCATAGTGAAGTTGGGAATGCCTTGTACTTTCATAGAAGACTACAAGATCGCTCATAGTTACATCGAAGAGAAGATGAAGAATGGCGATGTGGTTTTATTGGAAAATCTTCGATTCTACGAAGGCGAAAAGAATAATGATATGGCTTTTGCTAGACAGCTGGCTTCATTTGGCGACATGTATGTAAATGAAGCATTTCCTTCTTCTCATCGAGAGCATGCATCAATATTTTCTGTGCCAAAACTCATACCGAGCTATGCCGGACTGCAACTAGAGAAAGAAGTAGAACATCTCTCTAGGACTTTCAATCCTCCGCGACCTTTTGTCTTCATCTTGAATGGTGCGAAGTTCGAGACAAAGTTGCCTCTATTGAAAAAGTTTTTGGAGATAGCAGACACAGTCTTCGTTGGTGGTGCGTTGGCAAATGACTTTTTCAAACAAAAAGGATATGAGCTCGGAACCTCACTAGTTTCTGCGGGGAACATAGACCTATCGCAATATGCAAGCAATACCAAACTTCTTCTTCCTATAGACGTCATGGATGAGAAAAAGCAGATCTGGCTACCAGAAGGTTTTCCCAAGGATGGCAAGATAGTAGACGCCGGGCCAAAAACTATGGCGATGTTAAAGGAAAAGATAGCAGGAGCCCGGTTTGTACTTTGGAACGGCACAATCGGATTGTATGAGCTTGGTTATAATAAGGGGACGGAAGATTTGGCAAAATGTATTGCAGAAAATACGAAAAGAGGTCTTATGTCCGTCGTCGGTGGAGGAGATACAGTGGCCGCACTCGAAGATATGAAGCTTACACAAGATTTTACTTTTGTTTCCTCCGGAGGCGGGGCTATGCTCGACTTCCTGGCCAAGGGTACACTTCCAGGTATACAGGCTCTCAACGGAGACAATCTATAATCTTTTTTGCATTGCCGGCTAGGTCATCCTTATCGCCGGCGATTTCTTTTGAAGGAAAGACCCAGATATGGGCGTGGGGTACTTCTTCGCCCACAATCTTGCTCATTATAAACTCCGTAGAGAAAGCTTTTCTCTGGGCGTGAGCGATTTTCTTTACAGTTTCGAAATACTCACCTGCATTCTCGACATCCCATACCCATCTGTAGTGTTTTTTGGGAATAACCAAAACATGACCGACGGATAATGGTTCACTAGAAAGAAATGCCAAGAATCGTTCGTCCTCATAGACTATATGTGCCGGTATTTCTTTCCGAACTATTTTGCAAAATATGCAGTTATCCATGGCTCAAGTTTAGCATGCTATACTTTCTCTCGTGAAGTATGCTATACGCCGACAACTGAGCACGGTAGAACAGCTCCAACTCGCGCCATTTTCTACACTTTTGTCACATCTTTTGTATCACAGGGGTATTGATGATGCGGAAAAGGCGGGAAAATTTATCGCTCCGGATTACGATCGTGATATACATGACCCATTTCTCCTAAAGGATGCCGAAAAAGCGGCAGATAGGATACTCGGAGCCATACGAAATGAAGAAAAAGTGGCGATATATAGCGACTATGATGCCGATGGTATACCCGGCGCGGCCATGTGGCATGAATTTTTTGCTCGTATAGGGTACAAAAACTTTGTTATATATATCCCACATCGTCATGACGAAGGTTTTGGTTTGAATGATGACGCTGTGACTGAGCTTGCGAGAGGGGGTGTGAAGCTCTTGGTTACGCTCGACTGCGGCATATCGGACGTGGGTCCCGTGGCGCATGCGAATAGTCTGGAGGTGGACGTAATAATCACGGATCATCATGAGCCACCGCTCATATTGCCGGCGGCTTTTGCCATCATAGATCACAAACAGGCAGACTGCTTATATCCTGATAAAAATCTTTGTGGTACTGGTGTCGGTTTCAAACTCATTCAGGCGATATTGAAAAAAGACAGGCTGGGTATGAAGGAAGGTATGGAAAAATGGATGCTGGACCTGGTCGGTATGGCTACAATGTCAGACATGGTGCCTCTGGTGGGGGAGAATCGTGTATTTGCCAGATATGGTCTCGATGTGCTGCGCAAGAGTCCGAGGAAAGGTTTGATAAAAATGCTTTCCAAATTGCGAATACAACAAAGGTATGTGACGGAGGATGATATCGCTTTTATGATAACACCACGCATCAATGCCGCTTCGCGAATGGGTGTGCCCATGGATGCATTTCGTATGCTCACAGCAGACAATGATACGGATGCGAGCAGTGCGGCGGATCATTTGGATGAGATAAATAACGAAAGGAAAGGGGTAGTCGCGGCTCTGGTTAAGGAAATAAAGAAGACTTTGCGTGATCGCTATGGCAGTCAGAAGGAGAGTCAGAGTATACCGAGTGTGATAGTCCTGGGTAATCCTAGTTGGAGACCTGCACTCCTAGGTCTTGCGGCGAACACCTGTGCCGAAGAATATGACAGACCTGTTTTCCTTTGGGGGCGCGATGGTGACAATGCTATAAAGGGTTCTTGTCGTTCGGAAGGCAGGACTCATGTGGTAGAGCTCATGCGTGCTGTGCCCGAGGGGGTTTTCGTACAGTTTGGTGGACACAAACATTCAGGGGGCTTCGCTGTCGCAAATGACGCTGTGCACTATCTCGAGCAAAGGCTAAATGAAGCGGCATTATCTAATATGGAAAAAGCTGCGCTTGCAGGCGTAACGGAAATTTCTGCCGTAAATGGTGACGAGATAGACGCAGAGCTAACTCTCGATGCAGTGAATTGGAATCTTTATAACGATATTGCCAAACTTGCGCCATTCGGCACAGGCAATAAAAAACCAGTTTTCCTATTTCGAAATATTACAGTGGAATCTCTAAAAATATTTGGTAAGACAAAGGAGCATGTGGAACTGACTTTTCAGAAACTAAGCGGGGAAAAGCTAAAGGCCATATCCTTTTTTGGGGCATCAAGCGATTGGGCTAGGGAAGTACAGCCGAAGAGTAAGATAGATCTCATATCAACACTAGAAAAATCTATGTTTGGTGGCAAGACGGAGCTTAGGATGAGGGTCGTGGAGGTTTTTATGGGGGTGTAATGGGTTACTTGCAAGTTACTAGACAAGCATCTATATGTGTAGTATAATATAGGAGAATTCACAACAAACGAAAGGACCTTGAGAAATGAATATCGAAAAAGAGAAAGTGGCAAAAACGTCACTTTCTATCGCTTCTGTGGTCGAGATGTTTCGGAACATGGTCGTGGTAGCCAAGTTGGCTTGGCAAGAGAGCCACAATTTGGTCATCCTTATGTTTGCGGTCACCTTGGCAATGACTTTACTGTCATTCCTGCGATCGGGCGCAAACGCCTTAGTAGTGAACGAGCTCATGAGAGCTAGTCGTTACGGACAATTCACCTTGATGTTGACCTTCTCTGTCGGTCTTCTCATGTTCGCATATGCATTGCCTAGTCTGCTTCATTCATTGAAGCGGTATTGGGAAAAGGCATTGCACATGGTCATGTCTGAAAGGTTCGAGATGATGATGTTGAAGAAACGTTCTGAGCTAGACTTGGCGCGTCATGAAGATCCAGCATTTCAAGACCTCTCAAATAAGGCAGGTGAGCGGGGAATCTTTTCCTTGATAAATCTCCTGGAGGGTCAGTACGACATGTTGTCATCGGTGGCCGGTTTGGTCATAGCCTCGGCGATCCTACTGTCGATCGACAGTACGCTCTGGCTCATGGTCGCATTTGGAGAAATCCCATCCTTGATCGCTCAGTTCCGATACAGTCACAACGTCTGGGACATCTACGATACCCAGTCGACCACACGGAGGAGATTCTTTCATCTCCGTAACAAATTCCAAAGTAGTTCGAATCTTTTCGAACTACAAGTGTTTCAGAACGTTGGACACTTCATCACACGCGTTGAAAGTATGCTCAAAGGCTTTAATGCCGAGCATAGAGTCAATGACAAGAAGAAGTTCCGTGCAGATCTGATCTCGGGAATGGTCTCTACCCTGGCGATCTCCTTGACGGTTCTCATAGTGATTATGAGAGTTGTCAGCGGAGAGACTCAGATAGGGACTTGGCTATTTATTACTGGTACATTGTTCAGTTTCCAGAGTTCATTCTCCGGACTGTTCAACACTCTGGCGAGGCAGTACGAGAACAGTCTCTTTGCCAGTGACATTAGAAAAGTACTGGCGACCGAGCCTGTGATCAAACAGCCTGAGAACGGTATTGTTGTGTGTCGGGGTAAAATCCCGACTATCGAGTTTCGGAATGTGACATTCACATATCCGGATCAAAGCGAGCCTGTCCTGCGAAACGTATCCCTCACGATCAAACCTGGAGAAATCTTGGCTATCGTCGGGGAAAATGGAGCAGGTAAGACTACGTTGGCAAAGTTACTCTGTCGCGTGTACGACCCAGACAAAGGGAAGATCCTTATCGATGGTATCGATCTGAAGACCATCGACCTCCAATCGTGGTATGCAGAGCTCGCTATTCTCGCGCAATGGTATGGGGAGTATTGTTTCAAAGCTGATGAGGTTATCGCCCTAGGTAGGACAACCGATCCGATACGGCGCGAACGAGTACTCGAGTCAGCAAAGTTCTCAGGAGCCGACAGGTTCATTGAGAAGTTTGACGAAGGCTACTCTCAGCAGATTGGTCGGGAATTCGGCGGGATCGATCTCTCTCGGGGTCAGTCTCAACGACTTGTTCTGGCGCGGGTATCATACCGCAAAGCTCATTTCGCTATTCTGGACGAGCCGACAGCGGCCACTGATGCGAAGGCCGAGGCTGCCATATTTGAGAGGCTCTATAGTCTCAAAGGGAAAACATCGGCGGTGCTCATCTCGCATAACTATGCAAATGTTGTGCAAGCCGATCGCATCTGTGTTCTGGAAAACGGCTCCGTTGCCGAGATCGGAAGTCATGCGGCACTCATGCGACAGGGAGGTATTTATGCTCGCCTGTTCCGGCTCCAAGCCGATCGATTCCAGTAATTGCACGTCATCTGATCACACCGCTCAAAGAAGCCGCTCGGCTTTTCTGAGCGGTTTTCTTTTGAGCAAACATACACAAATCTAAAATTTTATTCCAATACATGCTAAAATCGAAAGATGACAATCATCTTTACCGACGGAGCATCGCGTGGCAATCCCGGTCCTGGCGGCTGGGGGGCGATAATCATAGACGAAGCAAAAGGCACAGTTGTAGAGCTGAGTGGTAGGGAAGAGCACACTACAAATAATAGAATGGAGCTAGTCGCGGCTATACAAGCACTAGCAAATATTCCGGAAGGTTCTAATGGAAAACTGTATACCGACTCTTCATATCTCATAAATGGTATTACAAAATGGGTGAAGGGCTGGAAAAAGATAGATTGGGTGACGCGCGCAAAAGCCGAGGTTCTGAATAGGGATCTGTGGGAAAAGCTGGACGAGCTCGCAGACGAGAGGAACATAAAGTGGGAATATGTCGGCGGGCATGTGGGCATTCCTGGAAATGAGAGATGTGATGTCATTGCTACTTCTTTTGCAGATAAAAAAAGTTTTGATTTGTATAATGGACCACTCTCTAGTTATTTGGTTTCGGATATTTTGAAAATTACTCATTCAGCGGTCAAATCTGCAGAAAAAATGGAGACAAAATCTCGAAGCAAGGCCAAGGCATATTCATATATAAGTTCCATAAAAGGTGATATCAAGATCTATCATTCCTGGCCAGAATGTGAAAAAAGAGTAAAGGGTGTTCGCGGCGCCAGGTACAAAAAGGCGTTAAATGCCGAGGATGAAGAAAAAATAATTCAAGAATTTCGAGCTATCTGATAATAGTGTGCATTGGTTCTTTCTACCTGGGCGTGTTGCTTTGTAGTCTCGGATGGACTAATGTTTCGTCAGAATAGGACAGTAAACAACCAGAAGAAAGGACAATATGAATGTTATTGAAGTTGAATCTTTGGCGGACACCCACTTTCATTTGAGACAAAGAGAAGACATCATGTCTGCTCTCATTCGGTACGCTCTCGAAGGGGGTACGGATGTGTTGGGCATCATGCCAAATCTAAAAATGCCAATCGTTAATGCCCGCTCTGTGACAACTTACCGCGATGTCGCCGCTAGACTCGTCCCTCTCGGACGGGCTATGCGCTTTATTCCGTTTGTGATGATCACGGAAGATACTACAGAAGAGGATATCGATGAGTGTGTATCAGCCGGTATCGTCGATGGCAAGGTCTATCCCTATTTGAGGACGACAATGTCCGAACATGGCGTGAAGCACTACGGAAAAATACTTCATATCATCAAATATTGCGGCACTGTGGGGATGAAGTGTCACTTCCATCCCGAACACCCGTCACCCATCTTCACAAATCGTGACGCGGAGTTCTGCTTTTTACCTTTGATGAGGCTGTTTCTCGAAGAGTCCGAGGCGATAATAGTCTGGGAACACGGTACCGATGCTCGATGCATACCTCACTGGGAAGACATGGCTACAAGCGGAAGGTTCTTTGTGACGCTGACCGCTCACCACCTTGCGACCAATGAGGATAAGACATTTGGAGATGTCCTTGCGACCTGTAAGCCTCCAATCAAGACGGAGAGCGATCGTCAGGCTCTGATTCATTTGGTCGGCCGGGACTACCCTTGGGTCATGGCGGGTACTGACTGTGCTTGGCACCCACGAGAAAGAAAACATGTCCTTAGTGGACAGTGTGCTTGTGGTGATTTCATACCATTTGCACTGTCTCTGTACGCTCATGCACTAGAAGGACTCTTGTTCACGCCCGCCGGAGTCCAAATATTTGTGAACTTCACTAGTCGGAATGCACGCAGGTTACACAAATTGCCTGCATCGTCGAAGCCGATCAGGCTGGCGAATGAGCCTTGTAAGATCTTTTTCTCTTATCCAGTTGGATTGGAGGAAGGTCTTCCATTCTGGGCAGGACAGATGTTGAATTGGAAAATCATCGAATAATCCGGATCGAACTTACACAGCCCCAGCACCCAAAAAGTGTGAGGGCTTTTTTATAACTTTTTTATCATTTTTTTATCACAAATTCACGAAAACTTCATTTGAGAGTTGTATAGTACTTTCATGAAATGGAAGGCATATATATTTTGGATCATTTTTGTGGCTATAGCCGCCACACGAGTTTTCTTTTCTCTGTATGAGAATCCTCCGGATATGAGTGCTTGCGTGAAGGAGATAGTAAGAGGCGAAGGAATCATAGAAAGTGAGCCGACTAGGACAGAGACAGGGCAAGTCTTGGTAGTCAGAGCAGAAAAGTTGGTCGCAAACAGTGAGGATTGTGTAGCAGAAGCGAGGGAAGCCCCGTTGATCCGTATGAAATCAAAACTCTATCCCAAGTTTTCCTTTGGTGAAAGAGTTTCTTTTTCTGGGAAATTGGGAGAGCCATTCAACTTTGTGAGTAATAGTGGTAGGGCATTTGATTTTCGCGGATATCTCGCAAAAGATGACATATATTTTGAGATCAAAAGTGCAGCAGTATCTGCTATTTCGTATGATCAAAACAAAACCATATCAGGCTTCATCACCTCAAACCTTTACAAACTCAAGCGAGGTTTTGTGAATAATCTGGAGTCTGTTCTGGGCGAGCCTCATTCTGCTCTGGCCGCTGGACTGGTGGTGGGGGAGAAGAGTGCTCTAGGTAAGGATCTTATAAATGATTTCCGAATCGTGGGTCTCATACATATAGTAGTACTCTCGGGCTTCAATATAACCATCGTTGCGGATGCAATAAGGAAAATGCTCATGTTTTTGCCACGAGTCTGGGGGATAGTACTGGGTGGTATCGGTATTGGACTCTTCGGTATTCTCGTCGGCGGAGGTTCTACTGTCGTACGCTCGTGCTTCATGGCTGGCATAGCGCTATCTGCAGACCTGATCCGCCGTGATTATAGTGTCACGAGAGCTCTCATCTTTGCCGGACTTATCATGATCATCCAAAATCCCAAGATTCTCCTCCATGATCCATCTTTTCAACTCTCATTCCTGGCCACTCTCGGGCTCATAATTCTCGCGACACCCATAGAGAAAAAACTTTCCTTTGTTACAGAAAAGCTCGGCATGAGAGGTATATTGGCCGCAACATTTGCAACGCAAATATTTGTATCACCATACATTCTTTATATGATGGGCCAGCTCTCGGTCATAAGCGTGTTTGCAAATATTTTAGTTTTGCCGCTCATACCATTTACGATGCTTTTTGTTTTCCTTACTGGAGCGGTCGGTTTTGTATCGCACAGTGCATCGGCATTATTTGCCTGGGTGTCACATATCTTGCTTTCATACGAACTTCTAATAGTCGAAAGCTTTTCCCAAATTCCACATGCCGCCGTAAATGTGCCGATATTTTCTTTTTTCTGGGTTATTGTATTCTATTCCGTCCTTGCAGTCGTATTTACCTTCGCACATTTTCGAAATTCTTTTCTACAGCGCTCCAATTCAGGTTAGTCATAAAGTCTTCGATATATTTTTTCTTTCCAGAAGGTTGGTAGTCTGCCACGTATGAGTGTTCCCACATATCCATGGCCAGTATAATCGTGCAGTCATTGAGTTGGCCGAGGTGTTGCTCGTCCACCCAAGACATGAGGAGTCTTTCTTCTCGGCGGTCGTACCAGAGCATTGCCCAGCCTATACCACGAGTCGTGCCCAAGTGTTTGAAATTGCTAAGCCAAGTGTCATAGGATCCCCATTCTGTCTCAATGGCTTTATGTAGTCCACTGTCTGTGGAAATAGGTTTTGATCCTCCCTCTAATGTACCAAAGTAGACTTCGTGGTTGCGCATCCCGTTGTACTCGAAGCTGAACCTGCGCATGAGTTCGCCCAAGGCGTATGTGTTCTTTTCCGAGTCTTTGTGGAGCATGTCGACTTGTTCGAGAACTGTGTTGGCGTTATTAACATATCCAGTGTAAAGCTTCAGATGTTCCTCGATATTTTTTGCAGAAATACCTACTAGCTCTGGGATATTGAATGTTTTTGTGGTGAATTTTTTCATGGTCATTTATTAGTTTATTACTCTTTCATTATACCTCATGTCAAAAACAATACTTGTTGCTGGTGCGGCACTCCTCGTAGCTGGCGGGATGGGTATGTATGCCTGGAAAGAGGAAAACCGCAGTCCATTCTTGGAAATATATGCATTCAATCTGAAGACCAGCAACGCTCTCTTTATTCGCACGCCAGGTGACAAGCGGATACTAGTAGATGGGGGACCAAACTCTGCTATAGTCCGCAAGGTTACAGATATCTTGCCTTTCTATTCCCGGCGCATAGATACTATCCTAGTCAGCAACCCGCTGGGCAAGAATGTTGCGGGACTTATCGATATTCTCAACCGTTATGATGTAGAGGAAGTATTGATTCCTGCTATAACTTTGCAAACGCTTTCACTTTCCAGTACGACAGATCAGATATATGACGCATTCTTGGAAACCATTAAGGATCGGAATATTAAGCTGAGGGAGTTCGTGGAAGGAGATGTGTTGGATCTAGGGGTAAAAATTGAGATCTTATTTCCTGCAACGTCGTCGCACTTCCAGTATTCCAAAGCGAGCGCTCCAGAAATGATAATGAAAATAAGCCATGGCAAGGCATTTGCATTATTCCTAGGTACTGCTACGACCAAGATACAGAAATATGTCGCAGAGCAGGGTACAAGTACTGCAAATGTTTTATTTATCTGGAACAATGCTTCACCGGACAATTTGGACCAAGGACTCATGGAAAAAGTGCATCCTGACTACTTGGTGTATTCCAAGTCTTTGACTGCTGTCTCTCGTCCACCGAGCGAGCCTGCTCCTGGGAAAAAGCCAAAGAAAGTAAAAACTGATCCACTCCTATATCTTTTGGAGGAAAATAGGTTCAATGTTAGGGCTTATGATTTTGTGAAAATTGTTTCGGACGGAGAAAAATTGTGGTTGGAGACGAAAGGTGAGACTACGCCTTGAGCAATCCTGCATCCTTGAGAGCACGGAAGGCGCCCTTCTTTTCTATAGTTCTGAGACCACGGGTAGAGACGTTCAAGACAAAAGTCTTTTTGAGTTCTGGCACATAAATGCGCTTCTTCTGAATATTCGGGTAGCGACGAATAGTCCCACAAGGGTTGAACTGGGTGGCACGAGTGCGGTTGGAATATCTTCCCCCGGAAACTGAGCCTCGCTTGGTTATTTCGCAGATTTTTGCCATAAAAGTTTTAGATTGTTATGCTATCATGACTCGTATACAAATTCAACATGGAACTCACAATTATATACATAATCATACTTATTTTCTCCATAGTCCTGCATGAGCTGGCTCACGGCTTTATGGCGGACCGACTAGGAGATCCTACTGCTAGGCTTTCTGGTAGATTGACTCTGAATCCCATAAGCCATATAGACCCAATAGGTTCCATACTGGTTCCACTCGTCACTTCTCTCGCAGGTTTTACTTTTGGTTGGGCCAAGCCGGTACCGTACAATCCCTACAATCTAAAAGACAAGAGAATGGGAGAGTTCCTTATAGCTATAGCCGGTCCAGCGACAAATCTGCTCATCGCCATCATCTTTGGCACTATATTGCGCTTCGTTGCCGCTGGGGCGACCGCCACCACACCTTTTATCGAAATTACCTACTATATAGTCATCATAAATATTGTCCTCGCGGTCTTCAATCTCATCCCCGTACCACCTCTCGATGGCTCAAAACTGCTTTTCTCAATATTGCCTCAACAATACGGTCGTCTGCGTATGATGCTAGAGACTTATGCGCCTATCTGGATACTTATTGTGGTTTTCTTTCTTTGGAAAATTATTTCGCCGCTGGTCATGGTGGTTTTTCAGTTGATTACAGGGATACGGGTTTGATCCGCGAGGTCCGACCTCTCGGCTGTTTTCGAATTTGCCCATTTCCTACTGCTATGCTAATGTAACCCTTGTCCGCAGTTCGCTTTATTCAGGCAAATATGAGTAATGACATAGGGCAGGCGCCTCGTTCGAGGCACCACTCAAGCTCAATGTTGTGAAAAAATTCAATATTTGCCACTAATATTCATAAGTCGCTTTTATTATGCCAACCATAAATCAGCTAACCAAGAGAAAGAGAAAGATCTTCAAGAGGAAGTCAAAGTCTATCGCCCTTACGCGTACCTTTAACACCATCAAGAATCGTCCCATATTCTTCCCGGCGCCATTCAAGAGGGGAGTATGCGTCAAGGTTACGACCAAGACACCAAAGAAGCCAAACTCCGCTATCCGTAAGATCGCCCGTGTACGCCTGACAAACGGTATGGAAGTCACAGCATATGTCCCAGGAATGGGTCACAACCTACAGGAACACTCCGTGGTATTGCTACGTGGCGGTCGTGTGAAGGACGTCGGTCTGCGCTATTCCATAGTTCGAGGAGTCTTGGACTGTGCAGGTGTAGAAGCTAGAAGGAAAGGTCGCAGTCAATACGGCAACAAGCGCCCAAAGGCAGCTAAAGCAGCATAAATAACATGAGACGCAAAATAAATATAAAAAGAGAGTTGAAGCCAGATGCGATCTATGACTCCGTAAAGGTTTCAAAGTTTGTAAACTACGTCATGCAGGAAGGCAAGAAGAATACAGCGAGGAGAATAGTCCATGATTGTCTAGAAAAGATCAAGGAACAAGCTAAAGTAGAAGCTCCGCTGGAAGTCTTCGAAGCCGCTCTCAAGAACACTGCTCCTCAGATGGAAGTGCGCTCTCGACGTGTCGGTGGTGCAAACTATCAGGTTCCTCGTGAAGTGCGTCCAGAAAGGAAACAAGCTCTCTCTATGAAGTGGATAGTAGACGCCGCTCGTGCAAAGAAGGGTAAGGCTATGGCAGAAAAGTTGGCAGATGAGATCATTGCCGCTTCAAAGAATGAAGGTGAAGCAGTAAAGAAGCGTGAGAATGTACACAAAATGGCAGAATCTAACAAGGCTTTTGCCCACTTTGCTTGGTAATAGTTCGCAATTTGTCAGAGAAGCAACAAAAAAACAGGCCGCAGGTACCTGTTTTTTTGTTGTAAATACTATGTTTAGATAGAGCTGAAGCTCGATTTATGCGAACTATTTAACCTTTCCTGGCTTTGCAGTAGCCTTTGCTAGAGCTTCATCTATATCATCCCTCACATTTTCCCAACGATTCTTTATTTTCTTTGCTAATTCCATCTTTTCGTCTTTGCTGAGCTGGCTCAGATCATCGTATTTGTCTTTGAGGACCTCCTTCATATTGTTATATACTTCGGCAGTGGCAACTTTGATATCATCGCCTGTTTCTACGGCTTTGTTCTTTGCATCTTTCATAAAGCCTTTGATCTGCTCTCTCTTTTCTGCTCCTTCCTCGGTACCATACAAGTAGTATGTAGCCGCCGCAGAGGCTATAGCACTTATGAGACCTATACCGAGTCCCTTACCAAAAGATGAATCATCGTGATGAAAGTGTTTGTGCATGGTTTTGTGTTATTTATTGTATCTCTTTACTAAATGGTAAATCAGACCGAATATGGCACCGATCTTAAACTTGTTTTCCGATACATTCTTTCGGAAAGATCCTAGCTCCTCGGAAAGCTTGTCAGTCTCATTACGAGCGGTATCAGTGATATGGCGCACGTTTTTGAGTATTTTCACTATATAATATGACGCTATACTACCTGCTATTATTACAATAACGACTCCCACAGAAGCAATCACAAAGAAAATGTCTGCATGTATTAATGTTTCCATCTACTTATACTAACGCACTTTTGGGATTTTTGTTACGGCGCAGGAGCAAGTGTGTGCCTTTTACTGAAAACAGAATAATCGGTGCTCGTCAGATCTTTGTGGTAGCTCACTGTTTTCAGTAAAAGGCACACACTTGCTCCTGCGCCGAACCGCAAACCGAGAGGTCCGACCTCTCGCAATCATTGATTATTTAACTCATTTCCTGTATCGTATGTTCATTAATCAGAGCAGGTCCTGCTTTTTTATTTACACAAAAACTATGCAACGCGACTATCCACTAGAGAGAGTACGAAATTTCGGTATCATCGCCCATATCGACGCAGGTAAAACCACGACTTCTGAAAGAGTGCTTTTCTATACCGGCATGACTCATAAGATCGGCGAGGTACATGATGGCGCCACAGTCACCGACTGGATGGAACAAGAAAGGGAGAGAGGTATCACCATTACCGCCGCAGCCATAACCTGCTTTTGGAATCCTACTTATATGCCACCAACCGATCTTTCAAAGAAAGTTCGTTTCAATGTTATCGATACACCAGGACATATAGACTTTACTGCCGAAGTGAAGCGTTCCTTGCGTGTGCTAGACGGTGCTGTCGTCGTGTTCGACGGTGTGGCAGGGGTAGAACCTCAGTCCGAGACAAACTGGCGTTATGCTGATGAGGGAAATGTACCCAGGCTCTGCTTCATAAATAAAATGGACAGGACAGGCGCTTCCTTCGATAAGTCCTTTGCTTCCATTCTAGAGAGACTGAGCCCCAAGGCTGTTCGTTTCCAGATCCCTATCGGTACCGAAGGTGACCACAATGGTGTTGTCGACCTTATCCGTATGAAAGCCTACTATTTCGAAGGAGAAATGGGTATCAAGGTCGTAGAAAAGGAAATTCCTGCTGAACTTTTGGATGATGCAAAGAAATATCACGCAGAAACCATAGAAAAGATAGTAGAACATGATGATGTTCTCATGAGCAAATTCTTCGATGGGAAAGAGATATCTATGGATGAGCTCAAGCCAGTCATCAGGAAGGCAGTGCTTGCAAACAAGATGTTTCCAGTATTCACTGGTTCTGCGCTCAAAAACAAGGGTGTTCAGCTGGTCCTAGATGCTGTTGTAGACTATCTCCCTTCACCTCTCGACATACCGCCAGTAAAGGGTATTAATCCTCATACAGGAGAAGAAGTCATCCGTCATGCCGATGATAGCGAACCTTTCTCGGCTCTGGCATTCAAGCTCCAAAATGACCCATTCGTAGGTCAGCTCACATTTTTCCGTGTATATTCTGGTACTATTGAGGCAGGTACGTATCTATACAATTCCTCAACAGGCAAAAAAGAACGTCTAGGTCGCATCGTGCGTCTGCAGGCGAATGAGAGAGAAGAGGTAAAGAAAGTCTACTGCGGAGAGATAGCCGCCGCCGTGGGTCTCAAGGATGCTCTCACATCTCACACATTTTCCGATGAAGAAAACCCAATAGTTCTAGAAGTCATCAAGTTCGTAGAGCCAGTTGTCTCGCTACGCATAGAGCCAAAGACCAAGGCCGATCAGGAAAAGATGGGTATGGCTCTGAAGAAACTTTCCAATGAAGACCCAACATTCAAGATATCTTCGAACCAGGAAACAGGAGAAACTATCATTTCTGGTATGGGAGAACTACACCTCGAGATCATGGTGGACAGGATGAAGAGGGAGTTCAAGGTTGAGGCAAACGTGGGCGAACCTCAGGTGGCGTATCGCGAAACTATTCTCGGTACGGCGGATGCAGAGACAAAATATATCAAGCAAACTGGAGGCAAGGGTCAGTACGGCCACGTACGTCTCACAGTGAAGCCTTTGGAGGCTTGGCCGGAAGGCAAAAAGATGCCGAAGAATGTTCACAGGTATGACGAATTTGAATTTATCGATTCTATCAAGGGTGGTGTCATCCCTCAGGAATTTATCCCTGCAGTGGAAAAAGGTGTTCGCGAAGCTATGGATCGCGGTATTGTCGCGGGTTACAAGATGGTAAATATCTCTTGCGAGCTCACCTTCGGTTCTTACCACGATGTGGACTCGTCCGAAATAGCCTACAAGATAGCGGCCTCTCAGGCATTCCAAGATGCGGTGAAGCGCTCCAAGCCTGTTCTCCTAGAACCTATCATGAAGCTCGAAGTAGTAGCGCCGGAAAAGTATATGGGCGATGTCACTGGTTCCATAGCTTCCAAGCGCGGCCAAGTAGAAGGCAGTCAGCCAAAGGGTCAGGTACTATCTATCATAGCCAAGGTTCCTTTGTCAGAAATGTTTGGTTATACCACTCAACTTCGCTCCATGACCTCTGGACAGGGTAGTGCGATGATGGAATTTGATCATTATGATGTAGTTCCGAACAATGTTGCCACTGAAATTATAGAAAAGAGGGGGAAGTAAGCACAAAACCAAACAGTCATCATTTTGAGTGTCTGCGGATTCGCGAAGAGTCTTCGCCACTCAAAATGATGACTGTTTGGTTTTGTGTTGTCCACATCTTTGCTGATGTAATTGGGGGGGGGTAGTGCTATTATTACCCCAGTAAGAACTCGAAAGAGGGTGTTTGTCGCATCATTTTCTATTATTTATAAAGTTATTAGTAATTTATTATGAAAAAATATATCACTGCTTGTTCCGTTATTTTCAGCGCATTTTTACTGATGTCTATTGTCTTGCCTGGCGGAATAGTTCAAGCTCAGACCATCAATGGATCAGTCTCTGTTACGGTCGATGCAACATCTCCTCTACAAGGTCTCGTTCAAATCTCTGCACTGAATCCGACGAATAACATTGTCTTGGCTGTTTATAATATAAAAGTTCAAAATACTAATGGAACTCTTCGTAGTTTAACACTCGTTCCTCACGTCAGTGGTTCCTCGGTTGCACAAGTGTTTCGTGACATACGAATAAAGATCAACGGTCAGACATACTCTGCAAGCTCGATAACTCCTACGGCGGTTACATTCAACAATCTCTATGTGTCTTTGTCGGCTGATGTCTATATTCCGGTTGTGGTTTATGGAAACGTAAACCAGAATACGAACAATTCCCTTGATGGAGTAGTTGCGTCAACAAGCTGGGCTGTGAGTGGTACTACTGGGGGAAACAATAATAATCCGACAGTAGAAGGTGTGAATGGTAGTTCCATTCCAGTCGTGAATGGTAATTTTGTGAGCAGTGATCTCACTTTTTCATCTAATGATGTGGTAGTAAATAATACATTTGCCCAATTGGGATCCTGTGTTAGTGGAATTGATTCAACAGGGAAATATCGTATTACCAAATCTTGTACAGCTACATTCTCATTTACCCTAACATCTGGAAACAGTACAGTTTATGTTAGTACTGCACCTGGAATTGCACTTTCGACGACGACCATAGGTTATCCAAACATAAGTACCAATAATGCCTATATCCATTCGGTAGTTGCCAATCCGAGTACATTGTCAGGAGATACTTCTGCATACTATGTTATTCCGGCCGGCTCCTCGAGACGGTTTACTTATGTGGGCGTGATTCAGGCGGGTCAGTCGGAGGTTAGTTTGAAGACCTTTTCCATAAGTTCAATTCATTATGGTTTGAATTTATCCAATCTCAAGATAAACCAAATCACGAACGGACTAAATAGTCTAAAGGTAACAACAATAATTGGGTCTGGAGAAAATTCAAATCCTACACCTCCTTCATGCTATGCATTCAACACGAACTTGAGCATCGGCTCTGCCGGTGCAGATGTCGTTGCACTTCAGACATGGCTAATAGCAAAGGGTTTTGATATTTCATCTATAAGTAATGGTTCTGTTCCAAAAGGGCAGTTTGGTATGGCAACAGCGGTAGCTGTGCAGAAGATGCAGAGGGCTAATGGTATGCCCGATACCGGTTTTGTCGGACCTCTTACGAGAGTATTTCTCAATAGTTGCGGTTCGGGATCCACAAATACAAGTAGTTCATCAGTTATTGCAGTGATTGATGCGGCATCACCCCTCCAAAGCCTGGTCCAGATAGAAGGCGGAGATAAAGTCACCACAAATATAGCCCTGATGGTCGTAGATCTAAAATCTAATTCTGTTCCTGTCACGCTAAATCGTCTCTCATTCCGCGTATCACCTGCGATGTCAGCTATCAAGGAAGCAAAAATAAAAATCTCAGGCAGAACATATACCGGTCAAATAGTAGAAGTCTATAAAGGCAATACGACCGATAATCTCTTGATGTTCAGTAATCTCGCTGTGCCTATGCCAGCTGGCAGTTATATTCCCGCAACTTTGCTAGTCGACGTATATTCGAATGCGAATGGAAAAAGTCTGTCTTCTTCATTTGAAAGTGGGGCAGTGGTAAATAGTGATGGTATAACTGTTCCAATTACCACAGCAACACCGCTGATCGGATCGACCATTCAATTCTCAAATTCAAATGCTTCTTCAAGCTCGGTAGTTATCAATCCTCCAAACACGATCTTATGTTATCAATTCTCTCGTAATTTTGGGATGAGTAGCAATGGTGCCGATGTTGTAGCTCTTCAGACATGGCTCATTGCGAATGGATTTGATATCTCAGCGGTTTCTTCTGGTCAAGTCGCAAAAGGGTACTTTGGTCAGTCTACGGCAGATGCAGTTATGCGGTTCCAAAGAAGTGTCGGTATCGAAGCTACAGGTTTTGTGGGATCACAGACTAGGGCGTATTTGAATCGAGTTTGTAATACAGGCTTGGGAAGTAACGCTTCCAGTACACTTCCGTATATTACAAATGTTGCAATATACTCAGGAAATAATTCTTTATCCCAGCTTGTCACTGGACAAAATTACAACATCTCGTGGTACGAATCCAGCACAGTTAATCCTGTAAATGTTGCACTATATAAATTGATCGGGAATATGTGGACAAAGGAACTGGCAATAGGCAAAGTGGTTGCGGTGAGTAAGGGTCAGAATGGTCTGTCTTGGAAAGTACCCGCTGATTTGAAGATATTTGATGCGCGTTACAAGATTTATGTGGAAACTATTGGGGCAGGTGGAGAAAAAGCAGTTACATTTACAGCGGCTTCCACATATACTTCGACTTCTACACAGTCACAAAATCCGTATATCTCCTCTGTCGCTGGCAAAGCCGCAGGAAACTGGGAAATCGATGCTGGAGGCACAGTTGGAATTCAAGGAACCAACCTTGCTGGTTATAAAGATGCTACAAATGTATATATAGCAGGAATGCCTTGTACTATAACTCAGTTAGGTAGCACACTGATCTATTGTACAGCTCCCTCAAACCTGAATGTTGGTCAGACTTACGATCTCTACATTATTGGTGCGGGTTCGAGTGGAGATAAAGTCTCAAGTAATGTGGTTAGGGTGAAGGTATTGAGCATTATTAATTCCACGCCTATAACAGCAATATGCCCCATGGGTTATATCTGTACACCTCCTGGAGTAAGTAAATATTGTCCCGATGGTTATACTTGTTCCGCTGCGTACTCCAGTTGTCCATCCGGATATACCTGTACGACATATACGAAAAATGTAGCCAGTCCTTCTCCAATATATTCACCAACGCCTACATATACCGTTACCCCAACTGTTTCTCCTCTCGTAGTTTCTTGTACAGGTTATCCTTCAAACACAAACGCTACACCACGCACAACATGGAATGCATATGTGTCAGGTGGCCAGACTCCTTATAATTATGAATGGAGTGTATACAACGATGTGTCGATGTATGGAGAAGGTAGTACTCGATCCAGCGGATTCATGGTCAGTTATTATAGTTCTGGTGGTAAACAAGCAGTCGTATCTGTAAGAGATAATTCTGGAAAAACATCTTCAGCGTCTTGTTCTGTAAATATACCGAACGCTTACTCTCCAATTCCTATGTATTCGAACACCCCCGCTCCATCTAACACTCCTGCTCCTACCTACACGGCCAGTACCCCTACTCCAAGTCCTATCATTGTAGCCCCTACCGCCACTCTCACTGTCCAAGGAACTCATAACTACAGCTTCAATGTCGGACAGACTGCAAACTATTACTGGAACTCCAGCAATGCCGACACATTCTCATCCACTTACACATCCAACAATGCCGCAATGTGTGGGGCAGGGGGTTCGTGGTCTGCAAACACATCGAGTGGATACACCAGTTCTCTCATGAGCAGTGCAGCTGCTGGTTGCTACTGGACTGTCACATATACAGCTAGGAATTCTGCAACAGGTCAGAGTGCATCGGATACTATTACTGTTAGAGTGAACTCATCGCCGACTGCAAGCCCATCACCATCATCGTCACCGAGCGCATATGTAGATCAAGATGCTCTCACTGCATCTATTTGGGCAAGTATCAAGGATTATTACGAAGAGAATATCTAGCCGGAACAAGCGTTTCAAGCGATGAGCTGAAAGATGATATAAAATCAAGTGTTTTTGTGCTATCCACAGATTGTTCAATAAAAAAATGGGGGCAGTGCTATTATTACCCCAGTAAGAACTCGAAAGAGGGTATTTGTCGCATCATTTTCTATTATTTATAAAGTTATTAGCAATTTATCATGAAAAAATTTATTGTTTCTTTGTTCGTTCCCATTGCAGTATTAACAATGGTGTCTTTGGCGGACCTACCGACCGTAGTCAAGGCAGAAAATCTCAATACCGCAGTCATAACCGTGGATACTACCTCTCCACTTTCTAGTGCATTATCTTCTAATAGTGATGGACTCATCGAAAAAGAGATCGTTCTTGTTTTTGGCATAAAAAATACCTCGACGAACATAGGTATACTACGTTCAGTAACTGTGAATTTTTCTTCTACTCCGGGAAGTATAACGACTGCCTATTTGTATCAGGGAGAAAAGCTTGTTGGCGCAGCTCCTATCGTATCTGGTGAGGCGGCATTCAGTATGAATTCTAGTGTATCTGGTGCGGCTATTCCTTATGGTGTATACGTTCCATATATTGTCCGAGTAGATGGCCGAGTAACCAATGCAACAGGCGTAAAAACTGAAACTAGCATAAAGACTGGCGGAATTACCATGGAAACCTTTACAGGAGCTTCCTTTATTGTCAGTGGATCAATTACAGGGTCTCCTATTACCTTTGTAAAAGGCGATAGTTTATCTAGTACTCCGGGAACTATTTCCGGAGTTAGACCATCAGATCGTCCTACAGCTGTCGGAAATACTTCACCAGTCTCATCTTGTTATACGTTTACAAAGAACTTTGGCATAGGTACAAACGGGGTAGATGTAGTAGCTCTGCAAAACTGGCTAATAAATAATGGTTACAGTATTCCGCTTATTACGAACGGTGGTGTTGCTAAGGGATATTTTGGTTCTGCAACATCAGATGTTGTGAAGAATTTTCAAAAGGCTGTCGGAATAGAATTTACTGGTTATATTGGAGAAAATACAAGAGCGTATTTGAACCGATGTTCTACATCAGGTAATGTTCCTGAACTTCAGGTTAGTTCAGGAATAACAGTAACTCTCCCACAACCCAATGATACAGTTACATTACCTATAACAGTTGGTGGTTATGTAAATGGAAATGGCTGGTCTATATTTGAAGGTGAAGTCGGATCCGCTCAGGTATTCGATTCAGCTGGAAATCCGATAAGTGCAGTGAGTAATCTAGCCGTTTCTTCAGGTAGTTCGTTGAAATTGCCGGCATATTTTCAGGGTTCGGTCGGTGATAGGCAATACATGTCGTATATAAACACAAATACAGGATACATAAAGATAACAAGTACTGGAGCAAAAGATGGAACAGTTCTAAAAACTGTTACAGTTCCTGTAAAATTCGGCACCGTGTATCCGAGTCCAATCACAAATCCGACCCCGACTCCTTCATCTTCACCTGTTGCCACAGCTTGCTACAGATTCAGCTCCAATTTTGGCCTTGGTTCCGAAGGTTCAGATGTCTCGGCTCTCCAATCATTCCTCATATCCAAAGGTTTTGATATAAGTGCGATCTCTTCCGGCCAGGTGGCAAAGGGCTACTTTGGTCCGAGCACACAGAGTGCTGTAGTGAGATATCAGAACAGTTTAGGAATAACCGCTACTGGCTATGTTGGAACTCTGACAAGGGAATATCTGAATAAGTGTGCTGGAGGTGCTGGTAGCACTATATATTATCCCAATAATACTCCGTCCGCTGTTTCCGCATCGGTTCCCTCTATTTCCGCTCCTACGGTCAAAATCACTTCACCTCTAGGCACTGTTTCGTGGAATCAACAGTCAAATGTGACTTGGACATGGCAAACTACGTCTGTTATTCCTAGCGTTGACATATATCTTCTCCGAGGTGGCGACATAACTCTTCCTTTCGTAAAGAATTATCCAAACACGGGTACATATTCATGGAAAGTTGGTGCTATAAGTAGCTGGAATATGAATTCACTTCCAAATGGAGATTATACTGTGACTATCTGTCCATCTGGTCAACAGAGGTATGCAGAGACTTGTGGTAAGTTCAATATAAATGTCATAGGTACGGCGTATTTACCCAGTCCGAGTGCTTCTGCTTCTCCGGTAAGTAGTGTTCAACCCACAATATCCGTCATCTATCCGAGAGAGGGGGATAAATGGACCGTTGGCAACACTTATCGAATTAGTTGGAATAAGTTTACTAGTAACTCAGACACATTCGTTTATTTGAACGGAGGAGGTAATTACGAGGGGTATTCTAAACTTATAGGTTCTATAATTGGTACCAACACATACATGGATTACCAAGTCACATCCTCTGATATGCCTACAGCACCAGGATATAGCTGGAAAGTAGCTGTTTGTAATGGTCGATTGCAGAATGGTGGCAATAATTGTGGTTGGTCGGGTCAGGTATACGTAAGTTCCGTAAACACTTATTCGTCTCCTACTGTCACACCTACAGCATCTGCCAGCCCCGTCCCTGCCCCTACCGCCACTCTCACTGTCCAAGGCACTCATAACTACAGCTTCAATGTCGGACAGACTGCAAACTATTATTGGAATTCCAGCAATGCCGACACATTCTCCTCAACTTATACCTCTACCAATGCCGCTATGTGTGGGGCAGGGGGAGCATGGTCTGCAAATACTTCCAGCGGATACACAAGTTCTCTTATGACAAGTAATGCTGCAGGATGTTACTGGACTGTCACATATACAGCTAGGAATTCTGCAACAGGCCAGAGCGCATCGGATACTATCACAGTGAAGGTAAATCCTACCGCATCACCATCTGCATCACCGTCATCATCTCCGAGCGCATATGTAGATCAAGATGCTCTCACTGCATCTATTTGGGCTAGTATCAAGGCTTATTACGAAGAGAATATCTAATCTTAGATAATTGTTAGTGCAACTAGCGCCTGTGAAGGGCGCTAGTTTTAGTATCGGAGGGGTACTTTTTTCCTCATGCAAATGCTGATGTGCTCATGCTATACTATGCATCATATTAAGAGTATTAATAAATAATAAACAAAAATGGAAACCAATAACTCTTCTCCAGAAGTAAAATCGTTCGTTCCTTACACAGGCAGAGCGCCTATATTAATACAGATAGTTGGGGGACTGCTTTGGTTAGGTGCTACAGGAGTGATAGTACTTGGAGTTATTGAACTTCTGGTTAACCCGATTTGGGGTATTGTTTACATAATTATAGCCGTAGGATTAATTATAACGGCTCGATCATTATTCAAGATGAGAAGATCAGCTTTTAGGAACGGTCTTATCGTAGCAACAGCATTTATACTATTACTTGGTTATGTGATCCTGTTTGATTCAAAGACAACATCATATACTAACTTTATATATCCAGTTCTGTTATTAATAATTATATTCGTGTATAAGGATCGGTTTGTGAATTAAGTTCACTAGTGTCTACGGTAAACATACAAAAAATACCTCCTAGTTTGCGCTCTTTTTCTCGTTGTGTTACGATGTTACCTACGCGCATTATTGCGTTTTTATAAACTATTAATAAATTTATCTTTGGTTCCCGTCGCATGGCCCCCTTGCAAAAGCTTGGGATCACGCCCAAACGATAGAAACCAAAGCACTAAGCAAATATATGGCAGCAGAATTCAATCGTACCAAGCCCCATGTGAACGTCGGTACCATCGGTCACATCGATCATGGAAAGTCCACACTTACAGCCGCTATTTTGGCGGTTCAGGCCAAGAAAGGCATGGCCCAGACAAAGGCATACGCAGATATTACAAAAGGAGGAACAGTCCGTGACCCTTCCAAGACTGTTACTATCTCTCTCGCTCACGTAGAGTACGAGAGCCCAAAGCGTCACTATGCTCACATAGACGCCCCAGGACACGCCGACTACATCAAAAACATGATCACTGGTGCCGCTCAGATGGACGGTGCTATCTTGGTCGTGTCTGCTACAGACGGTGTTATGCCTCAGACCCGAGAACATATCCTCTTGGCTCGCCAAGTCGGTATCCCAAAGGTTTTGGTATTCCTAAATAAGTGCGACCTCGTAGAGGAAAAAGAACTTATCGATCTAGTCGAAGAAGAAGTGCGTGAACTTCTAGAAAAGTATCAATTTGACGGCAAGACAGCTCCTGTTATCCGTGGTTCAGCTATCAAGGCTCTCGAAGGAGATGCAGAATGGTCAAAGAAAGTTGATGAGCTCGTAGATGCTCTAGATAGTTATATTCCTGAGCCTGTACGTGAAGTCGACAAACCTTTCCTAATGCCTATCGAAGACATATTCTCTATCGAAGGACGTGGAACAGTCGTTACTGGTCGTATCGAAAAAGGAAAAGTACATGTTGGTGATGAAGTAGAGATCGTTGGATTCCGTGATACAACAAAAACAACAGTTACCGGCATAGAAATGTTCAACAAGTCCCTAAAAGAGGGTATTGCAGGAGACAATGCAGGTATATTGCTCCGTGGTACTGCAAAGGATGATGTATCTCGTGGTCAGGTATTGGCAAAGACTGGCTCAGTCAAGCCTCATACAGAATTCGAAGCAGAGGTCTACATATTGAAGAAGGAAGAAGGAGGTCGTCATACACCATTCTTCGCTGGATATAAACCTCAGTTCTATATCCGAACAACAGACGTCACAGGTGAAGTGACTCTCCCTGAAAAGGTAGAAATGGTCATGCCAGGTGATACTGTGACCTTCAAAGTAAAGCTCGTAGCCCCTGTCGCTCTCGAAGCTCAGATGAGGTTTGCTATCCGTGAAGGAGGCAAGACTGTCGGCTCCGGAGTAGTCACAAAGGTTGTTGCATAAACAAATTATCATGTCAGAAACGAAACAGACAAAAACTCATGAACTCGACAAGGCAGAAAAGCCCAAGGTCGCAAAGCACCCGCGTGCTCCACGCACCAAGGCTACGAAAGAGTCGGAATTCCCGCATCTCCGCATCCGCGTCCGCGCATATGAACACAAGATCCTCGACACCTCACTCAAACAGATCATGGACACGGCCGCACGCTACGAAGCGGAAGTTCATGGTCCAGTGCCTCTGCCTACAGAGATCAAGAAGTACACGGTCAATAGGTCTTCATTCATAGACAAGAATAGCCGTGAACAGTTCGAGATGAGGGTGCACAAGAGGCTCATAGATATTGTGAACCCAAATCCCAAGGTTATCGAGGCTCTCCGTAACATGAGTTTGCCTTCTGGCGTGAATATTGACGTAAAGATGATGTAATAACCACAATGAAATTCATACTAGGAAGAAAGCTGAATATGTCCCAGATCTACAACGATAAAGGTATGGCTATACCAGTCACCCTTGTAGTTGCATCTACAAACGTTGTCACTCAGGTCAGGACAAAGGAAAATGACGGTTATGAGGCTGTCCAAGTCGGTGAGGGTTCTCGCAATCCGAACCGCATAAACAAGCCTCTGAAGGGTCACCTCAAAGATCTTGGTAACTTTGCGCATTTGCGTGAATTTCGCCTAGATGCTCCTTCTGCCAAAGTTGGGGATAAGGTGGGGATAGAGCAGTTCAAGGCCGGTGATACGGTCATGGTGAGCGCTATATCCAAAGGAAAGGGCTTCCAAGGCGTAGTGAAGCGTCACGGCTTCCATGGCGGACCTAGGAGTCACGGTCAGAAGCATTCTGAACGCGAGCCAGGTTCTATCGGTGGAGGATTGCGTAACCGTGTTCCAGTGGGTATGCGCATGGCAGGTAGGATGGGTAGCGACAGGATAACAGTCAAGAATCTCAAGATTTCCCATATCGATCTCGATGAAAATATTCTATATATATCCGGAGCAGTTCCGGGCAAGAGGGGAACGTTGGTGGAGATAGTGGGGTAGTTCAAATAATATATCTATAAAAAACAAATGCTTGGTTCTGCCAGGCATTTGTTTTTTTTATGCTCAACTTATGGTTGAAGATTTTGTCCAATAGAGGTATCATTTGCTGATGAAATTACCGAACCGACTATTTTCGAGAGAGAGAGAGAGAGTACTAACTCCCTCTAAAAAATTATATTTAAAACCACGAATCTTTTTTGTCTGCCTGTTTTTTGTGGTTGGATTTTTTGTTTTTGTGAACAGAGCGAACGCGACGATATATTATGTTTCAGTAAGTGGTAGCGACAGTAATAACGGTACAGCAACGGCAACACCGTTTGCTCATCATCCTTGGGATGCTAATGCAACAGGAGTTCCAGACGCAACTGCTCTTCAACCAGGAGATACTGTTATCATGAAAAAAGGAGACATTTGGTACGATGCTTATCTATACCCTAGTTCATCAGGATTGTCTGAGAGTCCAATTATTACAACGACCCTGGACGGTTTTGGAACGGGAGAGGCGGTATTATCTGGGGCATATGATCCCTCAACACTTATTTGGACAGCTGACGGTTCGAGTTATAAGGTGGCCATGTCAAATCAAACAAATATAGTTATATATAATTCAGTTGTTTTAACACGTCATTCTGGAGTAAAAAGCTTAGTGGCACTTAATGAGTGGGACTGGGAAAGTGATGATGGTGGTACGTTATGGGTTAATGTCGGAGAAGATCCTTTAAGTGGTGTCTTAAAGGCAGCTAAAAGAAATATCATAATTTCGCTTAGTACTAAAAATTTCTTAACTTTCTCAGACCTGACTTTAGAAGGTGCAAATAGCACTACAGCTGGTGCAGTTTTTGATTCTGGAGGAAATAGTCTAATTTTAGAAGGTTTAACTATAAGATGGTTTAAGACATATGGCATATATTTGAGTAATTCTATAAGTGGTCAGATATTAAATTGTCTAGCTTATAATGGTGATTTTACATTCCAAACTGGTCCAAGTATATTCCTTAACACTTCATCGGGTGCGATTTTTCAAGGTAATACTGTAAGAAATAGTTACGCTGATGCTGTATCAGTTTGGAATTCCAATTACGTTTATTTAAGTGACAATAATTTATTTAGTAACCATGGTTACGGTATTAAGATTTGGAATTCTAATAATGGAAATTATTATAGAAACACGATCTATAATAACGGTTACGGTTATTACGGGGTCGGTAGTCAAGGTGGAGGGGGAATATATATTGGTGGAACTGCCAAAAGTGATGATAATAATATTTATAGGAATAATTTATATAATAACTACATAGGAATCGTATTAATTAACAATTTTGGAAACGGAGGAAATAGAGTTTACTCAAATATCCTAAGAGATAATACAGTTAATTCTATTGATAATGAAAGTAGTCCAGATATAAACCCTTTTGATGTTTATAATAATACAATTATACATAATCCAAATTTGAATAATAATAGCCCCTATACAGGTCATGGAATCGACACACAAGCGGGAGGACAAAAAAATAGGTTTTCAAATAATCTAATTGTTGTGGAACAAACAGGATCAAATTCTCAAGCTATAACTATTTCAGGAGCCAACTATGATGTTCAAATTGATTATAATTTCTACTATAATTCAACTGTTGGGGATATCAATTTTGGTAAAATAGATGGCATCAACTATACATCACTTTCTTCTTGGCAATCTGCTGTTCAGGATAATGCTAATGTTTCTGATTTGAACGGTATCAGTTCTTCGGCTGAGATTCACTCTCAAACAGGTAATCCATATATGGTTGATTTAGATGCAAATAATCTCAGTCTATTAGGGGATAGTCCACTTATTGACTCTGGTACTACTACTTCCTCAATGACCTCAACCACCACCGACTATGCCGGTAACCCCCTCTACGGCACCCCAGATATCGGAGCCTACGAATACCAGCCACCATTCACTCTCGCAACCAGTCTCCTGGATCCAACAGGCAACATACGTATCTATGGAGACAAGAAGTACCGCTACACTACAGCAACCTCTAGTACCATGTCTGCCAACTTCTCTGTCGCATCTCCAGAAACCTGGATCTACTCTGCCTCAACTACACGTCCTCAATGGCTAGATATATCAAATATCACCTGGAACACCTCCGGTACCTACTCCAAATCCTGGACAGAATCCAGCACGTCAGCAACCACGACGGTCTACACCATAGGTGACCTACAACCCTCTACCTACTACACTGTAGCTGTAGATGGATCTGCTTCTACTAGCCTTCAGTCAAACTCCTCCGGTATCCTTACCTACACCTACTCTGCTGGTTACTCCACCCATACCTTCACTGTTACTCCAGACACCACCTCTCCTTCCTCTGTCTCCCTCTACACCCCGGAAAACAACAGTTCTACCTCTGTAAACCCTTCATTCACCTGGTCCGCATCTGCAGACTCAGAGTCCGACATCTCCAAGTACCAGATATACCTGGATGGTTCCCTCTATACAGACAATATCTCTTCCACCACCCAATCCTACTCTGGGACCAACCTCTCCTGTGGCTCCCACACCTGGTACGTGAGGATATATGACAATGCCGGCAATACCACAGACTCCAATACCTCCAATTTCACAGTTTCTTGCAGCACCGGCTACAGTGGTGGTGGAGGTGGGGGAGGAGGATATGCAGCCGCACCTACTCCAACACCCAATCCCATTCCTCAGATCAGTTTCTGCCCCCAAGGCTATATCTGCACTCCTGTTCAATCATCAACCTCAAAGAAACTCTTCACCAAGAACCTCTCTCTAGGTATGACTGACCCAGATGTGAGAGATCTACAGATACTACTGAATGCTTTAGGATATACCATATCCACATCTGGCTATGGTTCACCTAACAACGAAACCACCTACTTCGGTTCTCTTACCAAGTCTGCCCTTATGAAGTTTCAGAAGTCAAAGGGTATACCGAATACAGGATTTTTTGGACCGATGACGAGGGGGGAGGTGAATATGTAGTACAGAGAGGTCCGACCTCGCGGAAAATTTGACCAAAAAGCACGTCTCTGCTAGTATGTTCCCACAGCTCTGCGGAGCATTTTTCTTTCATTTTCATGGAAGCACCAGTATACAATCAAGAAGGCAAATCTACCGGCAAGGTAACCATACCAAAAGGTATTTTTGACTTGGCCTGGAATGCCGACCTCGTACACGAAGTCGTCCGCCTCATGAATTCCAATTCCCGTTCTCCTATCGCCCACACAAAGACTCGTGGGGAAGTACGTGGCGGAGGCAAGAAGCCTTGGAAACAAAAGGGTACAGGTCGCGCTCGTCACGGTTCTACACGTTCACCTATATGGGTAGGCGGAGGTATCGCACACGGCCCCAGGAATGACAAGAACTTTGAACGCAAGATAAACAAAAAGGTAAAAGCCAAAGCTCTCCTCACTGTACTCTCCAGGAAATTCAAAGAAGGAGAAATATTGTTCCTAGACGGCATGAAGATGTCTACCCCAAAGGCCAAGGATGCAAAGTCCGTACTTTTGTCTCTCTCCAAGATCAAAGGATTCGAGAGGCTCGCTACAAAACCAAAGAATGCTGCCATCATAGCTCTCAATGAAAAACAGGAATCTGTTTCAAAAAGTTTCCGAAATTTTGGCAATGTATCTATAGAAGAATTTCGTAATATCAATCCTGTAACAGTTTTGAACCACACTTATCTAGTCATTAGCGATGCAGAAGTCGCCCTGAAGGGACTAGTCGCCAGGATGGAAAAATAATTTTAATATCATGCCTTTATTCGGACTAAGAACAAGCAAAAAGAATGAACAGAGCCAGATACAGGCTTCTGCCAGCGATACAAAGTCTTCTGCCGCAAAGACAAAGAGAGCTCCCAAAAAGGCTATCTCAAAGAAAAGTGAAGTCGTAGCCGTGGCTCCTGCACAAACTCAGGCTGTCGCTATGCCTACAGGCAGTTTCGGCAGTTCTAGCGCCGCTATCATCCGTCCTCGTATCACAGAGAAGAGTGGTGTCATGAGCCAGTCTGGAGTCTATACTTTCGAAATCTCAAGAGATGCAAACAAGGACAGCGTCAGGAAAGCAATGAAAGCTCTATACAACGTGACTGCAGTAAAAGTTGGAATAGTAAATATTGCCGCAAAGAGCGTCTTTGTGAGGGGTAAGAAGGGTAGGATACCTCGTATGAAGAAGGCATTTGTCACGGTGAAGAAAGGAGAAAAGATAGACTTTGTATAAACGCATAAACTATCATCATGAAAACATTCAGACCTACAACAGAATCCCGACGCCACATGACAGTTTTGCCGTTCAAGGAATATTTGACCACTGGTGAACCTCATAAGTCTCTCACTCATGGATTCAAGAGAGATATGGGCAGGAACAGTCACGGTCGCATAACAGTTCGTCACAAGGGTGGAGGAAACAAGAAACTTTATCGCGATATAGATTTCCTCTATGAAAAGAGGGATATCATTGCAACAGTGAAAACTGTAGAATACGATCCTTTCCGAACTGGATATATAGGTCTCGTCGCTTACAAGGATGGTGCAAAAAGATACATCCTCATGCCGAAAACTATGAAAGTAGGTAACTCCTTCATCGTCTCCGAAAATGCTCCCATTCAAGTCGGCAATCGTTTGCCTTTGAAAAAGATCCCTGTAGGTACTTTCGTATACAATATTGAGATCAAGCCTGGTAGCGGCGCAAAGCTCGTCCGCTCCGCAGGATCCTTCGCTCAGGTTATTGCAAACGATGCCGGCTATACCCACATAAAGATGCCTTCGACCGAGATCCGCAAAGTCCACGAAGATGCGTGGGCGAGTATCGGAGCTGTTTCCAACGAGGAAAATAGACTCGTGAATATCGGCAAGGCCGGTCGTTCGCGTTGGTTCGGCATACGTCCGACTGTTCGTGGATCGGCTCAGAACCCTGTAGACCACCCATACGGAGGTGGAGAACAGAGGACTGGTCGCGGTCTGCGTCGTCTCAAGACACGTTGGGGCAAGCCGGCCGGCAAGGGTCAGAAGACGAGGACACCAAAGAAATACTCGAATGTATTTGTGGTGAGCCGCAGACAAGTAGGCAAGAGGAAAGCTAAGAATGCTTAATTTCTTTATCAGGCCAATAAAAAAACTGGTCGAGGCCGTTCTTTATAGGATTATAAAGGCGCGTCCTTGACTCGAAATGAGCGCTCTGTTAACATGCAAATGAGCTCGGACGAGCTTTTTTACTTGAGAAAGAACAATAAAATTTCCATTCCAAAATATTCATGTCAAGATCACTAAAGAAAGGCCCATATGTGGATGAAAACATCCTAAAGAAAATTTCCGGCAAGAAGCCGGCGACTTTGGGTACAGTAAAGACTTGGGCACGTCGCTCCATGATCTCTCCTGAAATGGTCGGCTTTACATTCGGAGTGCACAACGGCAAAATCCACATAGATGTATTGGTAACCGAGGACATGGTTGGACACCGCCTCGGTGAATTTTCACCTACGAGGAAGTTCGTGCGCCACGGAGGAAAGATGCAAAAGGAGATCGAAATGAAGGCAAAAGAAGCCGAGATCAACGCTGCAAAATCCGCAAAGGAAGTCGCCACCACAGCCGCTGTCAAAAAATAATCACCCCATTCTACTTTTATGATCACCGCTTCACTAAAAAACTATAGAATCTCTCCCCGCAAAGTTCGGGTAGTTGCAAATATGATACGTGGCAAAGAAGTAGGTCAGGCCAAGCTCATTTTGTCTGCGGGTCTAAAGAAGGCGACTGGTCCTCTCATGGATCTCATAGACTCTGCTGTTGCAAATGCAAAGAACAATTTCAAGATCACCGATGAGACACTTTTTATAAAGGAGATCCGAGTCGACCAAGGTTTCGTACTGAAACGCATCATGCCTGTATCTCGCGGTATGGCACATGGTATAAAGAAGCGCACTAGTCACGTAGAGATCGTGCTTGCACCTGTTGTTCCCAAAGTTCCCAAGGTTGCAAAGAAAACAGCAAAGGCGGCCAAAAAAGAAATAAAAAAATAACAACATGTCACACACCGTTCACCCATATTCTCATAGACTAGGAATCATCCGCGACTGGAAAAGCCGCTGGTTCGGTGTGGACAAGAGCTATCGTGATGCATTACGCGCAGACATTACTGTCAGAGAATTCCTCCAGAAGGAGCTCCGGGCTTTCTTTGTGAGTGCTGTAGAGATAGAGAGAACACAAAAAGCCTTTCGTATCATTGTGAAGACATCCCGTCCAGGTATGATCATAGGTAAGGCTGGCGATGGCATGATCAAGCTCCGTGAAAAGGTTATGACCCTTCTCCGTAAGAACAAGATAAGCCTCGGTACACAGGAACTAAAAATAGACGTCGAAGAAGTTAGGAATCCAGAATCTCACGCCGCTATTACCGGTATGATGGTCGCCGAGGCACTAGAAAAGCGTTTGCCATTCAGAAGGGTGCTAAAGCAGACCATAGATAAGGTCCTCGCTCACAAAGAAGTCCAAGGTATCCGTATACGTCTCGGAGGCCGTCTGGGTGGAGCAGAAATAGCTCGCACAGAGGAGCTAAAAAAGGGACGCATACCTCTGCAGACTTTGCGTGCAGACATAGACTTTGCTAGGGAAAAAGCCCACATGACCTATGGTGATATTGGTATAAAGGTCTGGATATACAAAGGCGAGATTTTCAAGAAAGATCAAAAATAATTAAGCGACTATCATGTTATTTCCAAAAAAAGTAAAACACCGAAAGTGGTTCACAATGCGTCAGCATCCTGTAAAGGAGGCTGCCCATGCCGATACTCGTGGCATAAAGCTGGCTTTCGGCTCTTTTGGCCTCAAGGCGATGGAATACGCTCGTGTCACATCGAACCAGATCGAAGCCGCCCGCAAGGTCACCATGCATCATGCCGGCAAGACCGGCAAGGTTTGGATCAGAGTTTTTCCTGATCATCCTTTTACTGAGAAACCAGCGGAAGTAAAAATGGGAAAGGGTAAGGGCGAGCCCATCGGCTTTATAACTGAAGTGAAGCCGGGACGTATAATATTTGAGATCGATGGTGTCGATAGCGCGGTCGCCGAAGAAGCCCTACGCAAGGCTGGAACCAAGCTTCCCGTAAAAACCCGTATAATCAGCCGCACATAAAAACATGAAAGCAAAAGAAATATCAAACAAGACCAATGCCGACCTCGGCAAGATGCTTCTCGAAAAGCGAGAGGCTCTGCGTATATTCCGATTTGGCGCTTCCGGTGCCAAGACCAAGAATGTAAAAGAGGGCAGGGCAATAAGGAAAGATATAGCTAGAATATTAACCGCCATGAATAGCAAGGTCACTCTTTAGCCCTCGCTCTAGACAATACCCTAAAGTTAAAGTAGGATTGATAATCACATGCAAACCAGTCAAACAACAGCAGAAAAGAAGATGCGCCAAACCTTCACCGGGGTGGTTACTTCTGACAAGATGAAAGACACAGCGGTTGTCACTGTAGAAAACTACAAGAAGCATTCCAAGTATCAGAAGTATATGACCAGGAGAACAAAGCTCATGGCACATGATCCTGGAAATACAAAGAAGATTGGTGACAAGGCCACTATCGAAGCTTGCCGACCCATATCCAAAAACAAAGCCTTCGTTATCGTAAAATAATAAAATGATACAACCACGTACAATAGTGAATATTGCAGACAATTCCGGCGCAAAGATCGGCCGTATATTCAAGGTGCTCGGTGCTACGCGCAAGCGCTATGCCGAGATCGGCGATGTGGTAGTACTCTCTGTACAAAAGGCTGAGCCTAGGAAAGCCGTAAAGAAGAAAGACGTTCTCCAGGCTGTAGTCGTCCGCCAGACCAAGGCTACCCGTAGGAAGGATGGCTCTTACATCAAGTTTGACGAAAATGCAGTTGTCATCATAGAAAAGGGCAAGAAGGAGCCATTGTCAGGACGCATATTCGGCCCGATACCGAGAGAGATACAGGAGAGGGGCTACAAGACCATAGCATCCAGAGCGTCAGAAATCGTTTAATACCCCTTCATTTCAATATAAATCACTACCATGCATGTAAAGAAAGGCGATACAGTCAAAATCTTATCTGGTGACGACAAGGGCAAAACCGCAAAGATTGTCATGGCTTTTCCCAAGGAAAATAAAGTCTTGGTAGAAGGTATGAATATGATGAAGAAGCATGAGCGCTCCAAGAAGCAAGGAGGTAAGGGTCAGGTCGTAGAGCGCGCTATGCCCATGCACGCCTCTAAAGTCGCAAAGGTTAAATAAATTTTTAATACAGCATCATTATCATGTCACACAAAACCGTTTACGAACTAAATAAAGAATCCTACAAGGCCCTGAAAGAGAAGCTAGGTCTAAAAAACCCTATGCAGGCCCCACAGCTAAAAAAGATAATCATCTCGAGCGGTTTTGGTTCTGTCAAAGACAAAAAGAAAGTAGAGCTCATAGGCGAACGTCTGGCGAAGATCACTGGCCAAAAGCCTGCCACTCGTGTCGCAAAGAAGGCTATTGCTACATTCAAGTCCAGGACCGGAGATCCTCTAGCATACCAGATCACCCTCCGCGGCAAACGCATGTTTGAGTTTATGGATAGGCTCATCCACGTGGCCTTACCCAGAACAAAGGACTTTCGAGGCCTGCCACGCACATCTGTAGATGCAATGGGCAACTATACTCTAGGTATCAAAGAACACACTATTTTCCCGGAGACTGCAGATGAAGACCTAAAGGACGTTTTTGGACTCAGCGCCACCATCGTCATGAGCTCTCATGATAAAAATTCCACTCTGGCTTTTCTAGAACATCTCGGTTTTCCTTTGAAAAGAGTTTAGTAGGTATTTGTAGTATATATGGTATTGTAATGCCATGAATAAACTTTTTTTGGACATAGAGACTATACCTGGCGATGTTGAGGACCCTCATACGGGTAAGGCTCTCAAGTATCTATATGAACGCAAGTTGGAAAAGAGGGCAAAGAGAAAGGAGCTCGCAGAAAGTGTAACTTTTGATAATGACAATAAGACAAGGAACGAAGAGTTTAAATTCGAAGATTATGTTCGGGGAACATCCTTCGACGGCAGTTTTGGTAGAGTATTGTGCATATGTCTGGCGGTAAATGACGATCCTGTGAAATGCTATTCTTCGCCGGAAAATGAAAAGAAGACGATAGAAGATTTTTGGAAAGTGGCAGGACAGTGTGATTTATTCGTAGGTCACAATGTTCTCGATTTTGATATGCGCTTTATCTGGCAACGGTCCGTAATCCTGGGTGTAAAACCATCCTGGCAAGACACCGACAGAAATAGTACGAAATATCTTTCTTTCGCCCGTTATCAGAGCAAACCTGTATATGACACCATGCACGAATGGGTAAAGTGGGGCAGGGATTCTATTGGACTGGAACATGTCGCTCTCGCGCTCGGCATACCTACACCCAAGGACGGAATAGACGGTTCCAGGGTGTGGGATTTTTACAAGGAAGGTAAGATCAAGGAGATTTGCGATTATTGTGCACGGGACGTAGAAACAACCCGAGCAGTCTATAAACGCATGTCCTTTGCGGCTGTAGAACCAAAGAAAAAATATGGCAAATGAAATAAAGTATTTTGATATTCACAGCCATCTCAATTTTCCCGAGTATGAGACGGACAGGGATTCTGTATTGGCAGATACACAAAGAAAAGGTGTAGCAATGATAACTGTCGGAACGGATGTATCAAGTTCCGAAAGTGCTGTGGATTTAGCTTCGAAAACAGAAAATATGTGGGCTACGGTCGGCATACACCCCACAGAGACATCATCAGTAAGTATGGATAACAGTGACATTTTTAACGCAATAAGATTTGACAAGTCTTTCGCTCGGCTCACCGAACTTGCTCGAAATCCAAAAGTGGTCGCCATAGGTGAGTGTGGGCTAGATTATTTCCGATGTGGTCCGGAAGATCGTGTATTGCAAAAGGAACTTTTTTTCCGTCACATCGAGCCTGCAAATGAAGTCCGAAAGCCACTGATGCTCCACGTTCGTAGTGGTAAGGATACAAATGCCTATCAAGAGGCGATCCAAATTTTGAAGGAAAAAAGTAAGGTCAGGGCAAATTTTCATTTTTTTGCAGGTAACAAAGAAGATTTGGCAGATATTATGGCGATAGGAGGGACGGTCTCATTTACTGGTGTTATAACTTTTACTCATGATTATGATGATATCGTGAGGTGTGTGCCCGAAGATCGTATAATGTCGGAGACTGACAGTCCTTTTGTTGCCCCGGTGCCTTATCGTGGCAAACGGAATGAACCAGGTCACGTAACTGAAGTAGTAAAGGCCATAGCGCGCATACGGGGTGAGGATGAGGCCTTGATCGCAACAAGACTTTTACGCAATGCCAGGGATTTCTTTATCAAAAATTGATCGGATTTTTAACATTTCTTGAGTGAAATTTCACTATTTTTTCATCTCATAATGATAGAGTAAAGAAGCCTCACTCTTGCGCCAGGGGGTATAAATGTGTTAAGGTTCTTTTATTACAAGTTAATCGCGATTGGTCCTTCGCCCAAAGTTAACAATGCTTTGGAACAAGGTCTCTCGGGTTCATTCCTGAAAGCCACCAGTCGCAAATACATGGAAGAAACTAATACAAAGGATAAGGATATTGTGCCTGTTTATGAGATAAGTTATCTGGTAGTATCATCGATCTCGGAAGACAAGCTGGAAGGTGAAGTAAGTGCTCTACACAAGCTTTTTACTGAAGCCAGCGCAAATATAATTGCAGAAGAGGCTCCTCACAAAGAGACTCTTGCATATACAATGCGTAAAAAGACTGTTTCGGGTGCATACGAAAAATGTGACGAAGCATACTTTGGCTGGGTAAAGTTTGAGCTCGATTCAAGCAAAGTCGAGGAACTAAAGAAGGGTATAGAAAAGCACCCCTCCATACTTCGCACTCTACTGGTATCTACTGTCAGTGAAAATACTTATCTTGGCAAGCGCGCTTCAGCTATAGCCGCCTCTTTTTCTGCCAGATCAGAAGGCGACACAAGGACGGAGGAAAGACCTGAAGTGAAAAAAGAAATAGCGCCTGTCGCTCCCGCATCTGTCGAAGAAATGGACAAGAGTATTGACGAAATGGTCAAAGTGGCAATTTAGTTATCAGCTAGCCATAAAAAATACAAAGATGTATCTAAACAAAGCGATGATTATTGGGAACTTGACCCGCGATCCCGAGCTCAAGGCTCTGCCATCTGGGATAAAGGTCTGTAACTTTAGTCTCGCAACAAATCGTTATTTCAAGGACAAGGATGGAAACAAACAAGAAGCTGTGGAATATCACAATATTGTAGCCTTCTCTAAATTGGCAGAATTGTCCGGACAATACCTGAAAAAGGGTCAAAATGTGTTCATAGAAGGAAGGATGCAAACACGTTCGTGGGATGGGACTGACGGACAGAAGAAATATCGCACAGAAATAGTCGCAGATACTATTCAGTTCGGCAATCGTCCTGGAGGTTCACCTCAGTCGGGTACTGCACCGGTAGGAGAGAGTAAGACCGATGCTCCGAGTGATACCCCGGCAGAATCTGGAGAAAAGATCGACTATCCGCAGGAAACGATTAACCCGGATGACATTCCTTTCTAGGAAATTATAATATCAACAAAACATACAAACATGATGAAAAAATGTTACTTCAGTCAGCATAATATCAAGTATATTGATTACAAGGATACAGAAATCCTAAAGAAATTTTTGAATCCTCACGGCAGGATACTGAGCCGCCAACGCACGGGCATATCTGCAAAATACCAGCGCCAGCTTGCAACGGCAGTAAAACGCGCTAGGTTCATGGGCCTCTTGCCTTACGTCTCCAGGTAGCAGGCTTCTATACCCGTTCGCGATATTCTCCGGTTTCGGAATTGATGCGTATTACATCTCCAATATTTACGAATAGGGGAGCGTTGATAGTCGCACCGGTTTCTAGAGTAATGACCTTCTGGCCGCCCGTAGCGGTATCCCCCTTGATGCCTGGAGGTGCTTCGGTTACTTTGAGTTCTACAGTTATCGGTAGCTTGAATCCCATAGGCTGATCCTTGAATAAGAGTTGAGTGACAACTGTATTGGACTTTAGAAACTTGCCTTGGGGGCCGACGTCGTCGGCACTTACGCTAAAACGTTTGGATGGATCGCTCGTCTCCGAGAACCACCATTCGCCCCGGTTGTTGTAGAGATATTTTACTTCACGTGAATCTATTTCCGCCACCTCTATTTTTTCTGATTGATGGAAAGAGTATTCTGTCACTTTTCCGCTCATCAAGTTTTTGAGCTTCGTGGCGTTTACCGGCTTCCTCTGTTGTTTTCGGAAGACGTGCGATGAAATGACTTCATATGGCTGGCCGTCTAGTACAATATAGCGTTTCTCGGTTATCTCGTTGTATTCAAGGAGTGACATGGGTAGGGTATTTATTGGCTGTTAAGTGACTCAGGAATTTTACATGTTTTTGTGGTAAATGCAAAATGATATGAAAAGTCCCACACATTTTACGATCTGTGGGACTTTTCATGTCTGTGTATGCTTGGATCTTATTGTTCGCCTAGTTTCGCTCGTATTTTTGCCAGTATTGTATCTCTTACTTTTGTGTTTTCCTTGAGGAATTGGCGTGTGGCATCATAGCCTCTTCCTAGTTTTTCTTCCCCGAAGGAATACGATGACCCAGATTTTGTGACGATCTCGAACTTCTCGGCGAGGGCGATGATCTCGCCTTCGTGAGATATGCCTTCGTTATACATAAGGTCAAATTCCGTCTGTTTGAAGGGCGCAGCAACTTTGTTTTTTACTACTTTGACGCGCACGCGACCACCCATGACTTCTTCACCTTTCTTTATCTGGGCTATGCGTCGGATGTCCAGGCGCACGGAAGAATAGAATTTCAGGGCTTTTCCTCCCGGAGTAGTCTCGGGATTTCCGAACATTATGCCGATCTGCATGCGTATTTGGTTTATGAATATTATTACTGTTTTTGATTTTGCCACTATGGCTGTGAGCTTGCGTAGTGCCTGCGACATGAGCCTGGCCTGAGCACCCACATGGTGTGCGCCCATATCTCCCTCGATCTCTGCTCTGGGTGTTAATGCTGCGACGGAGTCGATGGCTATGATATCCATCTTGTTCGTGCGCACGAGGCTTTCTACGATCTCTAGTGCTTGTTCACCTGTATCGGGCTGGGATATCAGTAGTTCGTCTATCTTTACGCCCAGACGCTTTGCATATTCAGGATCCATAGCGTGTTCTGCGTCTATATAAGCGCAAATACCACCCAATTTTTGCGCTTCCGCTACTGCGTGGAGCGCCAGCGTTGTCTTACCGGAAGATTCCGGACCGAATATTTCGACTATGCGGCCGCGGGGGAACCCTCCTATGCCGAGTGCCCAGTCCAGACCGAGTGATCCTGTAGGTATAGCGCCCACGTTGACTCTTGGTTTTTCTCCCAAGTTCATGATAGCTTCGTCGCCAAACTTGGTTCGGATGGCGTCGAGGGCATCTTTTATTCCGGAAACAGAACGTGCTGTGGGAGCACTTTGCTTGCCAGCACTTTCATTTTGCTCATCTGCAGACTCGATTTTCTCACCTTTCTCAATTATTTTTTTTGCCATGATAATTTCAGTGATGTTAATGGTGCATGCTTATTCTAATGTAATGTCTGAAAATAGGAAGATTGAAACTTGTGTCGCTCTGTGTTGTTAATTGTCTCGCATATCATTCTCAAATTCTCCGTATAACCTAACTTCCTTTGATATGGATCTTCCAAATTGGTCTGTGGCACCTATGGTTACGACGTTTATACCGGGAAATATAACTAAAATTTCTGAAAAATTTCCTAGTTCATCTATAGTGAGATCGCGCCCGTTGATCGATAATCTGCTTATCCTGTCGGCGCGACCATACATATTTATGACTTTCGAAGAGGTTGCGGTCTGGTCGGGAGGGAAGAAGATATTTATGGCTGGTCCGCGGGCATAGTTCAGGGAACGCCAGGTCGCATACGCAACAACGACGGATACTCCGGCGATGAGTATCAACAGTTTTATCAGTTTTCTATTTATGGATCGGGAATTTTGCAATTTTATAGTCCGGAGGGAAAGTTTGTTCCTGGTAAGTCTATACCTGTATCTGGAATGTTTGTTTCAGATTGGGAACTACCTATCACATCTCTCGGTTTTGAACCGTTCGCAGGTCCGATCACACCCCTTTGTTCGAGAGTATCCATGAGCTTTGCCGCGCGGGAATATCCGACGCCGAGTTTTCTTTGTATATATGAAGTTGATGCCTTCCCAGCTTCCATGACGGTGGCACGAGCATCTTCGTACATTTCATCTTCTTCTTCCAGAGATACACTGTCCAGATCTATACTTCCTGCCCCTGCCTTGTAGGCTGCGTCGGAGCCAGGTTCTCCCGGGGTGAGGTTTATCTCGTTTATAATCTCATCGCGATATTCGTCCTTGAGATATTTTGCTACACCCTTCACCTCTGCTTCACCGATAAATGCTGACTGCAGACGAACTGGCTTTGCCATTTCGCCGCCGAGATATAGCATGTCTCCGGCACCGAGGAGTTTCTCTGCACCGGGTTGGTCGAGGATGGTTCGTGAGTCTATCTGGGAAGCTACCTGAAGGGCGACACGTGTAGGTATATTGGCTTTGATGAGGCCGGTAATGACATTCACGCTAGGTCGTTGTGTCGATAGTATTAGATGTATGCCAGTCGCACGGCTCATCTGTGCCAGCCTTACTATCGCCGATTCCAGCTCACGTGGGTATGACTGCATGATATCTGCCAGCTCATCGATCACTATCACGATGAATGGCATGGTCTCCGGAAGTTTTTCGCCAGCGTCTTCGCCTTTGGATTTACGATCTTTTTTTGATTTTTCCAGTGCTGGTGCCAGAATATTTCTGTGGTACGAATCTATATCTCTGGCAGAATTCTTTTCGAGAACGTCATAGCGGCGGCTCATCTCCTTTGCCGCCCATTTTAGGGAAAGGATCGCTTTCTTGGGATCTGTTATGACCGGGGTCAGAAGGTGGGGAATCTTGTTGTAGAGAGTGAGTTCGACTCGCTTTGGGTCTATCATGATAAATTTGAGGTTTTCCGGAGAATTGCGGAAAAGTAGGGAAGTGATGATGGCATGAATAGTTACTGACTTTCCTGACCCTGTAGTTCCGGCTATGAGCATGTGGGGAGCCTTACCCAAGTTGCAGAAATGCGCGCGGCCGGTAATATCCTTGCCTAGAGAAGTATAAAGAGGTTTTTCCGAATCTTGATAGTCGGCAGAGGCAAGCAAGGTTGCCAGTCCTACTGTAGTTTTTGCTGTATTCGGTACCTCTATTCCTACGAGTGACTTTCCTGGTATAGGAGCCTCTATTCGGATAGGGTGCGCCGCCAATGCGAGCGCCAGGTCATTGTTGAGTGCTAGGATTCTGGAAAGTTTCACACCTTCGGCAGGCTTTAGGGCGTATCGAGTCACGGTGGGACCGATCGAGATCTCATCCATCTCGACTGTAATGCCGAAGTTTTGCAGAGTTCTCTTTATTATGTTTGCATTTGCTTTTATGTCACCAGTCTCCGGCTTGCCCTTGTCTTTTTCGAGAAGAGTGAGCGGCGGGGGATTGAAGGGTCTTGAAAGCGGCATTTGTACAGCGGGAGCAAAGGCACCGTATTCATCCGGCAGATCGAGTGATTTTGGTTTTATCTTTTCTATTTTGTTCTTATCCAGCGCCGCTATCGCATTGTTCACATTTTCTGTTTCCTCCTCGTCTATTTCGACATTTTTAACCTGGCTCTTTTTCTCGTCTTCTTCTATTCCTTCCTCTTCATCCTTCTGGAACCATCGCCAGAATGCCAGCTGTTCCATAGTGAAGTGTGCTTCGAAGACGATGAAAAGTGAAACTATGACCAAGGCGATGAGAAGTACCGTAGTAGCCCAAATGTCCATTATGTATATGAAAGGAGTCGAGATCCATCTACCGGCGGCTCCGCCTGCTCCAGTGCTAGTCATGTGTATGAGTCCTAGTCCAGAGACAAAGAAGATGAGAAGTGATATTACTTTTGATATTTCAAGCTTCTTTTTTATGCCTCTTATGAATGCAATAGAAAGCATGATCAATATGGCGGGTATGAGATAGTATCCGACTCCGAACAAGAGAGAGAGTTCTATGAATAAATAATCACCCAAACGACCAGCCTTGCCAAATGCGGCCATGAGAGAAAGTACTGCCAATAGAAACGAAAAAATTGCCAGAACTGCCTGTGTGGTTTCTGTCTTTATTTCATTCCAGAATTTTACTTTTTCCGCGATGTCACTTTCTTTCTTCTTTGCCATAAAAATATTGTTATTTAACTACAATAATACCACATGAGCCTATAACTCTGCTTGCATATTATTATATGAGACATATAATAGACATGTCTCATATAAACAAAAGGTCAATTTTGTAAAGGACAGAGTAATTTATATAAAAGACAAAACATCTCACTTTAATGGACATAAATAACGGACAAAATAGTTCATCATTCAATGATCCATTAAACTGGAGATCTCTTGGGTTTTTTACGGCCGAAGAGTATTTATTGTTCATTTTCAAAAAGACAGAAAAAATTACAGCTGCCCTATATCTCGTTTCCGGCCTTCTAAAGGACGATGAACCGCTAAAGTGGGAATTACGTGACAGAGGAGTTGAATTGCTCAATTCGTCCTTTACAGCATCGAGCTCCATGCCTGTTGATAGGAGTTCCATTATTCAGTCGCTGTTCACATCTGCACTTGAGACGATATCTCTACTCAATGTAGCAAGAGTATCCAATCTCATATCCACCATGAACCATTCAGTACTCGTAAAGGAGATAGACCAAGTCTTGGGATTGTTACGAGATAGACTTGCGGCGAGTGCAGAAAATGCAGGCTTGGTGCTTTCTGAGAAGTTTTTCAAGACCCCCGATTTATTTAGTAGCGGATTTAAGCCTGCAGAATATGGTAATAATACGACCATTCCTTCTGGTGGTAGTGCTGGACCAGTGCGTCAAAATCGTACGGAAATAGCCAGGATAAACTCTGGCAGAGGCGGAGTCCAGCAGAAGAAAGATCAAAGGAAGAAAAGCATTGTGGACCTGTTGAAATTACAGGGAAACTTGACTATAAAGGATTTTTCCAAGGTTATGAAAGATTGCAGTGAAAAAACCATTCAGCGCGAACTCATGGAATTGGTCAATAAAGGCATCCTAAAAAAGGAGGGAGAACGACGATGGAGCAGGTATTCTTTAAAATAACGCATTTCGGCCATTTCCGGCCTATTTCTTGACTTTGGAGGTGAAAAGCCGTAGTATCTAGAGTACCAGTCCGTAATGTATGTATGGTTATCCCCAATTGATTTTTGCTAAGGTATTTACTTGTATGTAATAATGTTTTGTATCAAGCATGTAATTGCGGTCGAATCGCGCTATATGCTTGTTCAGAAAATTATTTGTCAGTTTATTTATTAGGTTACATCGCGTTAATTCTTCTACATTATTAGTAAAAAGAAGGAGGCGCGTTAATTATTCAAAACATACGTATGAAAAGAATTCTTATGACAGCTGGAGTAGCCGTATTGGCACTCACAACAGTTGTTGCGGCACAAGGTTACACCTTTAACACCAACCTCACAGTTGGCTCACGAGGTGCAGACGTTGTTGCTCTTCAGACATGGCTCGTTGCAAATGGTTTCAGTATCCCTGCTATAGAGTCAGGTGCTGCAGCTAAGGGTTACTTCGGTTCTCAGACAAAGACAGCAGTTATGCAGTACCAGGCATCACGCGGTATTCCTAACACTGGTTTCGTAGGACCTCTTACTCGCGGCGCATTGAATGCTGGAGGTGGCGTAGTCACAGTACCAGGTGGAACAATGACAACCTGCCCAGCAGGATATGTCTGTACACCGGTTCCTGGCACAACTAATCCTGGAACAGTATCAGGCCCAACAGGCATTACTACTCCTGGAGTAGCAGGCACACTCGTTGCATCTTTGCAGTCAACACCTTCCAATGGAACATCATTGAGTAAGGGTCAGGAAGCTGATGTTGCAACATACAAGTTGCAGGCAGGCGCTTCTGACATGGCAGTTACTAGCCTTCAGCTCGATTTCGACAATCGTCTCTGGCTCTACGCTGGTTCTATCAAGGTTCTTGATGGTTCCACAGTTGTAGCAGAAAAGTCAGGATTGACAGTTAACGATTTTGTAGAAATGACAGCTGGTAGCCAGTATCGTCTCACAATCCCAGTTAACTATGTCGTTGCAAGGGCAGGCACAAAGTACTTGACAGTACACATTGCAATGCTACCGAGCTCAGATCGTTCATCTGCAACTTTGTCTATCATAAACGCAATCTTCCGTTCAGTTGATGGAACAGGCGTTACAGATAGCCAGACAATCGCTGATGATCGTTCATTCAGCTACACAGGCAGTAACAATGGTTCTGTAGTTGTCACAGTCGACGCTACATCTCCTTTGCAGGGCCTCGTTCAGGTCTCGACATCAAATCAGACAGACAACGTTGTCTTGGCTGTTTACGATGTTAAGGTTCAGAACACAAACGGCGTACTCCGCAGTTTGACACTCGTTCCTCACACAAATGGTCCTGCTGTCACACAATTGTTTGGTGATATCAAGATCAAGGTCAATGGACAGACATACTCGGCAAGCACGATCAGCTCAACAACAGTTGCATTCACTAACCTGAGTGTTCCTTTGTCAGCTGATGTCTACACCCCGGTTACTGTCTACGGAAAGGTCAATCAGGATACCAACAACTCTCTTGATGGAGCAATGGCTTCTACAAGCTGGGCTGTTAGCGGTACTGCTGGAGGATCTTCCAACAACCCTGTAGTCGAAGATTCTAGCTACTCTACAATGGCCGTCACAAGCGGAACATTCGTAAGCAGCGATCTTACCTACTCGGCTTCGAGCGCATCTCTGTCGAATCTCTCTGCAACATTGGGCAATGCTATTACCAGCACTTTGACATCGGTAGTATCATATCCAGTAACAATGAGCTTCTCAGTAACAGCGGGTAACAGCACACTTTACGTTGCTGCTGCTCCTGGAGATGCATTGGCAACCTCTACTACCATCACTGGTGGTATAGCTTCCTCAAGCTTGTCTATCGTTACGGCTAACCCGAGCACATTGTCGGGTGACAACGCAACATACTTTGTTGTTCCTGCTGGATCTTCACGAAACTTCACCTATGCTGGTTCTCTCAAGAGCTTGTATGGCGACGGTATCAAGACCTTCCAGATCACTGGAGTTTACTTCGGTACAAATACCACAAACTTCAGCAAGAATACAACGGGTAGCTTGATTAACTACAACCTCGGTACCCTCAAGGTCACCCCGGTTTACTAATCTTAGCTAGTCACGTTCGGAAGTTTGGTTCAAACCAAAACAAAGACCGCCTTCGGGCGGTTTTTGTTTTGGGGAAAACCCTAGAGGCATGCGTGATATAATACCGACATGGTAAACCCCTTTGATGTGAACTTTTTCAAATTTCTCGCCGGTTTTCTGTGTATATTGATGGCGAGTTTCGGTGTGCTCTATGTGGCAAACTCATACACAGAACCTGCATCACCGGCCGCTCTAGAAAGGAGCCGGTAATATTCCGGAAAATTTTATCGTTTTTTGATCTGAAATTCACAAGTTCTTCATTTCGGTTTGATACTCTTTATGCATTACAAATAATGCATAAAAAATGAAGAAAAAAATAAATGTGGGAGCGTGTGTAGCGGGTATCATATCGGTAGTATTATTTTCATTTGCATTTGCAAATATTGCTCATGCGGAAACGAGATTGGACGAGATGACCTTGGCAGAAGATACGGTCTGGGACAAGGAAAATAGTCCATATATATTGAGCGGGCAGGTCACCGTACCGCAAGGGATCACCTTGCGTATCATGCCAGGGGCAGAGGTGATAGGTGAAAACTTGGATGAGTATGCGTATACGGGGATATATGTGAACGGGGGTAGCTTACTCATCCGTGGCGAAAGGGGAAATTTTGTAAAACTATCTAGTTTGACCGCCGGAATAGATGTGGAAGACGGCAAATTTTCTATGGAAAGGACTCATATGACAGGATTTTATGGAATATTCATAGAGAATGGTCAGGGAGTCATAGCAACATCTACACTCGAAAACTCTGAAGGTGGAATCGATATCATAAGTAGTAGAGTAATAGTAACAGGTAGCCGCATGAAGGATATGAGGCAGGGCTTTCGTGTGCGTGATGAGGTGGATAAACCTTATCAGGTGAACAGTATACCTACATCAAATGTGGGAGGAGAAGGGAATGCGTTTGATCTACAGGAGATGAATATGCCGCTCTCTGTATCAAATACTTCCATAACAAATACCAGATATTCTCTTACCAGTTTTTCAACTAGCACAATAGGAGCAAAAAATAACTGGTGGGGAAGCAGTTCGGGTCCTGTCATAGAAGGTGACAGCGGCGGTGTCGTATTCGGTTTTGTTTCATATGATCCCTGGTTATTGTCGGAGCCGGAATTTGACCCAGCTGATACAGTAGTTTCGAAATGTTGTTCCAGTGTGCTATTTTTGCCGGGGCTCGAGGCGACCGAACTCTTTCGCAAACAGGCCCGCCCTCTGGGTCTCGGTAATTCAACAAATCAGCTTTGGGCTCCAAACAGAAATAAGGATGTTCAAAAGCTTTTTCTAAATCCTGTCGGTTCCTCGACTGATCCCCTCATATATTCTGGAGAGCCAATAGGTAAAGTCTTTGGTGTGTTCGATATATATGCGAAGTTTATGACTTTCATGGATGGACTCACAACAAAAGGTACCATTCAAGAATGGACATCTTATGGATATGACTGGCGCAAGCCCATAGATCTGGTCGTAACAGGGGGGCAGCAAAAATCAACGACTACGGAATCGCTCCTTGCGACAGTTAGTGAACTTGCAACACGATCAAAAACTGGCAAAGTAACTATCATCGCTCATAGTAACGGTGGTTTGGTCGCAAAATATCTGGTAAACAAGCTAAACATTCTCGGTCAGAGTGGGTTAATCGATAAAGTAATATCTGTGGCGGTGCCATATATCGGCACCCCCCAAGCCATAGCGGCCATACTCCATGGTGATGATCAAGAAATCGGGAAAGGGTACATACTGAACCAGAGTACTGCCAGACAACTCGGTCTAAATATGCCAAGTGCGTATTCCTTGCTTCCCAGTGCAAAATACTTCGAAAAGTTTTTGGGTCCAACCATAGCATTTGCTTCATCGAATATACCCGGGTTGAACCGTGGTTCGTATTCTCAAAATATCGTTTCGGCAGATATGCAAAATGCCTTCATCACAGATAGCGGCCGGGTCAGGGTGAAGCCAAAAAATGTCGATGTAGAAAGTCCGGCGAAAGGTAGCACGTTACTTATCAATGCGGCGGGAATCATCCATGGGATCATTGATCCAATGATCTGGCCGACAGAAATAGCGCGATATGCTCTGGTAGGATGGAACAAATTTACAACAAAAAAAGTAATGTATGCCTCGGCAGACAATTACAATCTCGATAAGACAAATATGGGCGACGGAACCGTAGTGGTGGGTAGTGCATCTTATGATGCTGGAAAGGTTGGGTATTTGGATCTCGGTGCGTTGTCTCTCGCAAATAAGAGCGACATAAAGCATGCGCGAATATTGGAATCCAATGAAGCACAAACGGCTATAGAAACGGCGATAACTGGCAGTGAGACCGAATGGTGTGGAAAAATAGAAAAAATTCCCGGTGTATCTTGCGGTGAGCCGGACTATACGAAGGAGATCGGTGAGACTGACATAGTTGTGAGCACTCATTCTCCCGTAGAACTCCATGTATATGACGAAGAGGGCAATCATACAGGTATTATTCCACCTACACCGGAGCTCATAGCAGAGACACTTGCGGAGGGGGAAGGACTGGATGATATGGTGACACTCTATGAAAACAATATTATTGGCAGTGATTTTGATGCAAACATGAAAGGCACAGGTGACATAGAAACATCCATATCTCTGCCTGATGACGGTAGAAAATACAAAATAGAGATACGCGGTATCGGAGTTGGGACATTCACATATGATGTAGAGAAATACAACAATGGTGATCTTGTGGGTAAGGCTGAGTATGTAAATGTGCCCGTGACGCCTCTCACAGTCGCAACAACTACTATACGGTATGCTTTGGGGACAACATCCGCATCACTCTTTGCATCATCGACTACGCCTCTATGGGTCGATACTGACGGAGATGGTGATGCCGATATAAAAGCCTTGCCGAACAAAAGTATTAAACAAGAGGTATATATTGCCGCTCTGCAAAGATTGTTCAAGAGACTTGGAGGCAATGATACGAAGAGTAAAAAAATCCTCGCGCGTTTGGAGCTCGTTTTGAAGAGTTTCGAGCAAGCAAAGCAGAAAAAAGAAGTAAGCCGAAATCAAAATGAGGGTGATAGACACGTAACAAAGCATATCAAATATAAACTGCTCGGCGACAAGGATCGTCAAGATATATTGGACGATCTTGAAAAGAAGCTAATATTGATCGATTGAGATTGTTCAGTTTGTTGTCAGTGACTGTCAGTGACTTGCGCAAGTGTCACCAAAATGTTACTTTACATTTAAGGCTCAAGACAGAAGGCAGGCTGGTTTCGAACCGCCACAAGACCTTCCGAGGTTCATCTCCTCCTTTTTGCCTTGTAAAAGGTCGAATTTGCTTGTATAAACAGCAATAAAAATAAAATGTCACGCACAAAAGCTCAGAAGAAAGAGATACTGGAAAAGCTAAAGGCCATAATGAAGGCAGCCGAGTCATTGGTCTTCGTAAACGTCCATGGTCTCAAGGTCAAGGATGCGACGGAAATGAGACGCAGTTTGAAGAAAGAAGGCGTTGGATTTTTTGTAGCAAAGAAGACTTTGACATCCATAGCTCTCACTGACAATAAATACGCAGGTGAAGCACCGGTATTGAGCGGAGAATTTGGTCTCGCTTATGGCAATGACCCAGTCACTCCGGCGAGAGGTATCTTTGAATTTCAAAAGAAGTTCAAAGATAAGGTTGCTATTCTCGGAGGTGTTTTCGAAAAGAAGTTCAAGAGTCAGGTGGAAATGATGGAGATAGCCTCCATTCCTCCTATGAAGACTCTGCAGGGTATGTTCCTAAATGTTATCAATTCTCCGATTCAAGGTTTTGTTATGGCCTTGGGAGAGATCGCAAAGAAAAAAGCTTAATAATCATCAATAATATGGAAAATAATCAAGCAGTTGAACAGTCGGTAGAAGTTCCAGCAAAGTTCAAAACTCTGGTGGAAAATATCGAGAAAATGTCAGTTTTGGAACTGAATGAGCTCGTAAAGTTTTTGGAAAAGAAGTTCGGTGTGTCCGCTCAGGCAGTCGCAGTTGCAGCCGCTCCAGCAGGAGGTGCAGCAGCCGCAGGCGAAGAAAAGAGCACTGTAGCAGTTCATCTAGCAAATGCCGGGGCACAGAAGATCGCCGTTATCAAGGTAGTAAAGGAAGTCTTGGCGTTGGGCCTCAAGGAGGCAAAGGATCTCGTGGACGGAGCGCCTGCTCTTCTCAAGGATGGAATGAAGAAGGAAGATGCGGAAAACCTGAAGAAGCAGATCGAAGCGGCAGGAGGAAAAGTAGAATTCAAATAAGCCTTCTCAAAAGGCAAATAACAAAAACTGTCCAGGACAAAATCTGGGACAGTTTTTGTTATTTGTGATACAATATTGCGCATCCCAAACTATGGACACCTTAACCACACTATTCGGCAGCCAAGTCCGCGTAAAACTTCTCAGATTCTTTCTTCTAAACGAGACCACACCTTTTTTCCTAAAAGAAATAGTTTTGCGTACAAAATGTACTTCCGTCGCAGTAAAAAAAGAACTAAACTCACTTTTGAAAATCGAGCTTTTAAAAAAAAAGGATATAGCCAAAGAAGTGACCATTGTCCGTGGTAAAAAGACTATAGTAAAGAAAAACAAAGGTTCGGGATATGTTATGAATGAAAAGTTTCCCTACAGGGATCTTCTGAAAAACCTCCTGACTGTCGCGAGTATCCAACCGGATGAAACTTTGGCAAAAAGACTGATGGCTGTTGGCAAGGTAAAACTTATAGTCGCCGCAGGAATTTTCATACAAAATTGGGATTCGCGTGTAGACCTGCTCATAGTTGGCGATGAGTTGAACCTAAACAAGATCGAAGCCATCATCCGCATTATTGAGTCCGAAATAGGGAAGGAGATATCTTACTCAGCTTTTGATACTCAAGATTTCGAATATCGCCTGGGCATACACGATCGTCTGGTCAGAGATATCTTGGATTATAACCATGTTACTCTAGTGGATCGTCTCGGTATTGAGCCGCAATAATACTTGTTGTAACAAAAGCGGCAATCCTATCCACAGGTGCATATATCCGTCCGTGGTATAATTTGCTTATTAAAAGAGAATATTATTACTAATTTCATAACAATAACATGATGGTTTTTCAAGATTGGGGTGTAGCTCTCACAACTTCACTTCAAAATGTATGGTTCGGTATACTTAGTTTTGTTCCGACGCTTATCATTGCCCTTATCATCTTTGCTATCGGTTGGATACTAGCCATGCTCGTCGAAAAGCTGGTTGAGAGCGTTTTCCGAACCCTGAAGGTGGATGCCGCGCTGAAGAGTGCAGGCATGGAAGATGTGGTGAAGCGCGCAGGTTATAGTCTGAACGCAGGAGTTTTCGTGGGAACTTTGGTTCGCTGGTTTGTGATAGTGGTCTTCCTCATGGCGTCATTCGAAGTTCTCGGCTTGAATGATGTGAACCTGTTCTTGCAACAGGTCATAAACTATTTGCCACAGGTTGTCATAGCAGTCCTTATTTTGATGGTTTCCGCTGTAGTGGCACATGCTATGGAAAAGGTTGTGATCGCAAGCTCAAAGGCGGGACATATCCGTGCAGCAGAATTCCTAGGTAAGGTCACAAAGTGGTCTATCTGGATATTTGCAATTCTCGCAGCCCTCGTAACTCTCGGAATTGCCTCACAGCTCATACAGATGATGCTCACAGCAATATTCGCCGGAGCGGCTCTGGCCATAGGTTTGTCATTCGGTCTTGGTGGCAAAGAATTTGCCCAAAAGACGATAGAGAAAGCTACCAACAACCTGTTCGAATAACCTTTCTTTTCTCTTATCTAAAAACAAGCGGCCCATATTGGGTCGCTTGTTTTTCTATCAACACTTGACTTTAAAACAGATTAATATAGACTACCTAGATCGGAATGAATATCAAGAAAAACCACCATCTTAAGCGGCCATAAACGCACTGCATAAGCAATGTGTTTCGACCGCTCTACGAAGCGGTTTTCTTTTCGGAAAGACTGAAACTTGAAAACTTCATACTTCAAGAAAAGCCATGCTCGACATATTTCGTTGTTGGGTATGGCAAGATAATTTGTACGTAACTGCTCTCCTTTATCCGAGAGTAAGAGCGTGCAATGTAGGTAAGTAATATGATAGAACAAGCGGTTCTTAGATTTCCTAATGGGAAATATAAGGGCGCATGGTGGATGCCTAGGCTAGAAAAGGCGATGAAGGACGCGGCGTGGCAGCGATACGCTTCGGGGAGGTGCCGAGCAACCTTTGATCCGAAGATGTCCGAATGGGGAAACCCCATATGATGAACTCATATGACTCAGCACTCGTGCTGAGAGCGTACCCTGGGAAGTAAAACATTTCAGTACCAGGAGGAATAAAAACAAACAAAAGCATTCCGTAAGTAGCGGCGAGCGAAAGCGGAGGAGACTAAACTTAACCTAAATCGTACTGCGCGTTTAGTCGCGCTGTGCGATTTAGGTTGAGGGTTGCAAGGTGGAAACGTGATATTTATATCAGAGAAGTTACAAAGTTTATTGTTAGTAGAATGATCTGGAAAGATCGGCCCCAGAGGGTGATAGCCCCGTATACAAAAATAATAAACCTTCTTTGTTTCCATTCTTAAGTACCCCGGGACACGAAAAGCTCGGGGGAACCCGCCGGAACTAACCGGCAAGTCTAAATACTTTTCTAGACCGATAGTGAACTAGTACCGTGAGGGAAAGGTGAAAAGCAGCCCGGAAGGGCGGTGAAATAGATCTGAAACCATGTGCCTACAAGGAGTCGGAGCGGTCATCACAATGTGCGCAAATTTTGTGCATAGTGTGATGACCGTCACGGCGTGCCTATTGAAGAATGAGCCAACGAGTTCAAGCAAGCTGCTGACTAAAGTCGAGAGACTGGAGTCACAGGGAAACCAAGTCTGAATAGGGCGTTTATTCCAAACGCAAGTTTGGAATTGTAGTTTGCTTGAGACCCGAAGCCGGATGAGCTTGCCACGCGCAGGGTGAACATCGCCGAAAGGCGGTGGGAGGCCCGAACCATTTAGCCGTGCAAAACTACTGGATGACGTGTGGTAAGGAGTGATAAGCTAATCGAATTCGGTAATAGCTGGTTCTCTCCGAAATAACTTTTGGGTTAGCGTCGCGTGTACCTTTGTGGGGTAGAGCACTGGAAGGTTTCGACAGGGAGAAATCTCACGAAACCTATCAAACTCCGAATACACAAAGTTAATTACGCGGCAGTTAGTCTGTGGGGGCTAAGCTCCATTGGACAAAAGGGAAACAGCCCAGATCTCTATTTAAGGTCCCTAAATCAATGTTAAGTGCGCTTAAGGTAGTGAAATTTCTTTTACAATGAGGATGTAGGCTTAGAAGCAGCCATCATTTAAAAATAGCGTAACAGCTTACTCATCGAGAGATTTCGCGCCGCAGATAATCGGGGCTAAAACATTGTACCGAAACTGAGGACTGGATAGTGCCTCGGCATTATCCATTGGTAGGAGAGTATTCGCATCTGCGATGAAGGTGAAGGCGTGAGCCACACTGGAGCGTTGCGAAGTAAGAATGTTGGCACAAGTAACCGCAATGCGGGTGAGATACCCGCACACCGAAAGACTAAGGTTTCCTTGGCAATGTATATCAGCCAAGGGTTAGTCGGTCCTAAGGGGATGGCAAACGCCGCACCCGATGGATTCAAGGTTAATATTCCTTGACTTTCGCGAAGATCGATGGAGTGACGAAGTGCAGTATGATGCGCACATTATTGGATTTGTGCTTGTTTTGTAAGGATAACTCCTGGTAAATCCGGAGTCTCACTTCAATGTGGTATCCAAGCAATGCAGATAAGTCCGCAAGGGCAAAAGCATCAAAGCGCGCTTTCGAGAAAAGCTTCTAAGATTATCTTCGTGAGAACCGTACCGTAAACCGACACAGGTAGTCAGGGCGAGTAGCCCAAGGTGAACGAGTGAGATGTCTTCAAGGAACTCGGCAAAAAAGCGGCCGTAACTTCGGAATAAGGCCTGCCCTGAATTTTAGCGCAAGCGAAAAATAAGGGGCCGCAGCTAAAGTATCTCTGGCGACTGTTTAACAAAAACACAGCTCCCTGCGAACTCGTAAGAGGATGTATAGGGGGTGACACTTGACCAATGCCAGAAGGTCAAACAACGGCGTTGCTATGTCGCAAGATGTAGTGGTGACTGTTGTAAGCCCTGGTGAATGTCGGTCGTAACTATAACGATCCTAAGGTAGCGCAATTCCTTGTCAGGTAAGTTCTGACGCGTTGAATAGTGTAACGACTGGAGAACTGTCTCGAAGACTCGCTCGGTGAAAATACAGTACCGGTGAAGATGCCGGTTACCTGCAGCTAGACGAAAAGACCCTAGAAGCTTTACTGTAGCTTGATATTGACTATACGTTTTTGATGCGTAGCGTAGATGGTAGGATTTGAAGTGTTGCTTTCGGGTGACATGGATCCGTCGATGAAACACCATTCTTCCAAAATGTATATTCTAACCTCGTCGCATAAACGACGGGAAACAGTATCTGGTGGGCAGTTTTAGTGGGGCGCTATCCTTGGCCGCGTCATTCATTTTGAATGATTCGGCCTCACTATAGCGCCTCCAGAAGTTTGTCACTTCAAAACAAATAAATTTAGGGGGTATTCTATAAAAAGAATAGGTATTCAGCTATATGCTGGGAACTCTGTGCCTTCAACGGCTTAGAATATGCATTACCAAAGCGTAAAAATGTGCATATGCAGACAATCAGCAGGAAAGATTACAATGTAATCATCCTCAGAGACTAAACACTGAACTTCATTATTATAATTATGATGAAGAAATTATAGTCCGATCTCTATGGCGACATAGAGCTTACTAGTTATAGTAAGAACCCAATGAACACAAAAGAAATCAGAGAGGTTAAAAAATCTCTCAAGTTAAGTGATGTTCAAAGATCTATCTTGGTAGGAACTTTGCTGGGTGATGGTCATCTTGAAACACAGGACAACGGAAAAACATACCGTCTCAAGATTGAACACCAAGTAGCTCAAAGAGATTATCTCGAATGGATCTATAATCAATTTAGGGAATGGGTTCGAAATGGGATTCGCTCTCGCATAAAGAAAAATGGTTATGAATATGTGTTATTTGACACCTATTCGCATGGCGCATTCAGATTCTATGCCCAGCAATTCTATGAGAATAGAAAAAAGAGAATTCCAAAATTGATAGATGTATTGATGGACCCGTTAGTGTTGGCTATATGGTTTATGGATGATGGTTCGTGGAAATCATTTCATCATAAAACATTTATAATTCACACACTCGGATTCAAAAAAATTGATCTTGAATCAGTCCAAAAAATCCTTAAAAGGAAGTTCGGACTTGAAACAAGTCTACATCTGCAAAAGAAGAAATATTGGAGATTATATATAAAATCAGAATCTGCGAAGAAATTCAAAGACCTGATAGAACCGTATACCTCTCAGATACCTTCAATGCAAAATAAAATGGGTAACGTAAATGCCTAAAAAGTAACGGAGGAGCCTATTAAGATCAGCTAGCCGCGAATGGAAACCGTGGCGATAGTGTATGGGCACAAGCTGGTTTGACTGCGAGACGTACTTGTCGAGCAGATGCGAAAGCAGAGCCAAGTGAACCGACCGTCGGCTTTAGACGCCGCGGAAGATTATCGGACAAAAGCTACTCTAGGGATAACAGGCTAGTTCCGCCTAAGAGTTCATATCGACGGCGGAGTTCGGCACCTCGATGTCGGCTCACCACATCCTGGGGGTGGAGAAGCT